>JBFRWD010000029.1:0-7157 GCA_051439425.1 Synechococcus sp.
ACGGCAGTACTATCCAGCATTAATTGCACAAAATCTGGTGAAATGCTGACGTTGTAGGCTGCAGCTCCTGCGACAACTTCTTGCATGAGTTGCTCTAGCAGCCCTCGTGTCGATTCGTTGGACATCATGGCGTCAGTTTTCGCGTCAATAATCACCGATAGCCCGTTAAACGGGATATTCCACACCAGCTTGTGCCAGCGCACCTCCAACAAGTTTTCGGACAACGTCGTCTCAATTCCAGCGGCTTCAAAATCAGTGGCGATCGCCTGCAGCCAATTCGGGATACCGCTCGCTACTCCTTCAGGGCTCTGTCCAGAAACACCATAACCAGGGACTTCATAACCGGGGAAATAAGCCGCCATATTGACACGACCGTAATCAGAATGGCGAATGTGCCCGGGGCCGATCTTATTGGAGCAGATATGTGCGGTTCCCCCTGCGACGCGAACCGCAGTTCCTGCCGAATGACCCAATCGCTCGGCAAGCAAGGCAGCGATCGCCGGCTCTTCATCCAGACCATTTTGCAAGGTCAAAACCGCAGCATTGGCAGATAGCGGCGGCATGAGCTGGGGGAGTAAATGATTTTGGGTGGTTTTGAGGCAGATGATCACCGCATCGCAAGGGGGCATCTCGGCAGCGCTGCGATAGGCATTCACTCTGGGAAGCGTAAAGTCTCCGTTGATGGATTCCACCACCAAGCCGAACTCTTTGACGCGATTGAAATCGCTATTTAGCAAAAAGTGAACATCCGCTCCGCTCCGTTGCAGACAAGCTCCGTAGTAACCACCCAGCGCTCCCGTACCAACGATCGCGTATCTCATTGTTGCCTGCCGTAAGCACGAATCACCGCCAGCCTAAAGGCTGAAACCACCTAACGGCAACCGATCTCAGATGACAACAAGGCCAGGTCAAACTGATTTCGACAACCCTCATCCCCACCCCTTCTCCCGCATTGGGAGAAGGGAGAAAGAGACGACAACCCTGATAGTTGCGTTGTGCGGCGAAGCAAATATCCCGCTCAAGTGGCTCCTTCGAACTGACGTAGGTCAATAACCGACGGCTGTTGGTTTCTCAGACTGATGCTGTGTTATGCCCACGTTTAAGACTGCCATCTCTCGGCAAATCAGCAACGACATTTCAGAATGCCGTTGGATGTGGGGAAGTTTTGTTGTTCTGCGCGACCTAGCATCAGTCGAAATTTAGGATTCTCTCAGGAGGTTCTAGACCTTGACCTGAACCCCTTTCCAAAACGCTACATGACCTTTGATTTTCTTTGCCGCAGGCTTGGGCTCAGCATAGTACCAAGCAGCATCAGGATTGGTGTCTCCATTGACATTCAGTGTGTAGTAGTTGGCGACCCCCTTCCAGCCACATACGGTTGTTGTGCTGCTGTCTTGGAAATACTCGCTCTTGATGGAATCTGAAGGGAAATACTGGTTACCCTCTACCACTTCGCAGCGATCGCTCTCCGCTACGACGACACCATTCCATATTGCTTTGGGCATCAATCTATCTCCTTAAAACGCGGCTACGTTAATTAGCCGCTTAATGAAAGCATGCGTCGTGTCAGTGTCGGTACTTCTCAGACACACTCTTCAGTATGGATCGATTGAGAAATAAGCCACGTCTAGTGAATGTCATTCATTAAGCAAGACGCCGGTCACCTCGGCATATCTAGAAGCAGGCAGTAGCCCATTCGACCCCATGGGAATCAAAGCCCGAGGATAAGTCAAGGGCACTGCCATCTCATGCATCAAGTACTCAGAAAATCGCTAGGGTCTCGAACCCGAATTGAATCAGGTCGAGTAATGAATGAGCGTACGTCATCATTGTCGGGGAACTCGAGGATGGCTACCAGTGCTTTGGCCACGGCTGCTTCATCCACATCAAATCCCTTGAAGAAGCGTTGGATGCGTTTGTAATTAGATTCAACTAGCGCATTGCCACTGAAGGCGATGGCTAGTTGGCTAAAGTCCACAGTTCTGACTCGAATCAAGGCCATCGGAAACATGGCGATAAAGCTCAAACGAGCACCATGCTACGGGAAGTGGACTCGCAGACGCTTTCTGAGCAGGTTGACCTTGTCCATGGGGGATTCGTTTGGTTGTGGTTATCCTACGAACCCCCACCTCTATTCCTTTTCAAGCTTTTGTTCTGTACTCGGGCCATCTCATTACATTGATGACGATCGATGGAGGAAAATGGCGACATTTAATTTAAATGGAGTATCGGCGAGCATCAGTTCGCCAACCAATGGAAGCAAGGGGATTCAGACTGCCATCCCGTCTCATTCACACGCCAAGCTTTGAAACAGAACCTTCCGAACTAATCCGAAAAAGCCCGTTTTCTAAATCACTCCCCCACAAGGCGTCCTCTAAAATACATTTTTTTCGTTGACAGCTTATCTTCATTTTTTTTAGCAGGCTTATCAGATTTTATTTGTTTTTCAATCGGGGACAAAATAAATACAGATTTAGATTCTTGCGATCGGCTTTGTTGGGCTATTCTAGGATTGGTCTCTAGATTTAAGGTCGGTCGCTCTATAGCCTTATTTCTAGATCTACTCTTCTCTAGAAGGGATTCGTCTGATGCTGAAAGCATTCCATGTTGAATTGGGTCGAAGCCTTGTGGGAAAACAGTTTTTTCATTATATGTCGACCCTATAAGGATTGATTTATCAAGACTGCAGCCCTTTAGAATAGAACCTTCAAAATTTGATTCTGTGAGAATACAGCGACTGAGATCGCATCCTGTAAATGAACTTAAGCTAAAATTCGCACCCTTCATAGTGCATCCATAAAAAGTACTTTGAATGAATCTTATTCTTACAAAACAGGTTTCATTAAAGTTTGACTCTCTAAAGATGACGTTAGACAAAGAAGAATCATTGAATATGACTTGTGAAAAATCACAGGTATCGAAAATTAAATTTGAAAGCCTCACTAACTGAAGTCTATCCTGGAATTCTCGAAAATCTTTTTCTCCGCGTCCATATTTCTCAGTCAGTACTAGCTTTATGTTCTCGTTATCCATCTTGACATTCCTCTTAATTTATAAATTCGTCAATTTAAGCAATGTCACCCGTGTATCAGTATTTTTTCGGCAGGAACAAGATAATATTACCCAGATGGATAAATATGATTACGTATGTAAACCTACTGGTTCTGTTACGTTAAAGTCGTAAGCTGCAAGATCTTGTCGAAGCTCCTGGATTTTTATCCAGCAATCCCAAAGAGCTGAGAAACGAAGTTGTTCTGTGCAACAACGCCTCCCCGAGCAACGCCATCCAGCTGCCCCTTGCAAATCATGTTGATAGTTTCATGCCCATTGAGGGTTCGTCGATCGCTCCAGAAGTTTTTTGAAATGCTGACTAGCTTTGACTCTCCATCGAAGAACTCGGCTAATCCTGCTCCACTATTGAGGTATTTCACCGGGCAGTGCTTGCAGTTGTCTGGAAGCTAACCTGACTTTTCAGCTCTGCGATAGCTTTGACATAGCTTTCATTCTTGTCGCTATTGGTGACTCTCGGCGTTTGAGTGTAGACCTGACACAGAAATCGTTTTGCGACTTTGCTATCCCGGCTAGCTGTCAACAAAAGGTCCAGTGTGTTTCCGGCTGAATCTAGCGCTTGATACAAGTATTTCAAAACAATTCCGACGTAAATGTCGGCTTCATTCAACCTCCAGGAATCGTTTGTTGTCTGCCAACGAGACCGGCATCTTTCATCCATTTTCGGAGCATAGTGTTGTGCCCAGCAATCTCTTTGAATGAACAGCATTGGCCTCTCGTTAAGCAACACTCCTGAACATTCCATAACTTCGCCATTATCCCAAGTGCCACCTCACAGCAATGACGATCGGTGGAGGAAAATGACGACATTTGATTTAACGGAGTATCGGTGAGCATCAGTTCACCAACCAAGGTAAGCACAGAGACTCAGACTGCCATCTCGCCTCATTCACACCAAGCTCCGAAACAGAACCCGTTGCTCGTTATTCGCGACAGCATGCCTTATCCCCAGCGCTTCAGCCACCCTCGCAGCTCTGGGGGCAGCGCTACTTTACGTTGCAATTCAGGGTCAATCACGACGTGTTTTGTCGACGCTTTGCCCACTAGGCGATCGCCTCCACCCGCAATCGGTAGGTGAGGGTTTTGTCGATCGGGATTGGTCAAATCGACTGTGGGTTGAGTGGGGGGACTCTCATCCGGAGAATGAACGTAGAGGGTGTAGGCGATCGTGAAACTGGTATCGCTGTCTTGGCGAGGCACCAGGCACAATTGCACGGATTCTCCACAGCGCAACGGCTGAAAGTAATTGGCCTCTGCATGCACAATCGGTACTGCCACCTCCAGCCGACTAAAGAACTGCTCCAAATCAATGTTGGATGCCGCCAGAGAGGCTTCGTAAGCTTCGTGACAGAAGTTGAATGTGTTGGCAAAGTACATCACACCTGCGGCATCTGTGTCCCCAAATCGGACAATACGTTGGTATTCAAACGCCAATAGTTGTCACTCCTTAATCTGCTTCATCGCAGTATAGGCATGTTCAGAATTCAGCACGTATCCATACCGCGATA
This sequence comes from Synechococcus sp., assembly GCA_051439425.1. GTDB lineage: Bacteria > Cyanobacteriota > Cyanobacteriia > Thermostichales > PCC-7336 > PCC-7336. The sequence continues at coordinate 4,578 of JBFRWD010000029.1, forward strand.
CTGCGAAGTCGCAGCAATAATTGACGATTCGGAGATCGGGGTTTGGCACGCAGAGGCTCGCCCTTGCTTCTGTTTAGAGTAATAGTGTTGACCCGCCACTCAGGACTGTAACGGGATCGATGAGCGCAATATGCATTGCCCTGTATAGCTTTTTCCACCGGATCGCCAATGGAAGCATCATGCCGATCCCAGGATGCCTAACTGCGATCCCAGTCGATCCCCGTACTTGACCATTTCATAAGGTCTGTGCATTATGGAGACATATTAAGCGATCCCAAACGATCCCCTAAGAGGGATGGGCTTGCTGGGTCTGGTGATTGTTTCGGTCGATTGTACTGCGAATTGCGTATCCGATTTTGTCGGTAGGTTCACCGCAATATAGTGCGGTGAAATCGCAACATTCGTATGCACGTCTTCGGGCTACTCCTTTGCCAGCAATAGATATCTGCCAGTCCCCGATATCTGCCAGTCATGCTCCTACGCTTGCGATCTAGCGATCTTGCCGCCCACTTGCTCCTCGATATCTACGATTTCGATCTGCCCTACAGCATTAAGGTTAAGTCTGCACAATGGCCATAGAACACCCGCCCCTGGAGAACATGACTCTCCGCCAGCTCCGAGTTCTGGCGTCCGAATACTCGGTTTCCCGCTACAGTCGCATGCGCAAAGAAGAATTGGTGAAGGCAATCTCTACCGCCGAAGCAAAAGCTTCTGCGTCTGTTGGCAACATGCCTGCTCCCGAAATGGAGTCCAAAGAAGTTGTGAGTGCTAACAAGTTTCACGCCGGCGGTGTTAGAGACACCGTTGAGTTGAGTGACGTCGATGCAGATCTGGGCGAATTACCAGGTGGCTACGGGGAAAGTCGCATCACCCTGTTGCCTCGCGATCCTCAGTGGGCATACACCTATTGGGATGTACCCAACAACCATAAGGAAGAGCTGCGCAACCAAGGTGGCCAACAATTATCTTTGCGTCTCTATGACGTCACCGATCTAGATTTCAATTCTCAGGGCTATCACAGTCTGCAAGAATTTCCCATCGACGAGCTGGCTCGCGAATGGTATCTGCCGATCCCGGTTAGCGATCGCTCCTACATCGTCCAGGTGGGCTACCGTACCTCCGACGGTCGCTGGCTAGCATTGGCGTCTTCCGCATCCGTCACCATCCCCCCGACCTACCCCTCCGATTGGATCGAAGATATTTTTGTCACCGTTCCGTTTGACATGGACTTGCACGGTAAGACCATCTACAAGCTCAACGAACCTTACAAGCGAGCTGGAATGTGGGGTGCCACTAGCAAAGTCGCCGAAGACTCTGTCACCGCTGCCACCTTCAAGATGGCCGGTGGATTGGAGAGTCAGCACGTTGCCGGTTCCCTGTTTGGCAGCATGCAGATGGTTCCCGAAGAAACCGTCAGTTCGTTTGTCTTCCCCTCTGGCGCTGGCTTGGCTGCCCCATGGATGGCTTCTGGCTCTGGGCTAGGTATGTTCTCCGGTGCGTCTGAGGCCGTCCCCGAACGCGCTCGTAAGTTCTGGTTGGTGGCCGATGCCGAGCTAATTGTCTACGGCGCGACCGAACCCGATGCAACGGTAACGATTGGCGGCCGCAAGGTCGAACTCAGCCCTGACGGTACGTTCCGCTTCCACATGGCATTCCCCGATGGCAACATCGACTTCCCCATTTACGCCGTTGCAGCGGATGGCGAGCAGAATCGCGAGATTCACATGACCTTCGATCGGTCTACTCCTGCCCGTCGCACAAATACCAAAGAAGAAGCCGTCGAAGAGTTCTTCTAAACCGCATCGAGCATCGGGGTCGCTGTCTGGCAGACTGATAAGAGTTCGGGCAGCGCCCTCCGCGTTCAACAAGTCAGCAAATGGTGTGTGTCTGACTTGCTAGCGGACAGGTTTCGTGAGGTGATGAAAACGAGCAAGCATTGCTGCAGACTTCTGAAGATGTGGCGCTTGCTCGTTATTTCGTAGAAGCATTCGTAAAAGCTGACGCTGTTTCGCCTGTCTCTTCTTTGAAATTTCCCAACTGTAATTGTCCAGTTTGTTTGTCTAGCTCGTCTTATTTCGCTCGTCACTATTAGGAGGTATTCATGTCCCAGGGGTATTTCGCACTCGTCTTGCATGCCCACCTGCCCTTTGTTCGTCACCCCGAGCAGGACTTCGTGCTGGAGGAAGACTGGCTGTTTGAGGCGATTACCGAAACGTACGTCCCTCTGTTGCTGATGTTTGAGGGCCTGGAGCGTGACGGAATTGACTTCCGCCTCACCATGTCCATGACACCGCCACTGGTGTCCATGCTGCGCGATCCCCTCCTGCAAGAGCGATACGACGAATATCTCAGCAAACTGGAAGAACTGGCACAGCTAGAAGCAGAGCGCAACGTCACCTACGGCCACGTCAAATATCTGGCTGAGTTTTACGTTGAAGAATTCTACAAAGTTCGCGACTTGTGGGAGCGATACGATCGCGACTTAGTCACCGCCTTCAAAAAATTCCAAGACTCCGGCAACCTAGAAATCATCACCTGCGGAGCCACCCACGGCTACCTGCCCCTGATGCAAATGTATCC
>JBFRWD010000030.1:0-14586 GCA_051439425.1 Synechococcus sp.
GGATAGGGATCGGACTGTGCGCTTCAGGGCCAGCCAAGCATTGGGCAGTCTTGGAACTGCATCCGATACGGTGATTCAGGGACTCGTGAAATGCTTGCAGGATGAGGATCCGACTGTGCGCTTCAGGGCCAGCCAAGCATTGGGCAGTCTGGGAACTGCATCCGATACGGTGATTCAGGGGCTCTTGGAGTGCTTGAAGGATGACCTTGTATGCACTTTTGCCGCAGCTGCGTTAGTCAGTTGCGGCAAACAAAAGCCTGGTACGCTTCAAGATAGGCTCTCTGAATGGATTGAAAGTAATCAAAAAAATACTTTCGTGCACTATGGTGTAGATACTTTGCTAGAGCTCGTCACTGAAGTGAATCGTATTGGATAAATGCTGAGTACAGGACAAAAGCTTGAAAAGGGATCGAGATGAGGGTTTCGTAAAATAACTACACCCAAACGAGGCCTTCATGGATGAGATTAACCTGCTCAAAGAGCGTATGCTGCGAGCTTACTTCCCGTATCATGGTGCTCGTTTGAGCTTTATCTCCATGTTCCTGATGGTATTTATTTGAGTCAGAGCTGTGGACTTTAGCCATCGCATTCGGCGGCCATGCTTTGGTGGAATCCAATTACAAACGCATCCAGCGCTTCTTCAAGGGATTCGAAGTGGATAAAGCAGCTGTGGCGAAAGCGTTAATGGCGCTCCTCAACATTCCAGCTGTAGTTCGTAATTTGCCCTCTAAGACTCCTCACTCGTTTGCATATAGCGGTGCTGTAATAATTGAACTCTGGGTTTATGGCCATTGTGTCTCCAAGCGATCGCCTGTCCCCTCAGTCGCACTAAATCTCGCACCAGCTTGCGATCGAGAGGATGCATGCCTACCACTCCAACTGCGCAGGAGACAGCTTGCGTTCGTTCTGGCGCACGGTGAGAATTTCGCCACTGCTCATAGTGATGACGCGATCGGCCATCCCGGCCATCCCGGCATTGTGGGTAATCACCGCCGTGGTAGTCCACAAGTCCCGGTTTACCCGTTCCAGGACGTCCGGCACTAACTTGCCGGTTTCAAAATCCAAGGCCCCCGTCGGTTCGTCGCACAGCAGGACTTCGGGGCGCTTGGCAATGGCACGGGCGATCGCCACCCGCTGCTGTTCTCCCCCGGATAGCTGAGCGGGAAAGTGTTCGATCCGATGGGCCAACCCCACCATACCGAGGGCGTCGTGGGGATGAATGGCTTGGCTGGATAGCTCGGTGACCAGAGCCACATTTTCGGCGGCAGTCAGGCTTATGATGAACCGTGCCTCCCAAGCCGCTACAACGATTGGATGGTCAACTGCTTGTTGTTTGGAGCCCACCCCAATCAGACACTTTTATGTCTTCACGGACATCGGGCGTACGCGCAATAACCATAGCCAGTACATGGCGTCACACTGACTATGGGTCATCCTTTTCTATTGAAAAAAGAAAGAGTGTGAAAGCTGTGAGGGGCTGTGTTGGCTGCCCTACAAGTAAGTGCAGAGCCAATCAGAGTTGAGGAGACAGTTTTTCCGAGCGCACGATGTCAATGTGACCCTGTTCTGTCTGCTTGGTGAATGCTGTCCCGACCTAGCGATCTCGTCCGGCAGATCGCCGTCCCACTCGATAGCCCTGCAATAACTCGATATTGCGGATCCCGGAATTGGGGCCGTGCTGCAATAGACTGGCACGGTCGAATTCACACTGTAGGACAAGCATCAATTCCTGACTGGGCTTATCTTTCAATTCAAGAGAAGCCGCTTCAGCGATCGGCGTCTTTGCATAGAATGCTCGGATTTGCCAAATTGCCCCGCAGACCCCCTGACACTCTAGATATTTTTTATGTAAACTTGTGTAAAGATTGCGTTAATAAATATTAAGCGCCGATCTTATTTTGAATTTTGCAAGGCCTTTCTCGCTCATTCCAAACATCGTTCTATGCCAACAGTCCTTGTGGTTGACGACGAGCCGTCATTACGAGATCTGCTTAAGTTCAACCTAGTACAAGCCGGTTTTGACGTACTCCTTGCTTCAGAAGGGGGTCAGGCTCAAGCCTTAGCGCTTCAAATGCAGCCAGACCCGATCGTTTTGGATGGAATGCTACCTCACGTCGATGGCATTACCATCTGTCAACGGTTGCGACGCGATGACCGTACCAGCAACGTGCCTATTTTGATGCTGACTGCTCGGCGCAAACCAAAAGATTTAGTAGTTGGTTTTACAGCAGGTGCAGATGATTATCTCAAGAAGCCATTTCAGTTAGAGGAGCTGCTCGCAAGAGTGAAAGCCCTGTTGCGCCACCGCCGCAAACAAGCTTGTTCGGTGCAGCATGCAGAAATTCTTACCCAAGGTCCACTCACCCTCGTCCCCGAACGCTACGAGGTCCTCTGGTTTGACACAACTGTTAAATTGACCCGTTCTGAATTCGCGATTCTGTCCCTCTTGATGCAAAGGCATGGTGAGGATGTCTCCAAGAGAGACATCGTTCGCGAGGTGTGGGGATACGAGCACCCTAAAGATGGAACCGACTCGGCCCGCGTTCACATTCGGCATCTACGCCAAAAGCTAGAACTAAACCCAAAGAGCCCGCAGTATCTCAAAAGCATTTGTGGAGTTGGCTACTGTCTCGTACTTCCTCGAACAAACCAACATTAAGCCGTGCTTCATCCAGCTTGCTCAAGTTTTTAGATTCAAGGCTCCGTCATCGTTCCCAAAGCGACTAATTGGGAGCTGGATCCTCGGAGATAAGAACGCCATCAATTTCCGAATCGGTAACGGCTGCAATGCCCGAAACGATTCGTTGTCGTGCACCATTCAGCTCTTCATTCCCTCCCCTATCTATGACCGATTCTTCGCATTTCGGATGCTCGAATGAGCATCAGTTCGGCTCATTCGAATTGGATCTTTATGCAGTCCAATTGCAGGGCGCGACCCTCGCTCAGCTCGATCTCTCGCAGGCCGATTTCGGCGAAGCTAACTTGTTTCGAGCCAATCTATTTCAGTCCTGTTTGTATGCCACCAATCTGATGGGGACCAACCTAGGCTCTGCGGAGCTTTCTGAGGCTGACTTGAGTCATGCGAATCTGACGGCTGCAAGGCTACAACGGGCCATTCTATCCCGTGCAAAACTGACCATGTCCCGCCTCAATGGTGCTCAAGCTTGTGGAGCGTGCTTGGCAGAAACAAACCTCTGTCAAGCCGACCTCAGCAATACAAATCTGTCACAAACAAACCTCTATGCGTCCAACCTCAGACGCGCCAATGTGTTCGGCACCAAGTTTACGGGGGCAAACCTAACACAAGCTTGTATTGAAGGTGCAATTATCTTCAACGCAGATTTCAGTCGCGCTTGCTTAGTGGGTGTGGACTTCAGTACGTTCCGCTGTTCGACCCTAGAGAGATTTGCCTGCTTTACGGACGCTACCTACGACGACACAAGCCGATTTCCGCCCGAGTTCGATCTCAACCGCGCTGGATTGCGGAAGCTAAGTGCATCCCAAACGCTCCTGGTCGGTGGTGAACAGCACCAATCTCTGGTCGAACAGCAAGACCTAACCTCGAACGAAAAGTATGCAGCTTAGAAAAGTATGCAGCTTAACGGAGGGGCGATCTAATTGGCTCTAGCTTCTAGTGCAATAGCGGCTTCCCAAGAATCTAGCCGACGAGGTCATCCAGACTCGGCTTCACTGCGCTCAAAATCCATGGAGAAACTGTTATGGCAGTGGCCACACCGCTACCGCGGTATACCCGCAAGCGATCGCCTCATGGGTCCACCAACTGGGCATGACCGTGTGAGCGATCGATCCCAGCCACAATAGTCACCGATTCTCCCTGAACTAAAAAGCGGCGAGTTACATCCACAAAGACAGAATCAACGCCTTCCCAGATGGTTGGATTAAGAGGAAAGATCTGCTCCTCGTACACCACTTCTACAAGACGCGAGATTCTGGATTCCCCACTGCGCAGAACCCTTGCACGAGCCGAACGGTCTTCTTGCGTTCAAAGCAACCATATCCAATACTTACTTCCAGGTCCTGAAGGCTTCAGCCACGCTTGCTAAGCGATCTGCGTGAAGTCAGCAATGCAGTCTCAGCCTTCAGGGGTGAGCGACGCCCTCCGCCACCCCACACGTTTAGTCGAGGCTATGTAGGTTTTTCTCCCTACCTGCGTGCCGGCAATAAAGATTTATTGGCTAGATATTCGTGGATGTCATGGGAATTGAGATGGCAAATGTCTTTAGCCAATTCTGCCGTTCTCAAGTCTTTGGACTTCCCTGATTGCAGAGACTCCCTGACAATCCCTAAAATCTGGGGCTCGGCAACGAGCAACAGCTTCTTAGTGGAACACGATTGATGGAGATCGGAAATTTTGGCCGCAATGCGCTTGGCAAACTGACGTTCAAATTCAACAACGTGATTCTGGCGGCGATCGTCATACGCGTGTGCTCGACCGTTAGAGCCTCGATTTCGTCCCGTTTTGGTGTTGGCCCACAACTCCTGGCCGTGCATGCTGTTCGCAGGGTTACCTAGCTGCTCGCGTTCGATAAGCCGAGCTAGCCCGTTACTTTCCGGCAACTCTGCAGATTCACAAGTAAAGAACCGTGCAGTAGTTCCATCAATGGCAACGACGAGAATTCTATTCATGAATTACTCCACCTATGCTATCTAATTCGATCTTAAGTAATTGAATAATCCTGTCGAGCAAATCATGTATGAAGCTTAAGAAATAAGGGGATTGGGCTGTGTGTCTGACTTTATGAATTGTGTTGCTAAGCTTGTCCACTGCTACTCGCTTGCCCCCCCCGATGTCTGCTGTCCTGTTGACTCGCTCTACAAGTATTGGAAAGTATTGGAGAAAAGCCTTTACCGCAGACTGCGTAAAGCCGAAGCAATAGTCACGAATCGCTCGTTAAGAAGAAGTACATTTCTCCAAGTTGATTTGAACCGGCAGTAAAAATGGCACAAGGGGGATTCCTCCCCAGTTTTGAATGGTTGTGCCTGTAATGTCTAAACGCTGGCAGCTGTGTTTCGTCGTCTTCATTTCTCTATTTGTAGCGATCTCCTTCTTCGGTCGTCCGCTATTACATCTCGTCACTGAATTGTGGTGGTTCGAGTCAGTCGGATATGCGCCAGTGTTCTGGACACGAGCTGGATGGCAGGTGGGTATTTGGTGCTTGTCATTTGGGGTGTATGCACTAGGGCTGAGTGGAAACTATTGGCTGGCAAGACGATGGGCAACGGGACGCGATATTCCCCGATCGCTCCGTCGGCGCTTAACTCCATCGGAATATCAACTGTTTCGCATCTCGATGAGATTGGCAGTGGCGCTCGCAGCATTTGTGGCCGCATCGCTGTCAGTGCAAAGTTGGGAACCTATTCTCAAGGCCCTAAACGCTACGTCATTCGGACAAACCGATCCCCTGTTTGGATTGGATGTTGGGTTCTTTGTCTTCAAGCTGCCGCTGCTTGAAGGGGGAGTGCAATGGTTAGCAGGCTTGTTTGTCTGCTCGCTGTTGTTGGTTCTGCTTGTCTATGTTTTAGAAGGAGACATCGATCCCCAAAGAAACTGGGCCACGATGGTCAGTCGCGCCGCCAAATTTCACATCAGTTTGTTGCTGGCTGTACTTGCTATTCTGCTCTCTATCTATTTTTGGCTACAGCGCTACGACCTGTTGTACTCGGCCGAAGGAGTGGTGTTTGGGGCCGGGTTTACGGATGTGAATGCTCGGCTGCCGTTAGACACAGCGGCCAGCGTGCTCACGGCAGTATTGTCCGGGACGTTAGTTTTTTCCTTATGGCGGCGATCGCTCCTCTTACCAGCAGCCAGCATTCTGATCTACTCCGCTCTAATATTCCTGGCTAATTTCTACCCGCCAATTCTGCAGCGGTTTGTGGTGGAACCCAACGAACTGGCCAAAGAGCTACCCTACGTCGCCCATAACATCGCCTTCACTCAAGATGCCTATGATTTAGCGGATGTAGACTCGCGCGCCTATCCTGTTGAAACCGGACTGACACGGCAAGTACTCAATCGCAATCAACCCACAGTCAGTAACATTCGCTTGTGGGATTACCGGCCGCTGCTGAGCACCTATCGCCAACTGCAAGAAATCCGGCCTTACTACCATTTCAACGATGTTGATGTCGATCGCTACACCATCAACGATCGCTACCAGCAGGTCATGCTAGCCCCACGCGAGGTGAATACCTCCAAACTGCCTTCGCAAGCCCAAACCTGGGTAAACCAGCGTTTGAATTACACCCACGGGTTTGGGCTAGTGATGAGTCCGGTAACTCGGGTGACCTCTAATGGCTTACCGGAGCTAATCGTCAAAGATATTCCGCCGGCCATCAATGGAGATCTGGAAATCGCCCAACCTCGTATCTACTACGGAGAATCCACTCAGAACTACATCTTTACTGGAGCCACATCGGATGAGTTCGATTATCCACTGGGGAACGAAACTGCTAAAAATCGCTATGACGGACAGGGGGGGGTATCGCTATCTCCGTGGTATCGCAGACTTGGATATGCCCTCGACCTCAGCAGTTGGAATACGTTTGCCTCTAACTCTCTGACCTCGGAATCTCGCATTCACTATCACCGCCAGATTCAGGAGCGCGTTCGACAAGTAGCTCCGTTTTTGTCCTTTGATAACGACCCCTACATTGTGGCGATTGACGGGGGATTGAAGTGGATTGTGGATGCCTACACCACCAGCAGTAGCTACCCCTACTCCGAGCCCCTGTGGCGCAGCGAGGGGGCGCAAGCGATCGCGGATAACGGGAAAATCGAACGAATGTTCCGCGATCGAATTAACTACATTCGCAACTCGGTCAAGGTGGTGGTAGACGCCTATGACGGCAGTATGACCTTCTGGGCGATTGACGACAGCGATCCTCTCCTGGACACCTACCGCAAAATTTTTCCCACTCTATTTTCCGATGGGGCGGATGTTCCTGACGAACTCAAAGCCCATTTCCGCTATCCCATCGACCTATTCAAAATCCAATCGCAGCTCTACTTGAGGTATCACATCAGCAATCCGACCGTGTTTTACAACGGCGAAGATCTGTGGAGTTTTCCTAAAGAGGTCTTCCGGTCACGGGAACAGCTGATGCAGCCCTACTACGTGATCATGAGATTGCCGGATGAAGACAGCGAAGAATTTGTATTGATTTGGCCGTTTACACCATTGGATAAGAGCAACATGGTGGCTTGGATGGCGGCCCGGTCTGACGGAGAGCAATACGGCAAACTACTGTTGTACGAATTCCCCCGCCAAGAGCTGATTTTTGGGCCGCGTCAGATTGAGGCTCGCATCGACCAAACCCCCGAAATTTCGGAACAACTGACGTTGTGGAGTCAACAGGGCTCGCGGGTGATTCGGGGGGATTTGCTGGTCATTCCGATCGAGCGATCGCTACTGTACGTCGAGCCGATTTTCCTGAGTGCAGAGGAGGGGGCTTTGCCGGAATTACAACGGGTAATTGTGGCGTATGCCGATCGGATTGTGATGGCCAATCGACTTCCAGAGGCTTTAGTGGCTGTGTTTGGCCCTGAAGTCGACCAGTCTGAAGAGGGTGTTGTGATTGATGAGGATGGGCGAGCGCCCTTCGCAGGGATAGAAGAGATTGAAGGATTGGAAGGGTTAGACGACAATTTGCGACAAACCATACGCGAAGCGTTGGAAGAGTATGAAGGGGCGATAGAGGCCCAGCGATCGGGAGATTGGGCCGATTACGGACGCCGTCAAGAAGTTTTGGGAGAATTGCTGCGACAGCTAGACAGAGCAACGGAAACAGTTGAATAACAATGGAGGCGTAGGCACAGTACGATGGCTCAGGCCGATACTGCTAGGAGCACTTCTGATTCGAGATTATTGTTTTCCATGCTTAGGGCAATGGTCATACCACTGCGGACATTTCAGCTACGTTCAGCCCTGACTGCGATCGGCACCTTTGTCCGAACTGAAATGGCGAGCGCCATAATCTCTCCGATCTGAGAGAAAGACATTAAGCGATCGCTATTTCAGTTCGCTTTCTATCCTCTCGATCGCACGAGCAACATGTTCCCCAATACGGGCCGACCCCAAGACTGACGGATGAATCAGGTCGTCGTCATAAGCTGCTATCCCGTCTGCCACGACCGCATCCCCAGCCGAAACATACCAGACATTAGCGATCGCATCCGCCATCTCCTCCAACCTGGCATTCAATATATTGACCTCATCACCACACCGGTTAAATCCAAACTCCGCATCATTCGGCAAATCGTAATAGCCCACATACATCACCTGGCTGCCCGCCGCGACCAGATCTCGCACAAATTCCGGAATATCCCCTGACAGCCCATCGGCACCAATCATTGCATCCATCACATCTCCGCAATCCCCACATCCACACTCCACATTCAAGTCATTTACGCCTCCATCCATCACCACCCAATCCCATTCCCCTTTTACGTACTGCTGCCGAATTTCATTTCGCTCGTCGGCGTCTTCAGGCTCGGGATGAGAGATGTACGCACCCGAAACCGCTCGGCTCATCACCGTCCTATCCAGTTCCCGACTCATCTCCTCAGGAATCGTTGCATTCGCTCCCGCATTCCAGGTCAAAATCGAATCACCGATTACCAAAATCTCCCCGACCTCAGTGCCACTCCCCAAAGGTCGAACCTCCGCTTCTGATGCAGCCAGCCTGCAACTAGCGACTGTAACGGAGAGCAGAGAAACTGACGCGATCGCTAACAGACAGCGGCGATTCAGATGATCAACAGTCATATTGATGCAAAAAAGGTTGGTGACGATTCATTCTCGCTCGGACTATCCCAATAGATCTGCCAGCTTCAAGACCAGCTGTCCGTAACCACGGTCAATATATAGCCCCATTTGAGCGATGCACGAATAGGCGATCGCGAATTGAGCTAAGGCATAGATACCAATCGTGAATTGGCTAATGCTGACAACGCCCACCCCAAATTGAGAAATATTGATAATTCCGGCACCAAATTGCCCGATAGCAACCACCCCCTTCGCCACGACAGGTTTTCTATTCGGACGATACTTAAACGAGATATGAAGTAAGGGCAACCCCAAGATGTTTGCATTCGTCTTATATTCGAATCCCCAACCATCCCACTTATCCCTCGCTGGATAGGGAGCCCCACAATGGGGGCAAAACGTAGCTTGCTCGCTCACTGGATGACTACAGGTTCGGCAATTTTTCATCAGTTAGTCATTCCGAAATTGGTATAAGTTACAGCAGTGGTCATATAGCGATCGGCAATCCGCCATGGAGAGTTCCCAAGTACTTTTCCTTGCCCAAAAAGGATTCTAGCCGTCTCAACACTCCAGATCCTAGAGCGGATTGTTACACCGCTGCGGACATTTCAGCTAGGTTCAACCCCGTTCGCGATTGAAAATTTTTGTCCTAACTGAAATGCCAAATACTATATAGTTGCCGTCCACTATTTCCTCGATATCAAAGTTTCCACCAAGCAAGCGACCTAACACTCGTATATCAAACCGCTCGATAACGTCGCTCCACACAAATTCGCTCGATTCAGTTGAGCTCCCCCCAGCTTGGTACCCGACAGATTGGCGCGATCGAGATTGGTGCCCGTCAAATTCGCCCCTGACAAATTCGTTTGCTGCAGGTTTGCCTCGCTTAAATTGGTGCCCGTCAAATTCGCCCCTGACAAATCGCTGCCGGTGAGGTTGGCTTGCTGCAAATCCAAATCGCTCAAATCCGCCCCCCGCAGATCGATTCCACTCAGATCGACCCCCTCTAAACGCGCCCCTTGCAACACATTGCCACTCACTGCCGAACCATCAAACTCCGTCCCCATCAACAGAGCCCCATTCAAATTCGCCCCTTCTAAATTGGCGGCATACAAATCTGCCTGCGATAAATTCGCCCCCCGCAAATCTGCGTTAGCCAGATTGGTATTCATCAAATCTGCTCTAGTCAAATCGGCATCGATCAAGAGTGCTTCCTGTAAATTGGCACGATTCAAAAACGTCTGACTCAAATTGGCCTCCGTCAAATCGGCAGACATCAACTGTGACGATCGCAAGTCTCCCGCTTTCACATTCGCCAACGCCAAGCTGCTCCCCTCCATCCGAGCAAAGCGCAAGTCCACCAGTGCCAAATTTGCTCCCACTAAATTCGCCCGTTCCAACGTAGCGTCGCTCAAAAATCCCCCCAAAAATTCAACCCCGGCTAAATTTGCCTCCGTCAAATTCGCTTTCCGCAGGTCAACCCCCCGCAAATTGGCCCCGCTCAAATCCACGCCGCTCAGATCCAGCTCTACCCCACCATCTGTGACTAATGTATGTACCAAGCGCCACTGAGGGGACATCACTGTCTGCGGGGTTACGGTGCTGTTGTGCAAGAGGGCACCGGCAAGCTGAGCGCCAGTCAGATCGGCCCCGTCCAAATTGGCGTTGCGCAGATCGGCATTGCGCAAATCGGCATTCATCAGCGACGCCTCTCGCAAATCCGATCCGTTCAGATTGGCCTCGATCGCGACAACCCGTTGCAAATCCACCTGCTGCAAAAACTGGTTCGATAAATCGGCTCCCGCCAGAACGCAACCCGGACAAGCGCGAGTTTCAATCGTTTTCAACACCTGGTCTGGGTTGGCCTCGGGAGGGGGAGGGGGTGGCTTCAGTAATTGTTGTCCCGTAAATGTAATCCCCAGCAGGACGGCCAGTGTCAGCCATGGGTTGAGACTGACCAACTCTGGCTCGGTGGTGGGAAAAAACAGTTCATCGGTGGTGGGGGATTGGATGCTGGGCCTTACCACAGCACTGTTGGCCAACGGGGCTGTCTGACCCAATTGCGCCCCGGCCAAGCTGGCATGCCGTAAATCCGCTTCAGCCAACAGCGTCCCCGTAAGATTTGCCTGACGTAAATCGGCCCCTTCCAACAGCGCTTGCTGCAGATCGGTTCCGGTTAAGTTGGCTTGTTGCAAATTCGCTTTCGACAAGTTGACCTGTGTCAGCTCCAGCCCCGCTAAGTTGGCCCCTTGCAAATCGCAGCCTACGCATTCACCCGTGCTCAACAGGCGATCGATTGCACCGGGCTCCATCCCCATAGCAGGCACAGCAGTCAGTACTGGAGCAGCGATCGCCAATCCCAATACACATAATCCCGTCCAGTACTTTGACATAGCGTTCGACTCTAACCCAACACGGTTTTCCAACCCAGCACGATTCCAGGAGTTATTCCCCCTGCGGAATGCCTCAAGCCTACTGGTTGCCATCAACGCGCCCTCTGAAGAATTGCAGGACAAATTGCAACTACATGCCCACGAGATTGGTACGTTGGTTATTCCAAAGTTGAAACAACACCAGAAAAATGCAACGAGGGCGTGGAATCTGTGAAGTGGTTTCGCTACTCTTGCAGTGCAATACCTGCCCTTGTAGTAATGTGCACTGCGCATCAAAACCATTAGCTGAAGGGCTACAAATCAGGAATTACAGTGAGAGGAGCTTAAGCCTGAGAATTGGTTTCGCTACTCTTGATTCCGAAACTCCTGGTTGAAAAACTCGCAGGTATTCACAGCTCCAGAGGTGGTGCTGTCTCAGTTAACGTCATCGTTCTGTGGTGTGCGATGGGATTAAGACTATGTGGGTTGGGGGTTGCAACAGCCGTGGGAATGGTGTGGGCAATTCCAGCGATCGCCGTTGCCGCTCGTTCTGCACCCTCTGCTTTCAACAGTAAATTTGCATCGTCTACAAATGGTGCACCGATCGTCATTGCCCAACAACTACCCCGTCCCCTCGACGATCTGGACGATTTCGATTATTGGCTCGGGTTGTGCAACCTGCAGGCCCAAGCCGCCGATTTTGAAGAAGCTCGCACCAGTTGCGAACAAGCGATCGCTTTGGAGCCCAAAGAATCTGAAGCATGGTCCGTTCACAGTGAAGTGTTACGGGAGTTAGAGCAATATCCCGAGGCGATCGCTTCAGCCCGCAAGGCACAAGATCTCGATCCGGAAAGCTCGTTTGCACTGGCGCAAGAATGTTTTGCCTTTGCCGCATTGAAGCAAAACGAACCAGCGTTGGATGCCTGCGACCGGGCGTTGGCGTTGGATGGCAATTGGGTCAAGATTTCTCCGGCTCTGGCGTGGTATCGCCGTGGGGTGATTTTGGCGCAGATGGAGCGGTTAGAAGTGGCGGTCGCGGCATTCGATCACGCCCTGTTGTTAGAAGCCGATGATTCCGAATCGTTGGCCAGTCGGTGCGAGGTGTTGATTCAACTGGAGGATTACACTCAGGCGATCGAAACCTGCGCCCAAGCTGTCGATGGTAATGGTCGCTGGGGAGACACTTCGCCTGCCGAAACATGGTTCTATCAGGGGGTGGCTCGCAGTCGTCTAGAGCAGTTCCCTGCGGCAGTTTCTGCCTTCGATCGCTCCATCCGGCTCGACAACTCGCAACCCGCAGCGTGGCAGGAACAAGGCATCGTCCTCGCCCGCATGAAGCGCTACCGCGAAGCATTAACCTCGTTCGAACAAGCCGCCCAATTACAGCCCGAATCCTCCAGCATTCAGCTCCATCTCTGCGCTACCCTCAACCGACTAGCAGAATACGGAGCCGCGTTGGCGGCTTGCCAGCAAGCGCAGGCGGGGGATGGTAACTGGCAGGTGGAAGAACTGGCGCGATTTTGGAGCGAGTTCGGGCGATCGCTGGAAGGCAACGAACAGTACGAAGAGGCGCTGGCAGCAGTGAATCGAGCGGTGGGTATTGCTCCGGACAGCATTACTGCTTGGAACAATCGTGCTGCTGTGTTGTGGCGCTTGCAAGATTATGACGAATCACTGCGATCAACCGATCGGGCACTGGAATTGGATGAAGAGAATGCACAGGCTTGGTTCAATCGAGCGGTTGCCCTCCAAAGTCAGGGGAATTTTGGACCCGCGTTGGGGGCTTACAACCATGCCCAAAAGTGGGACCCAGAAGATGCCAATATTCGGGCCAATCGCAGCGCCGTATTGTGGCAGTTGCGCAATTACGAAGGGGCACGCGATACGGCGTTAAAGGCGATCGAGCTGGATGGTCAGTCTGTAGTGGCTTGGTTTAATTTGGGGATGGCGCAAGCCTTTTTAAACGATTACGACTCGGCCTTGGCATCCTTCGATCGCGTCCAGCTCCTCGCCCCCGACAATGTAGATGGATTGGCCGGTCGAGGGTTTGTGTTGGCTCGCCTTAATCGGAATGAAGAAGCAATGGAAATCTTGGAAACCGTCCTGCAAACCAATCCCGAACATCCGCTGGCACTTAGCGTAAGCCAGTTTTAATTTCGAGCGAGTAAGAGCTTGCTGCTGCGATCGCGTGCCGTGGCACGACTCAAATAGGTCAACATTTTTGCAAGTCAATAGTGAAGACGAGTTATGGGGGGGGGGAAATGGACGGAAACGGGACGACTGACAGCGGGAACGGCTCGGCTTGTCGGGAGCTGATTGTATATGCTTGCCCGACGGGGGAGTTAGCTGTCGGTTTGAAGGACTATTTTGCAGTGACGATGCACCACTGCGGCTCTAATACCGCTCATGAATACATGCCCCACTGCACGCTTACAGGTTTCTTTCACGATCGTGTGGGAGCGATTCCTCTGTACGTAGAGGCGATAGAACAGGCGCTGGCTGCGGAGGGGGTTAACAAGCCGGAGCAGGCAATCGCGATTTCCGGTTTGCGGTTGGAGTCAGAGTTTCACTATTTAGCGATTCAGTCTGCGTGGCTGGAGTCTGTGACGGCGACATTTGCAGAATTTGCGGAGTCTTCAACACGAGTTGATGCCCTAAGGTTGAAGACTAATTTGCATGTCAGCTTGGCGTATGGATTTTCGTCCGAGCAGGAAGGGGGGTTGCGGGAGATTGCAGACGGGCTGGATTGGCAAGCACCTGTAGGATGGGATGTGAGATTGTACGAGCGACATTCACGTCTCGACCGTCCAATCTCCAGATCTAGACAGAAGGATTTGGAGCAGCGCTGGACCTGTCATGGCTGCTGGGAGGTTTGAGCACAATGGGTTTAGATTACAGAGTGGTGACAGAGCTGGATTTGCCGGTATTGCGACAGTTATATGCCCTGATGGATGGAGAGGAGCCGCTAGCGGAAGCGATTATCGATCGCCTGTTTGCAGAGATTTCGGAAGTGCCAAATTACGACATATATTTGGCTGAGTTGGATGGAATTGCAGTGGGGACATTTGCACTGTTGATGATGCCGACGATGATGCATCGTGGGTTCCACCGAGCGGCGATAGTGGATGCAGTGGCGGTACATCCGGAATATCGGCAGCGAGGGATTGGGCGATCGCTGATGGAGGAGGCGTTACGGTTGAGCCGTGAAGCAGGATGCTACAAGCTGATGCTTTCATCCAATTTGCAGCGGATGGGAGCCCATCAGTTTTACAAACGGTTAGGGTACGAGCAGCACGGCTTGAGTTTTAGCCTCAAAACCTAGATATTACTGGTGCTTCAAGGTATTGCAAACGAATAGGCAGTTAGGACATATTGGTTGGATTGATGAGTGCCATCTCGCTTATGCCAGCCGCCTACAGCATGGACCT
>JBFRWD010000031.1:0-35580 GCA_051439425.1 Synechococcus sp.
ATATAGCGCTTAACGCTTGCAAATCAAGAGCGCGTCTCTTCGTGGACAACCTTGACGCGGCTGCGGAGACGGTCAATCGTGCGACCCAACCGCTTTTGCTTCAGGTGCTTGCGATCGAGCTGCTGAATATCCTAAGCATAGTAATCTCGAATGGCTATATCAACTGCGGTAGCATGCGCCATAACGGAACCTCTAGCTAACTAGGCAAATAAAGTTCGACATCGGAAAACAATGACTGGCAAGTGACCCCAAGCGCTGAAATCAACCCGCATGTAGCGACTTGCCTGCCCACAACAAAATGAGACAAACATTTTCATGAGCCGCCAAGACATGCTGAGCTAAATCTCAGATCAAAGAGCTAAGCTCTTCAAGTTCGCCGCTCCGGCTGCCAATTCACATGGCAAACCGAGGACTGTGGCCCAAAACTCTGGACATTGGCCAAAGAGCAGGACAAATCACCAGCAAGCTGTAACTGTTGATACAATTCTACCCACTAATTGTTATGGATCCCAAATCTAAAACCCTAAGGAATTGTTAGGATTTAGAAATTTTTCGAACAATCGCTACACAAACCTTGAAGAATCACCCCGCTCTCTCTACCCCTGACACCTAATGACGCCGCGGGTGGCATAAACCCCCATCAGAGTGGAAGGAAGCACATCCACAATCGGGCAAACAACTCTATTCACTGAGATTTTGAGTACGCGACAAGCCCCTGAAACGTATTCATCAAGTCAGCACGAACAATCGACTGACGGCAATCAGCTCGATATTAAGTGCTGCCAGTCTTGGTAAACGGATACACCTGATAGTCAGGATTGGAAGGGGGGCGGTTGAAGCCATCGCGAAACAGCTGGTAGTCGACCGCTAGTTTGCGATACACCCACCAACTGGGCCGATCGCAGTATTTTGCGCGATATATGGCCATTTGCCGCTCGCCAAATCCCGGATCGTTGCGATCTGCGGAAATTCTATTTACGATCCACAACTGCATTTGCATGAGTGCCATGCGGCAGTACCAATCATCGGTTTGATCGGGCATTTGATAGGCCAACTTCTGCAAGAGCAGTGATGTCAACTGGATGTCGTCATTCAGCAACTTCACTAACTGTTCGTAATGGCTGAGGACTTCGGATGTCTGTCCCGATTGCTGGGTGGGTCTAGAGCCCGCAACATGATGTTGGTACCATTGCCTAGCTCTAACTAACAGGGGCCAAACACAGTACAGCAAGACAATGGCTGCCAGGAGGCGAACCACTAACGTCATTAACTGCTCGCCACCAATCTGCATGAATCAACCGTGCACGAATCTGCCAGAAAGCCTTTAACCAGTCCTCAACGATTGCTCAAAGAACGCAGTTGCTCGCACACTATCTGGAAAAACAGTGGAAATACGATGCACTTGGCTAAGTCGCTGTAGGTACTGTCACCCAACTATTATCGCTGGAATGACGTAGACGATCGTTATTAAAGACAAGAAGCTCTTAGCTTTCTCATTGATTTTTCAAGTGTGTGGGTTGCCTATGGTGTCTTGTGAGACAAAAATCGCCCGAGGCAGTAAATTGTAGCAACTCGAATGCAACGATCGCGTCGCAGAATACTTTTCCGTGCATGATTCGAACCATACAGCTCAGACCGATGGTAGAGAGTACAATCGCGAACACATTTCCCTATATCTTTTGGCCAAGCATGGTTGATAGGGCTACTGTTCGCTGCAGAACGACACAATTGCAGAGCAACAGATGGCATTAGGCAAGCTATGGGGAGTGAGCGTTGGGCCGGGAAATCCGGACTGGATAACGGTACAAGGTATTCGTGCGATCCAATCCGTCGGGGCAATCGCTTGTCCTCAAGATCGCAACGGAGATCCCGGTATGGCATATCGGATTGCGCAGCAGCATGTGGGCGATCGCCCTGTCCTTAGCCTAGATTTACCGTTCGTGACAGATACCACCACACTGGAGAACGCATGGCGCAGCGCTGCGAATCGTATCTTGCCAATACTCCGACAGGGCCGCGACGTTACATTCATGTCCGAAGGAGATGCCAGTTTCTTCAGCACGTTTACTTATTTGGCCCGAGCCGTTCAGCATCAAGAGCCAAGTCTCGACATACAAGTCTTGCCTGGGGTTTGCTCCCCATTGGCAGCAGCAGCAGCGTTGAAAATTCCGCTATCGGTGTGGGAGGAAGGTGTAGCGATCCTGCCTGCGATGCATCGCATCAATGAACTAGATGGGATTTTGAGTTGGGCCGATGTCGTGGTGCTAATGAAGCTGTCATCGGTCTTCGATCGCATTTACGACACCTTAGAACGACGCAACCTCCTGGAGAGAACTGGCTTAGTGGAATGGCTAGGCTGGCCTCAACAACAAGTCTTCCATTCCCTCATAGGAATGCAGGATTATCGTCCGCCCTACTTTTCCATTGCAATTGTGCAAGTCAACAACAGACGAGCATGAACGGCAGTCTAGGGTGGCTATGGTCGTCAACAAACCAAGCCGCAGAGTTTTAGGGCAGGTGCTCGTTCACTGCTAAAAGATCGCCACCTCTCGAACGGATGGCCAGAGAGGGTTATGACACATCACTAGCAACCTGTAGGAACGGTAAATTTGTTTCGGCTGGTGATAGCTTGATGTGAGACATACCTTGTTTAGTCAGGGTTTCAATTGCTGCCGCCCGAATGCGATAGGGCCAGATGAGAAATTTCGTGTTGATATAGTCCGTTCCGGTGCGAGCTAGGCTGACATGCTCGGTTGTCATCATGGCACGAGGGCCGCGCAGGATCGTCGCTTCTGCTTGACGAATCCGATGAAACAACTGACTGAAGGGTTCTTGGGGGCGCTGGACAAACACCACGATCGCCACATCGCAGGGGTTGTAATAATTGCCATCACCACACAGCAGCATGGCTTCGCTACACAGCACCTCCGTTGTATTGGTTTCCTCAAACGCCAACACTGGATAGAGAAACGGTCGAATTTGCTCCACTTGCCAGGAACTGACCGTGTGACTATTGCTGCTGCCTCGCACCCAACTGGAAACGGGCGGCAAAACTGCTTCGCTCAGCAACCGGTAAACGTACTGTGGTCGCCCTAACCAACACAAAGCATCTTCATAAAATTGCTGCGACGCAGCCCGCTCCATATCTTGCAGCGAACTAGATGAGGCCAGCGATTGAATATCTGGGTCGCGATCGTTCAAAACCAGCTCCAGTCAGAAGCTTTAGCTTGCCCGATTCACACCAGAGTGCTGCGGAATAGCGCCCAAGTACAGCCATCGGCAATCCACTATGGAGACTTCCCGCACTACGTTTCCTTAACAATCAAGTATTGTCACGGCCTCAACCCTCCAGACCTGACAGCGGATTGCCATGTCTGGACGGAGGCACTTGCGGGACAGTTTGGAATCCCAATACAAGTTTCCAACATCCAAGAATCTCACTCATGCTCAAGCACGCCGCTTGGACAAACTGCGCGCTTCCGACCACAGAGTGAGCACGTGCTTCAGGGTCGATCGCAGAACGCGAGGGGCACCAAAGTCAATCGGCATAATGCGATCGGGCAAGCGCCAATCGTCCACCTGCAGATCGCGCCAATCAGCCCCTGTAATATCTAGGGTGTCCATCTTCGGCATCACCCCCAACTCACGACCGGCTAAGTAAATCGGCACCGTCTGAGGGTCAACCTGCAACAGCTCTAAGAGCAAGCGATCCAGCGCAAAAACGTTATCCGATGCCGCCAATATCCCTAACTGACGAGGCACACCTCCGCTGGGGCCGTTGCCTTCATGACCTACAATGCCATCCACAATCGACAGTTGAGGAGCGATCGCCAGAGCCGTCTCCACCAACATTGAGGCAAAGCGAATCTTGTCCTTCCCCGCCTCCATATGCCACCACGCCTTCATCTTGCCGGGAACGCAGCCAAATAAATTTTTCACCGCTAGCGTCACCGTCAGTTGAACGTGGGATTTCACTTTCGGCAGATTAATCACTACATCCGCCCCCAACGCCTCGCGGCTCAGGCGCAAATGGGCAAACTGGCGATCGTCTGGCGCATGAAATCGCTGGCCTTTGAATTCAACAATCTCAATCCCGAGCTCGTCGCACAGCGGAACCAAACCATTCTTTGAGGCCACACCAAACGCACTCCCAAACGCCGGGCTATCCCCAATAAAGGGACGTCCACCAGCCTCCAACACCGCCTCGGCCACCACACGTACCACTTCGGGTCGAGTCGTACATTCATTTTCAGGACGAACCCCAGTCAAAAGGTTGGGCTTGAGGAGGACGCGCGGACAATCCCGATCGCTTGCAGACTGCAAAACCCCAGCCATCCCCCCCCAAGGCTCTAACAATCGGGTCAAGGACTGGCGCAGGACATCTAAGTTATATGACGAAGCCTGCTGCAGACTGACCAAAGAACGGGGGCTAGGCACTTAAGACTCCTGAGCAATCGCAACGGTGGAACTGTCTGCATTCAATGTATCGGTAGATGCGGGAGAGAGGCGATCGAGTAATCGACAAAATTCCCGTTCAAACGTTACCAACGCCCGATTGGTTTTACCTCCGACATACAGGTTTGAATCCACCTGTAATGCCCAGATCTGGCTGTGACTGACATAGCTCATCATGACCCCCAGCATCAATAACCCAAACCCGGCATACACCAAAGGAATCCCCGGATCGGACTTAATTTGCAGGCCAGTGGCCCCAATCAGATCGTCGAGATAAATGGTCTGACCATCTACCTGTATGCTGCCCCCCGCCCGTACGGGGCCAACCAAATTGCCGTCTTTGCCATACACAAGAGCTGTCCCTTGAAAGTCAGGCACGAGCATGGTTAACCCTTCAGACATATCTGGCTTCGTCGGAACGAAGGTGCCCCATAATTTATTGCCCCCAGGCTGGCGCAGCGGCTGGAGCGGCAGTCGAAAGGTCGGACTGCGATTGATGCGCACCACCACCGAATCAACACTCCAATCCGCCTGGTATAGCGTGGCTCCTTTATATTTCAGGGGCTGATTGACAAAGATCGTCTTGCGCTCGGCCTCTTTTCCACCATCGATGACCGAGAGGTCGGAATAAAATTGCTTAACGCGACCGTCATCGGCATAGTCAATCCAGAACCGATTCACCGTCAACTGCCAATCCGGCAATTTGCGGGCCAAGCTACCCACTTCGATCGCATTGCGAATGGAAGCAGTTGTGCCCGCCGGAATCATCTCCTGCACTTTGTAGCCAGAGAGCGACCCCCAAATAGCCCCTGCCAGTACCAGTAGCATGCTGGCATGTACGACAATCGGACCGATTTTGCCAGCAATCCCTTTACGGGCATACAGCTTGTTGCCCTCGCGAAACGTTAGGTAGCGCTGTTGCTGCAGAGCGGCTTCGAACTCGTCCAACCCACCATTTGGGAGAGAAGCACTGAGGGCAAATTTCTTAAATGACTCGGGGCGCTTGTAATAACTCCAGCGACGCGCCACTTTCAGCATGGGCCACTGCCGAGTCACCGTACAGGCCGCCAAACTAGCACCAAACAGAACTAAGAGGGCCAGAAACCATGTGGCTTGATAAACGCGGTTGAGGCTGAGCGCCAGGAGTACTTTCCAAGTTAAAAATCCGAATCGAGCCGGAGACTCGGGATAATTGGCCTGATAGTACTGAACCGTTTCCCCCTGCTCTACAAACGTTCCCGTGGCACAGGCGATCGCAATAATCAACAACAACACAATAGCCAGCCGCAGGTTAGCCAATACAGGCAACAAGTCGCGACGGAAGTAGCGGGAAATAGCCTTCATAAATGCAACGTTGGAGGTTCAGACATACAGCAGCAGGCGGCCCCCTGCAAGCCAATAAACTGCGGGACCCCGAGCTGCTAACTATATCTATTGTCTGACAAAACTCGATTTAGCGTCGCTGACAAACCGTCGTGGTTGTTCTCATTGGTCTTTCGTCCTCTGTCCTTCGTCATTTGTTGGAAAACAGAAAACAATGTCCAATGACCAAGGACCCGCGATCGATGACCCACAAACCTACTCCCCAGCCCCAGGTCGCAGCAACGGAAACGCAATCACATCCCGAATACTCGCCGAATCCGTCAGCAACATACAGAGGCGATCGATCCCGATTCCCAACCCCATAGTGGGGGGTAACCCGTATTCGATCGCCGTCAAAAAGTCCTCATCCAGAAAATGCGCTTCTTCATTGCCCGCAGCCTTCTGAGCCGCCTGATCCTCCAGACGTGCTCGCTGATCCAGCGGGTCGTTCAACTCAGAATAACCATTCGCGGTCTCACGACCGACAATAAACAGCTCAAATCGTTCCACCAAACCCGGCTTCGAGCGATGAGCCCGTGCCAACGGTGAATTCTCGACCGGATAATCCATCACGAACGTGGGTTGCCGTAGCTTTTCCTCGCAACAATCCTCAAATGCCTTGACCAACAACACCCCCAAACTATTGCAGTCCTCCGCCCCCTTGACGTTCAAATCTGCCAGCGCTTGTTTCGCTGCCGCCAGCCCTCCTGCTTTCGGTAGCGCGGAAAAGGATTCAAAGTCAACTCCAGTCTCCTCTTTCACCAAGTCATGCATCGTCACCCGCCGCCAGGGAGGTGTCAGATCGATGTCTTCCCCTTGGTACGTTAATTGGGTGGTGCCCAACGCAGCTTCCGAAGCATTCACAATAATGGTCTCCGTTAGAGCCATCATGTCGTGATAGTCGCCATAGGCTTGATACACTTCCACCGAAGTGAACTCGGGATTGTGGCGGGTAGAAATCCCTTCATTGCGGAAAATACGGCCCAGTTCAAAAACCTTTTCTAAACCACCGACCACCAATCGCTTGAGATGCAATTCAGTGGCAATCCGCAGAAACAGTTCCAAATCAAGGGCATTGTGATGGGTTGAAAACGGGCGAGCCTCTGCACCACCAGCTCCCGACTGCAGCACTGGAGTTTCAATTTCGAGAAAATCCAAATCCTCCAGCGTTCGACGAATGGTGCGCACAATTTTGGCCCGTTGTTGGAAGGTTTGCCGCACCTCAGGATTCACCATTAAATCCACATAGCGCTGGCGATAGCGCTTTTCCACATCCTTGAGACCGTGGTACTTATCGGGCAGTGGCAACAGCGATTTACTCAAGATTTCATACTCGTCTACCGCCACCGACAATTCACCTTTGTCCGTGCGCTTGATGGTGCCGCGTACTCCCAGCCAATCTCCGGCATCTGTCAGCTTTTTCAGAGTATTAAATGCCCCCTCCCCCATGCCGGCAGTGATGCGCTTCTTATCGAGGTAAAGCTGAATCGTTCCCGAGACATCTTGCAGCGTGAAAAAGGCTAGTTTGCCAAATACGCGCCGCAGCATGATACGACCGGCGATCGCCACGTGCTCATCCACCTCGGCCCCCGCCTCTAACTCCACATAGGAATCCTGCAATGCTTGGGCCATATGGGTGCGATCGAACTTGTACGCATAGGGCTCGATATCGGCAGACCGTAATTGCTGTACCTTCTCGATGCGGGCAGCCTTCAATGCATCGATATCTTCCAGCTGACCGGTGTCAGTTTGGACGGGCTTGGAGGTAGCAGGTTGGGTGGACATGTTTGACGGTGCGTGTGAAACCTTCAACAGTCTAGGGGACGAGGGGCATGGCTTCCACTCTTGGTGACGATCTGACAGTCTCTCCCATCACCCTGAGAATGTTGGTCCAACCACAGCAGAGTTGCAGCATCCTGAGTTCGATAGCCCCATCCCCAACCGTTTGATTGTGGTGTGAAAGAAAGAAATACCCAACTCTAGTGGTTCAATCGAACTGACGTTCCAGCACCAATTCACATACCCGCAATATCCGTAAGATTCGGGGCATGTGTAGAACGTTCGACCAGACTTCCACGCAGGCATGCGACAAACGACGAGCCAATCAATACTCCGTAAGACTGCTACTGACGATTCGGCGCCGCAGCTCCCTCTCTCTCCTCGATCCACTACTATGACTGACCTCTGAGCAAAATCGGCTCCATCATGGTGGCTCTCTCTGGCGTGTCGCATCTGCCTCAACCCATGCACATTGAAGACCGCGGACCTCTGGATATATACCCAAACACGAATCTGTAAAACTACTGGCAATAGTGTATGTACTGTGGTTGCGCCAAATTTCAGCGTGGCATCGTAAATTACTGGGTTCCCGCGTCTATCCAAGTCCGCATCGCTCGCTAGCGATTGCAAGAGTTGGTACCACAGACATTCAGATGACCGAGGAGATCAAATGACCAAGGAGATCGTTCGCTGACAGCGATTGAGCCAGCCCGAGGCACGTTCATTCTGTTGCTCTCAGCCGTCGCTAGGTAGAGACAACCTGAACATTGGCATGCCCGACGTGCTATTGGGAGAATCGTCTATCCCATATCGCTATGTCATCGCAACCCATCCGGCACTTCGAGACTCTGTACTTGACTGACTAAATCTCATGACCACCGTTAACTCGATAGGTGCCACAGTTGTCGTCGTAGACGATCAACCATCTGTTCGGATAACTCTGGCACGAGCGATGAAAAGCCAGGGGTATCGAGCAATCCCGCTGGCATCGGCCCAGAGCTGCCTGGAATTTTGCCTGAATACCACGCCAGACGCCATACTGCTCGACAGCATGATGCCGGGCATGGATGGGTTTACCTGTTGCAAACTCTTGCAGACCGCGTTGGGAGACGATTGCCCTCCCATTCTAATGGTGACAGCTTTAGACGATCGCGCTTCAGTCGATCGAGCATTTGCAGTCGGTGCCCAGGATTTCATCACAAAACCCATCCACTGGCCCGTTCTCCATAACCGCGTCTCCACCCTGATTCGTTCCCACCACACCTCACTTAAATTACGCCAAGAAATCACCCACTCTCAGCAGTTAGCACAACAGCTAAAACTGGCCAATCAAGACTTAGAGCTGAAAATCAGCCAGCGGGCAAGCGAACTACAAGACGTGCTCACATTTGAGTCGTTGCTAAAACGCATTACGGATCGCGTCCGCGAAACGCTAGATGAGACTTACATTCTTCGCACAGTCGTCGATGAATTAGCCATCTGTTTGCGCTTGAGCAGTGCAAGTGTCGGTCTGCTGAAGTCAGACGACCGGGCATATACGATTCAATTTGATTGCGCTCTATCATTGCCCTGTTGCGAGGGGCGTATCGTCAGTGCTGACGATCATCCGGATGTGTGGTCTTGTTTTCAGAAAGGGCAACCCAGTATTTACCACTCCTGGCTGCACCCACTGCAAGGAAAAATAGTCGCGTTAGATTGTCCACTGATGGATGAGGATGGTCGCTTGTTAGGGGTCCTGAATCTTGTGCGCCCCCACTTAGGAACGTTTTCCAGCCTGGAAATCCGGCTAGCAGAACAAGTGGCGAACCAATGCGCGATCGCCATTCGCCAAGCTCAGTTATATGGAGCAGCCCAAAGCAAAATTTCGGAGCTGCAGCGGCTATCTGAATTGAAGGACGATTTCATGAGTACGGTTTCTCATGAATTACGTACGCCACTGACTAGCATGCGCATGTCTCTAAAGATGCTCAAACATGCTTCACAACCCGAGAAGCGGCAGTGCTATCTATCGATGTTAGAAGCCGAGTGCGAGCGGGAAATCCGGTTGGTAGAAGACCTGCTATTAATGCGTGAGCTCACAGCCCAGGTAGATTCGGAAGAGCGCCAATCAGTAGAACTGGAACAGTTACTCGCATCCATCGTTGATGCCAGATCTGACGCTACCAAGTTTCAGGTTGTGAACGCCGGCACTGGAGTGCCCTCCCGCAGTTGGTGGGTCCACTTGAGCGAGCGCTATCTATCTAGAGTGCTCAACGAGCTTCTGGAGAATGCCTGCAAACATAACGACAAAAACGGGGTCATCGTTATCCAACTCTGCGAGCACCACCATAAGCCCAACTGGGCCAGCATCAGTGTTCGCAATAGCGGCAACATTCCACCAGCCGAATTACTTCACCTTTTTGATACCTTCCGCCGTGTCTCACACAGCGATCGGTGGCAAACTAGCGGTACCGGTCTTGGGCTTGCGCTAGTCAAACAAATTGTTGAGCGCTTAGGTGGCTCTATTTCAGTGGACAGCGCGGAAGGTTGGGTACAGTTCGACTTACATCTTCCCCTGTGCCAACCTCCGCTCACCATGCCGACTCGCGCCCACAGCTCGAACTCTCCGACGGTCAAACAAATGGTAATTTCTCATGCACGGCATTGACCCACCTTTGATCGACCAGCTACATTCATGCCGTGTGGGTTCACAAGCCACAGTTTTTAGTCCCCAAAGTGCACGATAGCATCTTCAGAATCCTGCAGGCTGCTAGACAGATCGTCTATTGTGCTACGCACTTCGCTATAGAGAGTTCTCCAATCATTTCCCCTGCTAGATTAAGACTTTGAGCTGTCTTCCGGCTCTAGATCTTACGGAGAATTGTTATGAATCCTGGTTCTGGAGTGCGAAGCGTGGTTGGCGGCTAGCGAGCAGAGGAGATGGCTGCCGGTAGGGCTTCCAGTAAGCGATCGACATTCTCGCGACGACTGTTATGTCCCATCAGGCCAATGCGCCATACCTGACCTCCCAACTCGCCCAATCCATTCCCCAACTCGATGTTGTAGTCGTTCAGCAGCGTGAGAAAGACATCCTTACCATTCACACCGTCGGGGATACGCACGGTGGTTAGTGTCGGTAAGCGGTACTGAAGATCGACATGACACTCTAGGCCAATCTCAGCCAGTCCGTTCCACAAATACTCGGCTGTATCTTGGTGGCGCTTCCAACGAATGGTCAGCCCTTCCTCAGCAATCAAACGCAGACTCTCACGAATTGCGTACGTCATGGAGATGGGAGCTGTGTGATGATAGGTGCGATCGTTACCCCAATACTGACTTACCAACTCCATATCTAGGTACCAATTGGGCACCTTACCTTCCCGGCGATTCAGCTTCTCAAGCGCCCGAGGTCCCAACGTAAAAGGTGAAATACCGGGAGGGCAACTGAGGCATTTCTGGCTGCAACTGTAGGCCATATCCACACCCCAGTCATCCAAGAAAATGGGCACTCCTCCCAAACTGGTGACGGTATCGGCTAGGAGCAAACAATCAAACTCTCTGCATAAATCTCCAACACCATCTAATGGCTGGCGGGCTCCGGTCGAGGTCTCAGCGTGAACTAGTGCCAGGATGGCAGGGCGGTGATCTTCCAATCCTTTACGAATGTCGTCGAGAGAAAACACCTCTCCCCAAGGCCGATTGATAGTGCGAACATGGGCTCCGTAGCGCTCCGCCATATCGACCAGACGGTGACCGAAATATCCATTGACACCCACCAGAACAACATCACCTTGCTCCACGGTATTCGCCAGCGTCGCTTCCATCGCCGCACTACCAGTACCGCTGACGGGGATGGTGAGCTGGTTATCCGTTTGCCAGACATAGCGCAACAACGACTGCACTTCCCCCATTCGGGCCAAAAATTCCGGGTCGAGGTGGCTGACCTGGCGGGTGGTCATGGCATTCAACACTGCCGGGTCTGCATTGGATGGTCCCGGCCCTAGCAACAAGCGCTCTGGCATCTTGAGGGGGTCGAGAGACAGGCGATGACGATCGCTAACAGCAACAGTTGCAGGCATGACAAAGAGAGGTAAACGCTGAGGGGCTAGGGATCGGAACCCGAGGAAGGATTATCCCACAATCAGGGAGCCCAAACGGATTTTTGTAACATTCGATGCAAAATGGTGAACGATGCTGGCCGGTGGCGGGAGGGTTATGGGGGTATTTGTCCTTCGTCATCCGTCAATCGCAAAGACCATGACCAGTGACCAGTGATGACCTATCCCCCGGCTCATCAAGTCCCCCGCAAATAATAATTTCTCGTTCCCCGCGCCGCGATCGCAGCACTCAGCCGCTCCAACGCATGCACGTACGCTGCCGTCCGATACGAAATCTGTTTCTCTTTGCCAAGCCGATAAACGGTTTCCGCCTCGAATTCAATTTTGCTTTTCAGTTGGGCGTTGACTTGGGCTTCCGACCAGTACTGTCCGGCCCGATTTTGCACCCATTCGAAATAGCTAACGGTGACCCCTCCGGCATTCACCAAAATATCTGGCATGACAAAAATCCCGTTTTGTTCCAGAATTTCGTCGGCTTCGGGAGTTACGGGGCCGTTGGCCACCTCAAAAATGAATTGGGCTCGGATACGAGAGGCATTGTCTGCACGAATCTGATTTTCAAGGGCCGCGGGGATCAAGACATCAACATCCAGTTCCAGAAGCTCCTCGTTGGTGATGTGCTGGCGATCGACCAAATTGCACACGCTGCCTTCGCAGTAAACAGCCTCTAGCTGGCGGGAATGTTCTTTTTGATAGCGAATGCTAGGAATATCTAACCCTTGGGGAGCATAGATACCCCCCCGGGAATCACTAACCGCAACGACTTTATAGCCCGCATGAAAAAGCAACTCTGCTAACACAGCACCAGCATTCCCGAACCCCTGAATCGCGACTGTAGTGTAAGCAGGATAGCGATCGAATTTCGGTAATAGCGTATTGATAACGTCGAATGCTCCACGCGCAGTCGCTTCGTTGCGCCCCAAGCTGCCACCCATCGCCAGCGGTTTACCGGTAATCGCAGCAGGCACCAAATGGCGCCGAATGGTGCTGTATTGGTCCATCATCCAGCCCATGATGGTGGGATTGGTGTAGACATCGGGGGCGGGAATATCGACGTCCGGGCCAATAAAGTCGGCGATCGCGTCAATATATCCGCGACTCAACCGCTCGAGTTCAAATTTCGACAAGGCCTTGGGATCGAGGGTAACGCCTCCTTTTCCGCCACCAAACGGTAAATCCAGAACAGCACACTTAAACGTCATCCAAAATGCCAAACTGGTCACTTCATCGAGGGTGACGTTGGGATGGAAACGAATCCCACCCTTGGCAGGACCGCGCACGGTACTGTAACGAACGCGATACCCCTGAAACACTTGCAACGAGCCGTCGTCCATGCGCACGGGTATAGATACCGCTAGGGATGCTTTGGGATATTTCAGCATCTCCAGGGTTTCATCCGGCAGCGACACATACTGAAGTGGCTTTTCCAGACGCTGGCTGGCTTGAGAAAACAAACTGGATACCACGGCACAATCCTCCGGCCAATCTCCAAGGGATCTCGAACTTCATAGTGCGTGAGGGGCAAGCCAGTCATTGCTTTGATAGGCTCTGTTGCATCTAGCAGCAAGACCAGTGATGGCGAATATTAAGCCCCAGGTATTCTGCTATGCGTCAGATTGACTGCGATCGCCCTCACACCTCAGCAGCCCCCCTGCTGTCAATCTAAAGAGGATTGTGAAGTCCTCACGCTGGAATCAACCAAGCGTTCGCATACCCTCTCGTACCCCCATTATTCCGCTATGAAAAAACTAATTTCCTTACTTTTGATGTCGTCTGCTTTAACCGTTGCAGTGCCTGTGACTGCAAACTGGCTGGGAGGTCCCCAGCCAGCGATCGCACAAGCCCCCTCTAGTGTGGATGCCAATCAGTTCAATCCGTTGGGATTTTTTTCCGATCCAGGAACGTGGATGGAATTTCGCATGCAAAGTACCGATCTGACAGGCGATATGAAAATCACCTGGCTGGAGCGCGAAGTTGTTGGGGGCGTTGAGTACCAGTGGATGGAGATGGAACTCGACGCAGAAGGGCAGCGGATGATTTCCAAGCGATTGACCAACCTGGGAGCCTCTGGCCCTGTATTTCGGGAGATGATTATCAAGCTCGGGGACGAACCGGCGATGCTCGTTTCGTCTGAAATGCTGCAGATGGGCATGGGCGCAGCATTTGAAGTGGGGCCTCCTGCACCGGAAGCGGAAGAGGAACCTGTGTATGTCGGTACTGAAACCGTCACGGTTGGTGCCGGTACGTTCGAGACAGATGTGTACGAATTTCGCAGCGATGGAGAAGTGACGCGAGGATATATCGCTCAGTCCCTACCAGGAATGGTGCTGATGGAGGGGGATGGAATGCGGATGGAATTGATGGGCTCGGGGAATAACGGACAATCAGCCATTACCGAAACACCGGTGCCTGCCGAACAACTGTTTGGCCAATAGTAATGTGTCCACTAGGTTACGGCGAGCAATCGCAGTAGAACTCTTGCAATCTAGCAATCTATCTAGTTCCAAGCAAAGGTTTTCGAGCATCAATCCTCCTTTACCAGCAAGTAGTACAACTGCCCCTGGTGATTGATTTCTCCAGCGATCGCCTTAGCCTCATCCCCAATCCCCACAAACACATCCACCCGTCCTGGGCCTTGAATAGCGCTGCCCGTATCGTGATCGAGGACAAAGCGACTGCGTTCTTCGATCGCGAACGACCCATCTTCTTGTAGCTGAGGCAACAGACCATTCAGAAGAGCTAAAGCGCCGGGGGGCATGAGGGTTTTATCAGTGGCGATCGAGCGTCCCGCCACCACCGGAACGCCTAAACTCCCCAGCGGAGGAGTGCCAGTCGTTTCCTCAAAAAATATAAACCGTTGGTTGCGAGGAATGTAGTTGTCCAGATGAGTGGGATTCTGGGCGAAGTAATCCAATACTTTAGGCAAAGTTAGTTCTTCAAGAGTAAAAATTCCATCCCCCGCCAGTTGCTTGCCAATACTGGTGTAGGGATAGTCCGTACCGCCTGCGAAACCAACCGACATCGTACTGCCGTCATCCAGCTCCAATTGCGCCGATCCCTGTACCTGAATCAAAAATGCTTCCAGGCGATCGCTCAACCACACCAGCTCTTGTCCGGCCAGCGGCCCTTGCTGCCATTGCAACCCGTCAGCTCCTTCCAACTCCTGTCGTGTGGGATGGGGGCTCTGCCACTCCGCAAAGTTGGAGGGCAATCGAAACAAGGGATAGCGATACTCATCCGTGGGGGTGCGACTGGCCCTGTAGGTAGGGGTAAAGTAACCCGTAATCTCGACTGTGCCTTGTCCGTCGGTACCTAAGGCCTGATAAAACTCAAATTCTTCCAGGACAGCAGACTGCAAGTCTGTCGCCACCTGGGTTGAATCCAGCAGTATTTGAAACCGCAAGAGGCTATCGCGCACCCGCTCTAACGTGACGCCTTCAATAGGATAGTCACGATAATCTGCCCGAGCAGACGGCGTGCTGAGATAACTGAGGCTGGCGGCGATTGCTTGTTGCAGATTATCGCGATCGTGCACAACAGCCTCATCCCATGCCACCTCAACAGCCAGTTCAGAACTTGGCACAGGAGCGATCGCCTCCTCCTGACCGCGGGCAGAAAGCTGAGGGCTCGTGGGTAGCGAAAACAGCGAGATCGCGATCCACGCACACACCCCCAAACGAACAAAAGGCTTGCACCTGCAGTACCGTCTCACCATCCATCTACCTCTCAATTGCCATTACCCCTCAATTGATTAGAGCGGCCGCACTACCCGTGGGCATAAGCCTACTCAAAGGGTGAGACAACTACCGCAGGTTTCCAGCACAATTTTGAACGGCTTCAATGCAAGTTCTCAGAGAAACCGTCCGAGGCAAGTCCTTTAGGCAAGGATGGTCTCTAGCAAAAAGGTCATGCCAACACCAGCAACAATCCCGCCCAATGCAACCACAGCCGGGAAGCTGGTAGATCGGAAGGCTGCGTGCCGCTGCATCCGTCGAAGCAAAACTCCGCTAGTCACAGCGACGGCGCCTGAATGACGGCAAAGAGAGCCAATTCAATACGCCGCAATCGGAGTCGGCTCTACCCCCACAACTGCCTCACCATACGCAAAGCCATGAAAGATTCCAGCTAATGCAACGACAACCACTCGCATCCCAGTCGAATAAGTCTTGCGAGTCAGTAGCAAAATCCCCAGGAGCAATACCGAGCTGGCAATCACCAACTCGCGATCAGACCAATCCCGTTCCTACAAGTGAATGTAGGTTCGAGGTAGCTTCCAGCGGCCAGTCCCCTCTGGAATCAGAGCACCGAAGCTCGGAAAATAGGGAGGCAGGATACATCAATGACTGTACATCACCCCTTTCTTCACCATTAGTGTGGCGCCAGTGAATCGCAGCACTGAACGGCAGCACCGAATACAACCCTAGATCTCACAACTGAATCGGCAAATCGGACGTCATAAAGGGTAGTGCTGCCCGAAAAATCCTCCTATGCTCGAACTGGACTTTAATCGTTGCCTTCAATGACTAGCACTCCGACCGTTCCCTACGGCTCTTGGACATCCCCAATTACGTCCGACGAAATTGTTGCTGGCAGCATCCGGCTAGGGGAACTTCGCTTGGATGGCACGAACATCTATTGGAGCGAGGGAAGGCCGACGGAGGGGGGTCGCAATGCCGTTGTGCAGTGGGATGGAGATCGCCAAGGGGATGCCCGCAGAATAGACATCTTGCCTCAGCCCTTTAATGCCCGCACCCGAGTTCACGAATACGGGGGCGGAGCTTTTATCGTTGATGATGAAACGCTGTATTTCTCAAACTTTGCCGACCAGCGCCTCTACCGCTCCCAAAAGGGCCAATCCCCCGAGCCCATTACTGCCGAAGCGCCTCTGCGTTATGCCGATGCTGTAGTCGATCGTCAGCGTAATCGGCTCATCTGTATCCTCGAAGACGCCAGCTTCCCCGATCGCGAGCCCATCAACTCCATCGGAGCCGTCGATCTGGCCACCGGCACCGTTACAACCTTGGTGGGTGGCAATGACTTTTATTCCTCCCCGCGTCTCAATCCAGCGGGAGATCGCCTTGCCTGGCTGACCTGGAATCACCCCAACATGCCTTGGGATGTTACAGAACTGTGGGTAGCTAAAGTCGCGGATGGGGAGATCGCCAATCCTCAATTAATCGCTGGTGGTCTAGACGAATCCATCGGACAACCGCTATGGTCGCCGGATGGAATATTGACCTTCGTCAGCGATCGCACCGGCTGGTGGAACTTATACCGCTGGGTGGATGGCAAGGTCACAGCGATCGTCACGCTGGACGCAGAATTTGGCGTCCCCCATTGGGTGTTTCGCATGTCCACTTACGGATACGAATCTGCCACCTCAATCGTCTGCGCCTACAGTCAAGATGGAGTTCAACATCTAGCCCGCCTGCATCCCGAAACTGGGGCATTAACCTCCATCAAAACTCCATTCACTCGTGTGAGTGGATTACAAGTGGGGGCCAAACAGGCCATCTTTGCTGGTGGCACCCCAACCTCGGCATCCGTTATCGCTCGCCTAGATTTAACGACATTAGAGATTCAGATCTTACGAACAGTTAGCTCGCTGGAGGTCGATAACGCCTATATTTCAGTACCGGCGGCGATCGCCTTCCCCACCTCCGAAGGCCGCACTGCCTATGCGTTTTACTACCCTCCCACAAATCCAGATGTCACACAGCCCAGCACCGAAAAACCACCACTATTAGTCAAAAGTCACGGCGGCCCTACTGCCGCAACATCAACCACCCTCGATTGGCGGATTCAATATTGGACCAGCCGAGGATTCGCAGTCCTGGACGTTAACTACGGCGGCAGCACCGGCTACGGGCGTGCCTATCGCGAAGTTCTAAAGGGGAAGTGGGGCATTGTGGACGTGGATGACTGCTGTAATGGAGCCCAATATTTGGTCGATCGCGGGTTAGTCGATGAAGCACGACTGGCAATCGATGGAGGCAGTGCCGGTGGATACACAACTCTGGCAGCGCTGACGTTCCGCGACACCTTCAAAGCAGGAGCCAGCCTTTACGGAGTCAGCAATCTGGAAATTTTGGCCCGCGACACCCATAAATTTGAAGCTCGCTATCTGGATAGTCTGGTGGGACCGTATCCTGAGGCCCAACAGGTCTACAAAGATCGAGCCCCGATCGAACATCTCGACCAGCTATCGTGTCCCGTCATCTTCCTGCAAGGAGATGAAGACAAAATCGTCCCTCCCAATCAAGCAGAACTGATGGTCGAGGCTCTGAAAGAGAAGGGATTACCCGTTGCTTACGTCCTTTTTGCCGGAGAGCAACACGGATTTCGCCAAGCAGACAATATCAAACGAGCACTGGATGCCGAATTTTATTTCTACTCCCGAATTTTCGGCTTCGAGCCAGCCGACGAGATCGAACCGGTAGAGATATACAACTTGTAAGCGGGGAAGACTGTAATTAGAGCCAAGTTTGTATCATGCCCTTATGCAAGACGGGGCGAGTGGCGGCCTGAAGGCTTGCTGCAATAAACATGCGGATTGATGACATCCCCCATAGCAAGCCTGCCAAACTAACGGGGCCAGCCATGCCCATTCAGAAAGCCGATCCCGAACTGCGTCGAACCGTTCTCCTCGGTCTCGTTGGAGTTGCGGTTCTGGGCTATGTAGCGCGCCAGTGGGGATTGCCAAGGGTGATGGAAGCGATTTCCGACCAAGCCCCCGCCCAAGCTGTCCGATCGTTGCAAGCGATGGCGATCCTGGCGTTTGCTCCCATGTTGCCAATCGCCTACTGTATCCACAAACTGGCTCGACGAGTCAAAACTAGCCAACGGTTTCCACCTCCAGGAATGGCAGTGATTCGAGATACAAAAATATTGACCGGAGAGACCGCGAAACACCTTGGCAGCAAGCTAATGGCGTTCAGCCTCACGTTTGCCTCAGTAGCACTATTCGGAGCTGTTTATCTGACCCATACCATCGCCCAACTGGGCCAAGAGTAACGAATACAACCCGCAGTACCGAACACATCTCGAAATCATACGGGCTTCTGTAGAACCAATACCCCCATCAAACCACCTGCTATATCGAAATACTTCGGGTTGGGAAACCCTTCTGCAACAGCCAACTGTTTTTGCTCCGAGCTGGTAGGAAACGCAAGCAAGCTAGCTTGGATATATTCGTATTCCTGCTTGAGGCCCAACGCGGATGCAGCAGGCACCACAATTCGCTCTAAATACACCTCTTGAAAGCGCTCTGCCAGCGAAGGGGTCGCACCGTTCTCCAAATGCTGAAAATCCAAAATGGCAGCCTTTGCCCCAGGCTTCAGCACCCGCCACATTTCTCGCAATGCTTGAGGAATATCCACGACATTTCGCAAGCCATACCCCATCGTCACCGCATCAAAGCGATCGTCATCAAAAGGCAACTGCAAAGCATCACCACACAGCCAAGACGTTGACTGCTCTCGTACCGCAAGCTTTGCTTTGTGCCGAGCAATCGCCAATAAGTTTTCTGAAATATCGACACCCGTGACGTGACCGCTGCGACCCACAGCACTGGCCATTAGCAATCCCAAATCTCCCGAACCGCAACAGATATCTAGAGCTTCATTTCCCAGCTCAGGTTCCGTCCATTTCACCGCCATCGACTTCCAGACTCGATGCAAACCCAGGCTTAGCAGGGTATTGAGACGGTCGTATTCCGGAGCAATCCGATCGAACAGATCGCGAACGCGATCGCTAGAATCATACGAGGGGCTAGGCATGGAATCGCTCGCTCACAAGGCGCTTCAATTACATCACCGCACTTAGTTAGCGATTGGCGGCACGATAAATCAGACTAGCACCCACTGCCCCCACTAACAGATTGGGTAACCAGGCGGCGATCGCAGGGCTGAGAGTTCCCGTCTGCCCGAGGGCCTGACTCACGAATGCCATTAAGTAAAAGCCGAAGATGATCAGAATACTCAATCCAAGCCCCAAAGTAGAGCTAGAGCGCTGCGATCGCAGTCCCAATGGCGCACCCACTAATGCAAACGCTAGGCAAATAAAGGGGATCGCATATTTGAGCTGAAGTTGAACCTGCAATTGACGCAGCCTGCGTGGAGTTCCGCTAATCGCTTCCACCCGAATAAATTGCTGCAATTCAGAGATAGTCATCTCCTCAGCGCTAGGAGAGAAACCAATATCAAGAGGGGTGCGGGGTAGCAAAACTCGCTGCCGCTCAAAATTGAGAATATTCCGATAGCCTCCATCCGCATCCACAATGTAGGACGTTCCTTTGGAAAACAGCCACGAGTTCACTTCTGGCTGCCAAACCCCTTGTTCCGCCAGAATGATCTGGTTGAAATCGTCTTGAGAGAAATCTAGAACGGTAATGCCAAACATGGTCTTGCCATCAAACCGACGCGCGTAAAACAGCCGTTGCAACACCGATTCGGTATCGATACTGCCATCCGGTTGCGGGACCGAAATATCGCCATACTCCTGATAAAGAATGTCCTCATTGGCTTGCGGTTGCAATTCTTGCTGCTGCAAAGCAGACCGCAAAATAGCTGCTGCTTGTTGATTAGCCTGCGGAACTACCAGCTCATTAAAAGCAAAGGTTCCGGCTGTGACAATCAGGCTCAATAAAATGGCCGGAGACACCAGCTTGTAAATACTGACTCCGCAACTGCGCAATGCCGTAATCTCGCTATCGCCCGACAAACGGCCGTACGCCAGCAACGTGGCCAACAATGTGGACATCGGGAATGTCAGCACAATGATGCGGGGAGCCTGCAAAAAGTAGAGTTGGGCCGCCGTAGCGATCGGCAACCCCTTCTCCGCCATTAATCGAACCAGCTCGAATAGCGAACCAATCGCTGTCCCAATCGAAGTAAACGCTACCACCCCAAACAGAAAGGGCAGGATCATCTCCGATAGAAAATACCGATACAGCAGAGCGTAACGATTGGTGAGGGGAACGTAGGGCTCAGGAGAGGAAGAAGGCAGAGAGGCTGGTGTGGAATCTGAAGGGGTCACAGTCGAAATTTCTCTCCTAAGTAATACTTGCGCACCAATGGATCGACAGATAGGTGCTGAGCAGTTCCCTTCGAAATAATTCCCCCATCATTCATGATGTAAGCGCGGTCGGTAATTGCCAACGTTTCCCGCACGTTGTGGTCTGTCACCAGCACACCGATCCCCCGATCTTTAAGATGAATAACCGTTTGCTGAATATCGCTAATGGCGATCGGGTCGATTCCCGCAAAGGGTTCATCCAGTAGTAAAAATTTAGGCCCCACTGTACCGGCCACTAAAGCACGTGCCATTTCTGCTCGGCGCCGTTCCCCACCCGACACTTGAATTCCCAAAGTATGAGCAACATGGGTAATCCGAAATTCTTCCAGAAGTTGGGTCAAACGCTGCTTCCACTCCCGCCGCGGCACCCCAGTCTGTTCCATCACCAGCAACAGGTTGTCTTGAATGCTCAACCGGCGAAAAATACTGGCCTCTTGCGCTAAATACCCGATACCAAGCTTGGCGCGACGGTGAATAGGCAGCATCGTAATATCGTCATCGCCCAGACAGACATGCCCTTTTGAGGGCTGCTCTAGCCCTGTAGCAATATAAAAAGTTGTTGTCTTACCCGCACCATTCGGTCCCAGCAATCCCACAATTTCCCCCGGCTCCACCGCCAAAGAGACCCCTTTGACGACTTCACGACGGTCGTAGCGTTTACTCACATTATCAAGAACAAGCTTCATTCGGTTCGGAGCAAGTGGATAGAGAACAAGGAGATAGAAGGCAGAGGTAGCACTCATACTAGGCTCAGCTAGGCAAGCACGAATGCAGTCAGCAGATACAGTGCATCAAGGAGTCGCATCCACCTCCACATTGGTCTGCTCTGCCGGATCCCCATCTCCACCCACAGGCGCTTCCTCCGGAGGAAAGACGTAGACAGACTCTACCTGACCGCCAGAACTGGGCAGAGCTTCAATCGTATTCTTCTCTAATAAGTAGGTCACCGTTTCGGCTTGTAAACGATTGTCCCCTTGAACCACATCCACATTGCCTTCCATCACAATGCGCTGCTCGCGAGTGTAATAGGTAGCCTTCTGCGATTGACCGACCACCTGCTCTGCTGGATAACGAATCGTGACGTTTCCCTCGGCAACAATCACCCCGGTGTTCGTATTGGCAGATTGGGAATCGGCAACTACGGTCAGAGCACGCTCCGATTGAGCCATCGCCAGTTGTGGGGCAAACATTGCGAGAGCGATACCGCCAAGAACTAACCCACAACAACGAAGGGAACGAAATGACAACATAATAATGTCAGAGGCTCGGCAAGAGTGGACTATGGTTACTGTATCTGTTTTTTACAGGCAAACACTGCGTGGGTTCGCTATCCTAAAAGGTCAAAAACCGCGACATTTCAGCGCGTGGCAATGGCCAGTAACAGTGAGGTCGACTGACCGGACGCTCGCCTCTGCGCTCCAAAAACATCGGCAAAATTGCTCGCCACAATAGCCGTTTAAAACTTATAGACCGAAAGCGATTGCATCTCCTGCACCCATATCAAGCATCACACCGCCAACATCACACAAGTAATATGCCCGCATTGCAACCTTACATGACGATGTTGGCACATCAGCTCCACACAACTCACCAGATCGCGCACACAAGTATTGTCGCCCTCCGCACGACCGTCATTTGGCCACTAGTGCAACGCAGCACCACTTGACGCCCGTTGCATGACAACTGTAAAGATTCATATAGATCCTTACTCCTACTTTCGTACACACTCTCGTGACAACCGATCTCACCTGTTTACTCATCCTGGCTCTGTGGTCAGTACCGTTAAATCACACGCCCGCCATCCCCCGCGCGTTATCGGCAGGAGTTGGTTGGGCACTCGGAAATCGCGATACATCCCCCCAGATAGCGCCGTGGGTCGAACGAGCCGATCGCGCTCAGCGGAATCACCACGACAATTTGGCTGCGATCGCAATCATCATTGGAGTTACACAACTGACGGGAGAAGCTAACGAAATTACAGCCATGGCATCAATCGCGATCGTCGTAGCCCGTATAATGCACAGCCTGACCTACATAGCAGGGATCGGGGTGCTACGCTCTTTGAGCTATTGTGTTTCCCTGCTGGGTATGGGAGTCATCTTATGGCAGCTCTCCACGTAGAGTGGCGTTCATCTCTATCACCCCCTCTTCAACCCAAACAGGCTAATCAATTTGCAATGGCCAATAGTACGACCCAAGCGTCCCAGGGACAAACGGCAAACTTCAATGAACGCAGTACTTCATGGAGAATCTTATAGAGGTTCAACAAGGTTTCACATTTTCTTTCGGTATTTCCCCCGAGGTCGCGGGCAAGTTAATTACCGATATTAAACCTAGCCCTCAACCATGCAAGAAACCATCTCAGAAGTATTTAGTCGTGGGGAAATCGACTTTGACACAGAGCAACGGTTAGAGGCTCACATCGCGAAACAGCAGCTCACGGTCAAGGACTTAGAAGCACTAGATCTATTATTGTTAGCCCTCTTTAATCGAGCGATCGTTTGGCGATATGGAGAAACAGACAGAAAATAGCTCGAAAACACCAACAAAGCAGATGCCTAGGGCCAGTGGTCTTTCGAGGCACTATCCGAGCACAACACAAGGACGTCACGCGTTTCAGCACATCTGAGGTAGACGTAGGCTGCTAGACTTCATAGAAGTTTCGCGAACTAGTAGCCGAGTAGAGTCTAGTGGATTCATCTCGAATCACAACACATCAAGCTAACAAGGGTAATAGTGTCCGGTTCGAGCGGCGGACAGTAGAATCAATCCTACGGACAGAAAAACAGGTGTACAATTTAACAAGAAGGAGATTTGTGGTGAACCAGGTTTTCATGCCTCCAGTGCTGGGCATTCCGATCCGAATCCAATTGGCAAGGGTAAACTGAGTTCTAGTGCGATAGCGCGAGTCACCACTAGCAATTACAGATAGAAGTATCGTCGCTTCTCTGGCTATTTTCGCAATCGCTACTTCTATAGCATCTGAGTCCAAGACACTCTCTCATCACTGTGATATCTACAGATCCCCTACGGAAAACCGATGAATCTCCACAAAATAGCCATTCCTAAATTGGCATGGTGGCTCGGAACAGCGCAAGCTGTAAACTGGTCGAATAAATCTTTCTTCAACACACAGACAGACGTAGCACTATCCCCCTTTATAAAGAGTTAGAGCTATTGCAATTCAGGCTGTTTTCCACTCGGGTATTGATCGTCAATATTGAGTAGGGAGAGATGAATTAGTGCGACATCAGTAGAGCTAGGGTTACTTAATTGAATCTGAGATTGAGTTTACCTGGCGCATGCGATTCTGCAGTTTTAGCCTTTAAGTCTAGACAGTAGACAGAGCTGTAAACCTTCGTGAGCGTGTGTAACTCGCTCGAGTCAACAATGTCAAGGAGTTAGCGATGAGAGTCAGCATCTTTGGGCTGGGATATGTAGGTGCAGTC
Source organism: Synechococcus sp. (assembly GCA_051439425.1). Lineage (GTDB taxonomy): Bacteria > Cyanobacteriota > Cyanobacteriia > Thermostichales > PCC-7336 > PCC-7336. The sequence goes on from JBFRWD010000031.1 coordinate 24,218, forward strand.
TCGGCAGGTTGCATTGCTGATAATGGGCATACTGTGATTGGTGTAGATCCATTTCAAACAAAAGTCGATCTAATCAATCAGGGAATATCTCCAATCATCGAAGATGAAATTGGAGATATCATCGCAAGGACAGTGAAGAAAGAGAGTTTAAGAGCAACGACTTCCGCGAAAGAAGCCGTCATGAATAGTGACATTTCGCTTATTTGCGTAGGCACCCCAAGCCAGTTAAATGGCAGCTTAGATCTAAAATACGTTCGCAGAGTATGCGAAGACATCGGCGAAATATTACGATTTAAATCTGATTTTCATGTTGTGGTTTGTCGCTCAACAATACTTCCAGGATCCATGCAAAGTGTTGTCATTCCAACATTAGAGATGGCATCGGAAAAGAAAGTAGGGATCGATTTCGGAGTCTGCAACAATCCGGAGTTTTTACGCGAATCTACAGCAGTCTACGACTTCTATAATCCACCAAAAACAGTGGTTGGAGAAACAGATGAGCGCAGTGGCGATATGCTAATGAAGCTCTACGATGGCTTACCAGGACCGAAGATTCGCACGACTGTAGAAACAGCAGAGATGGTGAAGTACACAGACAATGTTTGGCATGCAGTGAAGGTCTCCTTTACAAACGAAATCGGATCCATATGCAAGTCTCTTGAGATAGATTCTCACGAGGTAATGGATATTTTCAAACAAGATACCAAGTTGAACATCTCTAGCTATTACATGCGACCTGGGTTCTCATTTGGAGGCTCGTGTTTACCCAAAGACGTCAGAGCATTAACCTATAAGGGACGCAGTCAAGATCTGACGCTTCCGCTTCTGAATTCAATTCTAGAGTCCAACAATAATCATACTGAGCGAGGCATCAACTTAATCAAGAATGCTGGCAGCAAGAAGGTCGGCATCCTAGGGTTTAGTTTTAAGTCTGGAACAGATGATTTACGAGAAAGTCCTCTGGTTGATGTTATCGAGCATCTAATAGGAAAAGGATTTGATTTAAAACTCTATGACAAAAATGTGAATCTTGCCAAGCTTGTGGGAGCAAACAAAGACTTTATCCTCAACACAATCCCTCATATCTCCAGCCTAATGGTGAACACAATTGAAGAAATAGTGAACCATGCAGATGTTATTGTGATCGGGAATGGATCTGAAGAGTTCAAAAACATACTGAACTTGAAGCGCAGCTATCAAACCATCATAGATTTGGTTCGAATCTGCGAAAACAGGACAGATAAAGAGATTGGCTATGGTGGCATCTGCTGGTAAACCCTATAGAGTTTTGGTTATTGTTGAGAACTTACCCGTACCCTTCGACAGAAGGGTATGGCAAGAATGCAATGCACTGAAAGATGCCGGATACGAAGTCAATGTCATATGTCCAACAGGCCAAGACTATGAAAGCAAGTATGAAATCATTAACGGCATCCATATTTTTCGACATGAATTAAGTTTTGAAGCTAAAGGTTCGTTGGGCTACTTCCTAGAATATAGTCTCGCTTTGTTTTGGGAGTTTGTACTGGCATGGAAGATTTTCTTTACGCGTGGATTCGACTGTATTCATGCATGTAACCCACCGGATACAATCTTCCTCATTGGAGCAGTCTTCAAACTGCTTGGGAAAAAGTTTCTATTCGACCATCATGACATTAATCCGGAACTCTACATTGCAAAGTTCGGCAGAAAGGATATTTTTTATAAGTGCCTGCTGATATTTGAGAAACTAACATTCAAGTTGGCGACTGTTTCTATTGCTACCAACTACTCGTATAGAAAGATTGCAATAGAGCGAGGCGGAATGTCAGAGGATAGGGTGTTTGTCGTTCGCAGCGGCCCAAAATTAGATCGACTTCAGATTTTAGAGCCGATTCCAGAACTAAAGCGTGGTCGGAATTTTATGATTGGTTACGTGGGTGTTATTGGTCAGCAAGAGGGCATCCAGTATTTGTTAAAGATGATGCAGTACATTGTCTTTGAAAAAAAGCGCCACGATATTCATTGCACAGTAGTTGGTGGAGGTCCGGCTCTCGATGATATGAAGCAGATGGCTTTGACCCTTGGAATATCAGATTACGTGACCTTTACCGGCCGTGCGCCCGATCGCCTCCTTTTGGAAGTACTAAACACTGCCGATGTCTGCGTCAATCCGGACGAAGGTAATGAGATGAACGATAAATCTACCATGAATAAGATTATGGAATACATGGCTTTAGGAAAACCAATTGTTCAATTTGACTTAACTGAAGGTCGTTTTTCTGCACAAGAAGCTTCTTTATATTGCCGCTGGAACGATCCAATCGATCTAGCTGATAAAGTTCTCGATCTACTGGAATCTCCTAGTAAACGTCAGAGAATGGGAGAATTTGGCCGAAAACGCGTTGAGCAAGAATTAGAGTGGTCAAATGAGATACCCAAGCTACTGAAGGCGTATGAAACCCTCAAGAGAGATTGATAGCCTGATAGGGGTTCACCTCCGATATTGTGCCCCCCATCAATCTCTGGATATAGCTAGAACAAAAAAATTAATCATTAGTTAGCATCAAAACAAAGCTAGGTGAATCGCAAAAAATCATGACGTTTGCCTGGAGTTTTGACTGTATACATAGTGGTTCAGCTCAGCGCGGACACCGAGTATGAAAACAAACAACTCAAAAGTTAACAGATCAACTTCGGCCAACCTGTCATTGAGCATCGCAGATATGGCTTGTTTAGACAGAAATCCGATTCTCAGACCAACCTCATTTAGGTAAATCCTAAGCAGGTTTGATAAATGATCGGACGAAAATATTTTGAATCCGCTTTCTCACATCGCGGGATGCAACCGCTGTGCCGACGTAATACTGAACAACTTTGAGAGAAATTGCACTCAGATAGCCAATATCTCGCAGTCGGAATTTACTCGATGAGGGTTCGTAGCCTAGTTGACGCATTTCTTTGGCTGCAATTGATTCACATAGCCAAATTTCAGACTCACAAAGCGGCTTTTTCGATCGGCTCATCTTAAACGAGGAATTGTTGCCAAATTGTGAAAGGTCTACGTGCGGAATCTCAATATTGCAGAAACTCGCAATCTCCTGCAATGTTGGATTGGTTCGCTCAATGACGTCTTCATAGCGAACTAACAAAACCGACTGCTCCTTCTGCCTTGCCTGGAAAAAAACGCGTGCCGCTGTTCGCCAAGCTAGGGTTTGAATAATGGGGTGGTAGCGCGCCGGGGTATGGTACCCGTTATCGATCACGTTCTTGTAAGACTTAAGCATCTGTCGAGGATCGCGCAGGAGAAAGACTAATTTGGCATTAGGATATGCCCCGAACAGGGTATCGATATGCAGGTAATCTTGAGGAGTGTTGTAGCCCCAATATGACTTTCCCATCATCTCACCAGCCTTGCACATGATGAGACTAAGGATTTCATTCCAAGAGCTACCGTGCTCTGCAGCTACAGATAACGCATAGTTCTCGAGCTCCGCTTCCTGATCGGGTGAAATGCAGAGGGCATCTTCAATTTCAGGGGAATCCTCTTTTTCTATCCTGCACCTGATTCTGCTCATAGTATTAGATGCGAAACACTTCGCTTGAGATGCATCTAAGTCGGACTTCAATACCCCTAACCCTTCCGCCCTCTGCAGGAGGTAGAAGTCGTTAACAATAAACAACTCCGGGCTCTCATTCAACAAGCGAGAAAGAATAGTCGATCCACTTCTTGGCATACCAACCAGAATGACTGGTTGGCTCGCCTCTGAAACAGGATTCGTTGTGGATTCCATATCACATTTTCCCAATCAGCTGGATAGCTAGCTACATATTAAACAAGTGCATCGTACAAATGAACCTATTCCTCCAAGGTCTTCGCTAATGCACATTAGATCTTGAAAAGTATTGCACGGTAGACAAACGAAGAGACTAGAGATTTAAGGGATGGCTGAGCCTATTGTTGGAATACAGAAGATAACGGTTTACAGAGCTTGGTGTACTCGTGACAGCCACTTTACAGGTGTATCCACAAAGCAGTAGCCCCTCGGTAAGTTGCTGTCTGGTGGATTATTGTTTGAGATTGATGCGAGAAACTGCACAATCATTTCTTACAGCCATGTATAACATACACTCTCGTAGCAACTTCGCCCTAAACCAGATGTTGACTTTCAATGTCTGGCGAGTTGGTAGTCTGCCAAAGCAACATCGCTCGCATTCAGCGCAGACAGAGAAATCAACAGCAATACAGCAGCATGGCTCGGTGTCAACTAGGGTCACCATCCGACAAATAAACTCAATATCCTCGGATAAGAAGGCTGATTGCCCATAAGGTGGATACGATCGAAGCTATAAGTTGAAGAGTCTCCAACACTCTGCTGTATAACTATGGCTTATCGATTTCAGTTTCAAGTGATTTGGGATAACTGGGATCTGTTTGTGAATGGCCTCTTCAATACTGTCAGGTTCTCTGGTGCTGCAGTTGGCATGGGATTAGGGCTGGGGGGCCTGGGAGTATTAGGGCGAACCTCTGGCATGCGGGTACTGCGAGCCATTGCCAGCACCTATATAGAGGTGATTCGCAACACGCCGTTCTTGACGCAACTCCTATTCATTTTCTTTGGATTACCAGCACTGGGGTTAAGGATGAGTTCCGAGCAGGCTGCACTGCTGGCTCTCAGTATTAACTTTGGGGCGTACGCTGCAGAAATTTTGCGAGCCGGAATTGAAGGGATCGATCGCGGCCAAATTGAAGCGGGATTATCGTTAGGTTTGAACCACATCCAAGTGTTTCGGCATGTGGTTCTTAAACCTGCGATCGCGACGATCTATCCAGCCTTAACCAGCCAGATTGTTCTACTGCTATTACTGTCCAGCGTCGTATCGCAAATTTCTGTGGAGGAACTGACGTTTGTGGGCAATTTTCTGCGATCGCGAACCTTTCGAGACTTTGAAGTCTATATAGCAGTGGCAGCCATTTACATTGTGCTGGTGTTGATACTAAAGCTGATGGCTCAATTACTACATCGTTGGCTGTTTCGATTTACCCGGTATACGTAGAAAGGTCCAAGCTGGCCTTGAGATGACCAAACTGACTGTCATGGAGCTCGCGTCAAATAATATCCGCACTGCAGTCAGCATGAGAGAGCTTCAGTTCCACAGCTTTGTGCTGACCAACCACTAGCAGGCAACGGTACCCGTGAGAGATTTCAGTGCGTTTCAGATTGTGACATCCCTAATGTGGGCAGCACGGTGGACTATCCTTCTCTCTGGAGTGGCGTTTTCGTGCGGGGGGTTGGCTGGTTTGGTAGTGATGCTGATGCGGATTTCGCCGTTCAAGTTGGTGCGGTACGCCAGCCGAATGTACTCGGAGATTGTGCAGGGGACACCGCTACTGATTCAGTTTTTGCTGACCTATTTTGGGTTAAGCATTATTGGATTTGAGATTAGTTCGTGGTGGGCTGCAACTATCGCCCTCACGACATTTACAAGTGCTTTTTTAGGAGATATCTGGAGAGGGGCCGTGGAGGCAATTCCGGAGGGGCAATGGGAAGCAGCTCAAGCACTTAGCTTGAACTACTGGCAACAACTTCAATTGGTGGTGCTACCTCAGGCAGTTCGGTTGGCAATCGCTCCCACCGTTGGGTTTATGGCCCAGGTCGTAAAGGGAACTTCTTTAGCCTCAGCCATTGGATTTGTAGAGCTATCCCGATCGGCCAGTAATATTGCAAACGTTACATTCGAGCCAGCTTTTGTATATTTTACAACGGCCGCCATCTACTTCTGTATTTGCTTCCCTATTTCAGCACTCAGTAGAAACCTGGAGAAAACCTTAGCCTGCCAAGACGCATAGCAGATTTCGTGTACATTTCACCTTAGATAAATAGCCTGATAAAAGCAAGTTTTTCACTGGTTTCACTCGGATTTCATTCTCATTAGCCTAAGGACTATATCTATGAGTTATGTGTTTCCTCGAAGACAGTGGCTTCGAGCTACTATTGTTTCCAGCATGACTTTTTTGTTTGTTATGTTTTTGGCGTTGGCTGGGGTCAGCGATCGATTGAGTGTTAGAGCCCAAGCCTCGGAGGGGTCAAGCCTAGATAGCATCATTGAATCTGGAACAGTGACGATTGCGGTGCCTCAAGACTTTGCCCCATTTGGCTCCGTGGATGCTAGCGGAAATTTAGAAGGCTATGACATCGATGTCGCCAACCTATTGGCGGACGATCTGGGAGTAGATTTAGAGCTGCTGCCGGTCACTAGCGATAACCGAATCCCGTTTTTACAAACCAATAAAGCCGACTTGGTCATTTCCAGCATGGGGGCCAATCCGGAGCGGGCGAAGTCAATTTTCTTCTCCATTCCCTACGCACCATTTTTCTCAGGAATTTATGGTTCTGCTGATATTACTGATGTCGAAGGGTTTGATGACTTGAGTGGCTATACCATTGGTGTGACTCAGGGAACTCTGGAAGATTTAGAGCTAACGGATGCGGTAGCTGAAGACGTGCAAATCGAGCGGTTTGCCGATAATAGCTTGACGGCAGCGTCACTGATTTCCGGTCAAGTCGATCTGATTGCAACAGGAAATGTTGTGGCAGCAGAATTGTCTGCGAATAATCCAGACAAAACAATTGAAGGCAAGTTCATCATCAAAGAGTCTCCTGCCCACATCGGTTTGAGACGCGGAGAGATAGACTTGCTTCAATGGGTAAATACGTTCATCTATCATAAACGTTTGGGTGGAGAGTTAGATGATTTTTCGCAGAAATGGTTTGGCGAACCTCTACCTCCTCTGCCGGCTTTCTAACTGACCTAAAAAGTTAGCTTCCAATCTAGATTTATATCCTAAAATTCCATCTAGCTCCTTTCTAGATGGAATTTTTATTGGCGATCGATGTTCGTACCAGCTTCAGCAATTTCAGAGCATCTAAAACCTATGGCATTCTCGTCAAATAATCGCGATAGCCCACATCTTGCAGACTGGCATCTTTTCCTGTAACCATCTCCAGCAATTCTTGTCGGTAGGCTTGAATCTTAGCTAGTAATTCTGGCTGGCTACTACCCAAAATTTGTACAGCCAATAACCCAGCATTTTGAGCGTTGCCGATCGCCACCGTAGCCACCGGAATTCCGCGTGGCATTTGCACGATGGAATAAAGAGAATCCACGCCGCTTAACGTGCTCGTCTTCACCGGTACCCCAATCACTGGTAGCGGCGTCAGCGACGCCATCATCCCCGGCAAGTGAGCCGCTCCCCCTGCCCCAGCCACAATGGCTTTGTAGCCGCGCTCGTGAGCTGTTTTGGCAAACTCCACCATGCGTTCGGGGGTGCGGTGGGCGCTGAGAATGTGGACGCTATAGGGCACCTCAAACCGATCGCAAATCTCGCAAGCCGCCGCCATCGTAGGTAAATCAGAATCGCTACCCATGGCGATCGCTATTACAGGAGCAGTCTCGGTCACAATCAGTTCACCAATACAACTACCTTCCTAGCTAGATCGGGAATAGCTCGTGGAAGGCCACCAGCTAATCTACAGCAAACCGCTGCAAGGTCAACAGCGAAGATCGACAACTTTGTTTAGCGGTTTGTCCGCTGCTAACTCACTCACCACCTCCCCCAATCTCGTAGCAGATTGGGGGAGGTGGTGAGTGAGTTAGGACTGTACAAGTGAGGAAGGATAATCTAGGCCAACGCTTTCTCCGTTAGCTTGGTGAGCACGTCATTCGATCGCTGCAAGAACGACTGCATCGTATCTGCATCGGGACTGCGCTGGGCCATCATAGCCAGATCGTAAATGTGGTTGCAGATCAGACCGGTGAGGTCATCGCTACCGATCACCTGACCTTGAGACATTTCCTGCAGATTTTTGACCAAGGGGTGGGAGGTGTTGACCACCAGTGTGTGCTCGTCCGGCAACGAGAATGCAGCGGCATCTTGTTGCATCACTGCAGCCATCTCTTGCATGCGGCGCAGGGCTTCGGGTAACAAAATCATGGCAGGGACAGCGGCAGACTTGAGCGCTTGGGCTTTCACATCCAGCTTGTCTTTGCCCAATGCCGACTTGAACAGATCTTGCAGCGTCTCGGTTCTTGTTTTATTGGTGGTGGGGTCAACGATATCGCCCGCACTGTCTTCATCCACCAGCGTATCGTCTAGCTCCGAATCCACTCGCTTGAACTGTACTTCGCTATTCTCACGCTCTAAGAAACCAGTGAAGTGACTGTCAATGAATCCATCCAGCAGCAACACCTCTAGCCCCTGACCTTTGTGCAGTTCGATATAGGCACTTTGGGCGGCTTCGTCGTTGGAGTAATAGACCGTCTTTTCCTGCTTCTCACCATTACGCTCCAAGTAATCGGACAGGGTGACGTAAGCTTTCTGCTCCCCTTCGGTCTCCTGGGTGGTCTTGAACACCAGGATGTCCTTCACCCGCTGGTAGAACTTGTCGCTGTTCATAACGCCGAACTTCACGAACAGGCTGATGTCAGGCCATACTTCCAGATAGCGGTCGTAGTCGTCTTTGTAAAGATCGTTGAGGCGATCGCCGACTTTCTTGGCAATGTGGTCGGAGATGCGCTTGACCTTGCGATCGTTGTGCAGGTAACTACGAGAGACGTTGAGAGGAATGTCGTTGCCGTCTACATCAATCACGCCGCGCAGGGGCATGAGGAACTTGGGAATGACTTCTTCGGCATTGTCAGTGACGTATACCTGATCGCAGAACAGCTTGATTTGACCGCGATTGGGGTCAATGTCGGGACGCAGTTTGGGGAAGTAAAGAATCCCCTTCACAATCACCGGATAGTCGGTGTTGATGTGAATCCAAAACAGGGGCTCTTCTTGGAACGGATAAAGATAGCGGTAGAACTCTAGATAATCCTCATCACTGAGGTCGGAGGGAGATTTGGCCCACAGGGGTTCCTGTTTATTGACCACTGAGTCGCCGAAGTGGATCGGTACCGGTAGAAAATCGCAGTACTTGGTAATCAACTGACGAATGCGAGCCTCTTCTAAGAACTCGTCATCTTCTTCGGTGAGCGTCAGCGTGATGGTGGTGCCGATGTCGGTGCGATCGGAATCATCAAGCGTGAACTGAGTCGATCCTTCACAGGACCAATGCACGGCAGGAGCATCTGCTTGGTACGACTTGGTGTCGATTTCTACGAGCGAGGACACCATAAAGGAGGAATAGAAGCCCAAGCCAAAGTGGCCGATGATGGCTTGTTCGTTGCTGTCACCCTTGTATTTCTCGATAAATTCTTCCGCGCTGGAGAAGGCCACCTGGTTGATGTACTGTTTGACTTCGTCAGCAGTCATGCCCAAACCGGTGTCGGTAATGCTGAGCTGGCGCTTCTCTTTGTCGATCGCCACCGTAATTTTGGGTTCGGGAATAGTTTGCACATCTTCGCGATAGCCAATCCACTTGAGCTTGGAAATGGCATCCACTCCATTTGAGATCAGCTCCCGCAGGAAAATCTCGCGATCGGAGTACAGAGACTTTTTGATGATCGGGAAGATATTCTCGGTATGGATGCTGATATTGCCTTGTTCGTGCATGCGTTTGAACTCCCAACGTCACTCGCTTGGTTAGGTGGCACCGGGCACACGAACTTGGGTGCCCCGCCGGATTGGCTGTACTACTGGCACTCGCGGCTGACTTGCAAAATCGCGAAGAGCACCAGCAGTCAATACCATTAACACCTGCTTTTTTCGTTACCGGGGTGAGATGCCCACACACCTCCGTAGCAAAACCCGAACCTTAACTTCTTTAGCAAGAAGGTGGGATTCCGTATCTAGCTGCACAGTTTGCTAAAATTAGAAACAGCCGACGTAGAGATCTTCGCCTGTGCTATCTATTCTGAGAAAACCGGTTAATACCCGCTCAGCCTATACCCTCAGTTTTGTCTCCACACTCTATGTCCGACCAATACTCGACCTCCTAGTTTTAGAAGTGCCACCTCAGTGGCAAGCGGAAATTCGGCTGGGACTGCAAGAAGCATTAGTGAATGCTGTCGCGCATGGCAATCAACACGATCCGGCTAAGCGAGTGACCGTGACTGTATCGTCACAAGCTCCTCTGTATAAGTGGGTTATCTCTGATGAGGGAGGCGGCTTCGATCGCCGCTGTTGGTGCGATCGGCAGCCTCATGACGGGATTGACGATACGGATGAGTGCGGGCGTGGAGTCTTCATTCTCAAACAGATTTTTGACTGTGTGGAATGGAACGGCAACGGTAATGAGTTGCACTTGATGAAAGCCATCCAGCCCAACCGCAACGATCCATTGATTCCATAAGGCCCATTGATTCCATAGGGCGAACTTACCAACCTAGCCCACAGCATCTGACAGGTCTTTAGCGACACAGCAGCGACCCCGAACAACGAGCGGTGCGTCGTTGATGTCTCAGGTAGCGCCGATATAGCCGTCGATATAGCCGCATCGGCGTGAACGTGTTGCGTTGTTGAATCGCATTGAGAGTAGAGACGGGCTTGGGAGGAGGAGCAGCAATGCGAACTAGACGTTCCACCACTCCTGGTAAAAGGCGGTTGAGCCACACGGCAGCATGACTTTGCCAACCCACCAGCACCTCTGAAGAACCCTGTCGTAAGCCACGCACCAGGGCTTGGGCCACTTGCTCGGCGGTGACGGACTTAACCCACTTGAACCGGGCGAAATCATTCACCATGTCTGTTTTGGTCAGAGTGGGTAGCAAAGCAACCACCTGAATGTTGTGTTCAGACAATTCACTGCGGAGGGCTTGGGTGAATCCCATCAGGGCAAATTTGGTGGCGGAGTAGGTGGACATAGTTGGAGCAGCGACTTTGCCCATCAGACTAGAAACATTGACGATCGCCCCTTCTCCCATCACAACCATGCGTTTAGCCATCACGCGAGTGACGGCATACACCCCCATCAAGTTGGTGGTCAGTTCCGCTTGCATTTGGGGAGCTTGGGCTTTGAGGAATGGAGTTTGGTGGGCGATTCCGGCAGAGTTGACCAATAGGTGAATGGGGCCGTAGTCTCGCCAGGCTTTAGCGATATTGATATCCACATCCACCACTTCTGCCAAGTCAAGGGATAGAGGGATGGCTTCGGTGCCGAGAGATTCGATTTCAGCTGCCGCTTTGGCGAGGCGATCGCGATTGCGAGCTACCAAGATAATGCGTTTGATGCCGTTGCGGGCGAGTTCCAGGGCGATCGCTCGCCCAATACCTTTGGAAGCTCCAGTGATCAGAGCTGTTTTTCCGATGACATATAGCAATCCTAGATGATTTCATAGATACTATTAGGGAAGAAATCCCCTCAAGGAATGACTCTAGACGAGTTTATCGCGAGTAATCCAGAGCCTAGGGAGTTGAAACGGGCACTGGCAGTGAAGAT
>JBFRWD010000032.1:0-51374 GCA_051439425.1 Synechococcus sp.
GTGTAGTTAGAGTCTCAATACCACCAACATCGATGAATTCCAATTCGCTCTCATCCCAATCCCGACCACCAATGTGAATGACGCGATTGATTGACAGGCCCGCTCCGTAGCCGCTATCCCAAAGCCCAAGGCCAGCCGCCAATGGCATTCCTCCTAGATAACCTGATGGACTGGTGTCAGGGGTGTTGAGATCGCCGTGGGCATCTAACCATAGAACGACGACATTAGGGAAATACTGGTTGACGATTGGTAGCGTTGCAATGGAGGTTGCGCATCTCGGTGTCACTAAGATGGGTCGTGTTTTTGCAGATAGCAATGCATGTAAGCGTTGACTCACGTGCTTGAAGAAGGTCTCGGATAGGTTTAAAGCCATATCCCAAGGCACATCGCGGGGTTCTGCCGGTTGGCCCATACATTCGAGTGGGATATTCAGGTACGCGGCCAAAACGCCTGCAAAGTCAGCCGCACACCCCATCCCGTGCGGCGTGCGATCGCCGGCAAATCCCACGTAACCCAAACAACGAAACGAATTACGCCTGGCGTAACTCACCATGCATCCATACTCCTCCAAGCTATTGGTATCTAGCGCTGGGCAATCCGCTATGGAGAGTTCTCCAATCATTTCTCCTTGTATATTTAAGCCTTGAGTCGTCTCCCGACTCTAAACCTTACAGCGGATTGCTATAAACGCACTGAATGCTGGGTGAGAAACCTGGCTGGACAGCCTGCAATCAAGTGCGAATTTCGTTCAGAGACTTCAGACTCCAGGCCTTACAGCGGATTGCCATAGCAAAGCTGGATTGAAGCTACGCTCTCAATTCTTCATCGAGTACGAATATCATCATTATTGTTAGAAATTCAGTTGCAACCGACCACCTGTTACTAAGACAGTATCGTCACGACTGAGACCCGGTTCGAGGATTAACTGTGCGTCTGCTGTAAATTGAATGGCAGGTGTAATGGCGGCGTTATAGTAAATTTCAATGCCATTCTCAGGTTTTAAGTCAAATTCGCCCCTATTGAGAAAGGTCAAAAATACCGAGTCGTTCAAAGTATCCTCAAAATCATTACTAAAATTGAGTTGATACCAACCCAGACCAAATTCGTCATAGGGTCGTCCTGGGATAAGTCCTTTACCACCAATACCAGCACTGGCAAATAGGTTAACTATGTTGGTGTTTGCAGGACCAAAGCCAATACGGCCAAACGCCCCTAACCCCCTTGGGGATGCGAAAAATGGGCTCTGAGGTCCTTCACTGTCCTGAGTCGATGTGGGTATTGGATCGATGGTGAAAAAATATTGATCGAAGTTGGCGTAGACCATAAACGACCCATCCTCCGTTTGGAAGGGGTCGCGAAAGTCGAGAATGCCGTCGCCGCCAATTAACGAAACAGGATCGGTCAGATCGATTTTCTCGCGATCGTTGTACAACCAACCCAAACGGAAATTACCGGGTCGCTCGGAGACAGAATACTTAAAAGCAAACTCTTGCGAGACAGTAATGTCGTCAAAAAAGTCATCCGCAAAGTTTTCGGCAGATGTGTTGGGATCGAGAACGGCGGTACTGATAGCTAACCAAGGGGTGGTTTGCCACGCGAGGGCCGCTCCCCAAGTAATTTCGGGAACAAAGCCCCCCAGCATCAAATTATTGTTGAGAGAAAAATTTTGGAATTGGTAGCGGTAGTCATTGGCAAACGTATTATTATCCGCAAAACTCGTGGGGTTAAACTTGCCAACGATTCCCAACAGTTGCGGGTGTAAAAACTGGGTTAAGTAGTATTCCGTCACTAACGCAACGTTATCTTCATCGGGGATGGGCCAATTGGCCGCAGTATTGACGGGGCTCAGCACTCCTGTCTCAGCATTGATGTCATTGCCGAATTTCCCCTGGAACGTGAATTGCAGAATCCCTCCAGGCCACCAGCCCAACCTGCCACTATCTAGGTTGAGGTAAGCGTCTAGATGCTCGCTTACGCCAAATTCACTATCACCATCGCTAGCAAAACTTCCTTGAAAGATGGTTGTGGAATAGACATCGAAGAAGACCCCCCGGTCGACGGCTTGCTGTCTAACGCCATTCCAGTCCCCCGTAATTTGAGTGCGGCTGGTGATGTCTCCAGCAGATGTCGTTGGCGTCCCGAAGACAAACTGGTTGTGACGCAGAAGCAAGGGGGTAGCAGGAGCAATATCGACGAGGGAGAGCGGTCCAGTTGCCAGTTCTTCTGCTGGGACTGCTTCAGGCATGTCTTCGGCGCGATCGATCGCCTCGGGGGGGGCAGATTCTGCGTCTTGGGCAATTGCTCCTGGCCCAAAAAAACTAACTAAAGTCACCCCCAACAGTCCAGGCCAAGCCCGCTTCAGTTGCCAGTGTGGAAAGATCTTTCGCATGGGTTTGTCAAACGATCGCAATTAGTGTTGATGTGCTTAGGCCGGAGAGAACAGTAACCTCTTAACGAGCAAAGCGATCTCGAAATCCCGAACTCAATACCGGACCAGTGCTACGGCAATCCGCTGTAAGGTCTGGATTAGTATAAACAGCTCAAGGCTTGGATGGGCCAGAAATAAAGACCGAAACAACTCTCCATCGCTGATTGCCAAAGGCTTTATGATGTCAAGCATTGGCACGCGTCCTAGCCCTACAGATTTCATGTTTTTTGGACACGAGAAGATTCTTCGGGGTTAGCAGTTCTCAGATGGACCCACTACAGTCTCAGACACAATATTGCCGGCATCATCTACCTGATACTCGATGACCTCACACGCTTGTTCGATGTGATAGACATACACAGTCGTGTCATCAGATTCGAAGCTGGCGATCAGTAATCCGGCAGTCAAGAAGGCCAAACCGGGGTATGCCGCTAAGGGTGGATAGAGACCGTAATAGTTGCCGTACGTGCGGTAGCCGGGGTACCCCACATACGGGCGACGGACTGGAGCTAGGTTGGGATATCGCACCCGACCGTAGGTAGATGCCTCCCCTCTGGGTCCCTCTACCGATACCGTTCCGCGTCCGCGAGGGCCGACTGTCGCCTCCACTTCCCGTCCCCTCGCTCCTTCTGCATCGACATAACCCGCCCCAAAGGGGCCTCGAGCCCCCTCGACATCTCCTCCTCTAGGTCCTTCTGCATCAATATATCCAGCACCATAGGGACCCCGTGCCCCTTCAACCTCTCCACCCCTAGGCCCCCTTACATCGACACGACCGCGCCGCTGCGCGCGAGCCGGTGATAGCGATATGGCAGTTAACCCAATCGCCAACACACTGCACGCTGCCAATACGCTCGCGAGGTGGCGCGACTTTGCACAATTCAACATGTCCTTACCCTCGTGATTGGTCGCTTACAAGTCGCCTGCCGATTCCACTTCCCGAATCGAGTAGCCAGTCATGCGCGATCGCCATTGAATGACTTTGAGGTCGTCTTCCTGCCGCTCAATCACGTTGGTCCAAGACAAGTGCGATATAGTCTCCAGGCCATCCTGGACAGAACGGTCGACAGTCGTGCCAGTGACCGTCGCCACGCTTCCTTCGATCTCGATATCGTCTATTGCTAAGTTGACTCGATGGCTCTCGACCCCTTCAAAGCCGTTAGCAAAGAACGTTTCGAGGTTGGCAATGCGGACGAGGGCAGGTTCGATACCAATCTCAGATGCAATGCCAAAGTTGGCTTCGGGGTCAATGACATTCACCAATGCTTCCACATTGCCTTGGTTGGTGTGATATTCCATCTCGGCAATGAGGGCAACGATATCGCTTTCGGAAATGTCTTGGGCAATGGCGATAGGAGCAACTCCCAACGAAAGCATGGAGATAGCGGCGCCTACAAGGTTTACACGGGGCGAATAGCGCATACGGCAAGCCTCAACTGACTACAACTAACAGGAACTAGCACAAGCGATTGATCCTCCCTGTAAAGAGTTGGCGCACCCTGCCAAAGCGCCATACTAATTGCCTACAGGGATAATGATGATTCCATGAAACGCTGCAATTTGCTTGTGATTTCATGCCAATGTAATTCTTGACATTCTTAACTTTGATTCCAGCACGTGCGGGCTGTTCCTCTGGTCCGAGTTGGCATGCTGCTGCCGAGCATCAACTTTTTAGACAAACTCTGAGGACATTGCAACGAGAGCTAAAGCAATATGGTTGTACCTATTCAGGCACGATCAACGACGTTCGATACGAAGTGGCTTGCGATTTATTGCAGAATCTCGCGATAAAAACAATCGATGTAGCATACGAACTGAGTTGCAAATTCAGCCAATTTCTCACATGCCTTTAGGCGTTGGACTGGAGTGTCACTTCGTAAGTATTTAGGTGGGTGCCAGAGTGAAGGCACTAACTTCAAAGCTTGTTGGTTTAAAGCGCGGACTCATTGTCTGCGTTATGGATAATCGGCCTGATTGTTTCAGTTACTGAAAATGCTCGGCCTCTAGCTGCTCGTGCTTCAGATCTTTGAGTTCTCGAGATTCAGTTTCTATTTCTTTGCCCAAAAAGTAATTGAGGAACGTTCTGATCACTGCTATTAAAGCTAATTTCCCTAATGAATTAAAACTGGGTGCAATGGTTGTGCTGAGAATATCGGCTGCTAGTTGGAACTCGAGGGCAAGAGCTAGCCACAAGCCAAACGATAAGCGAATCTCCATAAACTCTAGAGGATAGTCTAAGGTGGGGCGATGACCGCCCCTGAGTCGATGTACCTTAATGGCATGCTGCAGAGTCTTGACTAAACCCAAAAAGACAACGAATGCTGCAATTGCTTCCAGGACAAACCTCATCAGCACAATAAATGAAGCTAGGGCATGTTCAAGATGCTCTGTATATAGGTCCATTCGTTAAGCTCTTTCTGGATTGGCCAATGCTCTAGACTATACGAGGCACAAGCAGCTGGGTTGTTTCGCGATCTGAGGTGACTAGCGTTAACTTGCGCCTTGCTTCAAGCTGGATACCAACTATTCAATTAGCTCTGGATCGCCCGGCCGCCAGGTCTTGTCGTACCAGGACTCTAGGGGGCCATAGAGGCGGAACAGCATATTCCAGCCCTTACCCGGAACGGTTTGAAGCCAGTTTGATTCATTTCCTGCTGGTGCTGTTGGACCAAAGTAGATATCAAACGAACCATCCGTATTTTGCTGCAGCCCTTCTGAATTACCGTCAATTCCTGGGAACCGATCGTCTGTCTGGAGCATCGATCGCGTCTGGTTGTCGTAGAGGGTAAACGACCAGAAGTCTTTCGCCGGGACGTTTGCCGGTAAGTGAACCCTGTAGGTCTTGCCGCCATCCAAAGCATTGCCATCGGCATCAACATAACCAATGGCATACTGTGACCCTGTGCCGATATTCTTGGCTGACATTGCGGGAGTGATACCGGTGGCATAGAAGTGGAAAAAGGTGCGGGCATCGAGCATGCGAGCACCTTCATTCAAAAATTCATATCCCCCTGTCAAGAGGGGATTCGTCCAGATTCCTTCCCCAGGATAGATATAAAAACTATCTTCTCGGGGGCGACTTGCCAGCGTCCGAGCCGTCACTGAACCTACATCTGCCGCTTCGGTCAAAATGGCTTTCATGCGCTCATCCGGTTCAAAGGGCTGGCCTTTTTTAATACCAATAGAGGCCAACAGTCCCAACGTTTCTGGGTCCATGCCATCCGGTGGCTCCGCCTGGACCACGGCATTCACCTCTTCCCAAAAGCCATAGTCCATGCGGTGAATGCTGTTATGGAACACTCCCGAGGCATTCACAAAGTTCATAGCCGGTGGGTTGTCTTTTTGCGAGAGAGGATACATCCGAAACGTATTTTTCGTTGACGATATCGCCGGTGTGGTATCCCCATCAACCTGGAAACCACGCCAGAGTATCCAATTGCCATGGGTCGATGAACGAGCCACATGGTAGCCCTCTGGAATGTCGCCCTCATAGCCCGGAGGAACAATCAGAAACTTGCCGCCTTGGCCTCGATCGGGACCAGCGTTACCGAAATCGGCAACATACCGAAACCAGTAATCGTCAACAATTCCCAATACATTGGGAGGGGTTTCGATTACGTAAGGCTCGTCCCCCATTTCTAGCCATGCACCCATATAAATGGAGACCGTGTTTGGGGTTAACCACAGGGCTTTGGAGTCCATCAGGTCTTCAAACAGAATCGCGGTGGTATTGGCAGGACCAAAGCTCAGAAACCCTTTCCGCAGTCCATACATCGATGCGATCGGGATGCTAAATAAAAAGGCTTGGACGGCCCGCTGGAAATCGAGGTTGTCGTAAATCTTTTGGGTGGTTTCTCGATCGGGTACCCCATCAAACGAGGTCAATGTGCCCAAGCGAGTTTCCAGGGTATCGGGGGTCGTGATGCCTTCAGGAACCTTGGTGGTCATGCTCATTTGGGGCGGGGGTTGGCGGAGTGTCTGCCCTTCACTGGAGTTGGGTTGAGCTGCGAATGCTTTTGATGAATCGTTCCTCAACAATGGGAAGCGCACGCTTGACAACATCAGACCTAAACTTCCAAATTCAAACCAGCGGAGAACTTTTCTTCGATCGATCATGACTGTTCGTTCCTTTGCGAAAACACAATTACACTTTTTCGAAGTCGGGCAGTTTCCAGCCACTCTCAAACCAGCCCTCCTGCGGTCCATACAGGCGGAATAGAACAAACCAATCTTCACCAGTTGGAATCCAGTTGTTCTCCAAACCGTCAGGGGCATTGGGCCCAAAGTAGATATCGACCGAACCATCGTCATTAACAGTCATGGCGTCCAACTCAGTTGAGGCCAGACCGACTCGTTCTGCGCCAGAGATGAAGCCTTTGGTCTCCATGCTGTAGACGATGACCGACCAGAAATCGTTAGCTGGGGTATCGGCAGGGACGTTCAGCCGATAGGTATCGTCACCGTTGAGCAGGTCGCCGTTGACATCGCGCAGACCAGAAATGTAATAGGTACCTCCTCCCAAGGTCTTGGGCAGGTAGGTCACGTAAAAATACATGTAGGCCCGCTTGTCAATCATGAGGCCCGTTTCATTGATGAAGGGCAGTCCAAGCTCTGCCTGCTCGAGGTCAAAGTTAAACGTTCCCCATTGGCGATCGTCCCAAAGGGTGCGAAGGCTACCGCCTTCAGTTACAAACCAATACTGCAGGTAGTCATAGGCACACTGGAGTCCTTCTAACATCGCGGCCTTTGTTTCTTCATCCGGGTCAAACGGCTCCCCCGGCACAATTCCAATGGATGCCAGCAGCCCGGTCATGGCAAAGTCCCGTTCTAGAGGCATCTCCCGCTGCATAGCCGTATTCAGATCGGTGAAGAACGTCCAGTTATAGACAGGTAAAGTATTGACTGGATTCTCATACACATCGATGAACGGCCAGGGGGTCGGATTTGCGGCATCAGCCAGTGGGTAGACCTTTACTGTCTGGGCATAGACTGACTGATCGGTCATCTTGCCGCCGTTGATTGCGACCGGGCGGAACGAAAAGTGTACTGCAGCCGTGTCGGACGGAATGACAATGTATCCCTCTGTGGGGATTGCTCCTTCATATCTGGGAGGGACGATGAGGTATTTACCCCCTTCTCCCTTATCCTCACCAGAGGGACCGACATCTGCCAGCGGACGCTGCCAAGCATTAACGATCGATCCGAAGAGTTGAGCTTTTTCTCCACGGGGCGGTACCTCGACAATCATCGGCTCACCGTTCAGGGGCATGCCAGTGAATGCATAGGGGGTCACGTCATTGGCTGTCAAGAAGCCGTGCCGCGAATCCATGGGGGCAGTCATGTAGGCCACGGTACCGGGCTCTGCCCCAGCATCACGCTGCAGAGCCAATTCGAGATCGTAGATGGCAACGGCGGGTAGTCCCCAAATGGCAAGCTCGCACGATCGCCGTACTAGCATTTCACGCTCAATGCCCGTCAATGTCTGCTGAGGCATTGCTTGACTGTTTTTGGTAGTAGTTGTGTTGAGTTGGGATGCCAGTGCTTGCGATCTCCCGTTATTTCGAAACGGTAAGCGCACTGCTGACAGCAGCAGCCCTAAACTGCCAAATTCAAAAAAACGGAGCAATTGTCTTCGCTGAATCATAGAGATCGTTAAAAAACGGATGTGAGCAGGAGGCCGAGCTGACTGAAGCCCTTTTGCCAACGGTGTTGGTATAACCGTACTGAACTCAGCACGAAGCGAGTAGTTTGCTCGGGTGGCATGCAGGTGTTCGATGCAAGTTTTATCGGTGGGCGTGGCCCCACAGTATCCCTAGAGGGGTTACGCATATGACCTTGCCTTTTGATGTTGCAGCCACCCAGCGACGGGTGGATCGCTTCTGGACACTGGGGGCGAGCTTCGGGATGGAGCGGAATGCCTACCACAATTATTTAAACGAGATTGTTAGCGATCGCTACGCCCTGATTAACGGTCTGCAACTGTTGCGAGACGAGCTGCAATTTGCCGCCGCCAGCCCTACCGATGTGAAAGCGTGCGGCGCGGATATGAGCCTGCCCAGCGTGGTGACGACTCTGGCTTATACCAACTGCGGCGATCGCATTCACCAAGGGGAAGCCACCAAACGCTATCGGGATGTGGTTGCTTCTCGGTTCGCGACCCTGTCAGAAATTGGTGAGCTGAAGCTAGAAGCGTTTTTCCCGGCAGGAGGAGGGACGGACAACGGTGCCACCCTGGCTCACGTTACAGTCGCCCACGAGCTGGATGAAGATCTGAAACGGCGAGTGTACGCAGGCAACCCTCAATCGATCTCGCTGGTGGCGATCGACCTCAAAACCCATGTGGGCAGATTTCGAGATAACGGCCAGCAGGTGTACGGCAAAACCCGCGAAGCACCGTGGCGAGCCCCTCGTGCCGCTTGCGGAGCGATCGTTGGCACCCTCACCGATTACCACCCCCAAAACCTCATTCATCGCCGCATTCGAGATGACTTGGGGGAGCAGAATTTTCAGTATCTTTCTAACCAGAAAATTCTGACCGAAGACGGAGTGGACATCACCATGGCGGTGGCCGCTGCGATTGTCGCCATTCGCGGCATGCACAACACGGCTATGGCACTGGCGCAAGAAATGGATGAGCGGGGGTTGGCTCACCTGACGGCCAGCACCACCGTCAACCGCCCCTCACGCGATGACCTGGTGATCTACTTGGCTCGGGCCACAGTATTTAATGGCATGGTCAAGATGCAAGGGTTGGGTACTGCTGCAGAACTGTATGGGGGGAAGCTGGTGGAATATGCGGGTGAGCAACGCTTGCAACTGAGCTACGGCGATTGGGATTGCGAGAAGTTGCCGGTTGAAGGTGTGTCCTACAAGGTACGGAAATCGGGACTGTAGTCGAACGGTAGCTCAGAATCGATCGAGATGGGTCGTGTCGATATAGGTGTGAGGGCAGGCAGGTGGTTGCTCGTCTCCGTAGTACTGCAGGTAGGTTTGCCAGTCTTCAAGCTTGGCACGATCTCTGGGATTGGCGCGATCGATCAGCCGCTGTCGTCGGACTGCTGATTCGCAACATACGTAATGGACTTCGACCGGATGTTGCAGGCGATCGCCGATCTCTATGACCCAGCTAGGATTGCGTATCTCTTTGGTAAATGGCCCGGTTATCACCACATTGCACCAGGCCAGATTCTCGCGAGCGATATCGAAGAGGGTGTCGTAAATCGGTTGGCGAAATGCCTGCTTGAAGGTCGGACTATCGCGATCGTCGGGGCTCTGCCCTGCCAACGATAGTCCAGCTCGCACTAGCCGTTCGATGACTGTATCGATATCTAAAAAAGCTGCTGCTTGTGTTTGTGACAGTTGCATTCCGTACGTTGTCTTACCGGCTCCCGGACTACCGCACACAATAAATGCTGTGTTTGTATTCATAACTGTTCAAACAATAATCATCCTTCACTCGACATCATCAACAGCCGATCGGATCGCAAAGCAATGGCCGATGGTTGTTAGAAGTACCGTTGGACTCCTTCATTGCAGGTCGGAAGACAGTAGATTTTGACCTGTAATATTGCCAAACTGCGCTCTGCTTTGGCGCTCGCGCTAACTCGTTATTTATCTTAAATATGAGAGAAACAATTAGCCTTAAATCGTCAATGAGGTTTAAGCTGATGGCCAAAAGATTTAGTTAGGGATCGAGATTTTGACTGTTCCATCTCTCAAACAGCCCGCTTTGTTAGCCCTGCTAGCAGGTTTGACCTTCCTTGCTGCTTGTGGAGGAGATGGAGGACCCTCGCAATCTAGCAGCGAACAGCCGACTGTCTCCATTCTGGGGGTTGTAGTTGGCGAACAACAAGACAAATTAGAAGCAGCACTGGCCCCGTTTGAAGAAGAAACTGGGATCGATGTGGTGTACGAAGGCACGGATGCCTTTGCGACTGTGTTGCCCGTGCGGGTGGCCGCCAACAATGCGCCCGACATCGCTATGTTTCCGCAGCCCGGTCTGATGACCGACTTTGCCCGATTCGGAGACCTGGTGCCTCTTACTGAATTCGTCGATCGCGAAGACCTAGCGGCGACGTTTTCGCAAGATTGGGTCGATCTGGGCAGCGTTGATGGCGATCCCTACGGCATGTGGTATCGCGCCTCAGTCAAAAGCTTGGTGTGGTACAGCCCCGCAGCATTCGAGAGCGCTGGCTACGAGATTCCCACCAGCTGGGATGAGCTGATTGCCCTATCCGACCAAATCGTTGCTGATGGCAACGTGCCCTGGTGCGTGGGTATGGAAAGCGGCGATGCCACCGGCTGGGTGGGAACCGACTGGATCGAAGACATCATGCTGCGGACGGCGGGGGCAGACACCTACGATCGCTGGATTAGCAACGACCTGCCGTTTGATGCCCCGGAAGTGCAGGCAGCTTTCGAGCAATTTGGCGAGATTGTCCTCAACCCTGACTATGTTGTCGGTGGCAGCGTGGGAGCGATTTCCACCCCCTTCGGCGATTCTCCCAGTGGCCTCCTGACCGAAACTCCCCAGTGCTATTTGCACAAGCAAGGCAACTTCATCGCCAGCTTCTTCCCGGAAGGAACTGTTTTGGGCGAAGATCTAGCCATCTTCCCGCTACCTGGGATTGACGAAGAATTTGGCCTCCCCGTTCTGGTGGCTGGTGACGCATTTGGAGCCTTCAACAACACGCCCGAAGTGGCTGCCCTGATGGAATACCTCACCACCACTCAACCCCACGAAATTTGGGCCGGTCTCGGTGGTTTCATCTCCCCCCACAGCCAAATGTCCCTGGAGTTCTATCCCGACGATGTTGCCCGCCAGCAAGCCGAAATCCTTGCGAATGCCGAGACCATCCGCTTCGACGCCTCTGACATGATGCCCGGAGCCGTCGGCACCGGTTCCTTCTGGGCTGGCGTCACCGATTACGTCGGCGGAGCCCCCCTAGACACTGTGCTCTCGGATATTCAGTCTAGTTGGCCGCAAGAGTAATTGTGAGCGATGCGAAGACTGGTTAGTGAGTATTCGTGTGGTTTGTCATTGGTCCTTGGTCCTTCGTCATTGGTCCTTCGTCCTTAACGTTGCATCAGCACTAGTGATCAATGACTAATCCCCAATCCCCCATTTCCCTCCCCCCGTCTATGCCCCAATCCCCTCTTACTCGAACCACAATTGTGGCCGGCGCGATTGTCTGTGCCAGCCTTTTGGTTCTGGCTATCGTCTTTGGCAATACCTTTCTGGTGGCGCGATTGGTCACGGTTGTCGTGGCGATCGCGGCTGGGTCGGGGGGCGTCATTGCGCTGTTCTACGGCTTGAATGCGTTGGTGCAACTGTTGCCCTATCGCTGGCGGCCTCGGGTGTTGCCTTGGGTATTTGTTGGGCCAGCGTCGCTGCTGCTAGGGGCTTACTTGGTGTTGCCCGCTCTCCAGACTATTTATCTCAGTTTTCTCGATCGCCCCTCCCGCTCGTTTGTCGGACTGGACAATTACTGGTTTGTGTTCACCGACCGGGTGATGCTGACGGCATTTCGAAACAACTTGATGTGGTTGGTGCTGGTCACCGGGATCAGTGTGGCTTTGGGGCTGGTCATTGCCGTTCTGCTCGATCGCGTTAAGTACGAAGCGCTGGCTAAATCCCTGATTTTTTTGCCGATGGCGATCTCGTTTGTGGGGGCCAGTGTCATTTGGCGGTTTATCTACGCCTTTCGGGCCGAAGGATTCGAGCAAATTGGCTTGCTCAATGCCATTGTCACCAGTCTGGGATTTCAACCGGTGGGGTGGTTGGTGGAGCGATCGCTGAATAACTTCGCCTTGATCGCCATCATGATTTGGCTGTACACCGGCTTCTGCATGGTGTTGCTGTCGTCCGCTATCAAAGGTATCCCGGCTGACTTATTAGAAGCGGCGCGCATTGACGGGGCGAACGAGTTCCAGATTTTCTGGCGAATTATTATTCCTCAGGTGCGATCGACGGTGGTGGTGGTCTCGACAACCGTGATTATCTTGGTGCTCAAGGTGTTTGACATAGTTTGGGTGATGACCGGCGGCAATCAAGGGACAGAAGTGCTAGCCAGCCGCATGATCAAAGAGATGTTCAACTTTCGCCATTACGGTCGTGGGAGCGCGATCGCTGTGATTCTCTTCATGCTGGTGCTGCCTGTGATTGTGACCAACATTCGTCGCTTTCAACAACAGGAGGCCACCCGCTAATGGTTACCACTCCTTCTTCGGGGGCTTCTCCATCTTCGCTAAAGCTAAGACTGCAGAAATTACTGTCCAGACTGCCGCTCCATGCCGCCATCATTGTCATTTGTGTGGTCTGGAGTTTGCCGACGACTGGCTTGCTGATTAGCTCATTTCGGAATGAGGACGTCTTGCTCGATTCCGGCTGGTGGACGGTGTTTCAACTGCCGCTCGACTTCGCCCAATTCACCTGGGAGAACTACATTCAGGTGGCTAACAGCGAAGGGATGGGACAGGCCTTTTTGAATAGCTTGACGATTTCCATTCCCGCCACCGTCATTCCCATTGCCATTGCGACGTTTGCTGCCTATGCGTTGGCTTGGATGAATTTTCCCGGACGACAGGTGTTGTTCGCGATTGTCATTGGCCTGTTGGTTGTGCCGCTGCAAATGACCCTGATTCCCGTATTGAGAGCGTACGGGGCTCTGGGATTATCCGGATCGTTTCTGGGCATTTGGTTGGCACATACCGGTTACGGCTTACCGCTGGGGATTTACCTGATGCGCAATTACATCGGCGCGCTGCCTAGCGAACTGATTGAAGCGGCCTCGGTAGACGGGGCATCCCATTGGAAGATCTTTACGCGTTTGGTGGTGCCGCTGTCGGTACCGGCGATCGCTTCTTTTGCCGTGTTCCAGTTTTTGTGGGTGTGGAACGACCTGCTCGTGGCGTTGGTCTATCTTGGGGGGACGGATGCTGTGGCTCCAGTCACGCTGCAACTGAGCAATATTGTGGGCTCGCGCGGCCAAGACTGGCATCTCCTGACGGCTGGCGCGTTTACCAGCATGGTGGTGCCGTTGGGGGTATTTTTTAGCCTGCAGCGGTTCTTTGTTCGAGGTATTTTGGCTGGGTCTGTAAAAGGATGATGGGTGAGGGACGGATGCGCTTCCACCAGGCTGACTGCAGAGTTATTCCCAAGCAATGGTGCTCATCGCAGCCAGCCTAAAACATCTAACAACAAGTACACAGCGATCGATTGCAAGAGGAAGCACGGATTATGGCCAAAGTAGTGTTCGATCGCGTTTGCAAACGATACGGTAGTGTGACGGCTGTCAGTAATCTCAGCATCGAAATTGAAGATCGAGAGTTTTTGGTGTTTGTGGGGCCCTCCGGGTGCGGTAAGACTACATCGCTGCGCATGCTGGCGGGGTTGGAAGATGTCAGCGATGGGGATATTTGGATTGGCGATCGGCGGGTCAACGATGTGCCCTCGAAAGACCGCGATATTGCGATGGTGTTTCAGTCCTATGCTCTCTATCCCCACATGACGGTGTACGACAATATGGCCTTTAGCCTATCGTTGCGGGGCATGCCCAAGGCAGATATCCGTCAGCGAGTGGTCGCTGCTGCGGAGCAAATGGGAATTGAATCGCTGTTGCATCGCAAGCCCAAGCAATTGTCGGGAGGGCAACGGCAGCGGGTGGCAGTTTGTCGGGCGATGGTGCGCAATCCGGCGGTGTTTTTGATGGACGAGCCGCTGTCGAATCTGGATGCCAAGCTGCGGGTTCAGGCCAGAGCCGAGATTAGCAAGCTGCATCAGAAGTTAGAGACGACATTTATTTACGTCACCCACGACCAAGTGGAAGCGATGACGATGGGGACTCGGATTGCGGTGCTGAAAGATGGAGTGTTGCAGCAAATCGATACCCCCACAAACCTCTATAACCACCCGGTCAATACTTTTGTGGCTGGGTTTATCGGCAGCCCGTCGATGAATATGTTTGAAGCGAAGTTAGTTGATCGAGATGGTGCGCTGTTTTTAAAAACGGATGCCTTTGAACTAAAGCTGCCCGATCGACAGGCTCGCCAGTACCGTCAATATCGAAATCGCCCCGTCCTAGTTGGTCTCCGTCCCGAAAATATTCACGATCCTCAATATGCCGCTCCCGGCATTACCCCCGAATCGGTGACGGCCACAGTGACGGTAACCGAGCTGATGGGGAACGAGTCGATTGTGCATTTAGCGCAGCCGAACGGGAATGAGTTTGTGGCCCGTGTCGATCCGCGATCGGCGATGAAGGTCGGTGAATCGGTTACCCTCTGGTTCGATATGGATCGCCTGCACCTGTTCGCTCCTGAAACCCAGACAGCCCTCGAAACAGAGACAGCAATGCAATACACCTAATAATTAGGTTTCTTTGCAACAAAATGATGAATGACAAAAGCCTTTCTCTGCTCTTCGCTTTTTATGGAATAATTCCAAAGCGTTGAGAGACGAGTTTGTTCTGTGCAAAAATGTCTCCGCGAGTAACGCCATCCATTTCCCTTTGCGAATCATGTGGATGGTTTCATGTCCCCTGATTGTTCGTTGAGAATTCCAAACGTTCTTAAAATTCTGACTGGCGTTTTCTTTCGAACAAGTCGGCGATCCTGATCTTCCATGTTGTTGAGGTATTTCAGAGGACGATGCTGATAGATTTCTGGTAGTTCACCTGACTGTTTCAGCCTTGGATCGCTTTGACAATGCCTCCAAACCGATCTGTATTGATAAATCTTGAAAAAGTTTAGTATTAGGAAGCAAGAGCAAAATAAAATAGGCAACTTAAACCGGATAGCGCGAACAAAAAAGGTATAAGACTAGCCAGGTGGGACGATCGAGGGGCTATAGTCTGGCTCAAGAGCAGCAAGCAATAGGCGATTAAAAATACACGGTTATAGTCCAAGTAGTAGCCTAATACCACCAATGAACAAACGCTAAATAGTCCGATAGTTAAGAAGCTTGAAATCGCAACTCCACGTAATTCAGGAATGTGATTTCTATAGCACGCCCACAATAAAAACAGACAGATGAAAACTGATAACAAAATTCCAAATGACATCCATTCGTATACTATTTTGGGAGCAATTTTATTGACTAATGCAAGCTGTAGTTTTTGAATGATTCCAAAAAATGGAATATCAAAGTTGTTGTTTAATGCAACGTCAGCATTCTTTTGCAAATCTGTTCTAATAGAAGTGTAGGCTATCCAACTGATAGGAAAAATCCCACCTATCACTAAACTTTTCAATTGTTGGCGATGGGCATCTAAACTACTGGCGATAATTAAAGCTCCCCAGTACAGCATCGAAGTTTCGCGAGTTAAACAAGCCAATGTAATGAGGGTTGTGGAAAGAATTGGCTTACGTTTGTAGTAATAGAGGGCAGCAATCACCATACAAGCGGCTAACAAACCTGCCGTTGAAAGCACTATGCAAAACCACAGACCAGGAATACACAACACCATGAGAGGAATCCAGTTAGGTCCTACCCAACCTTGCTCCTGTTTTTGGCGACGAAAAAAGAGAGCTGTAACCCTTACTAGTCCAATGGCGGCCAAAACGTTTAGGGCAACCATTGCATAGGGAATAAACTCACGATTTCCCCCTGCCAATGCATATCCAAGCAGTGGGTAAAGAATTCTACGATATCTGTATGACGGTACATCTAAAGCACCAAGCGTACCTGAATGTTGTAGAAATGGATCGAATGCTACTGTCAAAAATTGTTGACCATCATGACCGACCTCACCGACAAAAATTTTTGCATTTTCTAAATCGAGAAATGGCGAATGAGGGAACTCTGAACCGATGCGGAAAAAGCCTGTAATGTTATCATCAAACTTGAGGTGGTAGTAGCAGGAGATAACTGCAATGATTCCTAAACAAGCTACTCCTGTCCAAAAATTAAGGTTGCGGTTCCAACGATCGTGTTGATTGAAATGCAGCATATTAACTGCTACCCCTTAGATGTATTAGACGAAGAAGCGTGCTGTGAGTTTACAGGATTTGTTTTGATTGAGGGAGGTATCTTTTATCGAGGTTGGGCTTAATAAAGCTTTCTAAGGGACAGAAATAGTTGTAGTTGATAAGGTGCCATAAAGCCGCAACACCATCCTTCCAGGTGATTTTTTTGCCAGCAGAATAATTTCTGGGGTAGTAAGAGATAGGTAACTCAAACACCCTCACATTTAATTTGGCAATCTTGGCAGTAATCTCAGGTTCAAATCCAAACCGCCTTGAGCTGAGTTGAATTCCTTGAATTAAATCGGCCTTAAAAAATTTGTAACAGGTTTCCATATCAGTCAAGTACAGTCCTGACATTAGATTGCTGAGCATTGTTAAAAAGCGGTTAACCAAATAGTGATATGTGCGATGTACCTGCATGTTCGACTTCTTGTATCGAGAGCCATACACTACATCTGCCAGCTGAGAAACTAAGGGCTTCACTAGCTCCTCGATTTCGTTCGGATTGTATTCAAAGTCTGCATCCTGAACGCCAATGATATCTCCAGTTGCTCGCTCGAACCCCAGCTGGATGGCACTTCCCTTGCCCAGATTCTCTGGTTGATGAATGACTATTACTTCTTTCGATTTGAAGGTGTAGCCTTCAAGGACATCTCCAGAACTGTCTGTGGAACAGTCATTAATGAAGATAAGCTCTTTATCAACTGAAAAGCTGAGGATATCGATTCGAGCTAAAAATTGGGTCAGATGTGCGGCTTCGTTATATACCGGTATCACTATACTGATTTTCATAAGGACGTCTTTTCCATGAGCCTAAGCTTACTGAATTCTATTGAAAAGCAAATGGGCTGAAGATGAGATAGGTTTATCTTCCAAAGTCCAGCTAGAAGGGATCTGTCACATGAAGCGAACCGCATCGCGGGATGGAAGAACAAGGAGATGGATACGCAACCTGTTTCCTCGTCTTGATGACGCTTTCCAGTCGTAGTCGCTAGCTATGCTATCTTCCTCTACTATCCTTTCTGTTTGAGCTACCGAGATTAGGGAAGAACTTCTAGCTCTGAGAGACCTTGAGGCTGGCTATGAGTCTATCTTTCGCCGGTGACCTTAAATTCGACCAATCTTATGTCAATCAGCTAAAACGTTGCTTTGCTCGAGCAGGGGAAAATTGGCAGCCATGTGGATTTTTCAAGATATCCCCCCAAACAAAAGATGCTTTGAAAAGAGAAGCAACCTTTCATTACTCAAGAAAGGCCTCGATTCCTTTCTTGAGTTCTCCTTGACTATCAGCTACTTGTGGTCACAGTCGTAACAGCGCCACGAGTTTCCAATTTGTTATGGAGAGACTGTCCTTCATGCATCTAGACGTAGTTAGTTGCTCCACTCCCAGCCATTGGTTCGGATTCACAGAAACTCGATTCGTCAATGATTGCTCCATGAAAGTCCATAAGGTCCTCTCGCCACCCTGCTTGACTGACAAAAGAGTCAAATAGTGGTAGCTGAATCCTGTGCTATGTGAACCTTCCAGGCGTCGAGCGAAGGTCAGGAATTGACGAAGAGGTGGGGAGCCAGCACTCTCGACAAGAAAACACTCAAGACAAAAATGCCGCAAAAAACTCCCCCCTCGACAATGCGTTGCAAGGCTGGTTGGGGCAAGCCTGCCCTTGGATCCATCAAGCTCATCTGACCACTTGCTTGTGGATGGTAGTGGCCCTCATCCAAACAGGTGAAAGCAACCTCACCCGCTGGCTGCCTTACCGTCCCTGCCGATGTCAATTCGCCCAAAGCAAACAAAGACGAATCAGCCGCTGGCTTCATAACCCCCGCATCAACATCCACCGAACAGCGGATTGCCATAACATCGCACACTTCTCAATTGAGTAGTGTGCGATGAGGTTTAGACGCTACCTCTCAAAAAAACGAGAAATTTGGAATCCAATTGACGGTCTTGCCTGTACTTCATTCAGAGGAGCAGGTCAGACCTCAGACCTCATCCTTCTACAAATCGGTTATTTCGCCTGAAAAGGAAACATAAATCCTTGCCTATCCCTCAACAGATTGTTTGACGGAATTCACGCGTTTCGCTTTGAGAAGGAGAACACCATGACCATTTCATTTGGCAATCCACTAGTCACTAACGACTGTGTTGCAACCAGACCACTCTTCCTGAACCTTTTCTCTCATTAAAAATTTTTGCAAAAGTCGTCCTATTTCCCATTAGGAAGGTTTAATCGCGCGATTTTTTTGAGAGCATTTCAGTCCTCTAGAAACAAAAAGGAGTTCCACAATGAATAAGTCTCAGACCTTTCTTGTTGAGCAAATTGTCGGCGGATTGTTTGAAGAATTTACGACATTCGAAAACCTCGGTGATGTTTTGATTGGTGATAAGGGGAATAACAATCTTCAAGGAAGTGATAAAGACGACATCTTCTTCGCGGGAAGTGGTGATGATACTGCTTTAGGCGGCGCTGGAAATGATGTCATTTTTGCTGGAAGTGGCAATGATATTGTTATTGGCCAAACCGGCGATGATGTCGCCTTTTTAGGGAAGGGTGATGACCGCTTTATCTGGAACAACGGCGATGGTAGTGACTTCATCAACGGTGGTAAAGGCTTTGATATTACCCAAGTGAACGGTGCCGATGGTGCTGGCGATGAGTTTGACTTGCGTGAAGCTCATGGTCAGGCCATTTTCAATCGTCTCAATCTGGGGCTCTTTACCCTAACCAACGAAAAGATCGAGCAGTTTGAGATTAATGGCCAGGGCGGTGATGACTCTTTGACAGTTGGCGATCTTAGCGGCAGCGGAGTTCAAAAAGTTGTCTTCAAAGGCGGCAAGGGAAATGATGTGCTGGACGCTAGAGAAAGCTCGACCACCCTTAAGGCTGTTGGGGGTAAAGGCGATGATTTGTTGCTGGGCGGCTCCGCCGAAGATAAGTTTTTTGCGGGTTCTGGAGATGACACTGTTGTCGGTCAGCGGGGAGATGATACTGCCTTTTTAGGGAAAGGTGATGACCGCTTCATCTGGAACAACGGCGATGGCAGTGACTTCATCAACGGTGGTAAAGGCTTTGATACTACCCAAGTGAACGGTGCCGATGGTGCTGGCGATGAGTTTGACTTGCGTCAATCTGGCAGACAAGCCATTTTTAATCGTCTCAATCTGGGGCTCTTTACCCTGACCAATAGAAAGATCGAACAGTTTGAAATCAACGGCCAAGGTGGTGACGACTCGCTGACAGTAGGCGATCTCAGCCGCAGCGATGTTGAAAAAGTTGTCTTCTCGGGCGGCAAAGGCAACGATGTGTTGGACGCGAGAGAAAGCTCTACTACCCTTGAGGCTTTTGGGGGTGATGGCGACGATTTGCTGCTGGGTGGCTCCGCCGAAGATACGTTTTTTGCAGGCAGTGGCAATGACATCGTTGTCGGTCAGCGGGGAAACGATACCGCCTTTCTGGAAGATGGTGACGACCGCTTCATTTGGAACAATGGCGATGGCAGTGACTTCATCAACGGTGGCACAGGTTTTGATGTCACCCAAGTGAACGGTGCCGATGGTGCTGGCGATGAGTTTGACTTGCGCGCAGTGGATGGTCAGGCCATTTTTAATCGATTCAATCTAGGGCTATTTACCCTAACTAACGAAGAGATTGAACAGTTTGAAATTAATGGCCAGGGCGGTAATGACTCATTTACGGTGGGTGACCTCAGCGGCAGCGGGGTTCAATCCGTTGTTTTCTCGGGTGGCGACGGCAATGATTTTCTGAATGGGAGTGGTACGGCTACACCCATTACTGCTGATGGGGGTGATGGTGACGACATTCTCATCGGTGGCAGCGGTGACGATATTCTCATTGGCGGCGGCGGTGCTGATTTGTTGATTGGCGGTGGCGGTAATGACATTCTGATTGGCGGGAGTGGGGCCAATTTATTTGGCTTTGATACTGGCGCTGCCTTTAATGCTGCAGATATTGGTACAAATGCGATCCAAAACTTTGGGAGCAATGACAGCATTGTGCTGGATACCACGGTCTTTACCGAGTTGACCAGCGCAATTGGTGGGGGGCTATCTGCCAGCGAGTTCGCCATTGTCGATAGTGCAGAAGAAGCCGCCTTGAGCGATGCCCTAATTGTCTACGGCGCAAGTACGGGTGAACTGTATTACAACTCGAACGGTGCTGAAGCAGGGTTTGGAAGCGGCTCCAAGTTTGCCACCATCGAAGGCGCACCTGTGCTTGATGCTGACAGCTTTGTTATTCAGGCATAAACGCTTCTGAAGAGTCCGCGAATTTTCTTAAGCTACGTCCGATTTAAATCTAGTTTTTCTCAGAAAAATCTGTAATTGGACGTGGCCCCATTTCAGTCACTAACTATTGTCGACAGGAGAAAATCTCATGCCTGTTCAATCTGAATGTCACTAACGGTGCAGCAGCTCAGCAAGCATCATCCGCAATGCGATCGGTGGAGTCAACTACATCGACTTAGGTGATTGTAGGTCAGACCATTTGAATGCTTGAGTGTGAGTCTGAGCCAGGTTTCAAGAGTTTTTGAAAACTAAAATCGCCCAATTGACGAACTGAATCATAAGTTTCCCGGCACGTTTAAGTATGCCGTTCTGAAATCAAACGGCATTCCCAAAATTGCAGACTTGCAGTTATCTATCACTAGTCTTTTGGTAAGAAAGGCGTTGATTTATGACTCCTGATTTGCAAACGAAATTTTAGTTTTGGTAGGGAGGTCGAAGTCAATGAACCTCAGTTTTGATAGTGTTCTGTCGGTATCGCCAGCAACAATAGTGAGTTGGATGGTTGGAGTCGTTATTTTAAGATTGACGATCGCTCGACTGCTTCCAAAGACTAAGTCCGAACATACGGCTTCGACGTTTGAGCGACTGTTAAACAGCTTCCAAATTTGGGCGTTGAAGCATCCCAACGCTGTCTTCAGCCGATTGGTGCTACCAATTATCACTCTCGTCGAAGGAGTAATGGCCAATTTTCCGACCTATCTCGATGCCAAACGACTGGCATTGGGGTCAAGTTTTTGCTGTGCGGGGCAGGTGGTAATAGGCGACTTTAACGCACTCAAAACAGCGCTTACATCTCCCCAGGCGCGGACTTGGCGACTGGGAACATCTCCACTCGATGCTCATTTCTCCCCCAATCTGGATGTAGGGGGACGCAACGTTTTTCTCCTATCACTCTCCGATGTTGGTGCAGGTGGAGCTGGCGATCGCGAGGTGTTTAGACAGGCGCTAGAGAACTACACTCTCAGTGCGGCCTCAAAAGAACGACAGCTCGACGCCACAGCTCTGAAACTACTCGATCGCTTGGCTGCCGATTACGCTGAAATGCCTCACGGTCCGGGAGATGTCTTTTTCACCGACAACCACCGCGGGTGGATGGGCTTCCTAGTGCGATACATTCACTACGTGATGCTGGGGATTGACCCAGCAGACTCCGCGACAATAGAGATACTGACCGATCTGCATTACACCCGACGAGGCACGGTGCATTACTTTGCCGGTATCGGTCGGTTGTTTCGATGGTTGAATATTCGCGGTCACCGTCACATTTCCCAGCTCATCGAGCAGGCGGCAACGATCTACGAGCAATCGCCAGCTCTGGCCGATTTCCCCGCAACACCGGACGGGGCTGAGGGTATGACCCGACGAGAGTTGGCGAAATTGCTGACGGCCATTCTCAGTGTTGCGGGTCTGCAGGGGCCTCTGCACCTGGGGTATACGGCGATGGGGTTTCGGCCCCTGCCTGCCTATAAAGGTCAGCATACGGCCGAGATCGATCCCGTACAGTATTGGGACCGTCTCGATCTCGACGATCGCGAGGGCGTACGGCGGTTCGTTCTAGAATGTGCCCGAATTTGGGCCCCAGTGTCTGCTACGCACCGCGTTGCGACAGAGCCGTTCACCACCACAATCTCCGGTCAAGAGCAGACGTTTCCTGCCGGAACGCTGGTTCTGATCCCGATGAGTTTGGGATTACTGGACAGCAGCTTTTGGGGGCCGACGACCTACGAATTTGATGCTCAGCGCGAGAATCTTTGCCCCTATCACATGGGCTTTCATTCTGTGGGCGATCGCCATGCTGGGCGCATGTGCCCCGGAAAAGATCTGGCCCTCGACATGCTGGTTGACGTGCTGATTTCAGTTGGACGGGTTCGCCGTTCCCTTAAGGTTGGCAGCCTTGTAAAGACTGTCAGGTGACGAATATCGCTCAAGCTTGTCGGTCTTCGCTTGATTCCTTCGGGAATTGCTGCCGAAAGGCCCATAGTCACCGAAGCCGAGAGATCGCTCCCCCGACTCAGTTTCGGCGATCGCAGACACCTCAGAAGTTGGTGAGAAATGCGAGTAGACTGCTCGTGGGACGGAAGCACACCCTATTTGTCCAATTATTCATGGCTCGTATCTCTCCAGATACCTCAGATCGTGAGCTAATTCAAGAATTGAAAGGTGGCAACCAAGCGGCACTGACCCTGCTCTACGATCGCTACGGCGGTTTGGTATACACTGTTGCCCTCAAGATTCTCAAACAGCCTACCGAAGCAGAAGACCTCACCCAAGAGATCTTTTTGAGCTTCTGGAAGCAAGATAAGTTTGACCCCGATCGGTCTGCCCTCAGTACCTATTTGGGCATTTTGACCCGGTCGCGGGCGTTGAATCGCATCTCCAGTCACAGCAGTCGCCAACGCACGTTAGAACGGTTACAGGGTCTGTTTTCCTCTCGCAATAGCTCCACTCCACTTGAGGATGCATCGCTTAGCGAACGCAAAGAGATTCTGCAGCGGGCGGTGGCCCAGCTGTCCGACCAGCAGCGACAAATCTTAGAGATGAATTTCTATCAGGGGCTGAGCCATTCTGAAATTTCTCAGCGGTTAGACATACCGTTGGGCACCGTTAAGACAACAGCTCGACGCAGCCTGATTCAACTTCGGGAGCAATTGGGAGAGGCAGTAAGATGAGCGAACGCGATCGGGTAGCACCATTGTCCGAACAGGAGCAATTACTAATTGCAGGATTTGTATTGGGCGATCTGACAGCTGAAGAAACCGCACGGTTAAAGCAGCTGGCAACCTCCAATCCCGAGATTCGCCGGGAAATTCGGGCCATGCAAACCAGCTTGGAGGTGCTGCCACAGGCCTTACCGCTGGCATCACCTCCTCCCAGTCTGCGTCAACGGATTGTTGCAGCAGCCCCTGCCGCCGTAGAAGCCATTCCTACCCCTGCAGACATAGCGTCTGTACCGAGTCGCTGGCGATTGACCCGCCGGGCACCAGCACTTCTGAAATTACTTGCCGCTCTGGGAGGCTTATTCGCCCTGCTATTGGCAGCAGATAACCTCCGACTGCGGTCCCAACTCCAACTGGCAAGAGAGGATAACTTGGAGCAAGTGGCCACCATTTTGCAACAACCCACTAGTCGCTTAATTTCCCTAGAAGGGGACCAGAATGGGGCGGCTGGCACGCTACTGTTTACCCCGGGAAATTGGAGCGAAGTGATTGTTTCGCTAGGCAATCTGCCACCGTTACCTCCCGAGCGTATCTATCGCATGTGGCTGTCTTTGGATAATGGCGATGCCATCTTGTGTGGCGAATTCAATACGGAATCAGATGGGTCGGTATTTGTCAGGTTTACACCGCCCGAGTCCCCTCCTGAAGGAGTGAAGGCCACCGAGCTTTACGTTACTCAAGAAGCCCTTGACAGCATCCCTAGACCTCAGGCAGAGCGGGTGATGGAGGGGTTAGTGTGACAATTCTGCCCGAATGGGGTTTCAGGCAGAAGGACTGAGTCTGAAAGACTCAGCCAGCCCTGGTGGCGGCTGACTTCCTGCTGGCTTAAAAAGGGTCTATCGCTCAAGCTTGTCAGTCTTCGCCCTCTCCATAGGGCACAGTTGAGCTTTAGGCTATGAGAGCGCTTTTCCGGCGTTTGCACTTACGATTTGCACCATTGTGTCCACTATTTTTGCTGGTGTTCCCGTCATTCTCGGCAGTATCGGATTATTCCTGAGTCTTTGGATTGTTTTACCTGCGGTGACTGCTACGGTCTTGCCGCTGACGGTTGGGGCTCCCGAAATCAGTCCGTGGTTGATGGCAGGAAATGCAATCGCGATCGCTGTTGCGGCTAGCATTCGCACCTACCCATTCTGGAAAGCATCTGTGGTGGTGGCTAGTTTGGCATTCACTCTCAGTAGTTTTCCTTTGGTGCAACTGCCGTTCGTTGCGCACCAGCTTTCTGCCGATCTGCAGCAAATCGTCGGGGAGGCGTATTTTTCTACTACTGGCTCTAGTTCCGCTAGTGCAAATACATTTAGCGCCAGCCCAGCCCTCGCTGCATCTCGAACCCATCCCTTTAATATTCTCGATAGCCTGCGCGGGATTCCTACGGCTGATGTTCTTCACGACCCAGACATACCGTTTGCTGGCCCTGAGGGGATAGAGCTAAGCCTGGATATCTATCGACCCGCCCGGACATCATCAACTGCATCTTCCGCTGGGCCTGCCACCCTCAACCCTACCCTCATCAGCATTTACGGAGGCGCTTGGCAGCGGGGGAGTTCTGCCGACAATGCAAAGTTCAATCGATATATGGCCAGCCAGGGATATACGGTGGTGGCGATCGAGTACCGACATGCGCCGCAATTTCGCTTCCCAGCCCAGATTGACGATGTGTGGACGGCGATGAGGTGGATTAACGAACAGGCAGAACAGTACGACATCGATCGCGATCGGATCGCTGTTGTGGGGCGATCGGCTGGGGCCCAATTGGCCATGCTGCTGGCTTATTCCAAACAGCCCCTGACTGCCGACCCTCTGGCTGCGGATACTCCCAAGATTCGGGCCGTGGTTAACTTCTACGGCCCGGTCAATTTAGCCAATGGATATCGCAATCCTCCCACCCCCGATCCGATCGACACTCGCGAAACGTTAGAGACTTTCTTGGGAGGATCGCCTGATGAGTTGCCCGAGCTGTATCGCCAAGCGTCTCCCATTTCATATGTTCGGCCCGATCTGCCACCCTCGTTACTGATTTATGGAGGCCGAGATTTGGTGGTCAAGGCCGAGTATGGGCGGGAGCTGGCTCAGGCGCTGGAGACTGCTGGCAATACGGTGGCCTGGGTTGAGATTCCGTGGGCAGACCATGCCTTTGACACCATTTTCAACGGAGTTAGCAGCCAACTGTCTCTGTATTACATCGAGCGATTCTTGGCCTGGGCACTGAGTTCGTAAGTTAAATGTCCTGACTGCAATGACTAACGCTACGAGCACCCAGCCTGGGTTACGCGCTCTGCTGTTCGATAATATCCATGACCTGCATGTAAGCGGGGTCGTCCGGTTGAATTTCCCGCTCGTCCGATGCCTCACCGCTGTTGGCCAATAGCTTTTTGGCGTTATCCACCACAATTGTGTTGGCGATGAGTTCTAGGGCATCGTAGCGATCAATATTGTTGAGGGCATCTACGTACTTACGGCTGTGGGCATGCCGCACCGACTCCTGACAATAATTGGATAGCTCGCGACTTTCGGTCAACACTTCAAACGCGAACTCTTTCTCTTTTTCGTTGCCGTACAGCCCTTTATATAGCAGGTTAATCATGGAAGCGTCGTGATACGGAATTGAGTACTTTTCCTCAATTTGAGGCCAGTACTTCAAGGCTTTTAGTCCTTCCAATGCTCCTTTATTCAGCCCGCGCAACTCGCACCACTCTTCAAACTCGGCAATGTCATACGGACAGCGACCGTGTTCTAGCATCCCTTGAGCGAGTGCCTGACCCGCTTGGAAATTGCGGGTGGGCTTGCCTTGGGCAGGCAGCATCATACTGCCACGCACATCTGCCACGATCGCCGATAGTTGTGTAAACGTGTGGTCGCGCACTCGCTCCGAAAAGCCTCCGGTATTGAGTGTGGCTTCGATGCGGGGTACGGCATAGCCCAGCTCGGTCAGGGCGATGGTCTGGCCGCTATAGAGCAGATGGCGATCTTTGCGAGACATGGCGACCGTTGCCGCTTGATCCAGACATTGATTCAGCAAAAGGGTTAGCAATGTTGGCAGCATGCCGGAATTTTGCTGATGATATTCGTATCCAAATCCTGCAAAAATCGATGCCATGTTTTTGGCAGATTTTATATATTGCGCTTCAACATTGTGGATGCCGGGAGATACCTGAATGTTGGGGGAAATTCGATTCAGCATGTGGGCCCCTAGCAGGGCTGTGAGGGCATCTGGGTGACAGAAATTTGCGGTGAAGCTATCGACCGGATCGCGGAGGGCTCCGTAGCGATGAAAGCCGGAGAAAAAGGCTAAATCGGTATATTTTTCGCACAATACGTACGATTCATTTCTGGTGCCGTCGTGGTTAAAGCTACCTGCCAAACATGCCAGAACCACATTGGGACGATTCAGTTTTTTCTTGAGCGCTCGAGCCTGTTTCCAGTCCTGCTCGATGTATTTACTGTTGGAACTGAGTAGGACAAGGTCGCACTTTTCAATCAAATACTGCA
This sequence comes from Synechococcus sp., assembly GCA_051439425.1. Taxonomy (GTDB): domain Bacteria; phylum Cyanobacteriota; class Cyanobacteriia; order Thermostichales; family PCC-7336; genus PCC-7336. Next base: position 26,906 of record JBFRWD010000032.1, read on the forward strand.
ACGTATTTTCAGTCGAGACACCATCGTCTTTGTGGCGAGACATGCGCCTCATTTTGGCCACATGTCGGGGGTCCATTCCGTCTAATTCTTGTTGCGAAAACGCCCCAAACAGGTCTCGTCCGGGGCGAGTGGCTAGTAATAGAGATTTCTCGCTCTTCTGCATCGCTGAGTTATAAGCCAAAGAGGCCGGATACAACCCAATGCTGTAAAAGCCTACTTTTGCCCGAGTCAATTGACGAATGCGCTGCTTTAAGCCGCGCTTATCTAACGAACTGCCGAAGAAACTATTTTGCATTACTACCTGAACTGCTGGATGGCGACTGTTGTTGACTCTGTATGCTGAAATAGACCTCACGTTTGAGGGTTGATGGTTTGTGGAGTTTAACCTCATGTGCGAGCTGTCTCACCATAAAACATGTCTATAGGTCTGTGAAAATAAAGCCTTAAATCTTTGATTTCCTTAACTCTTCATACCTAAGATTCCCAGAACAAAGGAAATAACTTGGCAGGAATGCGAGGGAGGCAGTATCGACAATGACATGGGTGTATCCGTGCAGATTATCTCCTGACTGCCTCTATGGACTCACCGAGCATCCTGCATGAGTGGAAGCGTTTCCCGAGCTTCTTGTTCTGTGATGGGGCGATCGCGCGAGGGCAAGTTGTAAAAGTCTGGCACTGAGTTCTCGGTCATGTACGTGCGATGCCAGAGAACTTGTTCGCTGCATCGATCGGCGGCCCAACCGCAATGTTCGATTAAGACATCGGCGATCGCTTGGACGGCCTTTATCCCGTAGCGATCTAACGTCGCTAGCGACGTGCGGCGGTGGGCAATGTCTGTCAGGGTGCGAGCGTACTCGTTCCTGACGGCATAAACGGCTTGTGCTTTAATGTCGGGCTGCCCCTCAACTAATGGTTCTAAGAGTGCCGGAGCTGTGTCTCCCAATGCTAAGACAGCGGGGGCTTGGCTGCCGTATAGCTGGAAGAGATGGCTAATGGTCATTGGTGGCACCCGATCGCCGTATTCTTTCAGAGTGCTGGAGACGATAGGGTCGTTGGCAGTAATGGCGCCGGGCAGTGGTGTGTGGGCGGTCTTGCACGCTGGAGACGACTGACCCAATTTGGCGTAGACGGCATCGACAATTTCTTGGCTGCTGTTACGGTGGGTCGTTAGCTTGCCCCCCACCAGAGAGAGTAAGTTGCCGACGCCAGTTTGATTCTCTGTACCTGTGGCTGGGGCGTGGTCGTGCAGGATGTGCTTGCGAGTAATGGCACCTGCCGATTTACCTTCGCGATACGGGAGTGGCCGCACGCCCGCATAGGTAAACCGAATATCCGCCCGTTTGAGCTGAGCGGTGGGGATGATGGCATTGGTGGCTTCGATCAGGTAATCGATTTCGTCCGTATCGGCCTTGACGCGATCGAGATCGCCGCTGTAGCGAAAGTCGGTGGTACCGATGAGAAAGCCCCCCAGCCACGGAACGATAAAGTAGGGGCGACCGTCTCGGGCTGCCTCCGTATAGAGAGCGGTGGCCGGTGCTCCAGGAAAGGGATCGACAAAAATATGACTGCCTTTGGTGCCGCCAATCAGACGGCGATCGCTGAGAGACTGAGACTGCCCGTTGTGGCGACCGGTTTGGCAGAGGCGATCGAGCCACGGCCCGGTGGTATTCACCACTTGAGTGCTTGGGCCAACAGGGATTGTTGCCACCTCTTGAGTCAGCACATCGCGGCAGACTATCTCCGAGATGGAGCCGTTCTCCAGCCTTACCTCCGTCACTTCTGTGTAGTTGCAAGTGGTTGCTCCGGCCGCGTCTGCTGCCTGGACGACTTCCAAGCAGAGTCGCTCGGCATATTCAACCTGGGCGTCGTAATATTGCACCGCCCCTTGCAGTCCTTCGGTTGCGAGGGAGGGAAATAGACGCTGACATTCCGATTTCCCGAGAACGCGGTGGTTGGGGAGAGATTTGTCGTAGCTGAGCAGGTCATACAGCACCATCCCCATGCGCAGCATCGGGGCGCTGTGGGCGCTGTTGCGGTAGAGGGGCAGGGTGAATTCAATGGGTTTGACCAGATGAGGGGCGTTGCGCAACAAGATCTCGCGCTCGCGCAGCGATTCCCGCACCAACGGAAACTCTAAGTATTCCAAGTATCTCAGCCCGCCGTGGATCAGGCGTGTAGACCAGCCGGTGGTGCCGCTACCAAAATCCCCTTTATCCAGGAGTAATGTAGCTAATCCCCGCTGGGCCGCATCGCGAGCGACTCCAGCACCATTGATGCCGCCCCCAATCACAATCAAGTCGTAACGAGCAGACAGGTTGCTGAGAGGGGATGGAGCGGCTTGCAAATTAGGCATAGGTTTTGTTGAATTCAACTAATCCGAGCCAGAGACTGCCTCATGTCCTACTGTGGCCCAGATTTTATGGGGCGATCGCAATGTTCTCTTTCTATTTAGGTTCCCTGTCTCTTGACGTTCCCCCAGGCTGGCTGTAGATTCACGCGCTCGTGGAGGTGGAGTGGAGCCTTCGTAGATAGGGCGATCGCTTAGGCTACTTTGGCCAAGGGCCGATCGGGGACATCCGGATCGTCAGGCGATGCATCCGGGCGAGTAATCGCCATCGCTTCGCGGAAGAGGTGGTAGGCCCACTGGTTCACATCGTAACGGCTGACTGCCTTGTACAACGCTCTCATTCGGCGCTGCTGCTCCTCAAGAGGCATCTCTAGTGCGGTATCTAAACTGTTGTCGAGCGAATTAAAGGAATGAGGGTTGGTGAGGATGGCATCTGGTAATTCCACTGCCGAGCCGGTAAATTCTGACAGAATTAGTGCCCCACCAGTGCCCTGCTTGGCGGCGATATATTCCTTGGCCACCAAATTCAGGCCGTCGCGCAGCGGTGGAATAAAGGCCACATCTGCAGCCCGGTAATAGGCCACCATTTCTTCAAACGGGAAGGGCTTGGTGAATAGACGAATGGGCACCCAGTTGAGGGTGGCAAAGCGCCCGTTGATCTTCCCGGCTAGCTGTTCGATTTCCTGGCGATAGTCGCGGTAGACCCGCATCCCTTCGGCTGCAGCTACCGATACATTCAGCAGAATTACCTTGCCATGCAGGTCGGGACGACGCTCTAGCAAGCGCTCGTAGGTCAACAACAGCTCGCGAGTACCTTTGACGTAGTCCACACGTCCGGCGGACAGGATTAACTTGCTGTCGCCGATTTCGTCCCGAATACGCTCGACCCGTTGCACGGTTTCGGGTTTCTTGAGGATACTGGCGATCAGCTCTGGGTTGGTGCCCACCGGAAACGCATCCAGGCGAATGGTGCGATCGCCGTACTGCACCTTAGTGGTCATCTCCCGCTCGGAGAGAGCCGACCCCAGTTTGGTAAATGCATCATCCACTTCGCTCCGTTCCAGTACTTCCAGATGGCAGTAGCTACCCGCCGCCGAAATGAAATTCTCGACATAGCGAGGGATATGGAACCCCAGCAGATCGCAGCACAGCAAGCTATCGACGATGGATTGACGCCACGGCAAAATACCGAAGATGTCGGCAGATGGGAATGGGGTGTGGTGGAAGAAGGCGATCCGAGCATTGGGCATCTTCTGGCGGATGAAATAAGGGGCCAGCCACAGGTTGTAGTCGTGGACCCAAATCAACGCATCATCGGCGGCTTCTTGGCAGGCAGCATCCGCAAATAACTGGTTAATATGCTTGAAGTTCTCCCAATTGGCCGAATCGTAGGTGAACTGACTGGGAAACGAGTGCAAGATGGGCCAAAAGGCTTCTTTGGACGTGATGTGGTAGAAGTCTTTCACCTGATCGGAGCTGAGGGGGATGCGACGGACAACGCAGTTGTCTCCCTCCCCGACCGACATCGTTTCCTGAAACGTTTCGCGCTGGCGCTCGGTCACCTGTTTCCAAGCGATCCATGTCCCTTGGTCGGCATTCAAAAAAAAGCTTTTCAGCGTCGGGACAATCCCATTCGGTTTTTTCTTCTCTTGGTAGACGACCTTTCCATCCTTGCGAACTTCATCGTAAGGTTCACGGTGATAAAGAATCACCAGCGATGATTGATTGCTCATTCTACGTTTCCCTCAACGGTATCTGGTACGGCTGCGCTGCAAATGGTTCGCCCTTGCGGTTAAAGAAGCTAGAGCGAACCAACCTCAATGAAGGAACACCACCGCCACTTAGGGGACGTCATCACCGGGACCGCCTTAAACGCATTCAAAACCACGCTTCCTTGGAAAAACGAAACCATTCCGACTGACTGATGGCAGGACATTCAGCTTGAATGCGAATTCTCGACCTAGTGCGCGATCATGCAAAGCGTTTAACCTTGCTGGGTACGCATTCTTGAAGAGCCCGTGAACTTGCCGAGTACGCAACTTTACCGAGTGCTTAACCTTGCAAAATTGGCGATCGCAGCGTCGAAAACGCAACTCATGTATTGCGCTCTGGGTCGTTACTGCGCGCTGTAGTCAGAGGAGCACTGCCAGAAGCTGTCGAGAATAGCAGCACGTAGCTCAGATGCCTGCGACTAGCACTGACTGTGTAACGAAAACACGAAAAACAGCAGGCAATATAGTAAGAGAATTGGTACCTTGAAAGTAGCTCGATCCGGAAGCGCCTGATTAAAACCTAGGGCAGAAGCCAGAGAGTATGTTTCAATGTATTTTCTTTACTAAATACATCCTCATTTTAACACAATATAGGTCACCTATATCTGGCTCTTGCATGTAGCCTGCGACACTCAGCATCCGTGCAGCGTACCTAGCATTCATGGCCTGATAGCTGCAAGACTGGAGTGCCAAGGCGATAGTGCCTTTGTGGATGATCGGAGGACTGAAAAGGCACGCTAAACGTAAAGTGTTTTAAATCGATGTGTCTTGACTTAACGGCGCGGATAAAAAGTAAATTAGCAACTATTTTTGTAAAAAATATAACGCCTTAAACATAATTCGAAATATTCGATCTGTTTGTTTTGTGGCGGCAATAGTTGAAGATATTGTTAAGTAATGCTGTTGGGTGATTGTCGATATTTATACGATGATGGGATTTGAACGTCTTGGACCTTGTACGCACTATTGATGTAGATCTAGACTTCCAAGGGAAGCCGTCGAGTTCAACTGAACCCGAAACTCCTACTCGTCTGGATGTCCCTGCTAGATCCAAGTCGTTTGATATCACTCTCGATCTTGAGGCGACCCAAGCCCTTGCAAGTTGGGCTGGCAACGTGCTGGCCTCGGCAGAAACGGATTTTTGCAAATCGCAGTTGCTGGCAGCTCGGTTAGGAGCCCATTGTTGCGAAGACGGTAGTGTTTCGATCGGTTTCTGGGCGCCGGAATTGGCCCCAGGTACGATTCTGCTCAAGGATGCATACTTAGAAGTCTTCACGCCGTTAGAAGTCGTCGATTTTTCGCAGGCTCAACAGACGATTCGCTTTCAGCGAGATTGCATTCCATTGCAGCAGCAGGGGGAATACGTTTGGGGGGTGATTCGCGGTCTAGTGCTGGGCGATCGCCAACAACTAGGGTCTCTCTATTGGCTGCGCTGTTTGAGCGAAAGTTTGAACCCCAACGAAGTGGGACTGTCGGTGCGTACGGTGCTGTACGACGTACTGGCGACATCGCTACCGTTTGGAGTATTTGCCCCTGCAGAAGTTTATGATTTCAATCGCTTGCAGCGAGAGCGAGCGGACTTGGACTATTTCAGAGCATCAGTGTCTGGAGCATTAGTTGCAGAACAGTCAACGCATGCCACCTCTGTTGATGCATCTTCTGATGGCGATGGCCAGTCCTCTAGCGAAAACGCTGCAGGGTTGGTAGAGGTCATCGAAGACTCTCACTCTGTTGCAGTGCCTCAGGTCGCCCCTCCAACGAACATCCTGCAAGTGCACGTCGGTACGGCATCGCCACAAAAAACGATCGCCGGACTCACCGAGCTGTATCGCCGGATTGCTAGCAAGTTAGAGACTGAAACCCCACTCACTCCTGCCGAACAAAACTTTATTGGCTACGACGCCGTTCAACTGCTGCCTGTGGAGCCGATTGTGGAGCCCCGCGGCCTCGGACATCAATTCTGGGAGCCTCTGAATGACGATCCGAGTTTGAGCGCAGTCAATGTGGTGCTGCACAAGCCCGATACCCAGAACTGGGGATATGACATTGTGTTGTCCGGGATGGCCGCCACCAACCCGTCTCAGTTGGCGTCGCAGCGACCTGACGAACTCGTTGATTTTATCGCCACCTTGCACACGTTTCCTACGGGCCCCATCCAGCTGATATACGACATTGTTTACGGCCATGCCGACAACCAGGCCCTCGACTTGATTAATGGCCGTTATTTAAAGGGGCCCAATATGTACGGGCAAGATGTGAACCATCAAAACCCAACGTTGCGGGCAATCTTGCTGGAAATGCAACTCCGGAAGATTAATACATGAGTTGATGGCATCCTGATTGACGGAGCGAAAGATATCAAGTTTTTCAATCCGCTCTCGGGCCGAGTCGAACACGACGATGGGTACCTGCAGGCGATGGCTGATGTCGAGCAGGATATTGGCGGCTATCGACGCAAGTTGTTTTGCATCTTTGAGGACGGGCGGCCTTGGCCGGAGGAAGGCTGGGAGCATGCGTCTACCTATATGGATTTGGTGCGTCTCATTCCCGATTGCTATCAATGGGGGCCGCTGATTTTTGCCCACAATACGCCAGCATTGGATGGGTTTTGGAACTACAAGTGGAACCGGCTTGAGGAGGTTATGCAGCACGGTTCCCACTGGATTACTGGTTGTGGCAACCACGACACAGTTCGGCGCGGTACGCAGATTGACCCTGAAGCGGGAATTAACTGGAACTTGGGAGACTCCTTATTCGAGGTGTTTAACCAGGCGTATGACAACCCGGCCATGACGTTGCTTACGTATGCCTTCATGCCTGGTTTGCCGATGGACTTTATTAACGCTACGGCGCGGGCTCCATGGGGCTTTTTGCGTAACACGGATGATTATTACGGCGTCAAGGTGGTGTCAGAGGAAGGTGGATTTTTAGAGTGGCAGGTACCTCCCGAGATGTATGCCACCGAGGGGAATTTTGAGCGGTTAAAGGCGTTTGCGTTCAGTGACTATGACGAGTTGAAGGCATTTATTCGGGCACTACACGAAGCGATTAGCGTAATGGAGTTTAACCTACAGGAGGTGGCGCGTATTTGCCAGGACTGCTTACCGGGGAACGTGGACTTTTCCACGTGGGAAGACAGTTCGATTCAAAACTATGCCCCCAGTTGTGCCACGTATGCTCGTACGTTGGGACGGTTGATTGGTGCTGGTACGTCGGAAGGGTTATCGGGTCTGACGATGGAGCGGTTGCAGGGGTTTGCCAGGGCATTTATGGAAGACTGCCACGATATCTGCAATGTCTCGCTGCACGAAGACAAGCTGGACTCGACCCAGACTGACTATAATTTCGCCGTCCGTCAGTTTCGCCGCGATCGCCCGTGGTTGCGTCATAACCTGCAGGCGAAGGGAGATATCTACGGCTGCTACGGAGACGATGCTGCCACCGTCTTTTACGGTGTGCGTTCCCAGCCATCAGTCTCGGTTGAGGGCGATCGTGCCCCCGAGCGTGTGGCCATTGTGGCGCATTTGGGGGGAGATCCGATTCAGGTTGACCTCGCCAATTTGCTGCACGTGGAGATGGAGGATTGGAGTGTCGCGATCGCGAGTCCGGGGCTGGAGATTGGTAATGGTATGGAGGGGTTTGAGTTGGAGGATTCTGAAGCGGTGGTGTTGGTGGCGCAGGGGTGAGGGGGCTGGTCATGGGTCATTGGTCATGGGTCATTGGTCATCGATCATTGGATTATGTCGCAGCTCATAACAAAGGACAAAGGACTAAGGACAAAGAACGAAATATCGATATCCTCCCTCGACCGCAATCTTTAAAACAGTGGAATATTTGAGAAGTTTGTGAGTTTGACCCGTATGTGTGGCTGTAGCAGGTTGCGTGCTGCCTGGATGGTCTGGATTGAAACTACCTCTGATTGACGGGGGCAAGGCCGATTTAGGGTGGTTAATGTCCTGCCTGTCGGTACTGCAGAGGTGTTTGCGTGAGTTGTATTCTGGCCCTCGATCTGGGAACTACTGGGAATCGCGCCATTTTATTTGACGCTGACGGACAAGCGATCGCGCAGGCGTATAAAGAACTCACGCAGTACTATCCTCAGCCGGGGTGGCTGGAGCACGACGCCAGCGAAATTTGGCAGGATACTCAGATCGTCATCCGCGAGGTATTTTCCTCCTCCGGGATTGACCCTGCGTCCGTAAAGGCGGTGGGGCTGACGGTGCAGCGGGAAACCTGTTTGCTGTGGGATAAGACGACGGGGCAGCCTCTGCATAAAGCGATTGTTTGGCAGGATCGGCGGACAGCAGAAGCTTGCGATCGCTTGCGGGAAGAGGGTCATGCTCAAGACATTGCAGAGCGGACAGGCTTGGTGTTGGATGCCTATTTTTCGGCTTCAAAGCTCAGTTGGCTGCTGGAGGAAGTCAAGCGCACTCAACCCAATCTAGAGTTGGGCAATGTCTTGGCAGGTACGGTAGATACCTGGGTGTTGTGGAACCTGACGGGAGGAAAAGTCCACGCGACCGACCACAGCAATGCCAGCCGTACCATGCTGTTTAACTTGGAGACAGGGGATTGGGATGATTCCTTGCTCTCTCTGTTTGGCATTCCCCGCAATTTTCTACCCAGTATTGAACCCAGTTTGGGGCTGTTCGGGAGGTTTAGCTCGGATATTTGCGGAGTGGAACTACCTGTTATGGCGGTGTTGGGAGACCAACAGGCGGCGCTGTACGCCCACGGCTGCGATCGCCCCGGATTGATGAAATGCACCTACGGTACCGGTTGCTTTTTGGTGTCTCACACGGGGGATGCGATCGCGCGATCGAACAATCAATTGTTGACGACGGTTGCTTGGACTGACAAAACGGCTGGGGATAGACAATCTGGATCGCCTTTTCACTCTGGATATGCCCTGGAAGGCAGCATGTTTACCGGCGGTGCTTGCATTCAGTGGCTGCGCGATGGTCTTGGGTTAATCCAGTCTTCGGCAGAGACCGAAGGAATTTGCCAGTCTGTTCCGGACAGTAACGGAGTGTTTTTCGTTCCGGCCCTCAGTGGTTTGGGGGCTCCCCATTGGGATATGACGGCTCGCGGTGCTTATGTTGGCATCACGGGGGGAGCGAAGCGCGAACACATGGTGCGGGCGGTGTTGGAGGCGATCGCCTATCAAGTGTGCGAGATTGTGGAGTGCGTCAACAAGGATTTGGGGACTCCGATTCGCCGCTTAAAAGTTGATGGTGGAGCCAGCCAGAACGATTTCTTAATGCAGTTTCAGGCGGATGCGGCTGGGATTGAGGTGGAACGTCCGGCGATCGCGGATGCTACCGCTCAGGGGGCGGCGTTTGCAGCAGGCTTGGCGACAGGGTTTTATCCCAGCTATGCGGAGATGGTGGCCAAGCGTCAGGTGGATCGGGTGTTTGTTCCCGGGGAAGGGGCCGCACAAGCGCAGAGGAACTTTGGTTTGTGGAAGGAGGCGGTGAAGCGGGCCAAACACTGGGCGGTGTAATTCCAGGTGAGTTTGTGTCGCCCTCTCCGACTGTTCTACTCGCGAACGTTGCCCCGTAAGGATTTGAGTTGGCTGCGTTTAGCTTTGCGATCGAGTCGTTTGCGATCGGCACTGCGTGATTTCCTGGTCGGTTTGCGTTTTTTCGGGGTAACGGTGACCGATTGAATTAGACTCTGCAGGCGTTTGAGAGCATCTTGCTTGTTTTGCTCTTGGGTGCGATGCTGCTGGGCTTTGATGACGATGATGCCGTCTTTCGTGATGCGGCCATCTTTGAGGTTAAGCAGTCGTTCTTTGAACAGTGGAGAGAGTGACGAAGCTGCGATATCGAAGCGCAGGTGGATGGCTGTTGCGACTTTATTGACGTTCTGGCCACCAGATCCTTGAGCACGGACAGCAGTTAATTCGATTTCGGATAAAGGGATGGAGGTGCGGTTGGTAATCTTCAGCATAGAGGAACAGCTAGCAGACTCTTGCGATCTGGTGAGAGCTCCATTGCAACTTAGCGTGCGGACAGCTGAAAATACCAGCACACCAGGTAAGATTGCTTCTTCGGCCGTAACCAACTTGCCCCTGACCTGAAAATGACTATTCCCGAGCAAATTTTATTGAGGGGCGTAGCCTGACCGCTCGATCCTGTTGTTAAGGTTGGTAATCGATCGCTGACTGCTCCACCAGTCTCCATATCGCAATAGCGTTAGCGATCGCCATATCCCCACTCGAATCCAGAGAGACTTATGACTCAACCGTGGTGGAAAGGGGCAACAATCTACGAAGTCTACATCCGCAGCTTCTTCGACAGTTCCGGAGATGGTGTCGGGGATTTGTACGGCATTGCCTCCAAGTTGCGTTACATCCAGAGATTGGGGGTAGACGCCATTTGGATTACCCCCTTTTTTCGATCGCCCATGAACGACTTCGGCTACGACGTCGAAGACTACGAGTCAGTGGCGGAAGAATTTGGCAGCATCGATGACTTTGACTATCTGGTGCGCAAAGCCCACGAACTGGGCCTCAAGGTATTAATCGATCAAGTCTGGGGGCACACCTCCAGCGCCCACCCCTGGTTTCGCAAAAGTCGCCGCAGTTGCTTGAATCAGAAAGCAAATTGGTACGTCTGGCATAGTGCTGGAAAAGAGGGCAGTCCTCCTAACAACTGGTTCTCCTTCTTCGGGGGCCCGGCTTGGGCTTGGGATGCCACCCGCGAGCAATATTACCTGCATCACTTTCTGGACAGCCAACCCGCCCTCAACCTGCACCATCCCGACGTGCTGGAGGAAATTCTTGAAATCGGTCGTTTCTGGCTCGATCGCGGTGTTGATGGTTTCCGCCTCGATGCCGTGCCCTTCTACATGCACGACCCCACCTTCAAAAACAATCCCCCGCGCCCTGCCGGAGAACCTGCACCCGACGGCTTTTCTCCCAACCTGCCATCGGTGCGCCAGGTGCAGAAACACAACATCGCCCACCCCGACTTGCTGGAAATCCTGACGGAAATTCGCAACGTTACCGACGGCTACGACGATCGCGTTTTGTTAGGGGAGGTGGCTGGGGAACATTCCGTGCAACTGGCCGCTAAATACACCGGCCCCAGCAAGTTACATATGGCCTATAACTTTGGCTTGCTCAAGACTTGCTCGGAGCCCAGCGAAATTGTGCGGCTAATTCGCACCGCATTGAAGGAGGCCCCGAAGTCTGCGCTCGATGACGGACGGATTTGTTGGGCGATCGGTAACCATGATGTGGAGCGAGTGTTTACCCGTTGGGGGGGAGAAAATATTGGCGATCGCCACCAGCAAAAAGCCTTTTCGAAGTTGGTGATGGCGGTTCAGCTCACATTACCGGGAGGGGCCTGCATCTACCAGGGCGAAGAATTGGGCTTACCGCAGGTGGACTTACCCTTTCGCCAGCTCAAAGATCCCTACGATCGCTCTCTGTATCCCAATCACCAAGGGCGGGACGGTTGCCGTACTCCCATGCCCTGGAAAAGTGACAGCCAATACGCTGGTTTCACGTCAGCCAAGAAGAAAAAGCCCTGGCTGCCCGTATCGGATGACCATGTGGACTTGGCGGTGGCCGCGCAGGATCGCGAGGCCAATTTGGGCTCGGTCCTCAATGCCTATCGACGCTTTTTACGCTGGCGCAAGGCCCAACCCGTCCTCAAAGGGGGCAGCATCCGCCTGGTTCCAGTCGTCAGTCAAGATGGGGCCGGTGAATCTGTGTTGGCCTACCTGCGCTGTTTGAAAAAAGAAGCGATTTTGCTGATGTTTAACTTCAGCCCTCGGTCCACGTTTTTGCGTGTTCAGTGCGATGGCCTGCCCCAGCAGTTGATGGCTGATCGCCACCTCAAAGCCATTCGCACCCACGATTTTCATTGGGTATTTCAGGGGGCTGGCGTCCGCTTAGATCCGTTTGGTCTGGGAATTGTCTCTCTACCGAATTCAGATCATCTGGAGATCCATGCCCAGTGGCAACCGGAAGATCCTAACAGCTAAATCAATCCCTGTTCTGAGCGATAGGCTCTTTTTCGAATTTGATATAGCAATCTGCTCTACGAGCTAGAGCATGGAGATATCTCAACCCCTTGATTGGTATAGAGGAACGTTTTGGGAACCCTCCATAGTAGGTTGTCGATCGCCATACCAGATTGAAGTTCCACCCTCTCGGCCTCCCATGCGGGAGAAGGATTGAATATTAGGGAGATCGAACCGAGCAAACGCAGGTTTACTCAACTACCTGAATCAGATCGATATCAAAGATTAGATCTTTTCCCGCCAACGTATGATTGGCATCTAGTGTGACTTTCGACTTGTGGATGCCTACAACTGTGAGTTCAATTGTTTTGCCTGCCGAGCTAGTTCGGCTCACTTGTTGCCCTACTTCAACATCAGTTCCTGAAAAGACTGAATGACGGTTGACCTCAACTACCATTTCAGGTTTGTGGGGGCCATATGCATGCTCGCTCGGGATCGTTTCTACTTTAGATTCCCCAGGGCTCATCCCCACCAAGGCACGTTCAAATGACGGAAGTAATTTACCCGAGCCAATACAAATTGAAATCGGTTCGCGATCGCGCGAAGAATCAAAAATAGTTCCATCTTTTAACTTCCCGGTGTAATGAACTAACACCGTATCACCGACTTTTGCACTTACCATAAGATGCTAAAATTTCCGTCTGGTTTGGGGAATCGCACGGTATAAAATCTGGACAAGCGGGAATAGCTATGCGATTCCAGATCTTGCGATGAGGGTTGATGTCCAATCACCCTAGGGAAAAAGATGAATGAGACTCAATCGCTTTTTACCGAAACTTTTTGCGCCGCTTCTGTTTTGACTTTGCTTTGCGAAGACGCTTTTGAGCAGGTGTTTCAAAATGGCGGGTGCGCCTCAAATCCGAAAATATTCCTGCTTTTGACACCTCGCGCTTAAATCGACGTAGAGCAGACTCTATCTGCTCGTTTTCACCGACAAATACTTGAGCCATACATTAAATACTCGTACTCGGTTTCTGGCAATCTTTGGCGATCTCTGACTTTGGCGGTCTCTAACATAGATAGACGTAGATGCTAGAAGGCTAGGGTGGAAACACATACCACCCTGATTTTGAGAGCCATTCAACTCGCAAACAATTGACGTCTGACCTAGTGGCCTCTGAACTTGTTTTGAACGAGGTAGAGAGTGTTACCAACTGTCTCGTCGATCGCGGCGATCTGTGCGGGGCTTTGCTTTATTCACCTTGAGGTTGCGACCCATCCACTCTGCTTCATTCAAGGCATCGATCGCGGCTGTCTCTTGATCGTCAGACTCCAATTCCACGAAGCCAAATCCACGCTTGCGGCCCGTGTCGCGATCTGTCGGCAGGCTCACCGATTTAACGGCTCCAAATTCTCCAAAAACAGATCGCAAGTCATCCTCTGTCGCTTCGTACGACAGATTACCTACATATACCGACATACCTGACCTCTCGAATCAGAAAGAATTGAGGTGTTGGATTCGGAGATCGGATTACAAACTATTACGAACTCACTCTAAAGTGACATTTGCAACTAGTGAATAATCATTCACCATAACCATACTCATGCATTGATAGTAACCTACTGTCATCGAAAAAGCGAAAATAACAATGTGAAGGATTACTTGTGGCAAAAAGCAGCACACATCTTATAGAGAGACGATAGCCAACCTCACACAAAAAATCTCCTACCCCATAGTCAAGCCATAATTTAGAGCTAAATCATAATTTGACTTCAATTCACGATCTATTTAACCTCAAGGCATTTGGCTGATGACGAGTAGATATTACACCGCACATCTGTCTTCTTAATGTTTTCTACGTATTTGGTTCGATGTGACAGATGTTATTACGGTAGTGACTTAGGAAAAAATCGCCTCAAAAATGCTGCTTTTCATTTAGATAAGACTATGATTTCCTCTTCTGTGTGACAAGCCGAACGTGGATCGATTGTGCGCTAAATTTAGCGGCTCTTTAATGTTTCTCCTTTGTGGTACCTCTCTCGCTTACATCTTGAATTTTACTTGGAGATAAATTGTACGAATGATTGCCGGAAATTATGCCCCATATTCCTTTCAATTATGAGAGATGTCGCATTACAGCGAATTGTTCAAAACCTCGATTCCACATTGAGGAGAGATAATTTGATCGGGGAAACAGCGACTCTTCTCCGAGGCTTGCTGCAAGTAGGACGTGTCGTTGTGTTTTGTTTCCATTGTGACGGAGAGGGGCGGGTTGCGTACGAGTCTGTGGAGTCTGATAGCTACTCAATTTTCGGATCGACCGAGCCGATTGATTCCTTAGAGGATTATGCCGCTATTTGCATGGATGGACGGGTGAGATCGGTTCCGGAGATTGCCCCCACAGTCATCAATAAACATGGACGCAGTAGGACTCAGAAGCCGCCGGCCCGAGCCAGCTTGGTTGCCCCCATTAATGGTGAAAAGCGGCTCTGGGGATTATTGATTGCTCAAGATTTCCAATCATCAAAACTCTGGTCTGCGCAAGACGTGGAGATGATGGAGCAATCTGTTCAAGTTCTGTCAGAGGAGCCATCTATCCACGCTGCTTGAGTCAGCTTTAGGCTCTCAAACACTGCTCTCATCGAGATTGCTTGCGCTGCTGAGCCGCATGACAGAACACCGAGACGTACTCCCGATAGCCACCGGCAAACACTAAATCGAAGCGCAACGGTTCGGCATTGTCTGATGGGTCTCCCGGCCCTTCGCTAGCTACCGGCTGTTCGGGGTTGCTGCGATCGATGGTCACGGGTTTGCGGTTCTTTAGCTCGCCTCCACTGCTGTCGATGTAAGTGATTACGTTTGGACTCTCGAACTGTTGCCCGATGTCTTGGATGAGCTGGAGGAAATTGCGATCGCTCCCCCCGCGTCTGACTACGGCTGTCCCGTTCTCCTGCACCACAGAGCTGGTTACCGTATCTCCGACACCGATCAAGACCGGCATCAGGGCGGGGTCAAAATTCTCGGTCACTAACTCCAATAATGCTGTGTGTTCTTTCGGTGCTTGGCGGGCAGTAAACCCATCCCCCAACGGAAACTGTCCCGTGCGCTGGTGATAGTAACGGTTCAGCAGCGCTAACACTCCAGCCTCCTTCACCGCCCCTCTCAGCATGAACTGGAAATCCGTTGTGCCGGAATCGGTGTCGTTAGCCCAGCGCACCAGCTCTCGACCGCTGTCATCTCGGCCCAAATTGGGGGCCAGATGCAAAAAGAACGAATCTGCAAACCCCAGCTCTGTCGCTTCATTCAGCAACGTCTCCATCAAGTCCAGCATGCGCCGCTGCACCTCCAGCCACAGATCGGTGCGATCGCCTAGTGCACTATGGAACGAGTTGAGATTTGCTGTGGGGGAGGCCATATTGTCCAAGACGCTGGCCTGAATCGCTTCGGCTGCAGCCTCGGGTGTCAGTGCGTCGGGATGAGCCTCCACAAATGCTTGCAAGCAGGCTTGAATTCGCTGCGGGACCTCCGTTAAGAACGACAGTTCTGCCTCGCTGACACCGGGGTGATCGAGATTGCCATAGCGGTCTTGCCACTGCACTCCACCCGCAGCCAAGCCGGGGAGGTACAGCCCTTCGACCTGGGCGAGATCGCTGTCTCCAAATGCTTTATCCACAATTGCGTTCACCCCTCTGACGCCGGTATGTTCGCCGTTGGTGAGTACGTAAAAATGGCGATCGAAGGTCTGTGTGGCCAACACATAGTTGGGGTCAATTTGGCGGGTGAGTGGATCGAGTACCAATTCCATGCACACGCCATCCAAGTCCTGGACGATGAGCACGTTTTCAGTGCGGGAGAGTAGCTGGGGCAGTGTATTGGTTCTAAGGGAATTGGGTGGGGCGTTCAGCAGGGGATGTAAGGGGGTTGACATCAATGGGGCTGACATAAAAAAGCTCAGGTGCTCGGCTGGTGCTATGCCCTCAACATAACTGATGGCGTTCCGGGGCTCGTGTGACGGCTCTTGCACCACGACGTTGCAAGAGCCATTTTCCTGATGTCGAAAATACGATAAACGACAACTTGTCAACGCCCTGACCAGTAATGAAAGTTGATCTGAACGATCGCTTTTTTAATGTCTCCGATTGCGATCGCGGTTTACATCGAATAACACCCGGGATCTGCTCCGACCGTCAATCCGTGTCTGGCTGCTATCCGAGCAATGGTTTCGTGGCTGGTAGCGGGCATCATTCTTCAGCAGAATCAGGGTGAAGAATTTTGGGGGCCGCAGTATGGGGTCAAGACCGGCAAGACTCCGGTGCTGACCGAAGGGGAAATGAAGGAGCTCCTCGACTCCATCGATACCTCCGAGGTAGTGGGTCTGCGCGATCGCGCTCTAATTGCCACGATGCTCTTCGCTTCGCCAGAATCGGAGCCGTCCTAGGACTCAGAAGCGCTTTCTCATACTGATGCTGTGAGCCTTACTCAGAAAGACTCGCAGCATCAGTATGAGTGAATTCGACTTGCCCTCTGCTCTAAAGCTCAAGCCTTCCGTATCAGAGGTAGTTAGGCTGCCTTCTGTTCAGGGGAAAGACAGATTCCAGAGCAGGAATTTTCAATGTTCCGAGTTTGTCACCTTGTCTCCCTAGTGTGTTGACGTGAACAGGAATCGTCAGTGCAGAGGCACATCTGCGGTGCAGCTTGTTCCAAACAACATTTGCCGAAATCAGGAGACAAACCATGGCCGATACCAATAATGCAACCGGAACAATGGTTGGTGACACTACTCCGACCATCATCCCAGGAGCACAGGTATCTGATTCTGCTTCGGACCCTTTTGGCTTTAAATCAACTCTGAGAGTAGCAGCTTACTACCAAGGAACGGGCTACTACCAAATGGGCTCGGAGCAAGACACATTCTCGAATGACTATAAGTATTGGAGAACCAATAAGAGCAAGAGCGGTGCAACCTGGTACCACGATTATTTGATGGCGAGAGAAATTCGTGGCCGAAATGGTGGTGATGACACTATTTACGGAAATACCACGACGACTTTCTCTCATCTCCAAGCAAATACATTCATCTGGGACTCTATTACCTTGCCAGGTCAAGCCGATACCCTCAGGGGGCTTGGTGGCAATGACACTCTTTACGGGCGGGTGGGAAATGACATCCTATACGGGGATAGTGGTCAAGATGTCTTGGTTGGCGGTATCGGCCAAGATGAAGTACACGGTGGTACTGGCAACGATCTGCTGTATCTCGATGTGCCCACGTCCAACTCACCTGGAGACACGGCATACGGTGATGATGGCGCTGATACCTTCTACATTGGTGGCACGACCACAACAATGACCATAACAAGCAACCCTTATGATTGGGATGCACTATCTCAGAAGGCGTGGAACCAAGTCAACACTACTATTGGTAATGTTCTGCCCCCGCTTCTAAGTAGATCCTATAAAGTTCTGAGTGGCACTATTACTGAGGTCTTCGATCTCTTCGATATATTAAGCTCAGCAAATAGCACTACTAAGACTGTCACTAACACGCCCGAAAATCTCGAAAAAGGGCAATATATTCAGATTCAAGACTTTAATCCTAGAGAAGACGTACTTGTGATCCCGGTGAATGGGAGTCTTAGTAATGTAGAGTATACAGTCAATAACGGTAAACTAGACCTCTTTTATGATAAAGAAGGGCAAACATTTGCCCAAATTTCTCTCGATGACTATCAAAATATCTTTGAGAATCCTTCCTTAGGAACAACTCCGTTGTCATCAGGTAAGATTTGGCAATCAGTGACTAGAAATGCTCTATTACTGGATAGTCAGGCGGATTTGGTTAGCCTAGGGATCAACGGAGCCAATGTCCAAATACAACCTGAGATCGAGGACCATGTCCAAGTCAATCAACTTGATTCGAGCTATATCGTTATCGGAGCCTATGGGGGAAGTCAGCAATTAGGGGGGGATGATGGCACAGACTATCTGTACGGGACAAATCATCAAGACACTCTCATTGCCTATCCAACAACTTCCATTGGACTTACAACAGATGTCAAAGATTCCGGCAATAGCGATCAGCTATATGGATTTGATGGAAACGATACCTTAGGGGGAGGAGGAGGTGATGATTACCTTTTTGGTGGCTCCGGCTTTGATGTTGCCTATTACGCAGATGAAGCAGACTATAACGGAGATGGGTTAGGGATCAAAGTCAATCTCTCCGCCCTTCAGTCGGATCAAGGCGCTGCTTATATAGACCCTATTAGTGGTAACAAGTATGCTGAAGCTACCGATTCATATGGCAATAAGGATCGACTATTTGGGATTGAAGGAATTTCAGGTAGCGCGTATGCGGATGATGTGAAGGGCAACGATCTCGCTAATATATTTTGGGGGAATGGAGGGAATGACACTCTTGATGGAGGCAGCGGGAATGACACACTCGATGGTGGATCGGGTAACGATTCTCTCCTTGGTGGTCTCGGCGAAGATGTTGCCTTATTAAGCTTCAATTCTTCAGATGACTATCGAATCGAGTTCTCTAATGATGCAACAGTAGATTTTACAATCTCTCATGGAAGTGAAGTAGATTCCTTCAAAGATATCGAGACACTTAGATTTGCGGATGGAACCGAGCTATCTCCTAATATATTAATCTCAACTAATGACACTCTGATCCAAGGAACTGCTGGTAACGATACTCTTACGGGAACCTCCGGGCAAGACGTCATATTAGGTTTAGATGGTGATGATGAACTATATGGTAAAGGCGGAAACGATACACTCAACGGAGGCTTGGGCCGAGATCAGTTTTATGGGGGAAATGGTGCTGATACATTTATATTTGATACTCAGAACGTTCCCAACTCATTTGCTGAGGTGATATATGGTTTCGAGTCTGGAATAGACCATATTCAAATTGACAAGAGTGTATATGGAATTAGTGACTATAGTGAGATTAATGTGACAAAGGCTTTAGGGAATGTATACATTAGCTTTGGCACTAATGGTGGCTTTAACATTGGTGGAACTACAAGCTTTAGCTTAGATTCAGATGTTGAATTGATCTAAAGCAAAGCCTAAATGGCTCTATTGCCTTAACTGATAGGTGGCCTGAGCTGAAAGAATGAGGAGATGAATAATCGACCTGTTTCCTACTCTCGTCACCGCTTTCCAGCTGTAGTTATCAGTATCGAGACGAGATTTTATCTCCATGGTTGATACCGAGGGTTGCTTGCTCTCTAAGGTATCGGCCCTTTTTCTTCAAGGCTCACTCTGTCGAGCTGACGTCGAGCAGCATGGCACGCAGAGGTTTGGCAGTTTTATCTCAAGGTTTTGAACGATCGCGGATTGTTTAATGCACTATCAGCCCTAAGCAATAGCGATCGCTTTGCTAGAATTACAAACTCGATTTGATATGTCTCACAGACGATGAAAATCTTGGTGCTAGAGGATGATGAGCAGCTCGCGAATATTCTCACCAGAGCTCTGAAAGAGCAGCATCACGTAGTCGAAACCGCTATTGATGGTAATCTCGGCTGGAACATGCTGGAATTTGGCGCATACGATTTAGTGCTTCTTGATATTCGTCTGCCTGGGTTAGACGGTGTACAGATTTGTCGAAAACTTCGTAACCAGGGAAAAGAGACACCTATTCTCATGTTGACGTCCCTAGATACTAGTCAAGACAAGGTTTTGGGCTTGGACGCCGGGGCCGATGATTACGTGGTGAAACCCTTCGATTTGCCCGAATTAATGGCAAGAGTACGGGCCATGTTGCGCCGAAGAAGCTCAGCCCCTCCCCTCTTGCAGTGGGAGCATTTGCAGCTCGACCCTACTAGTTGTAATGTCACTTACCGTGGGCAACCCGTCAGACTGACTCCAAAAGAATTTAGCCTGTTGGAACTATTTATGAGGAATCCTCAGCAGGTGTTTAGCCGGGCTGTCATTATTGACCGAATTTGGACGTTTGAAGATCTGCCAGATGAAGGAGCCGTTAAAACGTTACTTAAGCGCCTGCGCCAGAAGCTCGTCAAGGCGGGAGCTCCAGCCGATACTGTAGAAACAGTCTATGGATTAGGATATCGCCTCAAGTCTTAGAGCCATAATGTTTTCCACCCTGCCCCCAGAAGCAAACCGCCAGGCACAACAACTGTATCGAAAGTTGCTGTGGTCTTATATTGGCATCACCTCAGCGGTATTGGGGTTGAGTGCGGTTGTCCTCTATTCATTTATTGCTGACAGCATGCAGCGGCAGCATGAAGAAGAGCTACAGGTACTTGCTGAAGCCGCTGCACCGAGTTTAGAGGTTGCTAAAACCCAATCCGAATTTTTCAACGCTGATACGGCTCAGATGCACTGGCATGCTCTAGAACAACACAGCCAGAGTTTGGAATGGTACGACGCTGACGGAACGCTCATCATCCGTGAGGGAAAAGTCTTTTCAGAGCTCGCGCTACCAGAAGCCACGACGTTATCAGAGGTAGGAATCCTGGAGCGCGATCTTCAACAGGATCTCTACGTAGTCACCCTCCCCGTCATTCAATCAGGAAATATTATCGGGTTTGTGCGGGCTAGTGAATCCCTGCGCATTCTCCGCATTCCTTTGCAAAAACTCCGCTGGGGCATGGTTTTCGGTGGGGCCATTGGCATGGGGACGATTGTGCTCTCAGGTTTCTGGTTGGCTCGACAAGCCTTACAGCCTTTTGTTCAGAGCTACCAACGGTTGAGGGAATTCACTGCTGATGCCTCTCATGAGCTACGGGCCCCTTTGGCGACTGTGCAAGCTGGGTTAGATACCCTACAGGCAACTTCAGAGCATTGGCCCGAAACCGATCTCGCCACCCTTAACAGCATGGACAGTGCTACTCACCAACTACGTCAACTGACCGATGCTTTGTTAGCGTTAGCCAGGATGGATCGACCGACTGCATTGCAGGAACAAGATATTCCCTTGCAAGAGTTATTGGAAGATTTGGTCGATATTTACGAGGCAATGGCTGAAGAGCAGGGTGTCCAGCTGATCTATCAATCAGATAAACCAGCGACTGTTCATGGAAATAATGGACTACTGGTCCAGCTATTTACTAATTTGATTCAAAACGGTATTCAATATACTCCCAAGGGTGGGACAGTCACGATTACCCTGACTCAGGCAGGTAAACATGCCTTGGTTCTGGTCCAAGATAATGGCATTGGTATTGCTACCGATGATATTCCCAAAGTATTCGAACGCTTTTGGCGAGCGGATAAAGCTCGATCTCGCCGAAAAGGTGGTCTTGGTTTAGGGCTAGCCATCGCTAATGACATCGTCAAAAATAGCCATGGCAGCATCCGACTGGATAGCACACTTGAAAAGGGAACAACGTTGGAGGTGAGATTGCCAGCAGTCAAGACTATATCAAAGGAAAGGATTCTGTTTAATTAGAACGACCTACTTAGCTAATTTACAACGCCTCACCGGGCCAAGATTTCTTCCATATTTTGGTAGCTCAATATGAAGCGATACTAAAGACTGCGTTACTGATGACTACAGTTGGAAAGCGGTGACGAGAGTTGGAAACGGGTCAATACTTATCCTTCCTGCTCAGGCTTCCTGCAAGTTTCCGTAACAAAGCCTATCGACCCAAGCGCAGTCGAGTGAGATGCCAGATATACACCCAAGAGTGATACCAGGTCACCTTGCTACGGCCACCATAACGAGCATCAAATCGGTAGCCGACCTCTCGCACGTCTTGAATTCGCCCCTTGGCCAGCACCTCTAGCAACACTTTGTACCCAATCGGCTGCAGGGGGCGATCGCCAATCGCCTGACGGCGCACCAGAAAAAACCCGCTCATTGGATCGCTGATATTTTGCACCACCTCCGGCACGACCCAGCGACTTAATGTCATGGCAATCCGCGAGGCCCATTGCCGCCACCACCCCCATTGACCACCAACACTCCCATCTCGCCCGTAGCGACTGGCAATCGCCACATCCGCCCCGCGCTCAATCTCCTGCAACAACTGGGGGAGCAACTCCGGAGGGTGCTGCAAATCCCCATCCATCACACCCAAAATCTCTCCCTGAGCCTGCTGCCAGCCAGCGATCGTGGCTGATGCGAGCCCCCGCTCTTGCTGGCGCTGCAGCCAATGCAACTGCGGATAGTGGCGCTGCAGTTGCCGCACTCGCGCTTCCGTATCGTCCTCACTACAGTCATCCACAATCCACAGCTCGTAGGCCTGAGGAATCAAACGGTCCAATTCTGGCACCAGACGCTGCAATAGCAATTGAATGGTCTGTCCCTCGTTCAAGGTAGGAATCACCAGCGACAGCAGGCATGTCTGCTGCGGTAGCGTAACGGTATCGAGAGGAATGGTACTGGGCGGCATACCAACGTGTGCAAGGACACCATTAGACATATCAATTGCTAAGGAACGAGCGCTAGTGCTTTTTCACCCCAAAGAGAGCGGTCTCGCGAACCAGCGAAGCACCCAAGGGCATCACAGGTGCCAGGGTAACTATAGCGATCGGCAATCCGCTATGGAGAGTTTCCTCAGTACTTCTCCTCGCCAATAAAGGATTCCAGCTGTCTTAACACTCCAGACCTTAGAGCGGATTGCTATATCCCTGACAGCAAACCTGACACATGATGGGTGACAGCTACACACCATCCACCCATTCGCTCATGGCTATTGCGAGCTGCTCTTGCCGATCTCTGGTTTCCGCTTCCATAGACACGCGCAACAGCGGTTCGGTTCCAGACGGCCGCACCAGCACCCAACTACCATCCCGCAGGTACAGTTTGACCCCATCATGAAAGCCCACTTCACTCACTTCAATACCGGCAACTTGTTGAGGGGGCTGACGTTTCAGAGCAGCCATCACTTTCTGCTTGCGCGACTCGGTGAGTCGCAGATCGATACGGTGACTGCAAGTCGGGCCACCCACATCCTTCCAGACCTCTGAAACCAAATGGCTGAGGGGTTTTCCAGCGTAAGCGATCGCCTCTGCTACTAGCAGGTTGGCCAAAATCCCATCTTTTTCAGGAATATGCCCAAGCACGCTCAAGCCTCCCGATTCTTCTCCCCCCAGTAACACCTGCGTGTTGCGCATCATCTGACCAATATGCTTAAACCCGACGGGAGTTTCATAGAGTTCGAGGCTGTAACGACTGGCCAACCGATCGAGGAGATGGGTAGTTCCCACCGTGCGCACAATGGCCCCCAACTGTTGCCGCTGCTCCACCAAATGCTTGACCAGCACCAGCATGACGGAGTTGGGAGAAACGTACTTGCCCCGTTCGTCCACGATTCCAAAGCGATCGGAATCGCCATCGGTAGCCATGCCCACATGGCTGCTATGTTCGGGCACGTGCGAGCAGAGTTCTTGCAACTGTTGAGGTTTGGGTTCGGGCATCGCTCCTCCAAACAGCACATCTCGGCGATCGTGCAAGCGATACACTTGACAGCCGCAATAGCGTAACGCTTCGTCGAGATATCCTCTTGAGGCTCCGTACAGGGCGTCGTAGGTGACACGCAGGTGAGCCGACCGAATGCGCGGCACATCAATCAGCGAATAGAGCGAATTGAGATATGTGGGTCGAGGATCGAAGATTGTCGGTTCGGTCGTTCCCGTTGAGCCAGGGACAGGCACTAGCGGCCGATCCGAAACCTCTGGGAGATACCGCACGATCGCATCGGTGATGTCCTTTGTCGCCGGGCCAGCATAGTCGGGAATGTACTTAAGACCGCAGTCAGTGGCTGGATTATGACTAGCCGTGAACATCAGAGCTCCGGCCGACTGGCGCAAAGCTGCTGCAAATGCGATCGCCGGAGTGGGGCAATGGCTCTGAGTCAGTAACACCTTCCAGCCCTCGGACACCAAAACTTGGGCCGCATGTCGGGCAAATCGATCGGCGAGAAATCGCGTGTCGTATCCCACCAACACCGGGCGAGATCGCACATACGCTCCTTCTAAGTACTGGGAGATCGCCCGTGTCGCCTTACGAACATTGGCAAATGTAAACGTGCCAGCAATGGGACCGCGCCAACCATCAGTCCCAAATGAAATTTCCGATGCTGCCATACTGCGCCAGATAGCCTTACGAACCAGCCGAATTCTTCAAGAATATCCACTTCTCGCGAACCTGCAGAACATTTGTCAGCTTGCATTTGAGCAATGCAGCGGGCATGTATCAGAAGACGTCATCGATGCATCTATTGAGCCCGGCCGGCACCGTCAACCATGAATTGCTAGAGGGAATCTACCTACAATCAGTAGATCGAAAACAACAGAGAGCAAGCGAGAAGGATGTTTCTAAGCTGGGATGAGCTAAGGAACTAGTCATGAAATCCCCTATCCCTTCGCTGGCTTCCTCTCAGCCTCCAG
>JBFRWD010000033.1:0-63387 GCA_051439425.1 Synechococcus sp.
GATGGCAGTGTGTTGTTGAGCTTTGAATCGGGTGTTACGGTCTCGGGCTTGGGGACTGTTGATGACAGCGATATCATCCGGTTTACCCCCACTTCTACGGGAGCCAACACCGCCGGAAGTTTTGAACCATACTTTGACGGCTCCGATGTGGGTCTTTCAGGTTCTAGTGAAGATATAGACAGTGTTGCTTTCAAGCCGGATGGTGACTTAGTTATTGGTGTCACAGGAACCTTTAATGCCGGCGGTGTTTCCGCTCAAGATGAAGACCTGATCGTGTTCGAAGCCACTAGTTTGGGAGCAAACACTAGTGGGAGCTACTCGCTCTATTTTGATGGGTCTGATGTCGGTTTAGATTCTTCCTCTGAAGATGTGGATGGCTTCTGGGTTGCCCCAGATAGTGAACTTGTCTTAAGCACTCGCGGCAACTTTTCTGTTCCCAATGGGAGTGGTGATGGAGGTGACCTGACCCAATTTATGCCAATTTCTCTGGGAGCTAATACTGCCGGTACTTTTGGGGGAACGATTTTTGACGGAGATGCCGCGGGGTTTTCAAATGTTGATGCATTCTCTCTAACTTCAGGTTTTTTGCAACAGTGACTGTAATACCAAGTCTCTATAAAAGTGAACTTAAAACAGCGTCAATGATAACCTCCCATCCGGTAATGGAGCGAACAATGGAATCGCTCAAGTCTTTTATTGAGCCCTGAACCCGTTGCCGTAAAGCCTTTAAATTGGGAAAGGATTCCCATTTGATGTGGGATTTCAGATATTGCCACATTTCGAGCCACTCTCAGTAACTCAGCGATCGCCTCTAAATGGAACTCCAATGAGAGCAAATCAGAATAGGTAAACAGCAGATGAGAGCACAGAGCTAAATCGAACTCATTGTCTGAAAACGGAAATTGGGACAGCTCGGTCACACGATAGCGATCGCCCAATCCAGCCGAAAATCCTGCAAAAACCTGTCCATTGCCTGCATTCTGACTTGCCCCAAAGCCTCTGGAGTTGGGATCTCCGATGACCAGACGTAATTCTCAAGATTCCCCTTCACCCCCTCCACAATCTCGGGTAATGTTCGGTCAATGCGATCGCGAATCTCGCCAGCCGAAAACGCATAAACTGGATCGCACGATACTACCTGCCCTCCCAACTGCGTCAGCTCCGCATTAAAACTCGCTGGCCCACCCGCGCAATCCAGAATTGAATGCTGTAAATCCTCATCTGTCAGAGCAAACATGCGTCGGTACTCTGAGAACGAGCGGCCCCAGGGCACCACGCGATCGAGCTGCAATCCCATCACTACTCACCGATCTACGAACGTATTCGATTCAACACGTATTCGACTCACATAGATATCCGCATGGCTTAACCCCGGCCCGGAATCAAGTTGCGACTGAGCTTTTGAATCGCAGACTTAGCAACCTCACTGTATTGCATCTGTCCGCACAAAATTTTCACCATCTTCTGAGTAGCACTAGGACTGTGCACACCCATCTTGTAAGCCGCCCCCGGAAAACGATAAAACACATTCGCCAACCGCTGCGCCCACACCATCTCTTTCCCCCAGTCCTCTTGCATTACCCGACTGTAATTTTCTAGCGCATCAATCGAGCCCGCCAGCGCACAATCCACCGCCTCAGCCGCTTTGATACCACTAAACATCGACGGACGAATCCCCTCTGCCGTAAACGGGTCAACGACACAAGCGGCCTCCCCAGCCAATACCGCATTCTGGGTATGCAATCGCTGATCGCCATCCCACAACCACAATGGATGACCGTGTTTCTGCACCGCTTTGAAATCCACATCGAATAGAGTGGAGTACTCCGTCGCGATGTCCTGCAACGGCTGCTTTTGACCCCCTCGAAACGTGCCAATCCCGATGGAATAGCCGTCAGCCTTGGGGAAGTTCCAAATGTAGCCGTTCTTCAACATGCCAAATTCAAAATGCGCCACCGTCGGTGGCTCCTGACTCACGGGGGCTTCCGCTTCAATCGCTCCCCCAAACCGCGCCTTGCGTTCCTTAAATCCTAACCAACGAGCCATTGGCCCCTTGGCCCCATCCGCCGCAATCAGATAGCGACCCTCCACTGGGCCAGCGTCAGTCATTACCTGCCAGCGATCGCTCTTAAACTCAATTCCCTTCGCCGCCGTAGCATCCCTCAGCTCTGCCCCTTGTTTTTGCGCCTGCTGCATCAAGAAGTTATCGAACACATCCCGACGCACCATCCAGATCGATTCAGAGCCTTCGATCCCTGCTTCAACGCGATCGCCCATCTCCCAGGTATAGCTAATGGTATCCACCTTGAGCGAAATAGCCGGAGAGAAATCAAAATCAAACCACTCTTGCACGATTGGAGATACACCTCCTCCACAGGGCTTGTAGCGAGGTAGCGGCTCCTTCTCCAGAACCAGCACCGAGCGTCCCTGTTTTGCAAGCTTGTAGGCTGCAGAGCCACCAGCGGGGCCAGAACCCACAACAATGCAATCGTACATAGCTGAATATCCTGCGAGCATTACCGGTCGGTCGAAACCGATTTATCAATCGTTTCAAATACTACGCGCTTTCAAGCTAGGGCGCGCATTTTATAGCGAGGGTCGGCGGACAGATTGCCAAAACCACAAAAGACGCTGCGGTGTTAGCCAGAGCAATGGACAGGCGCTTTCGTGCAACGCAAACGCACCCTGGCCCTCAAAAGCTTGTGCTAGAACTGCTCCAGAAACAGACATGCATGTCCACCGGCCAACCTCAAGTGGCTGGAGACTTGAATGGTGTTTCATAGCGACTCATTATCTGGGTTGTCCTGACCCAGAGGCGATCGCCACTCAACCGTTCTCTACTTCAACAATGAGCGATTCTGCACTCACTCAAGCCCACGTCTTTGTCTCGGGTACGGTTCAAGGGGTTGCCTATCGCGCCTACACCCGCCAGCAAGCGGCAGATCTGGGGATCGCAGGATGGGTAAGAAACTTACGCGATGGTCGAGTAGAAGCTGTATTTGAAGGGTCGCCAACGATCGTGGAGCAAATGGTGCATTGGTGCCATTCCGGAAGCCCTGCGGCTAAGGTCACCAACGTTGATGTAACGTACACAGCGCCTAAAGGGTTGCAAGGATTCGAGGTGCGCTACACCCAGTAAACATCGCTCTCGACGCCAGAGGAGCTAGTCCCGATTGAAGCGCTCGGCAAAGTACAGCTTGTAAACCAAATACCCCACTCCCAGCACCATCAGTACGCTAGCCAACCAATATGCAATTCTAATAGCGGCCATCACCGCCACGACTACCGCAAACAGCTTCAGCCCCTCGATCGCATTGCGACGCCAGCGCCGGATGCGCCCAGGCTGTTTGGTCGGAGAATAAATTGTGTTCTTAGAGAGGCGATCTCCCTTCTCCTTCTGCAACTCAATTTCCATTTCCTTCAACCGCAGGGTAAGCTCGCGCTCTCTCAGTTCGGCTTCCCGCTGTCGCAAATCTTGTTCACTAGCGTCATCTGAAGGTGCCATGTCAACCCTGTAGCAAGTATCCGTAGCCTATCTTGCAATAACTAAACTCGCGTAATCTGAGGGCAAGTCCTTCAGACAACCTAACTGATATAGAGTGGCTATCTGTACCTGAAGCCCCAAAGCCCTGGTTGTAGGTTACCTAGCTCTGTAGAAAGCCGTGTACATCATTGTGCAGTTGTTTTAATCAGGCAAGGCAGCAGCGTGACTGAGTTTTCGATTTCATCATAAGGAACCGCATCAGGCCACGACGGGCAACGCTAGATTTAAGCTCCAGTTGGAGATCGCTTAGGCTTGCTGGTGCTAGCCAGCACGAGGTCGTAAGCTTTCTGCAAAAGCCAAGAGATCGTCGTCACAAACACCGCGAATATTGCAACCATATACAGCAGTTGCTGCCAATTTCCTTCAGGCAGATACCAATCAGTCAGGGTTGAGTAAATGGGACGGTGAAACAGGTACATGGCAAAGCTGCCATAACTGAGAAATGTTACCAAGCGGCTGTTCTTGAACAAGTTCTCGTTGCGATAGAACAGGTAAAACGTCAGATAGGCCAGTGACAGGATGATGGGAACGCGTCCTAGACGACTGGGGGCCAACATTCCTGATTCAAGCTGCATCAGGGGAAGACCCATGCCAAGTAGCAACATCATCGTCTTAGGATTAAAGACTTTGTTTGCAATGCCGTGGATCGAGCAAAACAGACCGGCAGCAAAACAGGGCAAGTAAAGCAGCAGTCTGATATCGACTGTTCCTAACGCCATATACATTCCGACCGAAACAGTAAAGACTCCAGAAGCTGCAGCGAAGTACTGTAGTGGGCGATCAGCCAATTTGAGTAAGAAAGGAGCCAAGAGGTAGAACACCACAATCATGGTGATAAACCACAAGGTGATGGGCTTTGAGCCGTAATACATCGACAGCCCAAACAGCGAAACCAATGAGGTTTTACTGCCATTAATTCCATAGAGATAAAACAGGTAAATCGCTAGCGCATACAGTGGATAAATCCTCATTAGCCGCTTTCGATAAAAATCTAATGGACTAAGCGACTGGCCTTTCCGCCCACCTGTTAAATAACCCGAGATAAATACAAAAAGGCCGAGAATACTAACCGTAATCGTTCCCGTCCAGATGTTCTTATAGGCGTGCTCCGGAATCGCCTTCACGTACTCCATCAAGTGCCAGAAAGCGACGATGTAAATGGCACTCATTGCCCTCATGTAGTCAATGCTGACTAGCTTCTTCACAGCAGCTCACCTCAACATCCCAGAGTGGCGGTATTGCGAATGAACCAATCGGAGAGGAATCAACGGCTAAGCAATACCTAATAGCAATATGTCACTGTTTTTTCAGATGGGTGGGTGACTCAAATTACATTGACTGGAATCTGACATTCTTCATATGTGAAAGGATTTACAGATTTTGAGGACTGGAAAATAGCTAAATTATGTCTAATTCAATCGAGGGTTTGCGATCGCTCAAGTTCAATTGCTAATCATGGTAATAATGTCTTCTTTAAGAAGTAACTAGGTTTGCTGTCGCTTCCATTCATCGGTGAGCAATCCGGAGAATCCCCAGTCCTCTTCTGGGATTTCCTGAATGACGATATGAATATGTTCTGGCCGTTTCCCCAATATGCGAACCAACGAGTCGGTCACATCTCTGACCAACTCAGATTTTTGTTCTCGTGAGGCACCTTGCGTGATTTGAATATTGACGTATGGCATTCGGTTTCATTCCGGCTAAATTGCAAAAACAGACATTATTCTGTGTCCCCAGCACTTTTCTGAACTGTGGCAGAGGAGTCTACGACGGAAGGTAATTTGTTCGCGATCGAGTATCCACTTGGGGGCTTGAGAAGAATGTGGAGAATGCACATTTGACCCCGCATGTTAGGAACTTTGGGCTTGCAATAACCAACATCCCCAGCTGCTGAATCAATCCCAAAATATCTCCCTATCCTCAATGTTCGGCAATCGCACCATACTCGACCAGAGCGACGTGCATCACTGAAATGCAAATGCTCTGCCCGGTGGCTGGCAATCCCTGAAACGCTCCAAGATGAGTGGAAGAAAGGATACCGTTGTTACCAACACGATCTCCGGTGGCAATAATCTCATCGAACTGGTGTTGGCCTCAATCCAACACAGAATAGAATGAGGAGCCAAGTGTCTCGAATTCCTGCCGAGTCATGGGCTCCTGCACGCCAGCCATGTGGGCAACAAAGCGTGGAGATAGCAGTGCGATAGTCCGCTCAATTTTGCGATCTTCAAAAGACTGATAAAGCTGAAGGACAGTGGCTCGATTTGCCTAGATTGACATCGTGAAAACCTCCAAATCCAGTCACTTTTCATTCAGAATGTAGAAGCAAGTGACCGGATGTCTCCATGACTGAAATCCAGCAGCGATCGCTTCCTGCCATCCCCATCACCCCCGAAAACTTCGCTCCGTTCGGCCAAGTGATTACAGCTTCAGCAGATGGCACCCCTTATGGCGCCGAGGATGCTCAACTCTCCCTCGATGGCGGCATTCCCCGCTTCTACATCATGCACTTGCAGCATCGCGGGCAACATTTCAGCACCATCACGCGCCACATGCACTGCACCCAATGCCTGGGCTCGCTAGAAGGAAAATCGTGGATGCTAGGTGTTGCACCACCCTCGGCCGAGCCCCAGCCCGCCCCCGACTCGATCCAGGCATTTCAAATACCCGGCAATTGCTTCATCAAATTGAATGTTGGAACTTGGCACGCAGGCCCATATTTCAAAACAGAATCCGTAGATTTCTACAATTTAGAGCTAAGTGACACCAATGTTGTTGACCACGATACAGTGGATTTAAAGGCAGTATTTGGGGTGGAATTTGCGATTGATTAGAAAGTGTTTTTTCGTCCTTAGTCCTTAGTCCTTTGTCCTTGGTCGTTAATACAAAACCAATGACTAATGACCAATGACCAGAGAAGCATGACCAAAGACCAACCTGGCCCCATTTACCTCATCAGCATCGCCTCAAACTCCCCTCTCAGCGCCTGAGTATTCGCCACTCGTCCCACAACCAAACAACTATCCCCCGCATCGCTCAGTCGATCTTGCCAATACTGAATAGTGTGCGCACTAGCAATCCAGTAATCCACAACAGCTTGCGATAGCAATCCCATATTCCAATTGCGTTCGGGCGGGACATCGTGCAGGTGACTGAGAAAGCGATCGAGCGAGCAGTGGTAGGAGCCGATATATTCAGCGCGATCGCCTTCAGTCTGGCTTTTGTTGCGTTGTTGGTGATTAAAAAAGTCAAGAATTGGCGTGATACCAATCAATTCAAACGAATAACGCATGGAGATTCTCCCCTCAACGGTCAATAAACTTGACGATTTTGAGTAGAGTGCAAGAGCAATATATTCAATCTGCCCATTTCATTCTGTACAGCAAACAAACAGCGACAGAATAGCCTACTAATCGCAAGTCAAGGTTATTAAAGACTGAATATAAACAAAAGCTTAAATCCTGTCAGCAGTCCGTAAATTATCTTTAAGCAGTCGCCATCACTGACTGCTAAAGTTTTCCACTAAAGGAGTATGGGAAATTGAAAGTGTATCAGTCATGACAATTTGTGCTTGCTAATCTAGATGATTGTGGCTCGTGTCTGTCTCCATTATTCAGTTGATAACTTCAACAGCTCTCAATTTTTCCTGTCAAATTTCTGCCTTGAGTAGATTGTTTAAGTTACAGGTCAAGCCCAGTAAACAAGCATGTCCCTTACGAATCTGGCAATTAAATATTCCCTCATTGAAAAGAATTTCAATTGCTAAAAAGGCACAGCCCTCTTACTGAGATGTTGTGCCTGTGAACGTGATGAAACGTGAGAATTGCTACATGTTGCTGAAGGTATCCCGCACCGTGGCCGCGATCGCTGCATCATTCGCTCGAGGAATATAGAAGTACTTACCTCCAGCCAAATTCGCTAGCTCTTTCGTAAAGCCGCTACTGACAAACCGGCTCTGAGTGTCAATCAGCAGGAACTTAAACCCTAAGGCTCGCATCCGTGCGGTGATATCCCGTAACTCTTGCTTCAGGTCGGGTTTACCCTCTTCGGGGTCGGGAGGATTGCCCAGCGAGCGGCTGAGGGGAATATTGCCACGCCCATCAGTCAGTGCAACCACCATCACTTCACCAACATCGCCTGCGGACATTTCGTTGACACCCATGCGGATGGCTTGGGTAAATGCGTGAGCCAATGGAGACCCACCCCCACACGGCATCGTTTCCATACGGCGACTAGCGGCCTCAATCGATCGAGTCGGAGGAAGCAACACTTCCGCTCGCTCTCCCTGGAAGGGAATCAACGCTACCTTGTCGCGATTTTGATACGCCTCTGTCAGCAAGCGCAGCACGGCACCTTTAGCCGAATTCATCCGGTTCAGGGCCATCGACCCCGACGCATCCACAATGAAGATCACCAGCGCGCCAGCTTTCCTGGCCAGTTTCTTGCTGCGGATGTCCGTCTGTTCGACAATCACACTGCGCTCGGGATTACGCAGGCGGCGGGCTTTTTGAAAGGGGGCTGCGGCTCTTAGTGTGGCATCTACGGCAATACGAATGGTTCCCCCCTGCGGCAGCATCGGCTTGATGTAGCGGCCGCGATCGTCGGTGAATACCAAACTGCGAGACCCGCTCTTTCCTTGGCTCTTGGATGCTTGCGAGAACTGCAATAGTTCGGGGTCTAACACCACCCCTTCCGGATCGAAGACAAATTCTTCCGGCACGCTGGGAGGTGCCGATTCTTCGTCGTCATCGTCATCCTCGTCGTTGTCATTGTCGTCGTCGCTATCAGAATTATCCTCCTCTTCCTGCTGGTCCTCAGAAGAAGAGGGGGGAGGGGGCGGTGGCTCTTCGGGAGGAGGGGGCGGCACATCCATATCTAGTGCTCTGGGCAAAATCACTAGCTCCACAGCCATGCGCAAGTCATCGGCTTCGATATACGCCCGGCCTTCTAATGCAGCCAGTACTTTAGCCACCCGCAGGGCAAATAGCTCCGGTCGATGCCCCTGAATCCCTGCTCGAATGCATTCGGTAACCAAATAAGCCACCTGTTCGGGAGTGGGCTTCACATCCTGCAGCCACTCGCGAGCCAGGACGATTTGCGTGCGCATCTGATCGATCGCGTCACTCTCCGCTTCCCAAAATTCTTCAGGGCTGTTGGCAAAGGCTGTGGCCCGTTCCACCACTTGCAACCGCATATCGAGATCGAGAGCTCCATCAGCAGACAGCGCAATGGCCATCCGATCGAGCAGGTGGTCGCGCAAGGCCCCTTCTTCGGGGTTAAACGTAGCAATTAGGATGGGCTTACAGGGGTGCTGTTGGCTGATGCCTTCCCGTTCAATTACGTTCACCCCCTCGCTGGTGACGGAGAGAAGCAAATTGGCGATCTGATCCTCTAGTAGGTTCATCTCGTCGACATACAGCACACCACGGTGAGCGGAAGCGAGCAAACCAGGCTGGAACACAGTCTCACCCGTTTGCACCGACTTACTAACATCTACCGAGCCCAGCAGACGATCTTCGGTCACCCCCAACGGAATTTGGACGAAGGGAGCCGGTACCACTTCGGTTTCGGGGAAGACACTGGCATCGGGGTAATTCTCTCGCGCCCAGTCCGACCAAGTATCGGGGCGGCGGGGGTCATCGTTACAAGGCGATCCTTTAATGATTTCGATGGGAGGCAACAAATCATGAATGCCACGGGCCAAAACAGATTTGGCAGTCCCCCTACGACCTGCGATCGCCACCCCGCCCAATCCGGGATCGGCTGCAGCCAGCAATAATGCTGTTTTGATATTGGCCTGACCGACTACGGCAGTAATTGGATAATTCGGAACTCGTGTGCGAGAGGTAACCATGTCTGGAGGGATCGTACGTGCAGTCGATAGAGCCCTTTTATCCTAATGCCATACGGGTTTCGGCTTTGCTTAAGATGGGTGCTGACGTGCTAAACCATGCAGCACAAATACACCTGAATTATCGCGAAAAGCGACTGAGAGAGAGCGCACGAGCTGTCTTGAAGAGGTACGGCGATCGCTACCTCAAGCCCTTGAATACCAAAGCTTTCGCCAGAGGCCGAATGATATGATCGCCCTTAGCACTAACACCCGCCGTAAGTAGCATCCACCCATGATCCAAGCGCTGCAGAGAATTTTGGGCGATCCCAACGATCGCAAGGTTAAGCAGTTCCGCCCCCAAGTGAAGCTGATTAACTCCTTGGAGATCGAGATTGCGTCTCTCTCGGATGCTCAATTGCAGGGCAAAACGGCAGAATTTCGACAGCGGCTGCAAAACGGCGAACCCCTGGATGACCTATTGGTCGAAGCCTTTGCAGTAGTGCGGGAAGCCTCCAAGCGGGTATTGGGCTTGCGGCACTATGACGTGCAGTTGATTGGTGGCATGGTGCTGCACAATGGCGAGATTGCCGAAATGAAAACCGGGGAAGGCAAAACCCTAGTATCCACCCTGCCCGCCTACCTGAACGGTCTGACCCAAAAGGGCGTTCACATCGTCACGGTGAACGACTATCTGGCTCGTCGTGACGCAGAATTGATGGGTCAGGTACACAAGTTTTTGGGAGTCACCGTTGGCTTAATCCAAAACGGGATGCCCGGTGCCGAGAAACAACGCAATTACGGCTGCGACATTACCTATTGCACCAACAGCGAACTGGGCTTTGACTACCTACGGGATAGCATGGCAGGCACCATTCAAGAGGTGGTTCAGCGTCCGTTTAATTTCTGCATCATTGACGAGGTTGACTCCATTCTGGTGGACGAAGCCCGTACTCCGTTGATCATTTCCGGTCAGGTCGATCGCCCCACCGAGAAATACATGCAGGCGGCAGAGATAGCCCTGAAGCTAGTGGCTGGGGAAGAAGATTCTGGTGAAGGGGATTACGAAGTCGATGAGAAAGCTCGCAACGTTATCTTGACGGACGAGGGCTTTGAAAACGCGGAAAAACTGTTGGGGGTTACGGACCTATTCGACCCTAAAGATCCTTGGGCTCACTACATCTTCAACGCTGTCAAGGCAAAGGAGCTGTTCACCAAAGATGTGAACTACATTGTCCGCAACAAAGAAGTCGTGATTGTGGACGAATTCACCGGGCGGGTGATGCAGGGGAGGCGCTGGTCGGATGGATTGCACCAGGCTCTCGAAGCCAAAGAACACGTGCCTATTCAAAAAGAAACCCAGACTCTGGCGTCGATTACCTATCAAAACCTGTTCCTGCTCTATCCCACACTGTCTGGTATGACCGGTACTGCCAAGACGGAAGAAGCGGAATTCGGTAAGACTTACGACTTAGATGTAACCGTCGTTCCGACGAATAAGCCCAACGTGCGCCGAGATGCCCCGGATGTCGTTTACAAGAACGAGCATGCCAAGTGGGTGGCGGTTGCAGAAGAGATCAAAGACATGCACGAGATGGGGCGTCCTACTTTGGTGGGTACCACCAGTGTGGAGAAGTCCGAAATTCTCTCCCAAATTTTGCAGCCAATGGGGATTCCCCACAATTTGCTAAATGCAAAGCCAGAAAATGTGGAGCGGGAATCGGAGATTGTCGCCCAGGCGGGCCGTCGCGGTGGTGTGACCATTTCCACCAACATGGCCGGACGCGGAACCGACATTATTTTGGGGGGCAATGCCGACTTTATGGCTCGTCTCAAGGTGCGGGAACGGCTAATGCCTAAGTTAGTGCGCCTCGATCCAAATACTCCCACTGCGGGCATGAGTGGAGCCAAGAAAGGCAAGGGTAAGGGCTTTGATGCGGGTAAGAAGTCCAAGTCTTGGGCGATCGCTCCCGAGTTTTATCCCAGCGAACTGTCTGCAAACACCAGCACAAAACTGGATGCGGCAGTGGATGCGGCAGTGAAAAAGTACGGGGCTAACCGTATGCAGGAGCTGCAGGTGGAAGAGATTTTGGCGATCGCTTCTGAAAAAGCCCCGGTCGACAATCCGGTGGTGCTGCAAATTCGAGAAGCGTTTCAAAGCATTCGCGACGAGTACGAGAATATTACGGACGCAGAGCACAACGATGTCGTTGACTTGGGCGGTTTGCATGTGATCGGTACAGAGCGTCACGAATCGCGCCGCATCGATAACCAGTTGCGCGGGCGGGCCGGTCGTCAAGGTGACCCCGGTTCTACTCGATTCTTCTTGAGTTTGGAAGACAATCTACTGCGGATCTTCGGGGGCGATCGCATCGGTCGTTTGATGGATATGTTCCGGGTGGAAGAGGATATGCCGATCGAGCACCCGATGCTGTCGGGCAGTCTGGAGAATGCCCAGAAGAAAGTCGAGACCTACTACTACGACATTCGCAAGCAGGTCTTCGAATACGACGAGGTCATGAACAACCAGCGTAAGGCGATTTACGCCGAGCGTCGTCGGGCTCTGGAAGGGGAAAACCTGAAGGACAAGATGCTGGAATACTGCACCCTGACGATGGGAGAGGTGGTGCGGGCTTACGTCAATCCCGACCTACCACCGGAGGAATGGGAGCTGGATAAGCTGGTGGGCAAGGTGCAAGAGTTTGTGCCCCAACTTGAATCGTTGCAGACGTCGGCGATCGATGAGCTGGGTTACGACGATATGGTGGTTGCCTTAAACGACCAAATTAAGCAGGCCTACGAAGGACAGGAAGCCTATATCGATACCTTCCGCCCCGGCCTGATGCGGGATGCGGAACGGTTCTATTTGCTGCAGCAGATCGACACACTATGGCGGGAACACTTGCAACAGATGGATGCGCTGCGGGAGTCGGTTGGTCTGCGTGGATACGGTCAGAAAGATCCGCTGATCGAGTACAAGAATGAGGGCTACGAGCTGTTCTTAGACATGATGGTGGATATTCGCCGCAATACGGTCTACAGCTTGTTCCAGTTCAAGCCTCAAACCCCGGCGACTCAACAGGCGGTTGCATCTAGTAGTGGGGCGGAGAACAACCCGGACAGCGGCGTCATCGAAGCAGAGTTTGAGGAATAGTCGAGCGGGATGGCAATTGAATTAGTGGTGGGGCTGGGGAATCCTGGCTCCAAGTATGAAGGCACCCGCCACAACTGCGGCTTTATGGCGATTGCTTGTTTGAGCAAGCGCTGGCAGGTGGGAATAAAGGATACCAAGCGCTTTCA
Organism: Synechococcus sp.; assembly: GCA_051439425.1. Lineage (GTDB taxonomy): Bacteria > Cyanobacteriota > Cyanobacteriia > Thermostichales > PCC-7336 > PCC-7336. The sequence continues at coordinate 12,675 of JBFRWD010000033.1, forward strand.
GGGGCGCTATGGCGAGGGGATAGGACCAGTGGGGAAGTTACGCCTACTGGAACCGACGACGTATATGAATTTGTCAGGGCAGTCGGTGCGGGCGGCAGCGGATTGGTTCAAGCTCGATCCAGCGTCCATTCTGGTTGTTTATGACGATATGGATTTACCGTTTGGGCGGTTGCGGTTACGGCTGTCAGGGTCGGCGGGTGGACACAATGGAATGAAGTCAATCATCAAACATTTAGGTACTCAAAACTTTCCGCGTTTGCGGATGGGGGTAGGGGCTCCGGCAGGCGCTCGCGATGTCATCGGTCACGTTTTGGGTGGGTTTACGCCAAAGGAAAAGCCTTATTTGCAAGAAGTGATTGATACGTCGGCTGATGCGATTGAAACCTGTCTGAAAAAAGATGTCCAGACAGCAATGAATCGGTTTAACCCAAAGGTTATCGGGGATTTAGAGCGGTAATTCAATTAAGACTCTCAAGCCGCACCATAAATCCTGCTCAGCTCTCTAGAAAAATTCTTGGGCGAATGCTTTTCTTTTATATAGCTTACTGACGCTTTTGCCTTGTGATAGATAATCTGCCGATTGTCCATAATTTCAGAAATTGCTCTCAACAGGCCCTGCTTAATTAGATTTGATATGGCCTCCCTATCTTCTTTTGTTGTATAAATCGCTTCTCCCAATGAGTTTTGAGGCAGTTCGATCAACCATCCCCTGTCATTATTATTGATTTCTGGCAATGCCCTTATATTGGTTGAAATCACCGGGCATCCCGCCGCTTGAAATTCAAGAACTGAAAATCCGTAGCTATCCGCATATGTAGGCAATAAACCAACATGAGCGGTCTTCATTAGTTCAAGTACTTTGCGATTTTCTAAGTAATCCCAATGATCTATCCAAGAGTTATTCTGTCGAATAAAATCTCTAGATTTCTCAGTATCCTCTTTGCTTGAATCAGTCGCATAATCACCATGAGAAAGAGAGCTGACAATTAGCAGCTTCAGATTATAGCCATACACTCTTCGTGCTTCTTGAAATGACTCGAGGATCTCAACCCCGCCCTTCCGAAAGAATTTACTCCCCACAAACATAAAACGTATCTCATCATCTAAAGAAACAGTATCCATGGAAGACCGATCGACAAGTATCTCCTGCGGTGGAGGTAAACATACTAACTTTCGTTCAATCTCAGAACGATACTGCGGGAAGTGAGCCAGAAAGTCTCTTTGCATTTGTAAATTACACTCTGACATAGCCATGAGCTTGAGGCATGGACCACTAGCCATAGCGTCTAGAGCCTTCAGGACCTTGGGATTATCTTTGATACTTGAAAAATCAAAATTTCTACCCTTATGGATTGAGACCGTACTTTTGAATCGAGGAATAATCGTCTCAAACGTAGTCACCCAAGGGGTGGAGGAATAACTAATAGTATTAAAAAAATGAATGACATCTACATGATTCACGTGAAAATCATTAAATCTATATCCCAAGTCAAAAATTTTAGCTTGCCTGATTTTCATCTTCTGCAAGACTCTATTAATAGAATAGAGCAGCTTAAATACATCGTATACATTTGAATATTTGACGTCTGGAATCGCGTATAAAATATTTCTCCTCGTTAGATAATCATCCTTTAGATAGCCCACATTCATTAGATTCCTCCCTATCACCTACTAATATATCTGCGACTCTACGCCAATAGCGCTCATATCTCTATCGATGTTTTACTCAACTTGAAGGTGTGTGAATTCAGCAAAATGAACCACTATCATTGAAGTCTGTCTCGAAGGAAATCGAATAAACTGGTGCAACTGAATAAACAACTTATGAGAGATTCGGACGTAACTTGCTTGCAAAGAGGAATCACCTTTATCTCGAACGTTTGGGTTGATGCCAGCATAATCAATGCTGTCACAAGTCAGCCTCCTTACACATGGGAAGCAAGTGTATATGAATAGCTTTCCAAGCTTAGTTAAGTATCTTCTCTAACCTTATACTACCAATTAGACGGATAGTTATGACACTATGAATTTAACTTTAAAATCCTTAGTATTTGCTCTAAAGATGACCCTGCATAAAAAGACCGATTCATGTGCTCAGCATCCAAAGTCGAAACTTACAGTTGACGAGCTGTCTATATTCAGAAAATTCAGCATCAAAATGTTACCTGTAGTGATGAGCTTCGCCCCTTCTACCGATGTCACATTTAATGAATCCACAGCAAAACGGCGAATATTAGCCGACTTCGCAATATTTTTTCTGGCAGTAATTGCTCTCGCTTAAGCAGACAGTAGCCCGAGATTGACTCCCATTGAAAAAAGGGTTTGTGTTCCTAGTGTGACATTAGCTGATTCCGCTTGCGCTGCTTGTGAACTATCACAATTTTTTCATCATCTATTGATTGGCTTGATAAAGAATCTATCAAGTCTTGTCCTGTAAGCTGTTGCTCGTGTCCCAGTTGGATGAGTTGAACTTGGTTCTGACGCAAAGTGATGTTCCGAAGCATTATGGGAATATACTGGTGGGCTAAGAAAAATGAATAAGAGTGTTACGACCAAAAACGAAATGATTAGGAAAAGATCTTTAGATATCTGACTCGTAATCTTTCCGAAGGAAAATCGTATGCTAAACGTATGTTTGCTTTTTGGTCAACTATCGGGATGGTTTAAGTCTGACTCGCACATGTTCGTTATTATGCATTCAGAGTCTAAAGACTGCAAGAACGATAAAACTGCACTGATAAAGCCTTTCCCCTTGGACCTTTGGTGACTTTTGCAGAATCTTGATTGACTGCATTAATATCAGTTTGTTCTCTCTCGATGCCCTGTCATCTATGCCGAGTTGACGCCAACAAAGTCCTGCTTTATTTATGTCTCGCCTCACTCCAGATCCCACCCTTCGCTTCAGCGATCGCGTCGAACACTACATCCGCTATCGCCCCAAGTACCCCACCACCGTCCTCGACATCCTGCACCAAACAGTCAACCTTACTTCTACATCCACGATCGCAGACATCGGCTCCGGCACCGGCATCTCCACCCAGCTATTTCTGAACAACGGTAACCCCGTTTTCGGCGTAGAACCCAACCCTCACATGCGGCAAGCAGCCGAAACTTCACTGAAGCAGTACCCAAACTTCCACAGCATTGATGGTACTGCAGAATCCACAACCCTCGGAGCTCGCTCCGTAGACTACGTTATTGCAGCCCAAGCGTTCCACTGGTTCAACCGCACCGCTGCCCGATACGAATTTTCCCGTATCCTGCGCCCTAACGGTTGGGTAGTGCTGATGTGGAATTCCCGTCGCACCGACACCACTCCTTTCCTGAGCGCTTACGAAACCCTTTTGCAACGGTTCGGTACCGATTACCAGCAGGTGCAACACAAAACCATTGATAGAGAAGAACTGCGATCGTTTTTTGCTGACGGAACCTTACAGAAACACGTTCTCCATAACGAACAACGTCTCAACTACGCCGGGCTCAAAGGCAGGCTACTCTCCACCTCCTACACCCCTAACGAAAGCCATCCTAACTATCAGCCCATGCTGCAGGAGCTCAGCCGCATCTTCCAACGGAATTCCCAATCGGGCCGCGTCCGTCTTGAGTACGATACGCAACTCTATGTTGGCCAGCCAAAAAGTGCTCACTCATGAATCTATCGCAAACGCTAGCTATACCGCTCTGTGATGAATTTGAATGTCTCAGCACACTATTTCTGGATGGAGTTAGTCTCGACAACAGGATTACCTCATAGATAGAAGTTCTATTAGGAATGGGAGGTTTTGAAACTGTACTTTGCTTTGCTTGTATGGAGATCGGCCATTCTGTAACGAGATTTTTCTGATAACTTCTTGCTACCAATCAATGCTTTGGTCTATATCAACACTTTAGACCTTAGAGCAGAATGCCATGTATGGCCTAAAGCTTTAGCCTGCAATACTTTTTCTGCTAAAGATGCTAATAAATACTGTCAGCCAATTAAGACTTTTTACTGTAGGCATCCGTGGCATTTCTGTTGCTATTTAAACTGGTGTTTTTGATAACGAAAAGAAACATTGTTCGTACGTTCTTTTTTGAGTGCTGTCGGTAAAATATAGTCAATGCTGCAGAGAGGTTAGAGGCGTGGAACCATCTCGTAAACCAACAGCTAAATCTAGTCCTAGGCTAACGGTTAAGGTTATTGTCATAGGCATTGCCTCAGGTGCTATTGGGATAGGTGCCATCCTTTCTCTGGGTGTTCGTCCTATCGTCAATCGAAGGATCCTTCCTCAGGTCGATGCCGCCCTTGAAAATGCGCTTTCCACCGAAGTTGAGCTCGGGTCAGTACGCACCCTTCTGCCTTGGCAGGTGTCTCTGGGGGCTTCTGAAATTAGCGGTCTTGCCACGGTAGATGGCATTGATATCCGAGCCAATCCCATCTCTCTCTTATTCAGGCGACCTGTTGCCATTCAGATTGTGCTGCATCAACCGGACGTTACGCTGGCTCAGTCAGAAGATGGCACTTGGCAACTTCCTGAACTGCAGCTTGAGAGCAATGGTGAGCCTCCTCCGATTACCTTGGGGGCTGCAGAATTAATTGTGCGCCGCGGCAACGTGCGGGTACAGCCAAGCAACGGTAATAGCATCGAACTGTTGGATATCTTTGCAGATGCCCGTTGGACTGCTGACGATGAGACTTTCGAGTTTGATGTTCGTACCGACTATGACTCCGGCTCGTTAAAGATAGAAGGAGAGGCCCTACTATCTTCTCTCACTATTCAAGCTGAGGCAGTCGCGGCCAGCGTTCCCGTTAATGCATTGACGAGTATTCTTCCGCAACTTCCCTTGCAGGCAGACGGGGGGACAATAGATGCGGATTTACAACTGGCCTGGCAATTAGATAGCGCTCCTGATATAGAGGGGACGCTGGTTTTAGATAATTTAAGTGCCTCTCTCGAGCGAGGCGGTTCCGTCCAGGCCATTTCAGAGCTTGATGGCCATTTTTCATTCCGCAATCAAACCATTCAAATCGATAAGTTTGAAGGATCTTTAGGGGAAATTCCGTTCACCAGCGAAGGGACAGTGAATTGGTCTGATTTGCTGGACTGGGACCAGCTCAAACTCCCCATACCGCCATCCTCAGAGTCGGTGTCCTGGTTAGGAGATGACTATCTTCCAGAATTATCTGATTTCGGATTGCAGATTGCAGGAACTACGGTTGGTTTCTATCAGCCAATCTCTTCAACCAGTACCAGCATTCAGGACCTCGATCCACAACGTTCACTTGTCGTGCAGCAGCAGACTGAGGGGGAACCTGGCATCGATGTGACGATATCGGTTCCACGAGCGACATTCAATGAGTTACTGGATGTTGCCCAGATAGAGTTGCCCGTGCCAGTTGAAGGCGCAGTTCGCAGCACCGTCCAAATTACAGGTACTGTCACCAATCCGATTGCCGAGGGACGTTTCGATTCCCTCGAAACTGGTTTGATCGATCGGATTGAGCTACCAAGCTATGCTGGACGCTTTCAATTTGAAAATTCACAACTCACCCTCAGCGAGCTTGACGTAAATTTTGCTGATTCCGGTCAGCCATTGGGCGCCTTATCCGGAAATGGGAACCTATCTCTCGGCGATGTTTTAGTCGGCAATGTCCAGATTAACCTCGCAGATACAAACCCTGATGCGCTGCTGTCCTTGTACGACATCACAGATTTACCCGTAGTGCTGGGCTCAACCGATTTATCGCTTAGCGCAAACCTGATAGGGGATCGGGTTAATGCCAATGTTGATTGGGGCGGAGAAGGGGGGTCGTTTCCCTGGGGCGGAAATGCCGAGCTCCTGCTAGAGGACGGAGCTGTTTTCATCCCTAACGCTCAATTACAAGTTGAGGATGGAACCGTCGACGCTACGCTCACTTCGTCAGCTCCCAACACAGTGGGGGTGAGAACTATAGAGGCTACGATAATCCCCCAAAATCTGCCATTATCGCTGGTGGCTCCACAGCTCAGTGGTGTTTTGAATGGAGATATCAACCTACAAGCTAGCTCGGATAGCTTAAATCTCGAAGGACTGCGCGGGCAGGGATCGGTTGAATTACTTCAAGTGGCCGATTTGGGAGATTTTGTTGCGGATCTAGCTTGGGACGGAAGCGGTCTAACAGTTTCAAATGGCTTAGCACTCGACGCGATCGCCGTTAACGGACAAATTCCGGTTAACTCGGAAAGCTTTGCGATCGGTCCCGCCAACATTGCCTTATCGGCCAATAATTTACTGCTTGAAGACCTCCCTCTCCTAGCGGGACAACCGGTCGCTGGTGCGATCTCCTTCCAGGGCACGCTCTCGGGGATGCTGGATAACCTTCAGTTAAATGCCAATGCTAGCGCCACATCTCTCGAAGTCGCTGCACTGGTATTCGAGCCTTTACAAGGTCCTGTTAATTGGCAGGCCAATAATGGCTTATCTCTGGAGTTACTGGGCAGCGGAAGTGGCGACGGTACGGGGGCGGATCGCATTATTCTCAGCACTGGGCCAGATTTTTTACCCACGTCGGTCGATATTCAACAGGGCATCACCATCATTAATGGCGATCGCCAAAACGAGCTATTGAACCTACAGGTAGTACAGCTGCCACTCTCTCTGTTGAATGGTGTGATGCCAGGCTACTTCGGCGGTACTCTCGACAGTTCGTTAGCTGTGAATTTACAAGACAGGGTTGTGGATGGTGAGTTTGTTGCATTCCAACCCCATTGGGCCGGTTTAAAGGTTACCCGGTTGCAGTCCGATTTTCGATTCGAGGATAATACGGTTTCCATAACCGACGGTCAGCTCGATCTGGAAGGGAGCACCATCGAAGCCAATGGCTCTGTCACACTCCCAAACTCCTCGGTATCGCGGATGAGAGGAGGGCGTTTAGTCAGGAATCAACCTTCACCAGGGGAGGTCGACCTGTTCATCTCTACCGAGAATGGCAAGCTTGAAAACGTATTGGCAGGATTCGATTGGGATGAGTGGTCCGATGTGATGCAGAGTTTTCAAGTGGCCGAACTGGGCACTGCTGCAGATTTACAAACGACTCCCATCCTGGCGTTTCAGAGATCGTTATACGAGCAAGTTTTTGCATACGTTGAAGTTGTAGAGCAATTGAATGTTGGCTTGACTGACGATCGGCGCATCCCAGACCTATCCGATCTTAAAGGAGATTTTCAGGGGGACGTCAGAGTGGTTGGATTGCTGAACAACCCCATTGCTCAGATAGACTTCCAAGGTTCGAATTGGTCTCTAGAAGAATTTTTAATCGAAAATTTGGAGCTGAGCGGATTATTCAAGGATTTACAGCTTTCCCTGTCCACGCTCATTGCCGAAACCGGCGATCGCTCCGCTCAAGCCAGTGGAAAATTTGGTTACGACCAAATCGATGGATCGATCCGAGTCAATGACTTTCCAGTCGGTATTGTGCAGCGATTTGTCCCTTCTTTGCCAAGCTTTTCCGGAGATCTGAGCCTGACGACCGATCTGGCAGGTAGCCTAAACGAGCCCAGAATAGATGGTGAGATTCGGCTCAATGATGCAATGCTTAACGAGCGACCACTCTATGCACTTTGGGGAGATTTCGACTACAACAACAGCATTCTAGATGTGGAAGGGAACCTGGCTGTTGAAAGCATTAATATTGACGATCCAGCTACACTAGCCGGAACAATTCCTTATCAGTTACCCTTTGTAAGCATCGAGCCGGAAAGCGATCGTTTTTGGATAAAAGTTGAAGCGCGAGATGAAGAACTTAGTCTAGTCAATTCACTAACAGATGAAATTGGGCTGCAAGATCCAAACGGATTATTATCGGTTGAACTCACAGGTGCTTTAGACAATACATCTATTAGTGATTTAACTTTAGATGGGATTTTTGAATTGAGCGATACATCTTTAGAGATTAATGCATTGCCAGAACCAATAAACAACTTAAATACAACAGTGCATTTTAATTTTGACGCCATTCATGTGGATAATTTTGCAGCCAACTTTATTGGTAGTGAGCTACAGGCAAGCGGATTTCTGCCATTGGAGCGAACTGTCCTGAAAGAGGGAGAAACCCCCATCGAAATTACGATTGCCCCAACGCAAGTTCAATTCAGTAACTTATATGACGGCAATTTGTCAGGAGATATTTTTGTGTCGGGGAATGTTCTTGCTCCCATTATTTCTGGTGATATTAGTGTCTGGGAAGGTTTTGTAAATATCGCTCCTACTGAAGTTGAAGCTAGCGTATCCGTTGGTGTTGGTGCCTATCAACCGCCTAGTCCCCCCCTCATTCAACCCGAGTTTAATGAATTTAAACTCAATCTAGGACAAAGTCTGGATATTGGATGGGAACCTCTATTTCGTTTTACTGCGACGGGTACTCTTGCGTTATACGGCCCTGTCTCCTCACCGGAAGGACAAGGGACAGTCACATTGACTAGAGGTGCCATCACCGCAGGCCCAGCCTACCTACGGCTAGATCGCAGTTGGGCAAATGTTGCGGAATTCAATCGAGAGAATGGAATCGATCCCTACCTCAATGTTCGGGTTACGACTACTGCAACTGAAGTCAATCGTCCGTCGAGTAGCGGTGCAACGAATGAGGTTGCCCGCTTTACCGGACAAAATGGCCAAGGGAGCGATTTAAACTCTAGAAACAGCGGTGAAGCGCGGTCGATAGAGGTTCGAGCAACTGTTCAGGGGCAGGCGAGTGAGTTGAATTCTGGCTTAAACTCTCCAGCTCTTGTTTTTTCGAGCGTTCCTGGCCGCACTCAAAATGAAATTATTAACTTATTGGGCAGTGACATACTCAACAATCTAGCCACTAACATTTTTCAGTCTACTGTTGCAGGCTCACTGTATGGCAGTGAAAACTCCATTGGAGATAGTGTTGGACTTGATGAAGTCAGAATTGGAACTTTTGTGGGAGAGAATAACGAAACAAGTATAGGTCTTGAACTGGCAAAAGACCTAGGTAGGAATATTTCGATTACAGCTGAAACTAGCTTGACAAGTGAAGAAGAAGATCCACTTTTGGGAGCTCGGTATCGCATCAATGATTCCCTGATACTTCGTGGTAGAAGTGATTTCAATCAAGACACCCGAGGGGGCATTGAATTTGAAACCCGTTTTTAACAAGTATTCGGACATTAGAGTTTTTCAAATACTCTTTTTTGGGGGGGATAAGCAAATATATAAACTACGTATAAGTTATGACCCTTAGTTTTTCCACGGTGGGTTCGAGGTGGGTTGTTACCCAAAGTTGCTCGGCCACAGCAATAGGGTCTGAATTGAGTAGATGGGCAAAGTCAGTGACCTGCTCAAACCAGTTCAGCCTTGGTCTCATAACAGGCGTGATATAACGTTTTTCATGCTGGTGTAGAACAGTAACAGTGGTGAGCAAACCAGCATAAAAAATCCTATATCTACCCACTAAGCCTTCGTTGGACCTTGATCTCAAAGGTCTCAAAGCACTGCCACCGGTTCTCTTCTAGGCTGTTTTTTCTGTCGAGCTGACGTTCGAGGGATTTATCCTGATTGAACCGTGTCGAACTGGCGTTGTTCCGCTCTATGGGTCATAAGGCAACCTTTCTTTCTGGGAGCTAATTCACTAAAGCGTCCCTAAGTTTGGCAGCCAGTCACGGGCGAACGCGCGAACATTTTGATTCAGCGATCGCAAAGCTTCGATATGAGGCTCGTCAGGCTCGATTGGAATAATCCGGGCAGGTTCCCCTTGCCCCAATTGGCTAACCACTAAGTTAGCGGCCTCCAAACCTGTAACCAATGCCTTCTCCTGCGACCACGAGCCGTGGCTATTTATTATCCAGTCTCCACTCACAAACACATTGGGATAGCCGGTACGAGCAGGCATCAAATACTGGTAGCTGCCCGGCGAGAAGTGAGTCACTCCTCGTTGAACCCGAATCACGCTGCGGTCAACAACCTGGGCCGAGGCAAACTCCGGAATGCAAGTGGCCAAATCTCGCTGCACCTTCTCCACCACTTGTTCGTCACTCATGGGCAACAATTGATTGGCGTGGTAGAAATCCGCTTCAATAACGCTGCCAGGAGCATCGGCAAATTCGTCGTGCAGGGCGTTGAGGTCGAAAAATGTCCAGCCGGTGGTGTTGTCGAAGCCAAAGCAGGCATTGGATGGTAACGGGATGGAAATGTGGCGATCGAACCACAGCCTTACAGCCATGACATCAATTGACTTCAGATTCATGACATCCAAAAATTCTTGCCGCTGACACAAGGTCTCGCTGCCAGCAACAATCGCCTGCATCCCGCTAATTCCCACTGAAAAAATAACGGCATCCGCATCAAAGGTTTGATCTCCACACACCACCCCAGTCGCTTCACCTCGATCTCCCACTACAATGTCGCTTACCCGCTGTTCGGTTAAGACCGTCCCCCCCATGTGCTCGATTTTGTCCACCCAAGGCTGGAAAATCTGCTCGCCAATCGTGCCGCGACACCACACCACATCAAAGTCAGGCTGATGAGCCAAAATGAAGTAATACAGCATTCCTAATGCCGCAGCAGCCGAACATTGCTCCCCTGGCGCAAACAACCCCACCAACAACATGGGTTCAAATGCTTCTTTGTACAGCCGCTCGGTAACCCCAAATTGCTTGAACAGCTCTCGAGCCGTTAGGCTGTCGTACCGCCTCCAAGCATCCTCAGAATTATCGAAGTCAATGGTGGCATACATCAATGGCAGGGCAGAGAGGCGATCGCTTAGTGGCAACCGCTTGAAATCGGTATATACAAACGTCCCAAGTGGAGACGGGAGCCGGGGCATTTCCTGAAACAGTGGCGACTCTACCTCCAGTCCTGCAGGAGAGTATTGCGACGAGCGAGTGTAAGGGGTAAACGGCTTCAGCCCCAGCTCATCCACCAATCCAAAAATATTGGCGTAGGGGTACCAAAATCCGTGTATTCCCCCTTCCACAGCACGGCCTCCTGGCGTTCGCCACCCGGCCGCCAATCCTCCAGGCTGAGAACTCGCTTCTAGCAGTGTGACGTCGTACCCTTGTTTGGCCAAATGATATGTAGCCCCCAACCCAGCCCATCCAGCGCCAACCACGACAACTTTGGGGGCAGATACAGATTGAGATGCTGGCAACATGGCACACTCCACAATGCAAGTTAATGATGGGGATCGAGATGGTCAAAAACTATCGATCGCTGTATCGCTCTCGACTGTGGCAGCTTAGCAGACTCTCTTGAACTGGCAACAATACGTCTCCGTTCCGCTCGCGATCGCCGGGATCGTGAATTCCAGATCGAACACAGCTCGACTCTCCGATAAATCATTTGCCCATCAACAGTCCCCCAATACACCTATTCGCAACCCCCCTTGCCCTGCAACGAAAATCACTCCCACGTCACAATTCATTATCACAGTAAGGTCTACATCTAGCGTCAAAGCTTGAAATTTACACTAAGATCGCTCACATATAGTCATGTCGATGTTGTGAGGCTCGAAGAGATGTATGCCAGCGATGCAGCGGCTCCCATTCCCACTGTCGATTTGCCTAGCCGCCCGAGACGCATTCGCAGCATTGCCCCCAAGATGGCGACCAATGCGGCCGTCCTTGTACGACTACACATCAAAACCACGCCAGATTTTGCAACTATCGATTTACGGGACGCGAACCTGAGAGGGAGCAATCTTCGCAGAGGCAAACTGAATGGTTCTAACTTGAGCGGCACCTGCCTCAGAGGGGCAGATATGACTGCGATACAACTCAATCGCTCGAATTTAACGGCGGTGGTGTTGCAAGGGGCAATCCTACGAGAAGCGCAGCTCGCAGGATCGATGTTGACGCGGGCCAAGATGGATAGTGCTAACTTACTCGGAGCCGTGTTGCAGGAGACCGATTTACAAAACGCGACCCTTATTGCCGCCGATTTAAGTTCGGCCATCTTTCAGTCAGCCAATCTCAGTGCTGCTGATTTGCGGAATGTGTATGCGATCGCGACAAATTTCCGCAAAGCCTGCTTGTTTGAAGCCAATTTGTCAGGAGCCACCCTCAGCGAGGCCGATTTTACAGATGCAGACATGTTAGTCAGTAACTTAGCCCATGCCAACTTACAGGGAGCAGACCTGAGTGGAGCTGATTTGAGTGGTGCGGACCTGACTGGGGCCAACCTCAGCGGAGCCAACCTGAGTCATGCCAACCTAACGGGAGCAAATCTAACTGGCGCTCTGCTGCGGTCTGTCGATCTGTGGTCAGCCAACCTGAGCGATGCAGATTTAACCGGGGCAACCCTTTACGGTAGTAGCGAACAGGAGGCTGTGTATCATCGAGTGTTGTCGAAGTTACCTGGCGCACAGGCGATGAACCTAGCTCCGACCTCAACCGAGCCCCCAGGACAACATGATGGAGAGGAACTCGGGCCTTCAGAGGTATTCGAGTCTAAATCAGTCGAACTTGGGGCCATGGAATTGGGCTAGGACCAGAGCTGTTTTCGCCGGTCGTAGAATTGTCCGATGGATTTACGGCATAAGAAATTGACTAGTTGCAATGTGCAGATAGCCAATAGTTGACTATGCTCAATTTGGTGAATTTGGCGATATCCACATCATCAGGGCTATTGTAGCTTTGCCCAAACCTGCCATATCAAAGCTTTTTGAGGAGATTGAGCCTTGTCCTCCTGCAACAGCTCCTACTCCTTAGAAGACCTAAAGGTTTGTCTGGCTTGATATGAGGGAGCCATCCAGTAGAACGATGCATTGCTGCAAGGCTGTTGGCGAAGATTTGCCTATCTCAGTTCCACTGACACAGTACTAGAACAATGTCTGAATCCTCCAAGGCTTCCCAGTCGAATCAAGCAGAGAATACACAACTCAAGTCGGGACAAACACCGCCCCCAGCCTGGATGCTGCGCACCCTTTCCATCGCGGCCACTGCGTTCACAATTTTGGGGATTGAATTAATCATCAGCGGAGCTGTTCAGGGAACTACCCTGCCTTTTCAGAACGCGGCGGTGCCGACCTATTGGCCCGGTGGACTGTTTTTCGTCCTCGGAGTGCGTAACTTGTGGAGCTGGCACACGATGAAACAAGCAATCGAACGCAGCCAGAAGCAATAGGCAATACATCTGAAAGGATGCGTCAGCGCATTGAGACCCGGCGGTATTCCGCAGCAATTACGGCCTCCACTTAATATTTATTCAGTTTCCCGGACATTGTTTGTAACATGAAGAGCTCATTTGAATGCGCTATCACTGAGTAGCGCCGTTTTCTTTGGTGTAATAAGATGCCGGATCTTGAGCTTGCCGTCCTGTTCGGCAGAGCAGCACGTATGGTTTGCGCCTTGCCCGGTTTGAGATATAAGCATTCCTGGATGTGGACCCATTGAGATCGCCCCATTCGTCACCTCATAGATTCGATAGGTAATAGTTTCTCCACAGAAAGTTTGGACTATTGCAAACTTTCTTCATATAATGGGAAATATCGTAGGTATTAATCCTCATTAGGTCATCGAGGTCATCGAGGAAATGGTTTCAGCAGACTTCCCCTGGTTGAGCGCAGCTATCGTGTTACCGCTGGTGGCTGCATTAGGCATTCCACTTCTGCCGCCGACGGCAGCCATCATCCGCAAGTATGCGTTGGGTGTTGCCCTTGTCGAACTTGGTTTAATTCTTTTTCCCTTCATTCAGTATTTTGACGTTACTAATCCCGGCTACCAACTTGTTGAGACGTATGCTTGGGTGCCCCAACTGAATCTCAGTTGGGCGGTTGCCGCCGACGGTATCTCCATGCCGCTGATTGTGCTAACCGGTTTTGTTAATGCAGTTGCCATTTGGGCTGCTTGGGGGGTGGAAAAGAAGCCGCGGTTGTTCTTTGGATTGGTTCTCTTGCTGCTGGCAGCGCAAGTCGGTGTATTTGCCGCTCGCGACCTGCTGATGTTCTTCCTGATGTGGGAGCTTGAACTGATTCCGGTTTATATGTTGATTGCAATTTGGGGTGGAGCAAAGCGTCAATACGCGGCTACTAAATTTATTCTGTACACTGCTCTTGCCTCGGTATTCATTCTGGTCGCTGCATTTGCGATGGCGTTTTACGGCGACACAGTAACCTTCGATATGGCAGAGATTGTCCAGAAGGATTTTCCCTTCACCTTTGAGCTACTAGTTTATGCCAGCCTCATCATTGCTTTCGGCGTCAAGCTGCCTATTTTTCCGTTGCACACTTGGTTGCCCGACGCTCACGGTGAAGCGTCTGCTCCGATCTCGATGATTCTGGCCGGTGTACTGCTTAAGATGGGTGGCTACGCACTCATTCGTACTAACGTAGAAATGCTACCGGCAGCTCACCTATATTTCGCTCCCATTCTGATGGTGTTGGGTGTAGTCAATATTGTTTACGGCGCACTCAATGCGTTCGGTCAAGAAAATCTCAAGCGTCGCTTAGCTTGTTCCTCGATTTCCCACATGGGATTTGTACTGATTGGTATCGCTAGTCTGACCGACCTCGGACTCAACGGTGCCGTTCTACAGATGATTTCCCACGGCTTGATTGCGGCCATGCTGTTCTTTTTGGCGGGCGTGACTTACGAGCGAACCCATACCCTCGATATGACCAAAATGAGTGGTTTGGCTCAATCTATGCCCAAGACCTTTGCCATGTTTACGGCAGGTTCGATGGCCTCCCTGGCACTCCCAGGGATGAGTGGCTTTGTCGGAGAACTAATGGTTTTCCTTGGTATTGCAAACAGCAACATCTACAGCGGCGGTTTCAAGGCAGGCGTCATTGTTTTGGCAGCGATTGGACTCATTCTGACCCCCATTTACTTGCTATCCATGCTGCGCCGCATGTTCTTCGGTAATGGAGACTCTGGCTCTGTTGTTGTAGACCCTTGGCAAGACATCAAGCCTCGCGAATTAGCGATCGCGGCTTGCCTGTTGGTTCCTATCTTCGGAATTGGCTTCTATCCTAAGTTAGCGACTCAAACTTATGATGTTAAAACCATCGCCTTGTCTGATAAGGTTACGCACACTGTAACGGTTGTTGCGAACGCCCGCCGTCAGCATCGGGTTGAGTATGCTGACGCTAAAATTGCGCCCTCTTTGCCTTCTTTGCCCAGTATTATGAGCACTCTAGATCGCTAAGATTCGGTTGGTCCTTTCCCGCGAATCGACCAGGAACTATTTCTAATCATTTCGATGCCCTGCTAACAGCAGGGCATTTTTTATAGTTGTCACTTGCATTAACCTCTGCAGAGCTATGGCAACTCTACAGAGGTTGGCTTAGACACATGCGTTAAGCCCCATCCCAACTTCTCGCGTAAGATTCGGAAAAACTCCGTTCGCTGCAGGCGAATGAGCTTGGTCTGAAACGGCGACTTCACCACCCGAATCTCGTCCTGGGGCGAGATATAACAACCTGCATTGCCATCCACCACTAACACCATTTGATCTTGAATCGGAGAACGTACCACGATATGTTCGGTATCTGCAAATACTAGGGCTCGCGACGCTAAAGAATGGGGACAAATCGGAATTAACTGCAGCACCGAGACACCAGGAGTGACCACTGGCCCACCCGCAGAGAGCGCATAGGCGGTTGAACCGGTAGGGGTTGCAATAATGACTCCGTCTGCTGCCACATCGACGGCAGAATGCTCGCCAATTGAGATTTCAAAATGACACATGCTTGTCAAGGGTTCTCGATGCAGCACCATTTCATTCAGCGCCAGTGCTTCCCAAATCAGAGCATCGCTTCTCCACACCTGTACGGACAGCATCGTGCGTTCGTCCACATAACAGTCACCAGCCAAAACTGACTCGGTCGCTTTGAACAATAACGGCAGATACGTTTCGGTGAGAAACCCGAGATGTCCGGTATTCACAGCTAATAAAGGAATGTTGAATGGCGCTAATTGCCGAGCTGCTGCAAGTACCGTGCCATCTCCACCGAGAACTACCGCAAAATCCATGTCCCGATCGAATCCGGGAGGAGCTAGACGATCGACCGGGCTGTGGCGTACGGGACTATCGGGGCGCGAATACCCTAAAATTCCGCCCATACCAGATGCTGAAATCACGTGCCAGTCTTTCAGTTCCAACCATTCGGTTAATGATGTGCAAGCCCGCACTGCCGAGGGTTTAGTGTCGTTATAAATTATTCCGGCGGTGGACTGTCCCATAGGTTACGAACGAAAAAGAGTAAGAGGGTCGATACGACACACAAATGGCTGCGTTCTACTCAGCATAAACGTGACGAATCTAAACCCAGTGTTATGGACGATAAAACGTTGTCGTTTCCCTACTATAGGTGCTGCTGACTGCCTTGGATGTGGCATTTTTCCCCGTTTTGGGGTGAAAGGTCTGCTGACCTCGATCGCGATACAGCGGACTCTGTGTGTTTGTCTGTGAGTTGTGCTCAATGGACAATCGCGCACTCGATCGGAGTGATGTTACGTTGAGATACGATTCGCTATGTTCTAAAGCCATTCAACCTATGGAAACGACGTCATTTTTGCCCACTGTGTACTTAGTAGCTCTCGCAGGTCTACTAGCTGTTGTTGGCTGGCTTGTTTTTCGCGAAGTACAGCGCAATCGTCGCCAGGAAGGGGTGATAGGCCGCCTGCAGCCAAAGCTCACGAAAGAGAGCGGGACTGCTGAAGAGCACTACGAACTGGGTAGTGTTTATTTGGAGAAGAAACTATACGACCTGGCGATCGCTCAATTCAAGAAATCTCTAAATGTTGCTGGCGAAGATATTCCCGTTGTCTTGAATGCTCTAGGCTATGCCTATTTCATTCAAGAGCAGTACGATTTAGCGATTCGAAACTATAAGTCAGCCGTTCAAGCGTTAGACGACTATCCAACGGCTTGGAACAACTTAGGCCATGCTTACGAGAAAAAGAACCTAGTTGCCCCAGCGTTGGAAGCATACGAAAAGGCTCTTGCTCTTAACCCTAAGAACGATGTGTCGCAGCAAAGAGTGCAGTCTCTGCGCAAGCGCCTTTCCCCATCACAAGCACAGTCGTAGCTCAAACAGGTATTGAATCAGAGGATTCCACTACCTAGTGGTACGCATAAATTCAGTCAACACATACAGAGTACAGTCATGACCGACACTGTTACCTTGCAAACTTAGACCGCAGTCATACATCCATCTATCGGAGCCATCAGGAATTTAAAACACCTGTGGGGGACAATTGTTGTTCGTCAATCTGCGCCTTCTTCCAGTCGCTGAAACCCTATAGTTTCATGCGTCTGCTGTTGAACGAGCGGTCAACAGACGTTGCCCTTTGCAACAGTTTGTCTAGAACAATCGCATCCTGGACTGCTTTGTGCGATCGCGCAAAACAATATAATAAGCGCGCACTCAAGAGTCTCCACCATGACCGAGAAGCTGATTCAAGGATTGCAGCGATTTCAAGCTGGCTACTATCAGAAAAATAAGGCCACCTTCGAAGCTCTCGCCGACAACCAAGAACCGCGAGTCTTGTTCATCACTTGCTCGGATTCTCGTGTTGACCCCAATCTGATTACCCAGTCGGGTGTGGGGGAAATCTTCGTTATCCGCAACGCTGGTAATATCATGCCTCCATTCGGTGCGGCGAATGGAGGAGAAGGGGCAGCTCTAGAGTATGCGCTTGGTGCCTTAGATATTCGCGAAATTGTTGTCTGCGGTCATACCAACTGCGGAGCCATGAAAGGCTTATTCAAGATGGACAAGCTACAAACTAAAATGCCACTTGTATACGACTGGTTACTGCATACTGAAGCTACCCGCCGTGTCTTGAAGGAGAATTACGGCCATTGCAGTTCCGATGACCAACTGGATATTGCCGTTGCCGAAAATGTGCTGACCCAGTTGGAAAATCTGCGTACTTATCCCATCGTGCGCTCCAAACTCCACCGCCACGAACTCATCCTGCATGGCTGGATTTACGACATAGAAGGGGGCAAGGTCTTGGCTTATGATGTCAACCGCCACGAGTTTGTCCCCCCCTCTCAAGTCACCCCAGCGCCGGAGTCTGCTTATAACTTACACGCCGCTTGCCAGCGTCCCGAACCAGCCCCCATTCCAAGCATTTCTCCATCTCCAAATCACAGCGTTGCGAGTAATCTCCCCGGCCGGGCACGTCTATCGTCCGCTCAGGCCGATCGCATTTTTCGAGGCAGCCATCGCTAAAGCCATACTTGTTTTTATTCTCATCGACTCGACAGGACTGTTTGAGCTTAAATGACGTCCTCGCAGCGCAACGAAACCATTCGGTTACTAAGTCTCTTGCCCACCTTTCTGCCTGCGAGATGGGGGCTTGTCATATGGAAGATTGCTCACCTTTGTCTTGACTGAAATGGCAAACGCTATGCGTTAGCTAGTCCTCCGTCAGACTCATGAAGATGCGATCGGACCTCCCCTATTCTCTCAAAACAACTCAGTGAGCCTCTAGACGAGTCGGAGACTTTCCCCGATAATCATGGGGCTAACTTGACTTATGCCCGCCCGATTGTGACTATTAGCGTCCCGCGACTTGAATCCAAAGCTTGGCCCGGACTCATTCGTCAGTATTGGGATTATCTCCCGGTGACGGACACAACTCCGGTTGTCACACTGCACGAGGGCAATACTCCATTGGTTCCCGCTCCGGCGATCGCCGCAGCCATTGGCAAGCCATGTCAAGTGTTCATCAAATTCGACGGCCTTAATCCGACGGGCAGCTTTAAAGATCGCGGCATGACGATGGCGGTCTCTAAGGCAAAAGAAAAGGGTGCCGAAGCCATTATTTGTGCCAGTACGGGGAACACCTCTGCCGCTGCCGCTGCCTACGCCGCTAAAGGAGATATGCGGGCATATGTACTGCTTCCAGATGGATACGTCGCGAAAGGAAAACTCGCTCAAGCGTTGATGTATGGGGCCGAGGCGATCGCCATCAAGGGGAATTTCGATGATGCCTTGGCACTCGTCCGTCAGCTCGCGGACAAATATCCGATTGCACTGGTGAACTCCGTCAATCCTTATCGGCTAAACGGTCAAAAAACCGCCGCGTTTGAAATCGTTGATGCCCTAGGAGATGCTCCCGATTGGCTCTGCATTCCGGTCGGAAATGCGGGCAATATTACGGCCTACTGGATGGGATTTGCCCACTACAAAAATGCAGGTAAATCCACCCGTCGCCCCAAGATGTTTGGATTTGAGGCGGAAGGTTCGGCGGCGATCGCCTTTGACCGAGTTATTTCCGAGCCCTCTACTATCGCGACTGCGATCCGTATTGGGAACCCTGCCAGTTGGAATAAGGCAACTGCTGTTAGGGATTTGAGTGGTGGAGATATCGGCAGTGTTACGGATGCCGAGATTTTGGATGCCTATCGACTGTTGGCCCGCGAGGAAGGGGTGTTTTGCGAACCCGCCAGTGCAGCTTCTGTGGCTGGGTTACTCAAATATCGAGATCGAGTTCCATCCGGAGCAACGATTGTCTGTGTCCTCACCGGTAACGGCCTGAAAGACCCCACGACTGCCGTTGAACACAGCAATACCGATATGCATACTGGAGTTCCGGCGGATTTGGATTCTGTTGCTAAGGTAATGGGCTTCTAGCGATCGCGTATGTACGAAAAAGCCTTTTCTCCCCTCGAACCCTTAGACGAAATCGGCGAGGCTCCCCCGCTTCCTGACGCCGAGACGATGTTGTTGTTGCTCGACAGTGACGACACTCCTCAACGCATGCAGGCAGCACGTGCCTTTTGCGATATCGAGGAGCCAAAGGCGATCGACCGACTCATCGAGCTGCTGTCAGATGAATGCGCTTTGGTGCGGGTTAGCGCCGCCTATGCACTGGGACGAAACAGTGCCCCTCGGGCCGTCCAGCCCCTGATCCATGTTCTGAACTATGACTGGAACGGCTACGTGCGCAAGGGGGCCGTATGGGCTCTAGGCAACGCAAAAGACAGTCGAGCCCTGCCCATACTCATCGATGTTCTCAAGCAAGACATTACCGCTGTGCGACTGTGGGCAGCTAGTGCATTGGGTCAGTTGCCATTGCAGTCGGCGATTGTCCCCCTTCTAGAATCTCTCAACAACGATCCCATTGCTGCTGTCCGCAGTAACTGTGCCTGGTCACTTGGCCGGGTCTTGGGGATGCTGGGACTGGCAAGTGGCGACGATGGTGAGCGAACCTTACACCGGCAAGCCATTTCCGCACTGGTCTCCGCCCTCAGAGATGCTGACAGTAGTGTCAGAGATGATGCTCAGATAGCACTACAGCGGTTGGGAGATCCAGACGGATTGGAAGCATTGGCCGAGCTGGAAGACGATTTTTTAGCTGACTACGATATCGACGCGTAACACAAGGATGGAATTAGACTGCGCGTAAAAGTCTCTAAGGATAAGAGATTGCACCATAGTCACGCTAGGCTATGTCAATCTGTTGTATGAATGGGGTGAGACATGCGTTTTCCCTGCCCGCTATTGAGCCTGCTGCTGAGTGGATTGACTTTACCTGTCGTCGGCCTCCTATTAGGGACGAAAGCCACAAGATCGCAGTCGCCCCAACCTTCCGACATGGCTGACTGGTGGTGGGGCGACGAGCGACTGCCCCCCCTGCGGGGAAACTCTATCCCCAAGCTATAGCGCTAGGCAATCCGCTATGGAGAGTGCCCCAACCATTTCGCCTGTAGATTAAGGCTTTGAGCTGTCTGCCGACTCTAGACCTTACGGCGGATTGCTATATAAAAAGTAAACCGACCGACCACCGACACGGGCCACTCAACAGGCTGTGAATAATTTGCCAGTTAAGTATTGCGATTCTATCCACCTTGAAAATGTAGCAATATTGCATTGAGTCAAGCAGTGTTAACGCAGGTTAAGAGTGGGTCGCAATTCGCTTAACAAAGTGGCCGAATGTAATGAAGATCGCTTATTTTTAAGTACCAACATGCACGTTGCTCCATCAATTTGAAAAACATCTAAAGACGTTTCAAGATTGCTAAATATGAACGATCTTCAAAAGTATCGACTCAGCTGCACCCTCACCTTTGGAGATATCTACGGACAGATTGTGGTCTGGCTCCTGATTATTTTTGCTAGTTTGGCCGCTGCATTGGCTGCCATGGCCGGTAGTAGCCAGCCCGTCTACGCCTTGGCGACAGTTGCACTGGTTTTAGTGGTAACACTACCGTTCTTGCTCTTTGCCTTTGTGACAACTCTGCTCAACCACATTGAAGCCACGCCCGCAGACTCGAAGGCAGCTCAGCCTGCATCGACGAGTGCCTCTGTGCCATCGGCTCCAGCTTCGGCCAGTATTTAGCGAGCGACTAGCATTCTGCGTTGTAACAGCTGAATATTCTCTATGTTGCTGAGACATCTCCAAACTCACTCCACACCAAGCTCTCCATCCGTGGGAGCTTTTTTTGATGGGATGGTTTCTAGAGCGATCGCATTGGGGTGGCCACTAGGGAATACTGAGCGAAATGACTGGCAGCGGACTGGGGTCAACTTTAGTCAGATGGCAGTAGGCAAATCGTGATATAGGTTTCTCGAACTTACTGTTTTGTCCCTCAAGAACTTAAGTCCGCAACAGCTCTGGATCTTGCGACGGTTTGCTTCGTGTCTCGCTCAGGCTCGACAATCTAGGATTTTCCAACATGAATCTCGCCTACACTCTTTCCCTATCTACCGTTGTCGCCCTTCTTGTCATTATCCCCGTCAGCGCCGAAGTCCGTACCATCCGTGCCGCTGACTCTGGTGTGAATAACAGTTTCAGTACTTTGACTAGCGAGAACGGGCGCACGGTATTTCGCGCATCATCTGGAGGGCTGAACTACTTTGTAGATGCCGAGGGGGACGATAGGCCGGAATGGCGCGGGCAGATATATGACGATCCAAAGCGGCCCAATGTTTACGGCAATAGTTGGCACGACTTTCGCTCACACGATGTGCTGAGCAATCGAACCTGCGAGGGAGGTGTGTATTTTGGGGATTTCAGCCGAGGGAGAACCATTGCCACATTCGAGTTCACTGGAGGGGTCGACTGTCCGTTTGTTGGTCTGATTCAAGAGATCGATTTGTGGATTGACTAATCGTCAAACTCAGATTGGGCAATCGCGGTTTGGCGAAGCCACGTGAGCGGGATGTTGGTCTCGCGGCACAACAAAACTGGATGATAGGGCGGCCCCTAATTCTCAGGCCACGGACTTGCACGAGGACTAGACATCCAACTCTGCTAGTTCCATCCAGCGTTCTGTCGAGCGATCGATTTCCTCCGACAGTGCTGCTAATTGTTCGGAAAGCTGTTGAACTTCGTCGTAAGCACTCGGCGGGTTCTGATAGAGAACTGACTCCAGCGCCTCCTTCTGCTCCTCTAGCTCGGGAATCTTTGCTTCTAGTTCTTCATATTCCCGCCGTTGGTAATTGGATAGGCGCTTTGGCTTGCCTGCCGATTTGGCTCTTGGCTTGGGGGCCGTTTTCTTCGGCTTTTCCTCGGCAACTGTTTCTTCCTCAGCTTTTGTGTCTTCTTCTGCTGTTTTAAATTCAAGATAAACAGAGTAATTGCCGGGATACTGGCGCACGATACCGCCGGGTTCCAAGGCAAAGATGCGGTTGACGGTGCGGTCTAGAAAGTAGCGATCGTGAGAAACGGCGATCGCGCAGCCATTGAAATCCTGTAAATAGTCTTCCAACACTGCCAGAGTCTGCACATCTAAGTCATTGGTGGGCTCGTCCAAAATCAGGACATTGGGGGCAGACATCAATACTTTGAGGAGAAACAACCGTCGCTTTTCTCCTCCCGACAGCTTGTGAATAGGCGTGTATTGTTGGTTGCTGTTAAAGAGAAACCGTTCCAACATTTGCGAGGCACTGATTTGACTGCCATCGGCAGTGGTGACGTAAGCAGCCACATCTTTGATGTATTCCATGACTCGTTGCTGCTGTTCGGCAGCAGACAGCAAGTTGTCAGAATGCTGGTCAAAGTAGCCCATATGAATGGTGGAGCCAATCTCAACTGTGCCCGCATCCGGCTCTAAGCGACCGGTAATGATATTCAGAAGTGTTGATTTCCCCGCACCGTTGCCACCAATAATGCCGATGCGGTCTTTAGGGCTGAACTCAAACGTAAACTCCTTCAACAGTTGTCGTGTGCCAAGCTGCTTGCTGACCCCATTCAGTGCGATTACTTTTTTGCCAATTCGCCGACCGGGAGTGTCGATATCGACGTTCCCCTGTACTTCCTTAAATTCGCGGTTGTTCATCTCGTGGTAACGATCGATCCGCGCCTTCTGCTTCGTACTGCGGGCCTTGGCCCCTCGTCGCAACCAGGCCAGTTCCCGCCGCAATATCCCCTGCAGCTTTTTTTGACTGGAAGCGATCGCCTCTTCCTGAGCCGCTTTTTTCTCTAAAAAATATGAATAATTGCCGGCGTAGGTGTAGAGATCGCCGCGATCGATTTCTATAATTAGGTTGGTCACGCGATCGAGGAAATAGCGATCGTGAGTAATCAGTAGAATGGCACCGCGGTAGTCGCCCAGATAATTCTGCAGCCATTCCACCGACTCAGCATCCAGATGGTTTGTCGGCTCGTCCATCAGCAGTAAATCCGGCTCCGACAGCAGAGCCGTGGCCAATGCGATTCTTTTGCGATAGCCACCCGAGAGCGTACCGACCTTGACCTCAAAATCGTCGATGCCTAATTTGCTCAGAACGATCTTGGCCTTGGTTTCCAGCCCCCATGCATCCGCCCGCTCCATCCGTTCGGTCACACCAGACAAACGGCGCATCAGGGTATTCAATTCGTCACCACTAGCCCGAGCCATTTTGTGGGAGAGATCTTCGTATTGCCGGACGAGCTGCATCTGTTCGCTACTGTCGGCAAAAATTTGTTCCAGAACCGTGTTGTTTTCGTCTACATCCGGTTGTTGGGGTAAGTAAACCACCCGAGCGCCAGAACGAAGAAGACGCTGACCTCCATCAATTGGCTCCAGGCCCGCCAGCATTTTAAGTAGGGTAGATTTCCCCGAGCCATTGACCCCAATTAGTCCAACTTTCTCTCCGTCTGCCACGCTAAAGCTGGCATTCCGCAGGATTTCCTTAATGCCAAAATCTTTTCGAATGGACTGGAGGGTAAGGATACTCATATCGATTGAGAAGGGAGGCCGATCGGCTGGTAACGTACTAACCTTATCAAGTCAGCCCGTGCCGTCGGATATCCTGCACCGAGTCTGAGTATCCTCGGTCCGTTGTCACATTAACAATTGCCGCACCCATTGTCTGCGCCGGGAAATCGCTCTACAGCGCAGATTAAATGTCCCTTAGGGGAGTCTCCATGACCGAGAGGAGTGGCAAGATAATGAAGCTTGCACAACCCAGATAAATTCACCGCACGGGAATCTCGGGGGCGGATAACCGGCCGGCGAAAAGCTGAAATCAGCTAGGGGGAATCTGGTGGCAATGGGGCTGCTTGGGTAGTCTAAACACAGCCAACTATACGGCGTGATGAGGAAGCAATCGGAATGACCGACGACAGTCGAGAACAGGCGAGTCGAGATGGCGTAGCGGCAACACTGCAAAAGTTGAGTTTGCCAGATAATCGCACGGGCCTAGAGGGCACGACGAAAGCCCACTTGGATTTTTTATTGCTTTCGCTGGAAACCCTGAGCGATGAAGGGTCGGAAGTTATGCTAGCTGCTGCACAAACGCTGGGGTTGGAAGGCACTATTGGTGATCGCGTTACGTTGTGGCGACTGCGCAATGCCAACCCCCTGCGCAAGAGTAGTGGCGGTCGAAAAAAAGTCGATGTGGACGAAGTCCGTGCCCTCGTCATGGTGGTCTGCTACCTAGCCCGCGATCGGCACTCTCATATCCGCTTGGTTGTGGAGCGTCTGGAAGATTGCTTTGCCAAAGAAATGTCTCCCCTCAAGGAGCCCTTGATTGCCGATTATCTGGATGCATTTCATACGGCGTATCGTGAGCGCATGGTTGGTGGCGATCGGCAGTCCAACAAAGACATTAGCGAACAAGCTCTCAGTCTGCTTGTAGAGCTGCTGTATTACGGCAGTCGATTTGGCCCCATGCGACTGTGGACATCTCTGGTTACTCGCCCTGAAATGATGCTGCCCGATATCTCCGAAGAGTTGGTGGAGGGTGACCCCGAGAGTGACCCTAGTAGTGAATCTAGTGATGACCCAATCGCAGAAGTGCCGGTCGAGGAGCAAGTGGAACGCCCTGCCCCACCTGTGCAAGAAGTGAGTGTCACCCGCAGCGAAATCGATGTCTAAGAAAACATCGATGTCTAGAAGTGAGAGTTATCTGCTGTTAGAACCACCCAACCCTTTGCCTTCAAGTCGGTTCCACCCCCCGTTTCAGAAATTGGAATCGAACCTGAGTTCTCCGAGGGCACCAGTACGATCGAGTTGTGACTGATTTATTTGACGTTTGCCAGCGGCTAGAGTTGCCATGCCTACCACCCCGATTACCAAAGAGTTCACCCACACTACCTGCCGCATTTCCGTGGAGGGGAAAACCCTAACCCCCGACCGGATTGCCGAGCTAACCTCGCCAGTCAATTGCACGATCGAGTTAGGGCATAACGGTACCTCCCACACCTTTGAGGGGGATGGCGAAACCCTGCACGATCTAGTCACTACCATCGATCGCTATCTCAAATATCTACTCTCCAGCCAGTCACAAGGGACCTTTAGCGGTAGCGTGGCCATTCGCCCCATCGATGCAGTTCGTCATCGCATCACCCTCAAACAAGGGAACAGTGTCGGACAAGCGGATTTAACCACGACACAGCTTTACGATCTGGCCGAATCTTTGGGGGAGATCGACGATGCGATTCCTCAACTAGCCCGATTAAAAACACGCCCTCAAACCGCCGCTTGGTATCGTCGCCCAGCCGCCAGTGTTGCGGCATTAGCGGTTGTTGGTGTGGGTGTGGTTGCCGCTAGCGTGCTCTTAACTCGCCCGTCCACTGAAAACTTGGGAGAAACGAGTTATCGCGTAGACGAATCCATCAGCCAACTGGAAGAAACCCAGCTTGAGCCAACGGATAGCACCGAGCCGCCAGAAAGTGTTGTGACTGATGAGATCGAGCCAACAAATGTTGAAGATCCAGGAGTGCTGGGTAGTGAACAACCTCCTCAACAGGCTCCTGCTGCTGCTCCCAGCCTAGACGATGTAGCCGGACCTGAAGCTCCCCAAGCACCTCCAGAGTCCGGCATCCTTGAGGATGTTGAGGAACAGCCGGATTCGGATATTCCATCAGAAATTGGTTCTGGGGAAATTAGCAGTGATGTTGATATCAACGATGAGGTAGTTGCCAGTGCCGAGGCAGATGCTGCTGCGCGATCGGTACCCTCTTCAGACACCTCTGCTCCCAACACTTCTGCTCTCAACGCCGCCTCGTCCAATTTCGAGTCTGAGAGTGATGCTGAACTTGCGCGCGATACCGAGACGGAGCCACGTTCTCGACAATTAAGCAGTTCTTTGGGGGATAGTTGGCAAGCTCCCGAATCACTGACCGAGCCGGTGGAATATAACCTCACTATTGCAGAGGATGGAACGCTGCTATCGGCGGTACCGGTAGACGAGCGAGCGGCTGAATTCCAAGCACAAACACCATTTGCTGAGCTACCTGAAACCTCCGATATGGAAGGTATCCAGGTTCGGGTTTCGTTAGCCCCTGACAGTACCGTTACGGTCACTGAGTTGCCCCAATCCGAGGCCCCTTAGTTCAGAAATTGTTTGGCGATAGTTGCAAACGTTGCAGAGTATAGAGAACGCCACCTAGCGCTACCTACAAATAGGAACTAATGCGCTGTTGCAATGGGCCACAGACTGATAGGATTCTGAATCGCTTGTTAGTCTGAGCCGTTCACGTCATGTCACTCAGTCTTAGCTGTTGCATTTCGGTGTCCATCACCGTTTCAGTTGATTTTCGGAAAGTCTTGTCTGCATGAAGCCATATCTTGCCGCTGCCATCCAAATGACCAGCAAGCCAAACCTCGCTTCCAACTTAGAGCAGGCGGAGGAGCTCATTGATTTTGCTGTCAGACAGGGGTGCAAGCTCATTGTCTTGCCCGAAAACTTTGCCTATATGGGTGAGGAACAAGAGAAGCTCAAGCTGGCGGCTGACATAGCCCATCAGACTGAGGAATTTCTGCGCACGATGGCATTGCGCTATCAGGTTCACGTTCTGGGGGGAGGCTACCCAGTCCCAACACATACGCCTGCGGCAGCAAATGGTGGTGCTGCAACTTTGGAAGCTGGAGATAAACGGGTATTCAACACGGCAACGCTAGTTGGTCCTAATGGAGAAGAGCTGTCCCGTTACCAAAAGATTCATCTATTTGACGTGAACCTGCCGGATGGCAACACTTACCGGGAATCCAATACCGTGATGCCGGGTACCGGTCAGTTGCAGTCCTGCTATATCGAAAGCCTCGGCACCCTCGGACTCTCCGTCTGTTACGATGTCCGCTTTCCCGAACTGTATCGCACTCTTTCCTCCCAGGGGGCGGATGTGCTGCTGATTCCGGCTGCGTTTACGGAGTTTACAGGTAAGGATCACTGGCAAGTGTTGATACAGGCCCGAGCTATTGAGAATACCTGCTACGTAATTGCCCCCGCACAGGTAGGGGTTCATTACGCCCGCCGTCAAACCCACGGACATGCGTTGATTGTGGACCCTTGGGGAACGATTTTGGCTGATGCGGGTGGAGTTAAACCAGGAGTAGCGATCGCTGAAATCGATCCCGATCGCCTCCAGCAAGTGCGCCGCCAAATGCCCAGTCTGCAACATCGTCGCCTCTCAGCGCCCTAAGCTGAATCTCCCAAAGCGGATGCCTCCCAAAGCGGCCCAAAAATCCCAAGATATCTTGGCAGATTACCCTTCAGAGCCACTGCACAATTGGCCGGTTAGAGCAGGCCAACCGGATTCCCACCGGGCAATCTCGGCTTCCAGTTCGGCGTCACTGACTTCACGCTCTAGGTTGACGCTATCCGAAATGGCGGGCCAGTCGGGGGCAGGTATGTCATTCACCGGTAATGTGACAAGATCGCTAATCGATACCACTTGGGGGGGGCCGCTGAAATCACTAATGGCGAACAGAATGCGGTTGGATTCAGGTTCGGGTTCCCAGCCCATCAGCACTGTGGCGGGAAAATCTGACTGTGGAGTCTCGATCTGGAGGCGAGCCGGTGCTGCCTCTGTAGGAGGCTGCCAGACAATTGCCCGATTGAGAATGGCCTGGGAGCGGAACAGTCCTGAAAACTCCCGCACCAAGACGCGGTTGTTGCGCCACTCGATAGGGAGTAGGAACAGAAAGTCCAACCCCAACTCTTCGTCCGTGCGAAAGATTGAGGCTGGGGCATAAATAGTTTCCAATGCCTGAGTTTGGCGATCGCGCGAAAACAACGTACTGCTAAGACGTCCGAATCCCAGCGGTGTAATTTCGTACGTCACGCGACTGTAGACTTCCCAACGACCGTCGTTCGACACCAGCGGTTGCCCGCGCAAAACCCCTACCATCGTGCAGTTGTTCTGATAGGCCCGATCCTGAATATCTTGCAGCCACAGTCGGGGAATGGGGGCTTCACCCGGATTGATTGTGTTCGCAAAGCTCGGGAGAGCCGTCAAGATTCCTCCCATCGCGATACCGCCTAAAACAGCTACAAACGCAGTTCTCGACGTCATCTTCATACCGGCAGAGTCATACTCATCACTCTTCTACTCAAGCATCCATTCCTAAATCTTCCAAACGCAGGCGAACCGACGCACCGTGAGAGGGGAGACCTTCTGCATCGGTCAGCGCAGCGATTGCACCCGAAACCTCTTGCAATGCTTCCGCGCTGTACTGAATGACGCTGGAGTGCTTCATAAAGGTTTCGACCCCAAGAGCAGAGGCATATCGAGCCGCTCCGCTAGTGGGCAACGTGTGGTTGGGGCCCGCAATGTAATCCCCTACAGCTTCGGGGGTATTGTGGCCCATAAAGATAGCTCCGGCGTGGCGAATTCCTTCGATGACATCCCAGGGGTCGGCCACCTCTAATTCCAGGTGTTCGGGGGCGAATAGATTGGATAGAGCTACGGCAACGTCCAAATTTTCCACCACAATAACGACACCGTAATGGGCGATCGCCTTTTCGGTGAGGGTGCGACGAGGGTGGTTTTCCAACTGCTTTTGCACTTCAGCAGCCACCTGCTTAGCTTGGTCGTAGTCGGTGGTCAGTAAAATCGCCGCAGCTAGAGGATCGTGCTCTGCTTGGGCCAGCAGGTCAGCCGCCAGGAACGTCGGATTGGCGGTGCTATCCGCAATCACCAGGACTTCGGATGGCCCAGCTAACGAGTCGATACCTACAGTGCCGTAAACGTGCTTTTTGGCCAGAGTGACGTAGATATTACCCGGCCCGGAAATGACATCCACTTTGGGGATAGTCTCGGTGCCATAGGCTAGTGCGGCGATCGCCTGGGCTCCGCCAACTCGATAAATCTTGTCAATTCCTGCTTCTTGAGCGGCAACCAAGATGGCAGGGCTAATGCCGCTGCTGCGTGGGCCGGTGCCATCACCAATGGCGGCCGAGCCCGGAGGGGTGACCATGACAATTTCTTTAACGCCTGCAACCTTGGCAGGTACGGCGTTCATTAGCACGGTACTGGGGTAAGCCGCTCGCCCCCCTGGAACGTAGAGACCGGCACGATCGACTGGAGTGTAGCGTTTTCCCAGCACAATATCGGGGTCGGAGAAGGTTACCCATCCTTTCGGGACGCGCTGGCGGTGGAAGGTCTCAATTCTCTGCTGGGCCATACGAATGGCATCCACGAGTTGAGGGGAAACAGCTTGGTATGCAGCTTCCAATTCTGCTCCCGTCACCCGCAAGGTATCGGCTGTCAGTTCAACTCCGTCAAACTCGGCAGTGTAATCAATCAAAGCCAGATCTTTCTTGCGCTGAACGGTCTGAACGATCTCCCGTACGGTGGATTCGCGGTGCACCTGGTCGCCAGTTTGCATGCGATCGCTGATGCGCTTTAGTTCTGCCTCGGCGTCAGTGCGCTGGGTGACAATTCTCAGCATGGCGGGGTGACTCAACACGGTGGGGTGACTCAGGGGGAAACGGTACAAGGCCGTCAGGATGCGATCGACCGTTGCCCAGTAATTCTGGTGGGATGGTTCTCGTGCAATAGCTTAGCCTGATTTCCTCAGGGAAATGGCGAGATGAAGGCGATTGTAGATTCTTTTCAGGGAGATTGTCCGGCGCCGGTTTCCATTATGTCTTGCCAAAGCCGATGGCAGAGATGTTCGATGCAACCAAGGTTCTATAGCAATCCGCTGTAAGGTCTGGACTGTGGACGCAGCTAAAACCTCGACTAGCAAAAACAGTGCTCAGGAAACTCTCCATAACGGATTCCCTATCGCCATAGTCCGTATCTACCAAACAACGAGGCCAATAATGACCTCGCTGAATGTGATGCTGTTTTCGTGTAGTCCGTTCAGGTTCGAATCCTTACCACTGAATCACCTTGTTCTTCACCGCCTCCATGCACATAGCCACCCGAGGGTTGGTTTCATCCTCCGCGCCGTATACATCCAACTTCTCTTTCAGGCGTTGAATGCAGTTTTGGACGGTTTTTTTGCTGGTGTGGATGCGATCGGCGATCGCTTGGTCGGTCAGTGCTTCTTTGCACAAGAGTTGTAGAACTTCGATCTCGCGCTCGGTTAGTTTGGTCAAACCGCGCAGCTCCCGAGGCATGCGCAACTCGCCGTTCAGTGCGCTTTTCGCTCCATCTAGAAATAGAGTCCGACGCTCCATTTTATTGACTGCCGCAAACCCCCCCTGGTGGCGACTAATCGACCCCACTAAGGGAGTGAGTAGCAGGGGTTCGCTAGAGTACGCCATTACATTGAGGTTGGGATAGGTCTCAAACACATGCCGCAATAAATCCAACCCCGGCTCGGCAGATTGTTCGCCACTAGACTGTCCGTAGAGCAAATCCACTACCATCAAATCTGGAGTTTCCCGTTCCAGCCGCTTCTGAGCTTCTTCTGGGGCTGTTGCCTTAGTACAGACGGAATGTTCGTCCAGTCGCTGCAACCATTCGCAGTTGTTTTGAGCCACTTCTGGGTGGTCTTCAACAATCAAAAATTTGAGAGGAGCTTGCGCTACATCTGCCATAGGGTGAACCCGAGAAACACACAGATTACGTTGCTAAGCTTAGCCGATGTATTGGTGGGGAAAAACCAGTAAGGACGCCAGATTGGCCGCTGTTTCGGGTAGAGCAATTCTTACCCTTTAGGGGGTTGTGAATGCGGGAGATGGAGGGCTGAATTACCAGTCTGCGATGGTTTGTAAGCGGAGTATCTTATGTAAGTGGAGTTTCTACAGATAGGTATTGGCCACTCGCCATGCTTTGACAACGTTGCCGCGCATGAGGGCTGCGACACCATCCAAGATTTGAATTTCTTCAATTTCTGGGTTGAGGGCGATCGCTTTATCAATCCACGGTTGGGCCAAGATGGGATGCCAGTCGTAAAGGTAAACAAAGGCCACAAATCCCTGGGCATAGGGGTTTTCGGCATCGAGTTCGGCGGCCTTTTCTAGGGCCGCTAGTGCTGCAGGTGCATCTTGTTGTTGAACGCGGGCGATCGCCAACGCATACAGATAGTCAAGATTGTCGGGGTCATCTTGCAAGCGCGAATCCAGTGAGATACCCACTTGTTCTAAATAGTCTTGGGTGGGATCGTATTGATTGATGCGCCCAATTTCCGCGAACACCGGCTCGAAATCACCCGCTCGGAGTTGGGGAGCTAGGTTGCGCAGTTGAGTGACTAAATCCAACTCGGGAGATTTAACCGATGAGGCATCTTCAGATGACACCTCTTCAGCAATTTCTAATTGGACGGGCTCTGTAAATTCAAGAGGATACGTTTCGTCGCCCGTACGACTGAGGTAAGTCGCGGAAAGGGTGTAGAGACCGGGCGTGAGAGTCGTGGGTGGCAGCATGGCGGTGCGATCGAGAACCCGCAAGCCGGTCTCAGATTCTGAGCGAGTGCGGAGGAAACCGGCACCAATACCACGATCGTGGATCCACTGGCTAGCTATCTCTGGTTCGCCAGCCTCCGCCTCTGGGTCATCGGCAAGTTGTGCAGGCTCGGCCTCAGGTTCACCTCCAATCCAATCACCATTCCACGTCAGCAACACAACACCATCCTGCAACGCCGACCCCGAACCTCTCCATTCGTACGTCACCGGTACTGGCTGACCGGGGCGGGCCGTCTCAGGTAGGGTGACCGACTCTAGCTGAATGCGATCGCTGAAGACATCGGGCGCGCGCTCCACAACTATCGGCATCTCCACTTTCCGATAGAGCTTCAGTACGCCTTCGTCATTGGGTAACGTCCAGCTATCCTCTAGCTCGAACTCCCCTCTCTCTTCCACAATCTGTTTTATGTCTGCCTGGGTATCCGGTACCGAGCCAGGATCTCCCGTTTTGGTCAAAAACCAATCCAGCGATCGCGCATCCTGCTCCAAGTCTTCCGCTCTTGTCCCCACCTGACGGCCATACACCCGCCAATCCTGCAACGCACCGTAATAGCTAATGTTGTGTTGGTTCACAGATGGAGTAGACGGCAATACCCCCACCGTAGTCTGTTGATGAGGTGCGGCCTCCACAATCCTGTCAATCACCTGTTGGAGCGGCCATTCCTGCCCCGTATACGGCTGATGCGACCATCCCAACCCAACGCCCGGATTGATGCCCAGCGGCACCAAATTGAAAATAGCCAGCAATCCACCCGAGATTGCCGTTGCCCAACGCACATTCCGTCCCCATCCCTTTTGCCCCAAGGCCACCAGCCCAGCAGCCAACACCACAGCCAACACTGGCACTAACGGCAAAATATAGCGAGCATCCTTATTTACATTGAGGGATGACAGCAGATATCCACCCACCAAAAATAATCCCAACCAGCGGGCTTCCCTCCAGCCAATCCGCTTATCTGTCAGGACTCGCTCTAGCGATCGCCCGGTTACAAACCGACCAACAACATAAGTCAACAGTCCGGCGATCGGCACCAACAACAGCGGCCACGACACAAACCGAGGTAGATGTGTGACATAGAACGTCCAAGCTGCCAGCGTATTCAATGGTGGGTCACCTTCAATCGCTGCCGAATCAATCGTGGCCCGCTTCCCAGCCGTCAACATCAGCAACCAATTGGCCCGATACCACGGCCCCCACACCACCAGAGACACCCCAAACGCCGCCACAAGCTGAGCCAATCGCCCCCATTGCTGCTTTACCAGCGCCACCATCGTCATCCAAGCCGTGGGCACAGCAAGGAAAAACAGTGCTGGTTGCTTGGTAAGAAAAGCGAGACCGAGGGAGAGACCAAACGCGATCGCGCTCAGCCACTCGTATAAGAGAGCGAGAGGTGAGCGAGGGGAAGGCTCGGGAGCGGGAGATTTCGGAGTTCGGGATGATGTTGAGAGTGTCGAGGATGTTGGCGAAGTCGGTTGATACGGACGGGACTTGCTCAAATGAGCTTGGCGCTCCCGTGTGGCTTTCAAGACCGGATCGGTAGATCGCCACAACGTCAGTGCGGCAAAGCTAGCCGTAACCGTCGCTGCTAGCGGGTAGTCAAGCAAGAACTCCAACCGAAACCGATACAACCCTGGCAGCAAAACAACCAATCCTGCTGCCCATAAGCCAATTTGAGAGCTGCACACCAACGCTCCAATCGCGAACGTGGAAACCAGCAATACGAGGGAAAATAACGACAGGACCAGAGCTGCAGCATCCGGCCCTTTGCCCACGACCATTTGCACCAAGGCCGCTGAAACATACGTGAATGGCGGAATCTTGGAACGCAACTGCCAGAACTGCCACCACCAGTCTCCCGACGTCCATTGGGGATCGTGCAAGCCGCGCAAATAGGTGAGCGAGCCATTCAGATAATCCGCCTGATCCCAAGCCGGTACCGAACGATCGGCCAAAAACCACAGGCGATCGGCGATCGCCACCGAGCCCCACAACAGCAGCAGGATAACCAGAACTCGCCCCAGCGAGAAACGGGGTTGTGGATACGTCACACTTTCGCTCTCCAGGCAGGAATGAACAGAATAAATGGAGCGCTCGAATACGCAAACTAGACAATCACTAAACAGGTATCACCTATAGAGGCAATCATCTGCAGTAACCTCTCCAGACACTATTCGTGATTTGCGAACACCAGAACGCACGGATTTCATCTTAGTCAGCCGCGATTTTGCCTGCACGAAATACCGGTAATTTCACGGATGTGGGGCGGAGTAGTAGTATTGAGCTTTGTGTGCTTGGCGGCAATGAATCGTCTGAAATCCCTGTTTAAAGCCGTAAAGCCCTACCTACGTTGGGTCATTCTGGCCGCGACTCTAGCCTTTTTGGGCCATGCCCTTGCCAGACATTGGCGCGAAGTTGTTGAAGTCTCAATCTCGCCACAGGGATGGGGGATTATCGTGCTCGCAACGGCCGTCACCTTATTCTCCCACGTGTGGTCAGGATGGGTGTGGACGTGGATCCTACGAGAATTTAAATGCTCGGTCCCCCCGCTCTGGACGATTCGGGTCTATCTCAAAACCAATATTGCGAAATACCTGCCTGGCAACGTCTGGCACTTTTTTGGTCGGGTGCGGGCGGTAAATTCGGTGGGAGTCGCTTGGCCGGTCGCTGCCCTCAGCGTCTTGATCGAGCCTCTGCTTGACATTGCTGCAGCCCTAATCATTGCCATTTCCCTCGGCGGCCTAGAGCGACCCATCCTTCAATTGGTTGCCCTAGCACTCGTGCTAACTGCTTTACATCCCAAGTTGCTCAACCCCGGTATCCACAAGCTCAGCAAGCTGAAATTTAAGTCTGGCGAAGTCACTCCAGAATCGGTCGACGCTACTGTGGTATCCCGATATCCTGCGATCCCGCTAATTGGCGAAGTTACCTTTTTCCTACTCAGAAGTGCGGGTTTCCTCCTGATTGTTTTCGCTCTAGGCCCTCTGGAGTGGCAACAGCTTCCCTTATTAATGAGTAGTTTTAGTGTGGCGTATTTCCTGGGACTGGTCGTTCCTGGTGCTCCAGGCGGCCTAGGAGTGTTTGAAGCCACCTTGGTCGCCTTACTAGAGACACATTTTGCCCCTGGGCTACTGCTACGCTCCGTCGCCATATATCGCTTGGTAAGTATTATTGCGGAAGCAATGGGTGCCGGCCTGGCTTACCTCCAACTGCCCCCTTCTTTTCGTCGAGAGTTCCGAGGACCTCACCAACCACGATCGCCTCCAGCACGATCGCCAAGACCCCTCCCCTGATTGACCTCTCGGTGGTTACTCCTATCTACAACGAGGTGGATAGTATTCCGCGTTTGATCGATGCGATCGCCTCCGCCGTTGCCCCAACCGGACTCAATTACGAAATCATTTGTGTAGACGACGGGTCCACAGATGGTTCTGTCCAGCTGCTTAAAGATCTAGCCAACTTTCGTCAAGACTTGTGCGTAGTGTTGTTGCGTCGCAACTACGGTCAAACCCCAGCAATGGCGGCAGGGTTCAACCAAGCGCGCGGCAGAGTCATCATCACAATGGATGGAGACTTGCAGAATGATCCGCGTGACATTCCCATGATGCTCTCCAAGCTGAACGAAGGCTACGACCTCGTCAGTGGCTGGCGCAAACATCGCAAAGACTCTGCCTTAACTCGCACCTTACCCTCCAAAATTGCCAACGCGTTGATTGGCCGCATTACCGGAGTCCGGCTGCACGACTATGGATGCTCCCTAAAGGCATATCGATCCGAATTAGTCGCCGATATGAACCTGTATGGGGAGCTACATCGCTTTCTACCAGCACTGGCCTACATCGAAGGGGCTCGCATTACGGAAGTTCCCGTCAACCACTACGCTCGTCAGTTTGGCCAGAGCAAATACGGTCTAGGCCGCACGTTCCGCGTGTTGATGGATCTGTTCACCATTTTCTTTATCAAAACCTTCCTGACCCGCCCCATGCACGTATTTGGCGGTGTCGGCATCTCTTCCCTGTTGATCGGCTCGGGAATGGGGCTGTATCTAACCATCCTGAAACTATTCTTAGGGCAGAATATTGGCAATCGTCCGCTGCTTGTGCTGACAGTCGTGTTGATATTGGGGGGAATTCAACTATTTAGCTTTGGATTGTTGGCAGAATTGCAAATGCGTACCTATCACGAGTCTCAAAATCGCCCCATCTATCGAGTGCGCGAAGTTATCTCCCCTGCCGTCGTTCGTCTACCCTATCGCAGCTAGAAAAACATGCTATCTATTGGTGAGCTTTAGTGAGTAAGGCCTGCAGTGCTGTTGTTTTATGCGCAGCCGGAGGCGGAGGGTCAGAGATAAGCCACTGTAAGGTCAGAGGAATGTGGAGTCTGCAAGCCTTGCAGGGCAAGATATTCGGCTCTGAAAGTCATCAATCGGTTGTAAACCACTAGGTCAGTGGCGGCCTAGCTGGGGGTGGCGTTGCCACTCTTATTGCACGATGAACGTCGTGCCAGGATTGCAGAAAATGCACGAAATCATGCCAAATAAGCGATTAGCCAACTGGAGTAGTCATTAGGTACGATAGCCAGATGTACACTGTGATACAAAATCAATCCACCCATAGCCACTAGTGTATGGAAAATTCATTGGCAATCGAGGCTTCTCTCGTTCCAAAACTCTTTCTGCGATGGCATATTCGCGGAACGTGTGAACAAAGGACCAATCAGGCAAATATCTCAAGCGCAGCTCAGTTGTTCTGAAACTAATTCGATCAACAGCCTGTATTTGGTTAACCGTCTGGACTTGGCTCCAATCTATTGATGCCGGTGGAGCGATCGCCCATCGTCGTTTAACTGTTCCGTAGCGATCGATCATCAACCCCATTGAGTGTGATGACTATGTCTCCTATCGATACGCTGACCCCTACTGAACGTCCGTTGGTTTCCGTATTCAAGGAAATGGCAGGCAACCAGTATCCTCCGACGGTGGATACCTACGATCGCGGCAAGACTATTTTCTTTCCGGGCGATCCGGCCGAGCGAGTCTACTTCCTGCAGAAAGGGGCCGTTAAGCTATCACGAGTGTATGAATCAGGTGAAGAAATTACGGTAGCTCTGCTGCGGGAAAATAGTATTTTCGGCGTTCTCTCGCTCATCACCGGCCAAAACTCCGATCGCTTCTACCATTCTGTTGCCTTTACCTCTGTCGAACTGCTGTCGCTCCCAATCGAGCAAGTTCAAACAGCATTGGAGAATAATGGCGAACTGGCCATGTTGCTTCTGAAAGGGCTATCGTCTCGCATTTTGGAAACGGAGATGATGATCGAAACTCTCGCTCACCGCGATATGGGGTCTCGTTTAGTTAGTTTCTTACTCATCCTCTGCCGCGACTTTGGCTTACCCAGTCCTGACGGTGTCACGATAGACCTACGCCTCTCGCACCAGGAAATTGCCGAGGCGATCGGTTCGACCCGCGTTACCATCACTCGTTTGCTGGGCGATCTGCGTAAGAACGAATACATCTCCATTCATAAGAAGAAGATCACGGTCCATGACCCAATTCAATTGGGTCGCCAGTTCGCATAGTGGTGGAATCTTGCGTTTCTAAAGATCCATGTGATTCACATATCCAGCGGCCCCACACGGTTCTCCATTGGAGAACTTGAAGGATTACCGCTGGATTGCTTGAGGAAGAGACTCAATTAGGCAAGGCCCAACCAAGCCATAACACCTTGGCCAGTTGCCGCTTCAATCAAAATAGCCAAAATGAATCCAATCATAGCGGCGCGACCATTCAGACGCTCGCAGTACTCGTTAAAGCCGAACTTAGGCTCTGTGAAATTGGGATTAGACATGTTGGACCTCTGGACGTCAAAGGAATGGGGGATATCCTGATTTTACAAAAGTTTACGCGGTAATATCCCTGTATGACCAAAACCCTCTAGGAATTAGCCAAAACGCTCTAGAGATGGAGACTAGAAGGACGCTGCAATGGCTTCGACGGCTTGAGCAAGCTCCTTCTGGGCTTTCACCAAGCGGTTCTCGCTGTAATTTCCAGCCGCCTCGTCCATGATGTTCAAGTTAGCAGACACGGCTTCAATCTCGTCTTCCAGAGATGCTTGCATAGATTTGGGTAGCTTCTGAGAGATGAAGAACAGTTGGCGGCGTACTTGACCCATAGGACCATGGATGAAGGAACGAATTTCTAGCCATTCTCTCCCTTCGACATATTTCTGCAGGGTTTCCACCTGAGACTGCAGCTTAGTGACTTGGGACGGAACTTCTGCATGCGCGGAAGCTTGTACACCAGTCCACAAAGTGATGCAGAGTATGGTGGCGATCGCCAAGCGGCGCAGTTGAGTCGTGAAATTGCAAGTCATAGTTACGAACAAAGACGGTTAGATTCCGAAAATCATTATTTCGCGAAACGGGTCGCATCTTGGAGATACATCGACTACAAATCTCGATATTTTGAGTCGGACTCCGAAAGCAACTCCCCGATACCATCCGAACGGAGAGTGCGGTAACTGCCTAGCCTCAGAAATCATCCCAATAGTATTGGTCTTCGAAAGTAACAGCCATGTCAGCCATCTTTCCCCAGATCGGAGCCATCTGTAGCTCAAACCTCCTGACAATCGACCGTATTAACCGGCAGTCCTATCCCGCCCCAACAGCACCTCGAGCGCTTGGGGATGAATCGCATCCGCGGTCGCGGGATACTTGTAAGCGATCGAGACTATCTCTTGCCTGTCAGGGAGACGCAACTTGCAGTCAACACTTACCCCCGCTCATCTCAATCACGCATTACAGCTCGCTAACCTATGGGAATCAGCACTCGGTCCGGGCTCTGCAACGACTGGCTTGGCGATCGCCTGTAGTCTGGGCGCAGCCCATGCCCTTTCCCCCGGACATGGCAAAACGTTAGTTAGTGCTTATTTGATCGGGACCAAAGGTACTCCACAGCAAGCCATCTTGCTTGGCCTGACTACATCCATCACCCATACCCTAGCCATCTACTTGATGGGCCTAATTGCCTTATTTTCCTCCCAATATCTGTTGCCCGAGCAGCTTTATCCCTATCTGAGCATGGCGAGCGGCCTGGCTATCTGTATGGTGGGTATCCGCATGTTCTCCAAACGACTGAATGGCGAGCAGCCCGGTCATTCCTCCGGCCATGTTCACCACCACTCCCACAACACACACGGCAACCACCACACATGCGATAACTGCAGCACTGTCGCAAGCCCCCCCACCGATTGGTCATCCATCATCGCATTGGGAATGTCCAGCGGTCTTACCCCTTGCCCCTCAGCCCTGGTACTCCTGCTCAGTGCCGTTGCTATCCACCGCATTCCATACGGACTAGTGTTAGTGGGTGGTTTCAGTTTTGGGCTCGCCTTTGTCCTGACTGGATTGGGATTGTTGACTGTATATGCCAGTCAGTGGATCGAGAAGCTCCCCGCATCAGAAACCTGGACTAAGCTACTACCGCTCCTCAGCGCGACGGTCACCCTTTGTGTCGGAATGAGTTTTATGACCTATACGCTCTATGGAATGGTTTCGTAGCTCTGGTGCTAGGCAATCCGCTATGGGGCGTTC
Organism: Synechococcus sp.; assembly: GCA_051439425.1. GTDB lineage: Bacteria > Cyanobacteriota > Cyanobacteriia > Thermostichales > PCC-7336 > PCC-7336. Next base: position 52,268 of record JBFRWD010000033.1, read on the forward strand.
TCCAGTCATCTCTCCTGGTGAATTAAGGCCTTGAGCTGCCTCCCGACCCCAGACCTTACAGCGGATTGATGTCCTAACAATCACACAGTTGCTGCTCTCTAAATTCCCCCATAACTACAATTGATTCAAAGTATGGCCACGGTTTTCTAGCAGGTTGACCAGTCCGTCATCGGTGACGAGGTGAGCAGCCCCTACCACCACGAGATAGTCTTCAGAACGACCCAACAGGGCTTCGATTTGCGGAATCCAATTGTGATTGCGCTGAGCCAATAAAATGTCATTCATTTCGGAAGAGCCCGCAATATCGGCACTAACGAGAGATTCAAACTGTTCCACATCGCCAGTTTTCCAAGACGCTACGAGCGAATCGAGATTAGGGCCCAAGCTATCCAGGTCTTGAACGGTTTGAGTCAGGAAGTCAACTTGAGTGGGAACGGAGAGGCTATCAAAAAATCCCAGTTGCTCTTCTACGGTTTCCAGTCCAGATACGGTTTTGCCAACCGCCATGGCATCTTGATACATGCGCAACTCCACCCCGCTTTCGGGACTAAAGCCCAATTGAGTCAGTTGGGTGGTGGAGAGGGTTACGGCTAGGAACCACGGCTCAAACTGATGAAACGGTTCGATGGGTAGGCCAAACTCCAGTGCAGCACCCTTGACCATCTCGTAGGAGTCCGTCCCCGGCTCAAGCGCGATTTGGAGGGCTTCGGCTTGGCTATCGGGGGCAGCCCCTTGCAGGAAAGCCATCGCTGTCGACGGATTGGTGAGTTCGGCGGGATGGACTTCAAATACTAGATTTTCGGCATTTTGGAAGGCGGCTTGTACGGCAGGGGCTAAGGGGTAATCGGTGGGGCGCAGATAGTGAATAGACCCCATCAAATAAACCGAGTTGGTGGGGGTTTCAATTTGCCAGAGAAAGGCTGACTCGGTGTCTTGGGTGGAGGTGGCACTGGCCTGCAGGCCGATGGCTGCAACGGAAAGCAGGGCGGTGGTGGCAAGACGCTGAAGTCGATTCATAGCGGTGGGGAAATGGCGTTTGGGCTGGTGCTGGACCCGGTGTTCAAGCATGTGTGTCGAGCAGAACAGTCGAGTCAGCTCTTTTCAGGCTGCCCGTCAAACCCAAGACTCTTCCCGCATTGTGTTGGTAATGTAACGTCTGCGACCGAGAAATTACGCAGGTTTCCTATCGCGAGCGGCAATCCGTTAGGGAGAGTTTCCTAAGTCCTTTTCCTGGCCAATAAAGGAATCTAGCTGTCTCAATACTCCAGCCCTTACAGCGGATTGCCATAACTGAAATGGCAAGCGTTATATTACGAACTCCAGCCTGCCGTTTCATCCCACGTTACGGTAATGTCTCCTTGAGCATTACTTGCATAACTTAACTTGCTAGTGGCACTGCCCAATATTTTGAAAAAGTTGGGAATACCATCCTTCCAATACGAGGCTTCTCCAAACACTCTAATTTCTTCCGGACTGCCTAACACAGACACTACAGAAGCAGCCGTGGCAGTGATGACCTCGTCAAACTCGCCCCCTTCCAGCATCGTGGTGCCCGCGGGATCGATCATGACCAGGTGAACCCCAGTCAGCGAGCTACCGGAGCGACCCACAATTCCGATACAGGAGTTGATGCCAGGGAAGGTAACCTGACCGGCTCCAGTGCCGTATTGTGTTTCCGTAATATTGCTCGCGTCGACCGGCCCTTCCAAATTTGGATAGTTAGATATTCTCTGAATAACTCCCGCATGACGCTGCGCGATCGCAGAGCTGTTCTGTGATTTTTGGTAAGCCTTGCGTTGAACGGCTTGCGCAGCCATCTCATCGGCTTCTTGCTCTAAGGCAGGGGCGTCGTTAATATCTATTCCTTTGCCTTGAAGGGCTTTTGCACCCATCTCATCCGCTTCTTTCTCTAGGGCAGGATCGTCATTGATGGGAGCCCCCGCTAGTTGCTGAGTGGGTTTTACTCTCCCTTGCTTTTGCTGAGCTACGTGCCAAGCTTCGTGGGGAAGGTGCTGCTCTTGTCCTGGAGCAACGTGAATATCTGTGCCTTGGGCATAGGCATGTGCATTAAGTTCACTGGGCTTTGAAGAATTGAAATGGACATTGACATCGTCTAAGGACATGCCGGAAAGCTGCTCGACCCCTTGCTTTAATTGGTCTGACAATCCAGTATTGTTTGGCTTCTGTTGAGTATCTTCCAGTTCCGATTTCATCTGTAGCTCTTCGTCTTCGGGCATATCCATTCGCTGAGCGATATCCCCAAAACTCTTGGATTTCATCTGTAGTTCTTCGTCTTCAGGCATATCTACCCGCTGGGAGATCTCCTCAGACGTCGTTGGAGACGGTGTGGCTAATTGATTTTCAAGGAGCTGCTGCTCGGTATCGGGTGAAATAGAGATTTTGGCTTGGATGGGTTGAGACTGAGTTGAGACGGCGGTATTGATGGCAAGTTGTGCGAGATGATGCCCAACCCTTGCGCTGCGATCGCTGTGAGTCTGGGTGCTACTTGCTTCAGCAGATATTGCTTCTGGCGTGAGGTCTGGCTGAGGGGCAAATGGCCGCGTTTCCAACACTTGGGGCGTAGATGTAGGTGTTGCCTGAGTGGTGGCATTGTTCTTGTTTGCAGGCTGTCGAGCAGGCACGGCTACGCTCCTCACTGAAATGCAGAGAGTTCAGATCCAGTGTTCCTCTTTCCGTCTGCAAATTGGCCTATCCAAACGTCGAATTGAACGGCTATTCAGTAGTCGCAATATATAGACCTGTTCGCAGTACAGCGCTTGTCCAATACCTGACAGAGCATTACCGCTTCTGCAGATCGTCAGCAATTTCCTTACCTACGCTGGGAACGTAATTACCAACGAAGCCATGACCCTTGGTACTACCGACGCTATCCAGTTTGGAGTTTTTGGAGCCACCCGTTCCGATCGCCGCGTCAATCTTGCGTCCCAAATCGCTATAGGTTCCCACAAACATGCTGACGAGATCTAAGCCACCGACGTACATTTGGATGTCAACAAATGCGGACGGATGCTGAACGGCATTTCCGGCATAGATCAGTTGAATGAATTCATTCATTTGTCGTTTTGCTTCTTGGGCAGCAAAGCCACTGATGCTCAATTCGGCGAGGGTTTCTGGATCGAGGCCCAAACCGGGATCGTTGATTTCCCAATAGGCGATCGATTCCTCTAGCCTGAGGCTGCGGATTTCCGGCATCAACTCTTTCGTGAGTTCGTCGTGGACATTGCGGACGGCGTTGTCGGTTTTGATGGTGCCGCGACTGTGGGCCGAGACAGAAACTCGCTGCTTGCGATGCACGGCATCCAGCATGATTTCTTCTTGTTTGCCGGTGGCTTCGTCTTCGATTTCTAACTTGCCTTTGATGCAATCCACCAAGTCAAACACTACGTTGCCTCGTTGGGCGCTGTAGGTGTATAGCAAATCGACTGCATCTTGGCCGAAGGCAACATCGTCTTTTCCACCTAGGGCTGAGTTGACGCTTTCTTGTAATGCCGCAGCACTGAGGATGCCGGATTTGGGGGCAACGGCCATGCCGTTAATGTGGGTGACTTTGGGATACCAATTGCCTAAGGGGATGGGTTCGGGGTAGGGGGCCACCATTGGGGCACTGCCCTTGAAGTTAGTGACCAGGCCGGTGGCGTAGTACATCACACTGCCATCTTCCATTTCTCGGCGCTTTACTTCTTCGATGTGACGATTGGGTGCCTGACCTGAAACGCGGAATTGTTTGCTGTCAAAGTCGCTGAAGTCGGAACCGTAGGTTTTTCCGGCTCCGGTTACTTCTGCTGAAAATGCATTACTCCTGCCGCGCGTGGGTGGGTTTTCGGGGTCAAAGTCGCTGACCAGTGATTGACCGATTTTCTCGATTTCAGTTGTGACTTCTTGGCGCAGTTTTTCGACTACTGGTTTCCGACTGCTGTCTTCGCTGGCCACCTTGAGCCACCCATCGATCGCCTCTAGCAATTCATTGAGCAGGATGCTATCCATGCCCGATTGCTCGATTTTTTTGAGGGGGCCGTCAATTTTTTTGATGCGTTTGCGCGGATGGAATACCGTGCCGGGTGTTGCCTCTTGGAATGCCTCCGCTGTCATCAACCGTTGAATGGGGGGATCGGCCTGATTTGACGTGCGCTGCTCGGATGCTTGGGACTCTGCTAAGTCTCCCAGTGAGGGAATCTTTACCTTCATTTGCACCGGCTGCCGCGAGCTAGCGCTGCTCGGCCCCACCACTAAATTGGCAAGGCTGTGTCCGATGTGTTTTGCTTGCTTTCGTTTTGCCTGGATAGCTTTGGATGTGGGCGTTGGTGATGAAACAACTGGCACTTGCTGAGTGGCAAATGGCCTTGGTGCTAAGGAGTCGAGCGTCCCGGTTGCAGTAGTCCGTGCAGCGATGTTTTTTTGCAGATACGTTCGAGAGGCCACAGCGAAGCTCTTAAAAACTGTAGATAAGTTGCTCGTTAGTCTTCCACACTCGTTGCTTAGATCGCTCTCAGTCGCGAGAAGGCATGAAGCAGAGGCTCTTGTTCTAGCTGTATTTCGGTCTAGAGTCGATGAGATACGAGATCTTCAGAACGGAGAACTAACGCTAGGCTAGGTATCAGCTTCCAATCAAATTCATCAGACTCCGATTGCTGGATTTACTAGACATCTTCACCAGTGGGCGACTGCGCGATCCAATCGGTTCTCCAGAACTGGGAGGAATTCTCCTCGTTTGACGGATCTCCATCGGTGAATAGCTGCGGCATTGACTGCTCATGCTCTGAGGATATGCACGAAGCTAGTTGGAGCCAGGTGCTCGACCCAGGCCGCCCACTTGCCTGATTAACGATGGCAATCACCGGTGCGAGCAAAAACTAGAAACGAAGCAGTAGAATTATTCACCGAGCATCCGTGTGCATTGCGTTGTTAGACATGCTGACTCAGAAATATTGCTTGCAACCTGGCACAAAATTCTGATCAGCCTCGAATTAGTCACCTTTTTTAAGATTTTTCAGATTATTTAGCTCTATGCTTGATCAACAATTCATCCAAGTTTCTTTTTAATTCTTCAGTTTTATCATAAATATGTTCTTCAAATTCCTTAGGCCATCTCACTTGTTCAAGACTTGCAACATGGTCAGGAATATATGGATCATTTTCGCGTGTACAATACATTCCCCATATTGTGGCAGACGTCATAAATTCTATGAACTCAGGTGGAAATTTTTCTCCATCCATTAGATGTGTCTTAGTCTTTAAAATCACCGTAATACTATCATTCTGATGTTTGAACAAATTTATAATCTCTTGATTGACTTCTTTGACTTTTCCATCAATCCAGATCGGATAAATTTCAGAACTTAACTTTAAAGATGCATAAATCGGCCCATAAAATTCCTCAAGTTGACGCTGTCTAAACTCAAGATCTGTCTCAGTTAGTAGTGTTTCTTTGTGCAAAATTTTTTGAAGCCCTGTTTCGATAATCTTTTCCGAAGAAAACTTGAAAAAGGTTCCAGCTCCAAAAGCGCTAGCAAGAAATACTCCTAGTATTTGAAGAATATCCACTTGATATAACTCTTACAAAACAACTTTACCAAAGACTGATAAACCAATAATAGATGCGAGTACAGGAGCCGAGGGCTAACGACCAGCGTAACCTGGCGGCGACATTACGCGTTGAACTCAGATTCCGCCGGATTCGCTGCTTCGGTTCACGCAATTGTTAGTCCTCAGCAGAGTTGATGTCACCGACTAGTTGCTTCGCACTACCTTCGTGCCATCCGCTCTTGACAAGATGCTCAATCGTAAACGCCTTAGGGAATGCGCCGATCAGGAGCAGGTACAGCGCGAACGAGTCGTTTACATTCCATTCGGTCCTGTAAATCGCGCGGAGATACCGGTCCCAATTGAAATTCAACGCCGTTTCCAAGTCACGCACAGTTGGAATTTCGAGGCGTTCGCATTCCTCAACGACCTTACCAACAAAATCGCCGATTTCTTCGGAGTCCTCATCTTGAGCGACAAACACGTAACCAATTGACCTCATTAGAGCGACTGCGTCCGAGAATTGTGATGACGTTGAGATCAGTTTTCGAATCACAGGCGCGTCGAGAGCCGCCTCTTTCAGTTCATCTTCTGATGTAGCCTGAGTAGCTGTGGTAATCTTCTCCTTCCTATCTCGAATAACGATAAATTCTTCATCAGCAAGCTCGAACAAACCTGCGAGGCGAAATAGTTGTCGCCGCAAGCGAAAAGGTACGTCACCTTCTCTTTTGTACTGCAGCGCATGTGAGACGGCAGCCCATGAATGTTGAAGGACCGTTCGCACTTGAATCTCGGCACGGCAGTCTACGAACGTCTTCCATTCTGTGAGTTCATTTCGCGCTGCGTTCAATTTGACAATGTAGTGCATAGAAAGGTAGCCAAATTGATCCGGTGAATAATGGTCTGCTTGGTGTTCAGTCACCTCTTCGACCGTGTCAAACTCTTGCTTGATTAACTCGCCAACGCGGGGGATATCGTCAAGGTAATACAGAACGAGACGGATGCCAGCGAGGTCAGGCATGTCGTCTAGCGGCTGGTCAAAGCTCTTGCCCGGGCGACTGAGTTTCTCGGCGAAACTACTCACGGATTTTGCCCGTGATTCTGTGAAGTGGACCTTGACGTTAATGGCTCGCAACATTTCGACAAGAAGAGATTCTATTCGACTTGCGAAGATCTCGTATGTCGGGAAGAGCTCTCGATACTTTGTGACCGCGTCGTGCATCTGGAAGACTGAATTGTAGGACTAACTATTGATTAGTAGGAAATTGTCCACCTAAGATCCCTGGCTGGAATATTATGAGGAATTATTCCGCCTAAATCCCTTCTACGGGTGTTTAATAGGACGATAAATCCGCCTAATCCAAGAATAGTAGGAAATTCTCCGCGTGGATTTAGTCTGTATGTTTGTCCACGTGAGAAGTGAAAAGCAAAACTAGTTGAGTGAAGCCCCGAAAAGGCCATGTAACAATGCCCAAAACCTAAATGGGATAAAGAGCTCAGGCTTTAACATCAGTTCGATGCAGGATACTCTTCCAATTCGTTAATTTGGCGATAAAACGTTTGCAAGTATTCCAAGTCGCAAGCAAACATGCCCTCAATAATCATGGGCGAAATAGTGTCTAGAGCTCCTAACTGCGTAATAACCCTCGACAAGATAATGATGGTGGCATAAGCAGGGTTAGACTGCACCCGAGGATCGCGCATCGGCACAACTTCATCGATCGCCCGTGCCAACCGCATCAACCCCGTCCGATGCAGATTGCCCTCTCCATCCAAATACCCCTTCGGAAGCTTAAACTCAAATGTCGTTGGGAACGGAGCCTGCATCTCCCCCCGAACCGGCATCGACGAGAGGTCAGCCGAAATTGGTGCATCACCAACCGGCTTAGCAACGGGTTCCAGATCCAGTTGATTGCTGAGATTGATCATTGTCGTCTAGCCTCTACACGCTTAAGGTTTTCGACGGCAATCTCCAACTGTTCGATATTGTGATCGCCACTGGTCACATCCAAATCCGAAATCGAATAACTTACCGGCCAAGCCCGTTCAAACTCAAACCGAAACTTCTCCGTAGAGGACTGGTCGTACACAACCACCGCCCCATCCCGTCGCTGCTCGGCCCAATCTCCGTCTTCAACCGCCTGCATCCAATTCCACAGCGTCTCAGACACCGTCAGCCCGCGCTTCAACGTGAGGTTACTCACGCTGGCATTCCCCGGCAACTTGGTGCGCACAAATCGCCCCGGAGTTTTCCCCCGCTTCCCCCACAACTGCGGAGTGACCTCGCACATTTCGATCGCATCCTGCGATCTCTGAAACCCGCTGCATTCCTTAAACACAGCGTCAATTGAATCAGTACTGCCATCTAGCTTCAGCTCGATATAAAACCGAGATGTAGTCAGAATTTCGGGATAGGGTGGCACGGGCGATTAGGTCCTGTACGAAAGACTGGAACAGATAAAGTAACCCCCCATGCAAACCGCTTTAAGGTCTCGAATCCTAACGTCAAGATTTGCAGAGCGGTTTGCAAAACAAACAACTCAAACAAGCCCTAAACCTTGCGCACCACCTGGGTGAAATACAGCTCAATGCTGTCTTCTCCAAGCTGTCCGCCACTGCCAATATCGAGCGAGCCAATCTGCTTTTTGTTTCCTGGAAATAGGTCCATGAAATTAAACCGCATGGCTTCAGCACCATTGGGGTTATAAATCACCAACGAGCCCGTTTTGCGGCTGTCCATCGCCTTTGACGCACCACCCGAGAAAGCATCGGGGTGACAATCGTTGTACCAATCCGACAGCTTCTTCTGCTCCCCTTCGTTACCGGCCACGTAGGTCAGAGTCATGGTGCTGTTGTACTTCACCCCCCCAACCGTAGATTGGGTTTGAGTCTTGGCATCTTTAGTACAGCCAATAGCCGCATCACCACCGGCCACTTCCATCTCGATTTCGGGGCCGTTGACAGTTTTGAGCGTCAAGCTCGTGACACCGTCAATCTCGAAGTAAAACTTGGAATTTGATAGATACTGAACCATCCGATCGCTCCTTTTGAGTTCGGCTTATGGTGTAGGGAAATGAGGCTAACTCAGCGATCTTCAGATCGACCGCGAACTATATCGAACTTGAATACGAGAATCTACATTGAGCGATTGAATTTCTCGCAGGTAATCGTGAAAGTTTCTTCGATATAACTATCGGAGGTCACATCCAAATCGCCGCACTTATATTTCGACGGCCATGCTTCGGCAAACTGCCATTTCGCCACTTCATTGCCGTCCGTGTCGTAGGCGGTAATGCTGCCTTCTTTCTTGCCATCCTGCCACTTGCCATCCCCTCCATTCGAAGACGGCAAACAGGACTTAAACCACTCGTACATCTTCAAACTGGTACTGTCGCCGTCTCCGCTGGCCACGCAGACACAGTCAAACGTAAACAGTCCCTCAAATCCGGCGGAGTTCACCTGCCAAATGGTTTTCCCGCCTTTCGTGGTACCAACCGCCTGCTGTCCCCCCTGCACTTTCGGTTGGTAGTCGGGAATGGTGACACTCTTAAATACAGACTTTTCTGCTTCTGCAACACCCGCAATTTCAAGATAAAAACTACTAGGGGCAATCGGTTTATTCAGTTCTCCCATCGTGGTTTCTCCTTACCAAAAGCAACGAACTAAGTTCAACAAAGAATAGATCTAGCTAACCCAGACAAAACTGCTAAGCAGGAAAAGGAGGTCTATCTGCAGAAGACCTCCCAACATTTACTGCCTATCGCATATCAGTCAGCATTACTGGTTAGGTGCCCACTGGCTGATGCGGAAGATCACAAATTCAGCCGGTCGAACGGGACAGACACCCACCTCGACATACAAGCGACCCATCATGATCGTGTCGTGGGTGTTTAACTCTCCATCGCACTTCACATAGAACGCTTCAGAAGGAGAACCACCAAACAAGGCACCTTCTCGCCACAACCGCTCTAAGAAATTGCTAACGGTACGAGTGATCCTGGCCCACAAATCCTGATCGTTCGGTTCGAATACCACCCACTGGGTGCCAATCTCGATCGATTTTTCGATATAGCTCAGCAGGCGGCGAACGCTAATGTAGCGCCACTGAATATTGTCCGGTTCCACTAGAGTGCGTGCCCCCCACACCTTGTAGCCTCGGTTGTAGTTGCTGAAATTTCGGATGCAGTTGATGCCCAAGGGGTTGAGCAATTCTTGCTCGCGCATGTTGGTTTCGTAGGCCAAGCCCAGAACGCCACGCGGGGTTTCGTTGGCCGGAGCTTTGAACACACCACGACTCTGGTCGGTGCGGCACCAAATGCCCATCATGTGACCGGACGGGGGCACAAAAATCGGCTTTCCGCCCGTACGTGGGTTCGCCACCTTAATCCAGGGATAGTACAGCGAACCAAACATCGATCGTCGATTAAAAGAACTCAGCCACTCGGCAACATGTTGGGGTTTTTGTTCTTCAGGGGAAACGGCGGCATTGTCGTGTTTGCCCAGTTTGACCGGAGGGGGATCGAGCACTGTCATCCGATAGGGCGGGCCGGGGAAGGAATTCTCGCAAGAGCTCAGCATCATTTCAGCAATGCCATGCACCTGATCGAGATCGATCAAGCCGTCTTGGTACACCCGCATCAAATCCGGGCAGGCCACCATGGCGACTTCATCGACTTCGAATAAGCCCAGCAGACCCTTGCGATCGTTCCTGACCCCCTGCAAGTCACGGGCCATGCGCTCTAAGGGAGAGATATAGGGCGGAGGGGCAACCTCATACAATCCATTGGCGGGTCGGCGGGAAAGAGCTTGACCCGTCAAAGAGATATCGGCAATGTCGACATATTCGTTGTCAGCCAATGCGGTCACGGCATAGTCTGCGACAGCCGTTTCCACTTCGGGATTCATGGTCAGGTGTTCGTATTCGGCGAGAGGCTCGTTACCGCGTCGAATGGTGAGCTTAAAGTATTCGCCGCTATCGAGCGGAGCTTCGGCATCGTCATCGGCATCCTCGGGCAACGGCTTCGGCGTGCTCTCGGAAATAGTGATCGTGATGCGATCGAGAGAGGCTGGTAGGGCTAGAGTTTCGGACTCTTCTGCCGCCGGTAAATTAATGCGCAAACTGGGTTTGCCACTGGAAGTCAGCAAACCGGTACCCGTTTCTTCGGCCGATGGTGCAGGGGAACCAGGCAAGCGCGTACCGATGCTAACCACCCAACAGCGACCACCGCCGTTGTCAAACCATCCCTGAACCGCAAACGGTAAATAGGCATCGTAATCGGTAAACCCATCCGATCCCGGCTTAGAGAAGTACTCCAGGTACTGACTCCAGTTTGTAATCATCATGGGTTTGAACAATTCGGCGTCGCCGCGGACGTCTTCGGTAAACCCGACGAAGCCGGCCACACTTAAGCTGACCCCTTCAATCGGACGACTACCGCGATCGACCTCCTCGACGTACACCCCCGGTGCATAGTAATCAAGCGCCATAACAGCTACCCTCAGCGAAACTCAGATGGGCTAGGAACTCGCGCAAACCTCAGGCTGTGCGCGTAGTGAAAAATGTCGGTGGTGAGCCCAAC
>JBFRWD010000034.1:0-11638 GCA_051439425.1 Synechococcus sp.
CTATATTGCCGCGCTTCTTGCGCGAACAAGACGTGAAATGGCGATACCGCCAGCAACCCGATCACAAACCAGCCTGTCGTCGGTGATTCGAACAGCTCCAGACACAGCCAGTAGATCGCCGGAAAAATGAACAAACTAATAACAGCTGGAAGGGCGCGAAAAGACGTGACAGAACTGCCAAAGATCGAAATCCATCCTCGCTCCAGGAGGTAAAACAGAGGCGGGTGTTCGGGGTGGGTGGCCAGAGAGTGTAGGGTGTCTCCCCAAGTGCGATCGCCTGGAGCTTGGTATTGCAGTAATTCTTCGATGGTGAGATAGCGATCGCGAATGGCTTCGTTGACTTCTTCACCCACGTAGCCACTCACACGTAAGGATGTGTACACCTCATCGTGGGCATATACCTTCAAATCTAAATTCACCAACCTCAGCACAATGCCAACGATCAGCACAACAGTGACAAACCACCGCAAAGTTGCTGGTGGAACACTGACGTATCGCTGGCCGGTCTGAGACAATCTGTTGTTCACGAAAGCGAAAGCCACGGATGCAGAATGCAGCCATTGTGCAGCAGAACGGCATATTTGTAGCAGTTTGCGATCGGAATTGCGCTCGACCGGATCTCAACATGCATACAGTCCCACTCCGAATTACCTCAGCTATCCTGCTTGGCTCATCAGGATCGATTCAGCTCCAGACCTCTCGATTCTTATCTCCGAGAGACTACTACTCGGCTGAATCTCCTGGATGGAACATCGGCGATATTGGCTTTACGTCGGGGCGAGGTTTCGGATTGGAATCAGCACTGAGTTTGGAAGAAGATTTGAGATCGGGGTGATGGGAACTGGTGCCCCGTTCACCGTTTCTGTTAGTAGGCTCCCCATTGGCAGACATGCCATTAGGGGGGGGGACATTAACAGCCTCACCATTCGAAGAACTGCCGTTTGCCGGCATCTGGGAAGCAGAAGGCTGGATTTTATTTGCCCCTCCTTTCAAGATCCGGCGACGAATAGCAGAAATCCGTTTGGCCCGTTTCCACACTTCCCACGTCGCCACAGCAACAATGACGGAAGCCCCGGCCAAAAATGTTCCCCCTGCCGGTAGACCAGTAAATACAAGGGCCAAACTCCCCATCCACAATGTCAGGGAGTAAATGAACAACACCGTCAGTCGATGGGGAACCCCTGCGCGCAATAGGCGATGGTGAAGGTGACGATTGTCGGCTAAAAACGGCGATCTCCCCTGACAAACGCGGCTAAAAATCACCGATGACATGTCTAAAATGGGCACCGCTAGGATGCAGAACGGCAGCAAAATCGCCAGCGTAGTAAAGCCCTTCGCCACTCCGATAATGCCAATGCCAGCCAGCGAAAACCCCAAAAAATAAGCCCCACCATCCCCCATAAAAATCTGTGCGGGCCGAAAGTTATAGCGCAAAAAACCAAGCGAGCCGCCAGCCAAAGCTGCTGCAATCATCGCGGCTCCTGGCTGGTCGACGAGGAGAGTGACAATCAGCAAGCTGACAGCGGCAATACCTGACACTCCAGCCGCCAACCCATCCAAACCGTCCATCCAATTAATGGCATTGGCTAACCCTACCAGCCACGTCAGCGTCAATATCAAACTGACGGGAGTCGGCAGCATGACCACATCAAAATGGGGCAGTTGCAAAAACTCAATACTGACCCCCACTTTCCAGGCTGCGGTTGCCACCATCGCTTGTAAGACTAAGCGCAAACTGGCCGGAAGCTGGAACAGATCGTCCGCTAAGCCAATAAAGAAAAACAGCAGACCACCGACCGTCACCCCCCAAAGCTCGTATTCTTTCTCGGTGGGCAGCACCCCAAAAGCACCCGCGCGCCAAACCAATAACAGAGCGACGATCGTGCCCAAAAAAATTGACACCCCCCCGAGGCGAACCATTGGGCGGGTGTGCATTTTACGGTCGGAAGGTTGGTCAAACTTGCCGCTGCGAAGACCGACAGCCTTCACAGTTGGAGTGGTCCATAAAACGACGCAAGCGGCGGCCAGAAAGGCGACCAGATGATCCATTGTTAAACGAGGGCAGCGGCTGGAGTCTCAGCAAGGTGGGGGTACAGGGGAAAGGCTGCACACAGCTCGGAAACCTGCTGACGGCAGTAGGCTAGCACACTTTCGTCTTCGGGATTCTGCAAACAATCCGCAATGATGTCAGCAATTCGAGTAAATTCGCTAACCCCTAGCCCGCGAGTGGTCAGTGCCGGAGAGCCCAACCGCAGACCGCTGGTCACAAAGGGAGATTCTGGATCGAAAGGAACGGTATTTTTATTGGCCGTAATTCCGATCTCTTCCATGAGGGCATCAGCACGCTTGCCGGTCATAACGGTGTTCTCTACCCCCCCTTTTTGAGCTAAATAATCACTCACTGAGCGCAGATCTAACAGGACGAGGTGATTGTCGGTTCCACCTGACACCAGTTTGACGCCGCGCGCCTGCAGGCGATCGCCCAAAGCCTTGGCATTGGCAATCACCTTGCCGGAGTAGGTCTTGAACTCGGGCTTGAGAGCTTCCCCAAAGGCCACGGCTTTAGCAGCAATCACATGCTCTAAGGGCCCCCCTTGAGTGCCGGGGAATACTGCCTTGTTGAACTTCTTACCCAGATCGGCATCCCGAGTCAGGATGAGGCCGCCTCGTGGGCCTCGCAGCGTTTTGTGGGTGGTGGTGGTGACAACGTCACAGATCGGAACAGGGTTGGGATGATGGCCGCTGGCAACCAAGCCGGCAATGTGAGCAATGTCTGCCATCAAGTAAGCTCCCACTTCATCGGCAACGTTGCGGAAGGCAGCGAAGTCAATGGTGCGGGGATAGGCTGAATAGCCGCAGATTATCAATTTGGGCTTGTGTTCGAGGGCTAGCTCGCGGATTTTGTCGAAGTCTAGCTGTTCGGTTTCGGGGTTAACTCCGTAGTGGACGACGTTGAACCACTTACCGGAGACGTTAACAGGAGAACCGTGGGTGAGGTGGCCACCGTGGGACAGCTCCATACCCATGATGGTGTCGCCAGGCTGGAGCAGGGCAAGGAATACGGCAAAGTTGGCCTGTGCGCCGGAGTGGGGCTGGACATTAGCGGCCTCAGCGCCAAACAGTTCTTTGATGCGATCGATCGCCAGTTGTTCGACGTGATCGACATGTTCGCAACCACCGTAGTAGCGCTTGCCTGGTAGCCCCTCAGCATATTTGTTGGTCAGTACCGATCCTTGCGCTGCCATGACAGCTGGCGAGGTAAAGTTCTCACTAGCAATCATCTCGAGGCGATCTCGCTGGCGCACCAGTTCGTCTGACAAAATAGCGCTAACAGCAGGATCGGTCTCAGCTAAGAAATCTAAGTTGGTACGCGCAGCCACAGCAGTTCCCCAACGATGGTCGGATAAAGAGCTTTGACATGCTAGCACGCGTTCGTGGGGGATTGGAGGGGCAGCGTTTGAACAGTTCGACTGGGTCAAAAGTAGCTTAATTGTATGGATGTAGCTCTACGCTGGTTGACTGCAGCAACCACATTCCCGTCTCACACTCTGTGGTGGCAATCGCTGGCGTGGCTGGTGGCCTACGCGGTCATCGTGATTCCAGTTGGATTTCGAACCGGGCTGCTGACATGGGAACCCGTGACAGACAAGCGCCTCGCCCTACAAGCTGGGGCGATCGCCTTCTTTGTGCCCTCTCTGCTAGAAGAATCCATCTTTCGAGTTATCGCGCTACCACGTCCTGCCGAAGCTGGCCCTCGATGGCTAATGTGGGCGGCCATCAGCTTGGTGATATTTATCGCAGTGCATCCCCTCAACGGGATGACTTACCTCAAGGCAGCGCGATCGACATTTGTTGACCCGATCTTCCTGGCCTGCGCGGGACTTCTGGGGGCTCTGTGTACGCTGCTGTATTGGTACAGTCAGTCGCTGTGGCCACCCACCGTAGTGCATTGGCTAGTGGTGGTAGTGTGGTTGCTTCTATTGGGAGGATTGCGTAGGACATCTCCTCCCGCAGAGGATGCGTTATAGCAATCCGCTGCAAGGTCTGGAGGGGGGAGACCGAGAAAATACTTGCTTTTCAAGGGAAAGTAGTTAGGGAAATCTCCATAGCGGATTGCCAATTGCCATAAATAGCGGAAGGAAGGAGCAAGGCGAACCATCCCGATAGGTCGTTGCGGTACAAGGCGAATATTCCGCTCTAGCTCCTTCATCAAGCGGGCGTTAGCTCAGCTGGCGAACCTCAGCATGAGTGCCGATCTCGGTACTGGCGGCTCGGGGCACCTGTTGATCTGCTGGACGATCGCGCAGCTCGGCCCGCAACACAGCCAAACCAAATACAGTCGTCACGCCCAATACAATCCCGAGGATTTCTAGCCACATCGCTGATGAAGACTTGGAGGAGGTGCTAGCGGTGCGTTCGACGGAATTCATGAAGCCACCTTAAAACTCACCCGTAATGTGCCCTACGTAGCCTGCCTAGGAAGCCACGCAAGGATCGGCATTTGTACTGACGTGAGGCAGGTGGCTAGCGTCGTCTTAGATATATATGCCGACATCCTTCGACTTTTTGTTACATAGCGAAACATAGACGGACGAGCTATCGAAGAATGAACTTGGGCTGAGCGTTGCGAAACGGGGAACAATCGCCCCCGAAATTCGCTTGCCCTCATCTCAAACCCTTCACCTGAGGACGAGAGAACTCTCCATAGCAGATTACAGATGCTATACATATATGCCTAGTTGGTGCTGCAAAAGGTTGCACGGCTTGGGCAGGTGTCGAGTTGTTGAACTTCTCGTAATTCTGGACGCGGAATTCCACTTTCCGAACTGGATCCGCGTGCATCTAGCTTGGCGAGGACTAGCAATATACGTGGGGTAGCTTCTACTCGCGGGGCGGTGATGGCGAGAGTACCGAACATCGACAGGGCGATCGCGGAAAGTAGAGCAATTTTTGGGAGTCTCATGTGAGTAACCTCTATTAATTGAGAAAACCGACGGAGAACGTGAGTTCCTGACAGTTCCTAGTTAACGAGGCAGCTCTGAGAGCCAACTGACCGAGGCAAGCAGACGGGGTGAGGATCTCGCGAAAGCTTTCTCACCCAAGTCTCAGGAGCAATCTACTTGGGGACAGTAAGCATTAGCCAGGCATTTCCCCTTTGAAGCTGGCGAGAGCGTAGATCGATGAAGCCACGAGCAGAGCAGAGCAAGTGAGCAAGCCAATTTGAGGGCTAACGAACTTCATCAGCAGAATGCCGATCGCGACTGGACCCAAAAACAGAATAGGCATCATAGCAATAGAGAACGAATGGTGCGGAAGACAATTGGCTGGATCGTGCCCGATGTAGCCACGGGTCTCTACTCAAACGGTAAAAGCGGGCTTGAAGGGGATCGCATTTCTTCAGTAACTCTTCCAACCGCGAGCAACCCCTCTCTGAGGTTGAGGGGCTATAGCTGAAGGACGCATGCATGGTTGCAAAAGACAGCCAGTGTTAGTCAGTTGTCGACTTGATGATTGGGGAAATGGAATGGAGATCGAGCGATATTCCAACGGCACGGTTTGGGAAGCGCAAGTGGGTTACTGCCGAGCGGTGAAAGCCGGAGAGTTGATTTTCGTTTCTGGCACGGCCCCTGCAGCAGATGGAGGTGGAACTTTTGCGCCTCACGATGCCTACGCTCAGACTAAGCGCTGTTTGGACATTATCGAGCAGGCTCTGCAGCACTTTGGGGCCGATCGGCATAATGTTTTGCGGACACGGATGTTCGTTACGGATATGCAGCGGTGGGAGGAATATGCCCGCGGGCACCAAGAAATGTTTGGAGATTGTCCGCCGGCGTCAACCATGGTGGAAATTCAGGGACTGGTGAATGACGACATGACCATTGAGATCGAAGTCGATGCAGTTCTGCACTGATACCGACCGGCAACATCTCCTCCGAAGGTTGTTTGGTTGGACCTATTAGCTACCCAGCAGTTGAGCAGTGGGTTATAGCTACAGATGGCAATCGGTAAACTTTCGGCCTGTTTCCAGCCAATGGCGATTAGCCAGAGCAAATCCCAACGGGTTACCAGCATCCACGATCGCCCCATCAGCCATCACCCCCAACAACCGCTTGTGCCTCACCAGTTCCTGCCAAATCGGGACATCGTCAAATTCCCCTTGGCCATCAAACACTTGCTGATGTTGCCGAGCCAACACCAAAAATTCACTATCCAAAATGCCAATTCCCACCCCTTTCTGCTGCCCCTGTGATTTCTGTTGAGCATCAGATGCAGTTGAAAGGCGATCGCGACTTTTATCTTTTAATTGCAGGATGCGGTAACAGTCACCATTCAGAGGGGCAGTCACAATTCGCCCCGTACCCTGAAAAAACTCTAACCATTGCGACGGAACCCACGTCAATCCCAGGACCGCTTGGTCGTAAGTTGCGTACGCCTGTTTGAGTGCCGCAATGGGAGAAGTGGGACAAAAACACACCTCGTCAGGCATGAAAAATACGAACGGCTCGTCAGCCAAAAACTCCCCCGCCCTCAAAATGGCATCGGCCACTCCCTTAGGTTCCGGTTGCTCGACAAAGTGAATGGTGCAGTCTAGATCTAGCGTAGAAACGTAGTCCTGAATTGCCGTTTTTCTGGAAGTAACGATAATCGCAATCTCGCGCACATCTCCCCGGACTAATTCAGCGATCGCCCGATGCAGCATGGGCACGGAACCAATCGGCAATAGCTCTTTTGGAACCGTTCGGGTCACGGGATGCAGACGGGTTCCCAGTCCAGCAGTCGGAACAATCGCTTTTCGAACGGGCTTGGGCACCAGTGACTCTCCACAACACGCATCTGGTCAGCATGCCTCTATCGTAGTTGCCATCTTGGGTCTGGCAGGGGGTGTCCTACCCCAGGCAGAGCCTTCTAGAGCCTTTCTGTATTGAGTCGCTTTACCGTACGATCTAGCCATAGCCAAAATGGACGATTAATCTGCATGAAGTAGCCACTATCCCCTATCGATCGGCCAGACTTGTTACAAAACTCTCATCGAATGGCAACCGGGCTGCAGCCGGTCCAAGAGAATGTACCAACCTCTCCCTGTTCCTTCAGGAGCGCACAAGCGTGTTTGGGTTCGAGTACTCACACATAGGAGAACATCGTGGTTTCATCTGAGTCATCAAGTCCAGAGTCTTCAGCCAGCCTAGAACCGTTACGCAGCGTCCACACCTCTAACTTTCCGCTGTTGCTACAAGAGCTCGGTCTTTCGCTCGCGATATCTACCTATCAAGCTGGAAAAGTAGTGCTGTTGCGGGCGGATGGAGACTCCCTCAATACGCACTTTCGGCTGTTCCAAAAACCGATGGGGTTAGCGATCGACACCCAAGGACGAATGGCGATCGGGGCCTCTGCCCGCATTTGGGAGTTTCGTAACGTCCCCGATGCCGCCCCCAAGTTACCGCCTCGTGGCAAGCACGACGCCTGTTTCATCCCCCGCAACATGCACGTCACCGGAGATATTGACATCCATGAGATGTCCTGGGGCAACGAGGGGCTGTGGTTTGTGAATACGCGGTTTTCCTGTTTGTGTACCCACGATCTCGATCACAGTTTTGTGCCTCGGTGGCGACCGCCATTTGTCACAGCCTACGCCCCAGAAGATCGCTGCCACCTGAACGGTCTCGAATTGGTGGATGGTGAACCCAAGTACGTCACGGCATTAGGCACCACCGATACAGCAGGGGGCTGGCGAGAGAACAAGGCTCGCGGCGGCATGTTGATGGATATAACCACCAACGAGTTTGTCACCCAAGGGCTGTCGATGCCCCATTCCCCCCGCTGGTATCGCGATCGCCTGTGGGTACTGGAATCGGGGGAAGGCAGTTTAGCAACAGTCGATCTAGACAGTGGAAACGTCGAGCCCGTTGTCAAGTTGCCGGGCTTTACTCGCGGGTTAGACTTCTACGGCCCGCTGGCATTTGTGGGGCTCTCTCAAGTGCGAGAGTCGGCGGTCTTTAGCGGCATTCCGCTAACCGAGCGAGTGGAAGAGCGTATGTGTGGAGTGTGGGTAGTCAACATCGATCGCGGGGAAATCCTGGCCTATCTGGGATTTGAAGATGCCGTGCAAGAAATTTTTGCGGTACAGGTGCTGCCGGGGATTCGCTTTCCCGAGTTGGTGATTGAAGACAACGAGTTTCTGAAAAGCTCCTACGTGTTGCCTGACGAGGCGTTGGCAGAGGTATCCGTCTCGGAGACACCACTAACGGAAGCACAGCAAGCATTTGCGATGGCCATGCAAGCGTACCAATCTGGAAAGTTAGAAGAGGCTGTGCAGCACTATCGCCAGGGGTTGGCATCCAATCCGAAGAATATGGTGGCGCGCTACCAGCTAGGGGTAATTCTGGTGGATCTGCAGCAGTGGCAAGCGGGAATCGACGAGCTGACGATTGTGGTGGAAGAGCGCACCGATCATGCGGAGGCTCACAATAGCTTAGGGGTGGCTTACTTTCAGCTCAAGGATCTCGTCAAATCTCGCTGGCATTTCGAACGGGAGATCGCCCTCAACCCCCGAGTCGAACTCCCCCGCAATAAACTTCGCGTCCTACAGCAAATGTGCAAGCATGAAATAGATGCCCCAACACAGTAGTTGACTGAGTCTCACGCGCAGCTAGAGAAAGCCTAATAATCCACACCGCGCTTTAAATCGGCACCGTGTTCGGCGTAATGCTTGTGGCACACCATCTCGGAATGCACCGTCGCCAAATCAAAATACGGCAGCGTATCGTGACAGCGACCCGTGATAATCACTTCGGTATCTTTCGGCTTGCGCAGCAACGCTTGCACAATCGGCTCGGATTCCAAAAGCTCCAAATCGACCGTGGGATTCAGCTCATCCAAAATAATCGTCTTATAGAGCCCTGACGTAATGGCAGCCTTGGCCAGCTCCCAGCCTCGCTCTGCTTCTACATAATCAATCTCCTGCTGCTTCCCACGCCAGACGATCGCATCTCGACCGCAGCGCTGGTGATCCACCAACTCAGGATAGGTCTCTCGCAACGCCCGAATCGCCGCATCTTCGGTATAGCCGGACCCCCCTTTCAGCCACTGCATGATCAACACGCGGTGGGATAAATCTTTGCTAATGCCGCGCCCGATCGCCTGCAACGCCCGCCCCAACGCACTGGTCGATTTCCCTTTACCCGCGCCAGTATAAATTTCAATGCCGCTAAAGGCATGATGGCGACTCTGTCCATTCCCATTCCCGTTCCCGTTACTGCTTCCATTCCCATTCCCGAGATAGGCAAATCCATCGTGAGAGTCAGAGGCAGCCCGCACCGGTCGCATTTCCGAGTGCAAATCGGCAATCTCCACCAGCGGCTCTGGAGCCCCTCGTCCGGTGGCAATTACCTCCAGATGATTGGGCTTCCGTCTCAGAGTGCTGACCACTTCATCAATCGGTAACAGCCCCAAGTCGAGCACGGGATTAAGCTCGTCCAACACCACCACCGAATAAAAGCCTGAGGCCAGCGCCCCTTTGGCCACATCCCAACCCCGTCGGGCTTCTTGGCGGTCAAATTTAGTGATACCGCTCTCGTCAAAATATTCCCCACGGCCCGTACGCAACTGGTCGATTAGATGGGGAAATCCTCGCTGCAACGCCTCGATCGCTGCATCTTCCGCATACTGGCGACCGGGGCCTTTCAAAAATCGCATCAGCAACACTCGGCTGGGCACTTGGTCTTCAATCCCCAACCCGATCGAACGCAACACCACCCCCAAGGCAGCCTGCGATTTGCCCTTACCTTCCCCGTCATAGACGTGAATTTGGCCGCGCCGGCGATCCTGGTTTTGGGCTGTCAGAATACCAATATCGGCCATCGAAGTTAACGTCCTACCTATGCTCCAGTTTCAGGATAGCCACTGTAGATAGGCGATTGGGGTATCCTTGCAACCTCGCTCTGCAACGTTTTGTGTGCGAGCCCGGTGGGAAAATTCTTGCCATACAGTCAGTCTCTAGGGCCATCGCAACACAACATCCGGCTGAGTGCATAGGCCGTGGGCTCTACATTGGCTTGCCGTAGTAGTGCGGCAGCAGAAAGGTGAGAGACGAATTTTCGCTACCAGGCTTACCGCAATGCATCGTTCTGCTTCATGGCATCCTCGTTTCGCTTGGTGCAATCAGCTAACGATCTCGACCAGCTCCAGTTCGAATGTCAAAGTCTTACCTGCTAGCGGATGATTGGCATCTAATGTGACCTTGAGGTTGTCAAATGCAGTCACCATGACGGTAATGGGTTGGTCATTGGGCCCCTGAATCTGGAGCTGCAGACCTTCCACCAATTCCACATCATCGGGAATCTGTTGTCGATCGACCACGATCGCCATGTCAGGCAGGTGGGGGCCATAGGCAGATTCGCAAGGAATGACCTCGGTTTTGGAGTCTCCCGGTTCCATACCGGTAATTGCCCCATCAAATCCAGGAATGACTTGCCCCGATCCCAGCTCGAACTGAATCGGGTCGCGAGAGCGTGATGAATCAAACACCGAGCCATCATCCAATTTGCCGGTGTAATGCACTAGGACGGTGTTTCCTGCCTTGGCCTGAGCCATGCTTGCTCTCCTGTTGATGGGTATTGCTTAGGGTTGTTGATGGGTATTGCCTAGAGTCTTTGACATTGTAGTCAGGACATCCTAAGTGACAAGCCAGTGGTTCCAGCTCAGTTAGGTTTTCCAGCTGATTAATAGAGAGGTCACAATACAACAGATGACTGGGCGCACATCTCCGGTCGTGCGTCCCAGTCAATTTCCGAACCATCGAACTTTCTGTCGGGGCCGAACGCTGCCAGCACCCTGCTCTTGCAAAAATAGCCCGGTCAAACGGACTACACATTAACCCCGACGCCGACGACTCTTGCGGCGAGAGCGCTCTTTACGCTTACGCTTCTCGGAGGGGGTTTCAAAATGTCGTACCCGTCTCATATCCGAGAAAATTCCAGCCTTGACGACTTTCTGCTTAAACCGTCGTAACGCAGATTCAATTTGCTCGCGATCGCCCACAACAACTTGGGCCATAATCTCTCCTTAGTGCGTATGTGTGGCTCCTCAACAGGACATAGAACCTGGGAGGAAATAGTCTGATAGCCACCATAACTAGGAGCTATAGCAAGCAGCAAACGTCGGGCTTTTGCCAATGCCTGTGAGAGGCATTCAGCCCGACCGAGAAACACTCACTCGCACCACCTGCCACGCAAACAATGCTAACCATCCAGTGCGAGGAGCTATCAGTAAAAGCAGCCTCCCTGGAGGGGAGGCATATGACCCAGTGCGATCTAGGTACGAGGACGTGCTTTGTTAACTCGCAGGGTGCGACCCATCCACTCAGCACCATCTAAATCTTCGATGGCCTTGAGTTCCTCTTCGTCAGTAGACATCTCCACAAATGCAAATCCCCGAACTCGACCGGTTTCGCGGTCGGTGGGAACCTTTACTTGCTTGACAGTACCGTACTCGGCAAATACCTCGTTAATATCATCCTGGGTGGCCCGAAAGGAGAGGTTGCCAACATAAATAGTCATCTGCAGTTTCCAGACTCAAAAAAAGAACAGCGAAATTGAGATAGCGGGTGGTCTGCAGACAGTGAAATTGAACTGGACACAAA
>JBFRWD010000035.1:0-10381 GCA_051439425.1 Synechococcus sp.
AAATAGAACCGGTGCTTGTACTCGAAGGTCGGTTCAGCAGATCGCCCACTTCCCCCAACGCTCCGATCGCGAACAGCCCCGCTTCTTGAGCAGCAATATCCGGACCGGGCTCGAGACGGCGATCGCCCCGAGCCAGCAACGCCTCTCCTCCTTCTCCGCGAACGGATATGGCTCCGGCTGCTAGAGGAATTTCCTGGCGAACGCCATTCAGATGAGTGACGACCGCCACGCCACTCATGCGCACGTAGCCGTTGGGGAGCACTCCATCCACCTGCACCACCAGTTTGCTGTGGGTAGGTACGGCAGGCAGGTTCTCGCTATCTCTCAGGGGTGAGGTCAGCTGCACCACAAAGCGTTCGGCATCTGTCTCTATTTCGGGCGACCAAATCACCGGGGAGGCGATCGCCCCAGTGGCGGTTGAACCGGCCGGAATGGTTCGAGCAACGGTTCCCCGTAGGAACTCTCGTTCCAAGCTCAAGTCGATTTGCGGGGACGCAGCCGGATCGCTGGCGGTCAAATCCGTGGATGCTTGCCGATTGCGGATCGAGTCGAGGGAATTGGCGATCGCGGCAGATGTAGAAGCGATTTGGTGAGGCGGCTCAGAAATTTGGCCGTAGCTACCGATTGCGTTGATCTCTGCCCAAAGCTGCAGCGGGTCTGGCTCGGGTTCGGCAGGTGGCGGCGGTGGAGCCACTACGGGAACCGGTTCCGGTTCTGGCTCTGGAGTCGATTCTGGCTCGGGCTCCTGCTGCAGCTCGAACTGGTTCAAATCGTTGGCCTGCTCCCCCAACGCCATGCGCGTCTTGAGATCGGCAGGGATCTCTGCCGGTACCGAGGGAGCCTGCAGTTGCACGATCTCTTCCTCGCTCTCCTCTGTTTCCCGTGCAATTTGCGCTGGAGCAAACCCACCCGTCACCAGCTTGTAGGCGAAGAAGGCAAAGCCCCCCACCGCCAGCACGATCGCCGCCAAAGCCACCGCCTTGGCAACCGGATTGTCGGCGAGAGTCTTTCGTTCCGGTCGGTACAGGCTTTCCAGTTCCTGCAGCAGATCGTCCGTTTCATCCAGAACGCGCTGTTTGGGAGTGCGATCGTCGTACCCCAGCAATTGATTGAAATCGGTCGGTTCGCTCACGGCTCCTCTCCTGATTCGACAATGGGTTCCAAGCGCAGGCCGTCAATGGCGTAGATCTCCATGCCTCCGCTGCGGTATTCCTGCATGGCCAAGGCAGTGGCGGAGGGATTGCCCGCGACGCGATAGGGCTCCACCGCTCGGACAAAGATTGATTTGTTAAACGGCAGTCGGTCGGTCTCCATCCCCCGCTGGGTGATGACGCGGGTGGCCACCATATCCACCTGCCACTGCCCCTCTCCCACCGGCTTGGGTTCGGAGAGGCTGCGAATCTCCAGGTGCATCTCAACCTGCTCGTTCGGATCGAAGACTTCTGGCGGAGTGATATCGGCGATGGCCTCCAGCATGGAGGTGCGCGGAAAATCCACAGACAGTGCGTGGCTGGCCGCCCAAGCGGAGGTGGCAATCATCCGATCGCCCAGCTGGAACTGGCGATCTTCCACCCATCTCCCCTCCCCATCCGGAACGGTGCCGGTCGCCGAGAACAGTGCGTTGGCAACGGTGTAGACGTAGCTGCTAATGGCCGCTGGCAAACGCTCGTTGCGAGCGATCTCCTCCACCTGCATCGACGTTCCGTCCTGCAGTTGCACCAATGCGGGCACCGGACGCTTGGCAATTTGGTAGACGAACAGCCACTGCAGAAGCTCCATTAGCAGCAGGGCTGACAGCACGAAGAATGTGACCGAGCCGCTCGACAAGTGGGAACTCGATCTACCCTGCGATACCTCGGGAGATGACGAATCCACCAGCACTCTGCCGAGGTGCGAGTTTTGGGAGGCGGATTTTGCAGAAGCAGACATGGGACTAAATCCTTGCGACGCGAGAACCGAGGAACGTTGCCGTCGCCACCAAACCGGCATAGATGCCCAAGCCCCCACCGCCAATCAGCGTCAGGGCCAGGATGGGGGCGGCAATGGAAATAAACAGCGCTCCGATTAAAGGGTTGGAGCCAGGGGTAGTGATGATGATGTATCCGGCCAGACCGGTAACGATGTTGAAGCCCACTTTGCCGAGAGCGATGCTGCCGATCGCCGTCACCCACAGGTAAAAGTAGCGAGAGACGGTGGGAATCATGGACAGCCCCAAGAAAATCGGACCGATAATGGCGGTCAGCAACAGCGCCATTTCCATCAACCACTCAAAGGCTCCTGCCCAGGCGTAAAGAATGCCGACAATCGCCAGCGTGGATGCGGGACGAACAATCGCCCCCAAATCGCGGAACAGCGCGTGCCAAAATGCCGCGCTGGTATAGCGCCGATCCATCGCATCTTGAATATTGCGGGCCAGCTGGTTGTATAGGGTCTGAGCCCAGTTGAGCGTCCCTCGAAAGCCGTAGTAAGGGGACAGCAGGTCATCCATCTGGATGCGCGTGTCCTCCAGGCAGATATTCCGTTGAGAACCATCGGTGATGGCGGCACAGGCGCGCAAGGCATCCGAGACAATCAGCTGCGCCTGCGATTTCAGCTGAGCCTGCACCACCACGTCGTCGCCATTGGGAAACGCCAGGTCTACGGAGAGGGCGTCGAGAATGACCGTGCTGGCATTGTTAATCGTCGATCGGAGTTGCAGGGTATATCCGGCCAGGTTGGGCACTCCGGTCGGAGAGGCCAGCAAGAGGGTGAGAATGACTGCCCATATCAAGTCGGGGACGTAGCGCTGGCTGTAGCCGAAATGACCTTCGCTGGTTTCCAGCACCACCACCTTGATCGCGTTCCAGCCCACGAACAGCAGGGCCAGGGCGATCGCCATATCCGCCAGAGCATCGTAGAGGCTGCCCGACAGGATGGTTTCCCACAGGGTATTGAAGGACTCCCGCACGGCCCCGACAGTGCTGCGAGTATTGCTGACCAGCTGTTCGGCCCGTTGGGACTGGGCAAACAGAATGGGTTGCTGCCAGAGGAGGTCAATCATCGCCCGTCTCCCTGGCAAAGCCTATATTGGCACTCAGCTCCACCAACCCCACCGCATCGGCACGCATCTCCACGTGGGGCAGCATGCGCTCGTAGGAGTTGGCCCGCTCGTTCGACAGCAGCAAGTTCCCCTGAATGGCCCGGTCGAATCGGGATTCCAGCGCCAACCGTTCCAAGTTGGTTTGGGTCTTGAACAGGGTGGCGGTGGTGTAGAACTGTCCCTCGTTCAGCAGGTGCAGCTGGTTGGTCATCAGCTGCAAAATCTCTGTCTCCACCTGGGATTGGCGGCCCAAGACAGGCAGGGCCGAGGCCATGTCCTTGAGGACATCTTGCGTGGCCGTTTGCTGGCGGGCGCTGCTAGCCCAATCCTCCAGCTCCTGCACGGGGCCAGTAGTGTCGTAGCTCAAGGCTCTGTCAGAGAGTTCAAAGGTACCGTCGGTGGTTGTCAGCGCTTTTTGCAGGGAGTCCCACAGGTACTCCAAGTGCTCCTGCTGTTCGACAAACAGCTGTTCCTGCGCTTCCAGCGACAGCGGTTGGTCGATTGTCTCCTCCAGCACCGCGTGCAGGATGCTTTCCCCGCCCACCGCAGCTATCAGGGCGGGATTGCTGCTCAAGTCTTCCGGGGCAATTTCGTTCCTCACTTCCTCCTGCAGAATGTCGCGAGTCAGCGAGACATCGGGGAGGCCGTATATCCCAACCGCCTCTTCAACTGCGGCTGGTGGGGCATCGTCTCCTCCGAAAAAGTCATTGTAGACATCTCGCGAGGCGTCCCTCACATCTCGCACCACATCGCCCCCAACCCCCTGGATCACCTCCAAGACGGCAGACAGAACGGTACGAGCATCGTCGTTGGACTGGGCACTAGCTAGTTGAGGAGTCAACAGGCAAGCGGAGATCGCCAGCGGCAGTAGGAGGGGTTTCCAAGTGAAATTCACGGTCCAGGTCTCCTTGGGTGGTGCCCTGAATGGAGGCGGTCAGGTAGCGGGCGAATTCCGCCAAGGCTCGATAGGAATTGTTGGGATAGCGGGTCAGAAACTCCGCTCGCAGTTGCGATTCCTTGGGGTTGTTGGCCAACAGGGCCAGCAGGGCGTGGGCGATGTAGAAGCGGCACTGCAACAGTTGGCCGTCGTAGTCCAGCAACCAGCGACGATAGAGCTGCCCTTGGGAGTTGAAGCTGGGGTTGGCGTTGGGGGAGATGGCTTCGGCTGGGTAGCGCAGGATCTCTCGGTAGCTGTCGATCGCCTGGGCAGTAATCTTGCCAGTGAGCCGTACGGACAGGTTTTGGAAGATTTGGGAGCTGACGTTGGTGCTGGCAATGGTGTCGGGATCTTGAGCGGCCAGGATGACGCGAATTCCGGCTTTACGTCCGTTGGCGGTTAGGCGAGCGACGGATTTGGGGATGGCGGGAAACTGAAACAGGATGGGTGATTCGTCGATAAACCAGATGGAGTTGGGGTGGGAGAGGGAGGCTCGCAACGCAGAGGAATAGGCACTCAAGGCCAGAACGGCAGCATCCACCGAGTCGTCCACATTGGTCAGGGCGTAGACCGTCAGGCCAGTATCCGTGCGCAGGGTGCTGGGGCGAGAGATGGCCCTGCCGAGGGTGGAGCTGAGGCAGGAGCGCAACTTCAGGTCGATCAGGGATAGAGCTGATCGCGTGCCGCCATCAATTTCTATCAGCTGCAATCGTTTGATGGAGAAAAACGGCAGCAAGTCCAGCAGGGTGGGCATGGCCTCCCAGTCCGAACTGCCCAAGCCGTTGAGGTGAGCTTGGCGAGCCCGATCGCGAATCTCCCCATCCTCGAAATAGGCTGTAAGTCCTAGTTGGAGGATGGCCCGGCAGCGATCGGCCAGCAGCGCGTCGGTAGAGCGATCGCACACCAGCGTCATCAGAATGCTGACGATCAAATCGCGGTAGAGGGTGACTTTTTCCTCAATCGCTGCCGGGGCTAATTCGGAAAACAAATTCAGATCGAGGGGCTCGCAGAAGTTGATGGCTTCTCGTGCGATGTCGAAGTAAGCACCGCCGAGGAAACGGGCAAAGTCGCCGAATGTAGACTCACCATCGCTGCGGGGATAGTCCATCACGAAGATGGGAAAGCAATGGGCTCTGGCCAGGGTGAGAATGCTGCCCACCAGCAGCGATTTGCCGGTACCGGTGAATCCCAGCACGAGCAGATGTTTGTGCTGCTCGAACAGGTCGACGTACACGGGGGTGCCGCCGTCTTCGGCAATCAATTCCAACCCCTGACGGTCGGGAGTGCTGGGTAACGACAAAGGCAACAGGCCTGGTGCCTCTTCGCTGGTGTAGACCAGTCGGCGGTTGAAGGGCTTGAACAGCAGCTTGCTCCAGACGCAGGGCAATGTTTGCCGCCACACTTCCGGGAAATAGACTTCTTCGCGGACGGCTTCGGCGGGTTTGGGAAATAGCTGGGTCAGCTTGCGGCAGGCGCGATCGAGTTGGGGCAGCGTAGGTCGTTCGACGATGTAAACCACTGCCACGTGCAGGGGAACCTCTCCCTCGATCAGGCGGCGTTGAGCCTCTTCTGCCTGCTCTGTCTTCACATCCGCCCTGACATCCTTTCGGTCTTTCTTGCGGGCGTAAGTTGCCAACTGGTTGGAGTGGCGCAGCTGCTCTTGGGTGGAGGTGACGATCATTTGGGGGTTGGCGGGGGTGAGCTGGCAAAACAGTTCGATGTCCTGCAGGTCGTCCCGCAAAATTAACTGCGACCCGGCCTTGAGTTGGGTCAATCGCTTCCAACCGGCGGGCTTGGCGGTCTGAATCACTCCACCCTTGTAAACATCTCTACCGTCTCGGGTCAGCTTGACGTAGGCACGGTCGGCAAAGGGAATCCCTCGTGCCAGCAGAGCGGTTAGGGGGTGAGTGGGGTCGAGAGGATCGGCGTCCACCAGGCGCAGGCGATCGCCACCGGTTACTTCTTCCAACACCAAAAGTTGCGGCAGTGGAGGCGGATCGCTCAGGCAAAACCGCTGGCACAGATGCTGCCACAACAAGTCTTCGTCTGAGGCAACAACGTTGAGGCCCAGCTTGCTTTTCAGCAGGTTCTCCCACATCTGCAGCCCTTCTTCGAAGGCTTCCGTCAGGGCCGCCGACAGGTGAATGGCCTGCGCCCGATCCATCTGGGTGGAACGTTGTTTCCACCAACTGTCCAGACCCCACAGCAGGTTGTCGGTCCAGTTGTCCGACCGGCGAGCCCCGTCGGGTTGAACGGTGTAGGTGGCGTACAGCCGCAGGAACTTGGGCTTGCGCTGTCCGGAATTAGCAATCTGCTGAACGGTAGCTTTTTCGGATGTGAGCAGGAACGCAACTTGCGGTTCGGTGTTGGAAATGAGGCGATCCAGCTCTTGGATGCGATCGCGATATTCCGAAAACGATCCCAAGTGGAAAGACAGGCTTTCTCCGGCAGGAATATCCTTCAGACCAGTGGCGAGTTTTTCCAGGTAGAGCTCGATTTCGCTGTCTCTCAGCAAGCTGGGTACTCCCAGACAGTCAAACTCGAAAACGATCTGGTATCCGGCCTTGCCTTTATTGAGCACGTAGGCTCCCACCCGGCGGCCCTGCAACCGCAAGCTGGCGATGTAGAGCAAATCGACCGCATTCTGGAAGGCTTTGAGTTGAGTAGTGTGCTTGCTGGAGGGACTCTTGCGAGTCTTTCCGGTCTCAAGCTTGGGCTTGAATGGCTGCTGCAGGGAGGCGTGCAGATTTCCGGCATGAGTCCAATTGGGCAAACGGTAGAACGCGTAGCCCCAGAACTTCCAAGGTTGCTTGCCCGATATCAACCAGTGCCAGGCAGCTCCCGCGAGGGTGAAGAATACGAACAGTTCCCAGGAACTGAGCAGCATGCGAAAGAGAAATAAATTCGTGGTGCCAATAATTCCCCACGGCAGCAGCAGGTCTCCAGAAATGGGGCCGAGACTGGGGCGGTAGCCGAGTAACGGGTTGACTTTGATATATTTTGAGGTTTCGGAAGCAGCCATCCTCTTCTTCCAAATTCGTCTAGAGAAAGATAGATATTCCTTCGATTTATCCGAAAAATTCTGAGAGGCTTAGGTGACAATAAACTCGGTCAAAAAATCTGCAATTGCAATTGCCCCAACAATAAAGACTGGGTATCGAACAAACGTTTGCCAATCTTCATCGCGATTGACCGCAAGGGCTATTCTGACGACGAAGTAACCCAAGACAATGACGATAATTGCCCGCAGGATGCCGAAAAATATATTGACCAATGCTTCCGAACCGACAAAGAATTCCAAACTGTTGACGTAGTCCTGAGCGGCGGACAGAAAGAGAGCGTAAGCGGGCTCCGAAAGATGCAAGCCCCAATAGAGAGCAATGGTGATGCCGAACCACCCGGCAAAGCGACCGGGGCCACCAAACATTTTCGACGGACGGGGAAAGCAGCGCTCGATGAGAGGATTGAGGGCTTTTCCCAATCCGCTTTGGTAGGCTTTGCCAAACGCTTTAATTTCCGTCAGTATCCAGATCGCTAAAGGTGAAAATTGTCGCTGTTTGGATACGCGATCGCGAGGTCTTGTGCTGGCAACAGCCAGCCGAGAATTATTCCGCATGACTCAATCCTCTTGCGCAATAAATGTGCGTATATCTGTGCAATATCGGTCGCGATCGCGAATCACAAGACCGTTTTAGCGCGTTTTATAAATTCCAGAGATTAACAGAATATTATCTGTTAATTTTCGCTTCATATTTATCTGTAATTAATGGCTTAAAAATAAAATCAAATGCCTACATTTTCTTTGATTGGGCATTTGTCCGGAAGGATTCGCTCTCCTTGAAGATCGATCGCTGGACGAGTCAAACGACCTTCGAGGGGAGCAAGGAGGTGAGCGAATGCGACGGACATTGGCCGCGATTCACGAAGCCACGATCGCCTACGTGGCAGTGGGCAGCCGCAAGCCTTGGCTCGCCCTAGGAGTAACGGCCCTGACCGCTCTGTTTGCTGCCAGTACGGTGCTGACTCAGAATTTCGATTTCACGACGGTGACGGCGAATGCGTTTGCAATGTCTTGGTCGAGTGCGGAATGGACGAAGCGCAGGCGGCTACTGGCGTCCGGGACTGACGAACTAATTGGGAGGACATCGATGGTTGCAACCCTGACCGAGACGGACAAACAGACGTTTCCGCAAATTGCGGCGGCAATTGCAGAGGCGGATAGTGTCGAGCTCTATCCCGAAGATTTTGTGCCTACCAGCATCGATTTGTATTGCGATGGGTCGATTGAACCGGCGATTTCGGTGGTGAACGGCGAGGTGGTGCAAACCACGTGGGTGCAGCCGGACTACCTGCCGGTGGCATTGGAGCTGCATTTGGATAGCGAGATTGCTCTGGCGGTAATTGGCAAGAGGGTGATTCTCAATCGCTTGGTGAATTTGACGGGAATGAGTGGATGGCCGCTCGATCGCAATTTGACGACATTGGTGAGTTCGTGGATAGGAGACGAAATCGATGGCTGATGGAATTGATAAGGCTGGGGCCGATCGCGCGGCCCAGGCTTCGGCAGAAGTGCAGTCGGAAACGGCGCGGGTTATTGCGCTGGCGATTGCTACGGCGATCGCTCAGTTGAAAAGGACTGGAGAGGCACAATCCGTTCGAGACAGTTTGACTGTTGAAGGGGAGGAGCGGATGCCACTGGTCAAGATAAAGGTGGGCGGGCGCAATGTGTTTGTGGGACGACCTAGGGAAGAGCCTCAGAAAAATTTAGTGACTGAAGACATTCTCGAAAAGATTCGAACAGCGATCGATCGTCCCGAAGATTACAAGGGAATTTTCTCCATTCAGGTGGGTGGTGAGGTGGTTTACCGAGTGCAGAATGGGGAGGTGAAACTGCAGACAGTGAGCCAGGAAGAGTTGCAGCAAGCTGTTGCTGCTGTGTTCGAAGACTTCGATCGCGATCAAGAGAATCAGCTGGATACAGCTGAGGTACAGCAAGCCGACAAGGATCGAGCCAACGAGGCTTCTATTGAGGGGTCGGAGTCTCGGGAAGAGGTCGCCCCTTCCCAATCTGCGGAAGACATTAGCCAGTCGCTCCAGCAGGAATTGGTGGACTTGCGGCAGCGGATGCTGATCTACGAAGAACGGCTGAACAAGCTGGAGGAATTAGTTGATAGCGGTCAGTTGGTTCCGGTTTCCGAGGCGGCTTCTCAAGCTTTGACCAGAGTGGAGAGATCTGAGAATATCGCTCCAGTTAACGAGCTATTCAATGGCGTGACGAAGACCGCCAAGGATGCCGTTCGGTTGGCAGGGACGCAGGTGCAAGAGAAGCGGGAGCAGTTGGTCGAACGGTTTGCTCGCAATGTGATGCGGCCGATGAAGCTGGCCGAGAGTGCTACCAAGACGAAATTAGCTTCGATGGCTCTGAATACTGTGGGGCATCGAGCTTTTGCGAGAGCGGCTACGGCGGATGTGTTGCAGAAGGCTGCTTTGATTGCCCATGTTCAGGGGGATAGTCAGAACGGGGCTAGGGTTTGGACTGGCGAGCAATACGAAGTTCGATACGACCAATCTGGTTTGGTTGTAAGAGACCGAGAGGGTGATCGGGGGGAGATTTTGGCGACTGAGGGGCGATCGGTGAAGCAGAACAGACTGCAACTGCGGGATGTTGCTTTGATTGGGGATGCGGGGATTGGGGCTACGCAGGTTTTGGCGGCAGCTCGAAGGGCACATGCGGCTATTAATGGCGATCGAGAACATCCCAAGGGTCAGAATTTGCTATCGACCGGTGGACGTTAGAGCAAATACTTTCGAGAGAGAGAGCATTACGAAAAGCCTGAATTTTGGGCAATTCTTTGCTCGAGAAACGAGCGCTGAGTTAGCGCAATGCAGTTGGATATTGACAAACATGAAAGCCATCTAGATGTCATCATAATGACTACCGGCTTACTTACATCGACCTAAAATCTCCAATCAGTAGCTGTACAAATAGCCGATACCAGAAGATGAAACACCACACAAAATTCATCACTGGTAAACATGCAGCTAGGGCAGTCCGCTATATTGACAATATTGGCCATATTTAGGTTAGTAAAGCTCATAATATGAATCTTGACCTAGATGTTTGACATATCGCCTAACCAACTTCGACAACTCATCAGCTTCGCCAATCAGAATCCAGTTATCTATTGCCCCAAAAAAGCAATATCGTTCAGCAACAAACTGACGCCTTTTTACATCTACCAAAACGAACCGCATCATTGGCGAATAGGTTTCAAATTCATCAATTATGCCTGGAATATTTTTCCCTCTTGTGCCAGGTGCTGACTCGAATAATTTTTGAAAGAGTACATATATCTTGGTTAACT
>JBFRWD010000036.1:0-10503 GCA_051439425.1 Synechococcus sp.
TTGATCTAAAAAGGGTCGCGCATACCCCGTCAGCTTGCTGCGGGGACAAGCGGCCCGCCGCCCGATAGGGCGGCAGTAGATAGACTGCATGTATGGAGCTGAAGCGTAGTAATCATTGCGTGTACCAAATTCGCTACCACTTAGTGTTTTGCGTGAAGTATCGACGGAAGCTGTTAAAGCCAAAGGAACGGTGTGACTACCTGAAGTACATATTGAAGGAGATAGGAGAAAGATACAGTTTTGAGCGAGAGGAAATGGGAACGGATGGCGACCACATCCACGTATTTGTGGGTGCAGCGCCAAAGTATGCGCCTTCGAGAGTGATGCAGATACTCAAAAGCATCAGTGCGCGCGAACTATTCAAGAGGTTTCCAGAAATCCGAAAGCAGCTATGGGGAGGCGAGTTTTGGAGTGATGGTGGATATATCGGAACGGTAGGGGATGGCGTGACCAGTGAGATCGTCAAGAGGTATGTACGGGAGCAAGGAAGTCGGGAAGCCCAGGAAAGTGAGGAGCCAATCCAGCTATTTGAGCTATGACACTCCCGATACCCCGTAGCTAGCTGCGGGGTCAGCGCTAGTCAGACCATCTATTCATTATTGTTTGGAGATCTGCCTCGAAAGGGATCGGTCACTGTAGGAGTTGATCGAGGCCTATTGACATCGGGAATATCAACATCCGGAAGCTCGGGCTCGGGAATATCAACGTCCACTTCGATTGGAGGGCGTTCGGCTATAGGTAGTTCGGGAATAACATCAGTCGGCTGTTGGGGCTCAGGTGGGGAAGGCTGAGGCACGTATATATCAATTTCAGGTCGTTCGACCGTCCGAACTGGTGCTCCATTACATGTCACCTGATCGTGCAAGATATCTCGCTCCATTTGTAGGGTCTGGGCTGCTTCGGCAGATTCGGAAGAGAGATCGTGCTCTTTGGCTAAGCCTTGCAATATTGGACTGCTCGATACCGTCTCGCAGGCATTGAAGTTAGCGATCGCCACAATGTCTCCATCGACTACCAGGGCCATTTGTCTGGGGGCTAGCTCTGCAAGGAGTTCATTGTCTAGATTGCGAATTTCTGCGGGACTGGTGAAAGTAGAAATCAATGTCGTAGGCTTGCCATCATCTCTCGTCCGAGCCGTAACAGTGAGTAAGCTACCTTGGACACCCGCGATTGCTGTTGGTGTCACAATTTCAGCGCCTCCTGCTCCTGGAGGGGTCACCATCATCATGACTCCTTCCTGCAGGTTAAATTTGCGGCTTTCGGGACTAAAGATAAAGCTGGAGTTCTGGCCAACGCGTACTAACGATGCGTCGTTAAACACCATTTGAGCTAGGGAGGTCGAACCGGTATGCAAACGGTCGTCCGGTACCAAAACATCGTCCACCCGTGCTGTTTGAGGTGGGGTCTGCTGCAATTCCACGGTCACAAGATTAACGATGCGATCGACGGTGGCAGAGGTTAGAGGGGAAGGCTCGGGACTAGCGATCGCTGACTGTGGCGGAAGGATTGCCAATGCTATGCCGACTAGCCCCATAGAAACTGAGCCGCAGATAGAACCTATTCTGAAGTGCGCATCTAACACAGCATTGCCCTCCAACCTCTTACAGTTATCGCTGTAATACGACTACTGTACCGAGATGCTTACTGGCAGCTTGCGATCGCGATCGCCGCAGATAATTGTCGTATGTCACCGAACAGGTCAGACATAAGTAGCTTGGTTGCGGGGACGCTAAATGTGTTCTTAGCTAATAGCGATATTGTGCGCGCCACCATGCAACGGGCAATGCAACAGCCTTACGCAATTTGGATACGTAGGCTCGGCGGCGGAAGACCTGATAATTGTTCCGTTCGATCGCATTTAGAATCTGACGGTAGAGCATTAGGGATGCCCAAACGGGCCAGCGAGCATCTTTCTGAAGCGATGACACTCCTGACTCTGCCTTGGCATACAACTGGCGGGCACGCTCGATTTCAAAATCCATCAGTGCGATCCAGCGGCGATCAACCACGCAATTGAATAAATCGTTTTCAGAGTAATTAAACTTCTTTAAATCCTCTGCCGGGAGGTAGATACGACCCCGTCGTGCATCTTCTCCTACGTCTCGCAGAATGTTGGTTAGTTGCATTGCTAACCCCAGCGAAATTGCCTCATCCATGGCATGTTTATCAGGGACAAATCCCATAATGGCAGAGGACATCTCCCCAACCGTCCCTGCCACGCGATAGCAATAAAGGCGAAGTTCTTCCCAGGTTTCGTAGCGATCTCTCTCCAAATCCATGCGCTGGCCGGCAATCATTTCTCGGAAGGGTTCAACGGGTATGGAATAGCGTTCAATCGCATCTGCAAGCGCTATGTCTGTCGGATTGGAAGGCGTTATTCCGGAGAACAGCGCCTCCATGTTGTCTTCCCATACATCCAGAGTTTCTGGTGTAGTGGTGCCGGCCTCTGCACCATCCACGAGTTCGTCCGTATTGCGAAGCCACGCATAGATGGCCCAAATCGCATGCCGCTTCTCTAGGGGCATAAGTTGCGAGCCCAAGTAAAACGTTTTGGCATGTTTGGCCGTAATGCTGCGGCACAGTTCAATCGATTGGGCAAGCGAGGTCATTGCACCCACCAGAGGCAGAAAGGAGTGAAGGCCGCATGTCGCAGCAAGAGTTGAGGGAAGCGGGACGCTCAGATTATCCCACAGCAGTAGCCAGATCCGCAGCGGTGCTAGCGGTTTTGCCACCAGCAAGCAGTTGGGATTGACGATCGCCGATTTCGCGGGCGGCTAATTTACCGGAGAGTACGGCTCCCTCCATGCTGCCGAGGTAGCGTTGTTTGGTGTAGCTACCGGCCAAGAAGAAGTTAGAAATTGGGGTGGCCTGGCTGGGGCGTAGCGCTTCGCAGCCCGGAACGGCTGTGTAGACCGAGCGAGGAGTTTTGACCACTTTGACTTTCAAGACATTGGCCGGAGATGGAATCTGGTCAGGGAACAGTTTGGCCAGTTCTGCCATCGTGGCGGCAGTAATCTCTTCGTCCGACTTATTCACCCACTCTTCTGCTGGTGCGAGCACCAGCTCCAGCATGGACTTATCGGGATCGGCGTACTCCTTGCATGTGTTGCTCATGTCGGCATACACGCTGAGTAATGGGGAGCGAGAGAACAATAGGTGATCGACGTCTGTTAATTTGCGATCGAACCACAGTTGGATATTAACTACGGGGACTCCCTCCAGCTTCTGCATTTTCTGAAAGAACTCCTGCTCGCGCCATGGGGCGGGGAGCAGCGTTTTGAGCGGATCGACGGATAAAGCAGAAACGTAAGCATCGGCACGAACGTCGTAGTCTGGTTCCCCGTTGAGTCCGCGCATTTGAAAGTGGCTGACCGAGCCGTTGTCATTCAACACAATTTGCTTAAGTGGGGCGTTGAGATGGACTTCGCCTCCGCGTTCAAGAATGTAGTCAATCAAAGGCTGGCACAATCGCTCGGGAGGAGCGCCGTCCAAGAACGCCATCTTGGAGCCGTCTTTTTCCTGCAAAAAACGATTGAGTGCGGTCAGCAAGATAGTGGCTGAAATTTTGTCGGGGTCAATGAAGTTCAACGCTTTGGACATAGCGATGAAAACTTCTTCTTCAACTCGTGGGTCCACGTTTTGCTTCTGCAGCCATTCAGAGAACGTGTACCGATCCATCTCCTCAACGTACGTTTGACCTTTCACAATAGCTGGCAGCAGTCCTAGCCCAAACTGGATTTTTTCTTTCCAAGTGAGCATGTCGTTGTTACGCAGGATGGCAACAATGCCGTTAAGAGGAGCCGGAATGTTGGGAAAATCAAAGCGAGAGAGCTCTCCGGGCTGTTGCGGCATATTGAACAACATGGAGTGCTGCTTCCACTGCAGGCGATCGCTGATACCCAGCTCGTCAAACAGTTGCAGCATATTAGGATAGGCACCGAAAAAGATGTGCAATCCAGTTTCAGTCCAGTCGCCATCTTCATCTTTCCAAGCGGCAACTAATCCACCCCAGACATCACGTCGTTCGTAGACAACAGGCTGTATACCAAGATCGCACAAGTATTTTGCGCAAGATAACCCAGCTAGTCCGCCGCCCGCGATCGCAACACGCATGTCCAATGTCCCTGCAAACTGTGAGCTCTATTGTATTTGCAATCCGTTACAATTTGCAGCATTTTGCCGACAGAACTACATTCTGCTGTTGCATGTGCTCGAGATAAAACGTCCAAAAGTCGATTATTCCGGCCTGATAAGGAAGACCATTTCGGCTGGCTGACTCCCCATCTAAGTCTCCTCGACATCCTTAGTCTGAAATGCATCGCTGTCTGGAAGATGTGGTCGAACGGACGAGCCAAGCGGTGTGAAGAGGGAACCAGGATTGAGAGGCAACCTTCACCGTCGGTGCTTGCAGCATGGAAGAGACAGGTGATCAGTGGAGGCGATTTTGAGCAAAAATTCGACTGACCTTTCTCGCTTCATGCCAGCGCGAGAGAAAGTCTTCTTCAACCAAGCAATGTCTGATGCCTGCTCTCCTGCTAGAGCTTCTGTATTGTTTTCCTTTAGCTCTGAGGCTTTGTTTGGCTGAATTGCGCGATCTTATGTGGCGAGTCTCTCGGGCCTGAATGCGGCGCGGATATACATTAGAGCCCTTGTCCTCTGGGGAGGTGGTAGTTGACGACACTTTATAAGGATGCTTACTCATTGGCGATCGGCCTCTCGACTTCTGCCACGGTGAGGTGACTAAAGATAGCAGGGTGACATGGCTAACGGGAAACGCA
Source organism: Synechococcus sp. (assembly GCA_051439425.1). GTDB lineage: Bacteria > Cyanobacteriota > Cyanobacteriia > Thermostichales > PCC-7336 > PCC-7336. The sequence continues at coordinate 4,779 of JBFRWD010000036.1, forward strand.
CTCATTACGCTCAACTCCTATGCATTCATATCTTTCGCAGTTGCTTGGTAACTGGGGTGTGGGCTGGTGATTCAACAATCTCAATGCTTATCTGCTTGGCGATACACCGAATTAAGCAGCTAGTGGTGACCGAGCAATAGACAGGTGTGACCAACCAGATAAAATTAAAAAAATGAACCAAACTCACTGAATAAAGTGAATTACTTGCAAAATTATCCACATACATTGAATGTGTCAAGAGTCTACGATAGGATTTCAGTAGTTTCATTCACCTCAATCTGCTGAGAGGGAGATACTGATGGGGCGATTTCAGGCCTCTGAAGGATTGAAGACATTTGCCAGTCGTTTGAAGCAGGCGATCGGTGACGAGGCCGTGTATGCCTTTGGGCGACGGGCGGGGCTGAGCGATACGAGTTTGCGCAGTTATCTCAAAGGGGCTGCGGTACCCGGCATCGATAAGGCAGTAGCAATGGCCGAAACGGCCGGTGTTGCGCTGCAGTGGCTGGTGACGGGAGAAGGCGAGATGCGCGATGGGGATGCTGCTGACGATGATTTTGTTGGCATCCCATTTGTAGATGCAGAGGTCTCGGCAGGCCCAGGGATGCTGGCCAGAGAAGAAGCGGTTCGGGAGATTGTGGCTTTCGATCGCCAGTGGCTGCGTGCTAAATTCGGCTCCAATCCCTCTCAGCTCACGTTGGTGGCTGTCAGCGGAGACAGTATGGCTCCCACCTTGATGGATGGAGATACGATTTTTGTCGATCTCCAGATTGACGAATTGCGCGATGGAATCTATGTGTTTCAGATGAGTGGCGATCTATTAGTGAAACGGTTGCAAAAATTACCGGGTTCACTGGTTAGCGTGATTAGCGACAACCCAAAATTCCAGACGTTCACGGTGGATATGAATGATAGCGATCGCCAGATTGCAATCATCGGCCGCTATCGAGGCAGAATTACGCTGCAGTAGGGCAGACTTGCCCCCGCGTAAGGTTTCGAATGCCCCCAAAGAAAAGAGAGCTAGCATCAATTGCTGTTAAGGCTGAATCGCAAAAAATAGTTGACCCACTTACACAATCGGTGATAAAGCGAAAGACACATTGTTCGGTCTAGTGCGGTCAGGGTTCTATTGATTTCAGGGGTCTCTTGTTGATTTCGGGGCTCTTGATTTGAGCCTAGTAATCCGGAGAACGCTTCCGCAGGACAGGACAGTTGTTGCATGTTGCCTGTGGGTTGTTCGTGATGTTGGCTATTGATTTTGGCACCAGTAACACGGTTGTGGCGCAACTGTCAGGCGAGACAGTATCGGTATTGCGCTTAGTTGGTCTTTGTCGTCCGGACACGGAGGGGGCCCCCACCATTCCCAGTCAGGTGTATGTGGAAGATGCACGAACAGGTCAGGTCGTTATTGGTCAGGAAGTTAGCGACCGTGGCCTGGATATCAAAAGCGATCCGCGCTATTTCAGAAATTTCAAGCGAGGTATTGGGGTTGAGGTTCGGGGCTTTGTGCCCGAACTAGATGGCGTTGAAGTGACTCCAGAATTGGTAGGTACATGGTTTTTGAAGCGAGTGGTGGAAGCGACTCAAGCAGCGCTTGGAGACGAGAATGGCGAAAACTCTGAGTCAGATAGCTGGGTCTTTACTGTGCCGGTTGATAGCTTTGAAGCTTACCGTCAGTGGCTGAGTGATAGTGTCGGTTCTTTAGGTATTGCTCAACTGCAACTGTTGGATGAGCCAACGGCGGCAGCTTTGGATTATGGGTTGCAGCAGAGCCAAAACTTTCTTGTGGTTGATTTTGGTGGAGGGACTCTCGACCTAGCTTTAATTCAGCCGGGTAAGGCTCCCGGAGGACGTGCGTGGGGCACGTTTGTGAACTGGGGGGGAGCGCGCTTGAAATCTAAGCAGGGGCAATCCACGACAGCAAAAGCGATCGCCAAAGCGGCTCAGACGCTAGGAGGAGCTGACTTAGACCGATGGTTGGCAGAAGCCTGGTGCCAGCAGCACAATTTGCACAACAATCGCCTCATTACCCGCTTAGCAGAGCGGGTCAAAATTTCCTTATCTGGCACCGAGCACGCCCAGGAAGTTTTTTTTGATGATGAAACCTTTCAGTCGGTGGAATTAGAAGCAACCCGCGCTCAGTTCACCCAACTGTTGAAACATAACAAGCTGTTCGATCGCCTCAATTCAGCTCTCAATCAGGTATTGCTCCAAGCTCAGCAACGGGGCTTAGAAAAATCTGATATTCAGGCTGTAGTTGCTGTTGGCGGTACCTGTAAGATTCCGGCCATTCGAACCTGGTTGGAGGAGGAGTTCGGTGCTGACAAGCTATATGCCTCGGAACCGCTAGAGGCAATTGCCAAAGGTGCCCTGCAGATTGGTATGGGCATCGAAGTGCGCGATTTCCTTTATCACAGCTACGGTATTCGCTACTGGAACCAGCGTACGAACAGTCACGATTGGCATCCCTTAATCCAGGCTGGAATCCCCTATCCCTTGCCGGAGCCGGTGGAATTGGTACTGGGGGCATCGATTGAAAACCAGCCCAGTATTGAGTTGGTGATTGGAGAATTGGGAGAATCGGATGAGGCGGTAGAGGTTTATTTTTCCGAAGGACAGCTGGTGACTCGTCAGCGATCTACAGATGAAGATGGTCTGGTAAAACCCGTTCAAGCCCTCAACGACGCTCCCGATACCCGCTCGATCGCCCAACTAAAGCCTGCGGGTCAGCCGGGGAGCGATCGCCTCCTATTACAGTTTCAGGTAGACGAGCAACGGCGTCTGTGCGTCACAGTAGAAGACCTACTCACCAACGAAACCCTTCAAGAGAACCAACCAATTATTGAATTGAGATGATTATAAATTGAAGAGGAGTGTTGTTACCGAACGGTTCCCTCTCTCCATATAGTCAGTTTATTTCCTGAATGTCTGGCTTCGGTTTTCAATCAAGGCTTTTGGATATTTCAGGCACTTAAGAGTACTTTGCGGTGATTGGCATCAAATATTTCCAACGTCAGCATTTTACACACTTTCACGATTGTGAGAAACCTTTATAGACTCTTGGAATAGCAAGGCCTTCAGGATGGTAAGAGTCCTGGTTCCATCAATGGATTACGAGAGCTGGATAGGGTTTCAGCGCGACCCAATCAATCCTCACTGCATCTGTATTACCTTTTTACTTGCTATAAATTTGTATCGTGTATGGGAAACGCCCGGAGTCATTGCGGCATCGACTGTGGGCAATCTCCGCTCAATGTTTGAACGTTAAGTTTTGGTCAACTCACCAATTGGTGTGTTTCGCCGGACCGACTTGTTCGGGCGTTAAACGTTGCCTAGTTGAATACTGCTGCATTCGTGACAGATATGTCCCGTGAAGGAGGATTAACCGCGTGAAAATCTTACTTGTTGAAGATGATGACCGCATCGCTGGGGCATTAGCAGAAGACCTGTCAGATAGTCACTACGCAGTTGATATTGCCGAAGACGGCCAGGCGGCATGGGATTTGTCCGAGGCATACGACTACGACTTAATTTTGTTGGATGTGATGTTGCCTCGAATCGATGGCATCACCCTCTGCAAGCGATTGCGAAAAACTGGTTGTAAAACTCCCATCTTGATGCTGACAGCACGAGACACTGGGGAAGATATGGTGACAGGTCTGGATGCCGGTGCCGATGACTACGTTGTGAAGCCGTTCGACCTCGATACCTTGTCCGCCAGGATCCGCGCTCTGCTTCGTCGTGGTGAAATCTCACTTCCTCCCAATCTGGAATGGGGAGACCTGACGCTTAACCCCAATGCCCAAGAGTCTTACTATCAGACCCATCTATTAGGGCTGACGCCGACTGAATTCCGGTTACTGGAATTGTTTATGCGCAACCCCAGACGAGTGTTCAGTCGTAGCGCGATTCTCGACAAGCTGTGGCCTTATGCCGATGCTCCGGAAGAGGAAACGGTTAAAATGCACATCTTGGGATTGCGCCGCAAGCTCAAGCAAGCAGGGGCCGATACTGACTTAATTGAAACTGTCTACGGCGTAGGGTATCGCCTCAAGAATGATGAAGAATAGACTCTTTTTCAGTCTGCGATGGCAACTGTTGTTGTCCTATTTGCTGGTCATGGCTACTACAGTCGTAGCGTTTCAGGCTGGAGTTTATATCCTGTTTAACCGCAGCTTGTATCGAGAGATCGATCGCAAATTGCTGACTCTGGCTCAGTCCGCCAGTCCGTCCTTAGCCTCTATTCTCGATGAGGGTGAAGAGTATCTGGATGAGGTTGAGGAGGTGCCGTGGCGGGATATCTTTAATCGCGATCGCCAGAGCTTGGAGTGGTTTAACGCTAGGGGGGAATTGCTTGCCAGAAAAGGAACGTTGATTATCTCGGAGCCCCATCGTCTGAGGACTCAGGAATTTGAGCTGGGCTCTCCCCCCATTCCCGTCAGGGCATACACAATTTCTGCATTTAGCGACGATCCTGAGACCGGAGAACGGTTGCTGGAGGGCTATATTCGTGCTAGCCAGTCTATTGAAGTTCTCAATCAAGAACGCTTGCAAATCGTCCAAATTTTGGGAATTAGTGGGGCTGCAGCGTTGATACTGATCGGCGTTGGTGGTTTGTGGCTGACTAGGCGTGCATTGAAACCGGTAGAAGAGAGCTTCAATTACCTCAAGCAATTTACGGCCGATGCCTCGCACGAACTGCGTAGCCCGTTGACTGCAATATCGCTGTCTGTGAATGTCCTCAAACGTCACCCAGAGAGGATTCATCCATCCGACACTCGAAAAATCGATGCGATCGCCAGTGCAACCCGCCAAATGACCCGTTTGACTGAAGATTTACTGCTGTTAACTCGCACAGATGCATCGAACCGGTTACCTAGCAGGAGGGAGGTTATTCTGCTAAAAACCATGCTAGTGGAGGTGATTGACCGAGTAACACCGCAGGCTGACTTAAAATCCATAACGTTAATTGTTCCTCCAGCATTCAGAGATGTCGATCGGCAGGATGAATTGGCCAACTTGCCCAAATCGGACGAGTCTAGAAAACTCGGGCTTGCTCAGGTTCGCGGGGACAGGCTCCAACTGCAGCGATTATTTGCCAACCTAATCGAGAATGCTATTCAGTACACACCATCAGACGGACAGGTTATTGTTTCTGCCACGATTGGGCCAAATGCAGCAACGGTTTCCATCAAAGATACCGGTATCGGTATCGATCCTGAATTGCTTCCATATATTTTCCAGCGCTTCTGGCGTGCAGACAGGGCTAGGAGTAGTCGAACGAAGGGCTCTGGGTTGGGGTTAGCGATTGCACAGGCGATTGCCCGTCAACACGGTGGAGATATTACCGTCTCAAGTGTGGTGAATATGGGAAGTACGTTTCAAGTTCGTTTGCCAATAATTCGCGGCGGGCGGGATGCCAAGACTGTTATGCTATCGTCGGACAAACCAACTACCGTTCAGCCTTAAGCACTTGCAGGGCATCGATATTGAGAACGATTTAAGAGGCTAGGACTGATAGTCAGTGTTTTCAGACGATGAGCGTTGTGCTCTTCGACAATTGATATTGAGAAAATCGCTGCCGTTAATCTATACACAGTCTCCTAAGTACAGGACAAAAACTCAAGAGCATGTAGAAAGAGTGATTTTTTATGCTGAAAGTCGAGGATGACCGAGCGTAGGCGATCGAGTCCATAGCGGAAGATACTGCGTGCCCTCCTGCCATGAT
>JBFRWD010000037.1:0-5430 GCA_051439425.1 Synechococcus sp.
AGGGAAAGTGGGCTCGCAGACGCTCTCTGAGCAGGTTAACCTCGTCCATGGGGGATTCGTTTGGTTGTGGTTATCCTACGAAACCCCCACCTCTGTTCCTTTTCAAGCTTTTGTCCTGTACTCAGGATAGAAACTTAATTTGCCACTGAATGAGCTCGCTCCCTGTCTATTTTCATCGTTGTCCTAGCCTTCCCGTTGCAGCGATCCGCAAGTTCTGCAACTCGACTGGATACTATAGATAAGCAGAACTCCTTGTTATCGTCGTGTCCTTACCCCTTGTTGCTATCGTGGGTCGTCCCAATGTGGGCAAGTCTACTTTTGTGAACCGTCTGGCAGGGGAGCGTACGGCAATCGTGCATGACGAAGCGGGGGTGACGCGCGATCGCCTGTATCGAGAGTCGGAATGGAACGGGCGAGCGTTTCGCATCATCGACACGGGTGGAATTGTCTTTGATGATGACAGCGAGTTTCTGCCTCACATTCGCCAGCAAGCGATGACGGCTCTGAGCGAGGCCCATGCAGCTATTTTCGTGGTGGACGGTCAGATGGGACCTACCGGCACAGATCTAGAGATTGCCAACTGGTTGCGCCAACAAAACGTTCCTATTTTTATTGCGGTTAATAAGTGCGAATCGTTGGAGATGGGGATTGCGCAAGCTGCTGCATTTTGGGAACTAGGTTTGGGGGAACCTCACCCCTGTTCGGCCATTCACGGCAATGGGGTGGCCGAAATTTTAGACGGGCTGGTTCCCGCTTTGCCTGAGATGGTAGAGGAAGAGCCGATCGAAACGCTGAATGTGGCGATTGTGGGTAAACCCAATGTGGGCAAGTCCAGCCTGCTCAATCAGTTAGTGGGAGAGGAGCGCACGATTGTCAGTAACGTTGCCGGAACCACCCGCGATGCGATCGACACTCAGGTGATGCATAACGACAAGCGCTATCGGTTTGTGGATACGGCTGGCATCCGCAAAAAAAGCAAAATTGACTATGGTGTTGAGTTTTTCAGCATTAATCGGGCCTTTAAGGCGATCGAGCGTTCCGATGTTGTCTTGATGGTGATTGATGCCACGGAAGGAATTGGGGAGCAAGATCAGAAGCTGGCGGGTCGCGTGGCTGATGAGGGAAGGGCCTGTGTAGTGGTTGTGAATAAATGGGACGCGCTTGAGAAAGACAATCAAACCATTTATGACTACACCCGCTATGTCCAAGAGCGCCTTTATTTCGTGGAATGGGCTTCGATTGTGTTTACCAGTGCTCTGACGGGTCAACGGGTGCAGAAGATTTTCGAGTTTGTCGATCGCGCTGCAGACAGCCATCAGCGCCGCATTTCTACTGCGGTAGTCAACGAAGTTTTGGAAGAGGCTGTGATGTGGCACTCTCCTCCTACCAACCGTCAGGGCAAGTCCGGCAAAATATACTACGGTACCCAAGCCAGTATCCAACCCCCGACATTTGCTTTGTTTGTCAACAATCCGTCGCTCTTCAAAGACAATTACCGGCGCTATCTGGAGAAGCACTTCCGCAACACTCTGGACTTTGACGGTACGCCGATTCGGTTTATGTGGCGGGGTAAGACGGAGCGGGCAGCGGAGCGCAGTCGGCAGAAAATGGAGCAGAAGTCTTAGGGAGTGATAGGGGGATGGGTTATTGGTCATGGGTCATTGGTTCGCGCTCACTACGAAGGACGAAATAATAGTCCAATCCCTAAAAAACTAGACCCAGCCTAAATTCTTACTTGCTATCCGCATAACTTCCTGCGACGCTTGTGAAGTCGTTTCGGATAGAACTATGGGTCACCTTCTATTGGCTTGGTTGATTACCAGCGTAAGTCTGTATTTGATTTCCCGGATTCCCGCACTCCAGATCGAAATCGACAAGTTTGAAACAGCCGCGATCGCCGCTGCTGTGTTTGGCCTCCTGAATACGTTTGTTCTTCCTGTCCTGAAGTTTCTGACATTTCCCATCAATGTGTTGACGTTGGGAGCTTTTTCCCTCGTGCTCAATGTCGTTCTGTTTGCATTTGTTGCCAACGCCATAGATGGTATTCAGTTGCGCAATGGAATTATCAGTGCCATATCCGGAGCATTTGCCCTTAGTGTGACAACCTCCTTGCTATCCAACGTATTGTTTTAGTGCTTGTTACGTTGACACTGGATGTGTTCATGTGCGGGCTAGAGAGTGCTGATGAGCTGCCTTTAATCGGTTCATAGTCTTGAGTGAGGTTTCAAGTTCCCAGAGACATTCCTTCGTATGCAGCAAGGAATGGAGGGTGGAGACATGTGAATCTGAAGAAACTGGCCAGTTTCTCTCGATCGGTTGATTACAACCATTAACCTATCGGTATCCTGGCTGGCTGGAAGGGTATGACGGCTCGTAGGCTTTGAAGCATGTGCCTGAAATGTGTTGATTTAGTCTGGCTTAGTTCCCGTACTCTGCCTAGGTTCTGTTGACGCTATTAACGATGACTTTGGTTACATTGCAGTCTCTTGTTTTTGTCAATCGGAAGCCTTGCTCTTCAGTACCTTTGAGATTGATTTTAGGGACGTAGGTTGGAACGTGGTACACAGATGGACTCTTTTGCGCTAAGGAATTTGATTCAGCTTGTATAGCAGTGGGCTTAACACTTCGGGCACTTCGGTCCTGTCCAGCACAGACTGCGATCGGAAACCTTTGTCCTGACTGAAATGGGCTAATACAATCCGCTCTACCTCGAACACAACCCTCAATCACCTGAACTGATACCTACGGTTGATTATGTTGCGTCAATTTTTAGATCCATCATCCCCTTGGCAGCTACGCCTTTTATCGGGTCCCTATTCACTACTGCTCCTTCTCCTGATCAGTATGTGGTTTACTTTTGGATTATTACCAAGAGATTTCGCTGGGATCGTAGTCCCCGTTCAGATGGCATCAGTAGTAGCGGTCACCTTTAAAACCTTAGTGGTGAGTCGTCGTAAACAAGCCCTCTATATAATGCTGGCTGCTTTAGCACTGGGAGGTGATTTGATTCTTCGCTTACTCGACTTTAAGTTGCCGTATGAAAGACCCTCATCAATAATTTTGGCGACAATTTGGGCTATTTTTTTTGGTTTTTCTGTAATTCTCATTGGGCAAAGCCTATTCCAACATCATGTAGTAACCCTAGATACGATTGTAGGCGGCGTCTGCATATTTCTGATGCTTGGAAGCTTTTGGTTTGCGGTTTACGGAGTCCTCATGCTGCTCTCTCCGGACGCGATTTCAGGGCCAGACGGAAGTATCAGCGATTTCGACTTGATGTATTTTAGCTTTACTACATTAACTTCACTGGGATATGGCGAATTTGTCCCTGTTTCAATAGCCGCAAAAATTGCATCAAATCTAGAAGCAGTGGTAGGGGTACTATATCCTGCTATCTTTATAGGCAAACTAGTCAATTCATTCTAACTGCAACAACAAAGGCGAGTGTTATTAGTCTCGATAATGTCAATCAATACACCCCTGACCTTATCCTGAAAATGCATATTTTTAGTTCTAAATATAACAATTTAGCTTCTAAAGTCAGCTATTTTCTATAGACAAGTACATATACCACTCATAGTCCTTACAGTTCAGTCCAGCACTAGATCAATGTGTTAGTTGTACTTGATGAGCTATCTATATCGTTGCACCAGATCTTTGCACCAGAGATGTGTAAGTCGCACGCAATGCCTTTCAACACATAGTAGGCTTCGACGTGATTGGAATTTAATCAAATAGAAAGTCTCTAATCATAGATGCATTTTCTTTCTCGCTACGAATGGTTTGCATTTCTTAATGAAAAGCCTCTTTGAATACCATCAGCTCTGCGAGCAAAACAAAGATTTCCAAAATTAAGTTACTGTTTGGTCGTAGCCCTCGTTAAACTTTTGAGCAATATAGACAGCTGAATTTAAAATTCAGGAGCCCACCTTGCATTTATGACTGTTCCTTCACTGCTCTAGAACGGAGTTTCAAAGCTATCCTGACTAGCAGCCTAGGTATGCAAGCTCTTCTCCGGTCGGCAATTTCTTTGCCTTATTTGGCTGTTCATTGCTTGACTGGAGCGTATGCAAGCTACATTCACCTGCACAAGACGGGTGTTGATGTGGGACACAATGGTCCAGTTGCCGTTGAGCTTATGTTGAAGGGGTTGTTGCAATGACAAATCAACGGTCTGCATTTAGCGGCTTCGTTAAGCCTACTGTTGCCAACGTTGGGATGAGTGCAGTACTGGCCCTCTCCATCGCGCTGGGAGGTTGCGGAGGGGAGCAACAAGCGTCTGGCCCGCCAGCTCTTCCCGTATCTATGATGCCTTTAGAAGCTGGGGAGCATCGGTCGAGTTCGGACTTTGTTGGCAACCTCGAAGCGACATCGAGGGTATCGCTTGCTCCGCAAATCGATGGTCGGATTGTGGATATCTTGGTTGAGGAAGGTACTGCAGTTGCAGTCGGAACGCCGATCATCTTACTCAACCCCGAACAGACTCAAGCCGCGGTTGACTCGGCGAATGCAACAGTGAACGCCCGCGAAGCCGAACTGCAGGCGGCATCAGCAGATCGAGATCGCGTTGCTGCCGAACAGAGGCTGGCGCAAGTTGAAGCAGAGCGATATATCGCTCTTGCAGATGATGGTGCTGTATCGTTCGAAACTCGAGATCGGTTTGTCCGAGATTTAGAAATTGCGAACGCCAATCTTCAAGCAGCAGAAGATGACGTCTCTGCTGCCGGCAAGCGCTTAGTCGAAGCTCAATCGCAGTTGGAAGGGGTCCAAGTAGACCTGGACTATAAAAGCGTGACCTCCCCCATTACCGGGGTTGTGGGAAATATCGATCTGCGCGTTGGGGATGTGGTCAGCACTGGCCAAACTCTCACGACCATCACTCAAAACGACCAGTTAGAGCTCAATGTCAGGGTTCCCGTCAATCGGCTATCGCAATTGGAAATGGGACTGCCGGTTGAATTGGTCGATTTTGGTAGTGGAGACATTATCACCACTGGGGGGATTTCCTTTATTAATCCCCGCATCGACCAAGCAAATCAAACGGTGTTAGTCAAATTCTTCTTTCCCAACACCGATGGTCTCAAAGACGATCAGTTCGTTCGGGCCAGAGTGATTTGGGACACTTCTCCCGGTGTCTTGGTCCCTGCGACTGCAATCTCGCGCCTTGGGGATCAAGCATTTGTGTTTGTGGCCGAAACTGAATCTACAGAGGGAGAAGGATCGCAGCAAGTGGCACGACAGCAAGCTGTCACCTTGGGGGCAATTCAAGGTCAAAGTTACCAGGTGCTGTCCGGTTTAGAGGAAGGTGGCGAACTGTTGCTTGAGTGAATAGCTCAAGCGGCAACCAGGACAAATTTCCACCTGGTTGCTAACTGTCCAAACCTTGTGGGTTAAATTCCCACCGCCTATGACTGAGGCGACAGGAGAAAC
>JBFRWD010000038.1:0-9664 GCA_051439425.1 Synechococcus sp.
CCGTGTTGAGCATCATGCGGTAGCGAGGTTCGAAGATATGCAGGGGGAGAGGGCGTGTGGGAAAGAGGACGACGCCGGGTAAGGGAAACAGAGGCAGCTCGCGGACGGCGATGGAGGATGACATGTAGATGGTGGTTGCTGTAAAGATCTGTATCTTTTGAGTCTACCCGATACATTTCTCTGGTCTTGAGGCTTGGAATACAGGAGGTGGTTGTGTGATGCGATCGATGAGCTAGAAATCTCAGCAGTATCTGCGCGACTGTCAGTCTACAAAGGACCTGAAAAAAGACAGTCTGCGAAAGCCCGTACAGACATGCCAGGACAGTTAGCGGGGATTGGCTTTCATCAAATTCTGTACATCTTCTGCGTGATAGGAGCTGCGAGTGAGGGGGGTGGAGACCACCTGCAAAAAGCCCATCTCCATGCCGATATCGTGCCAGCGTTGGAACTGTTCGGGGGTAACGAATTCTTCCAGGGCGAGGTGTTTGGGGGAGGGTTGTAGGTATTGGCCGATGGTGATGATGTCGCAGTCTACAGAGCGCAAATCTTGCATGACTTGGACGACTTCGTCATGGTTTTCTCCCAAGCCCACCATGATGCCTGACTTGGTGTAGACCTGCGGACGCAGTTGGCGCGATCGCTTCAGCACCTCCAGCGTGCGTTGATAATCTCCCTGCGGACGCACCCGTCGATAGAGACGGGGGACTGTTTCGGTGTTATGGTTCAGGACCTCTGGCGCGGCATCCAAAATGGTGGCCAGCGCGTCCCAATTGCCGCACAGGTCGGGGATCAGGACTTCGATGGTGATGAATGGAGAGCCGTCCTGAACTCGCTGGATGCACTTCACAAATTGCGAGGCTCCGCCATCTTCTAGGTCATCGCGATTGACAGAGGTAATGACAACATGGCCCAGTTTCATCCGCTTGACCGCTTCCCCCAGACGATCCGGTTCTGTGGGGTCGAGGGTGACGGGCTTTTTCTCGAAGTCGATATCGCAGTAGGGGCAGGCGCGGGTGCAAGCTGGCCCCATGATCAAGAACGTTGCGGTGCCGCGATTGAAGCATTCTCCAATGTTGGGACACGATGCCTCTTCGCAGACCGTATTGAGACCGAGGCCGCGCAACACGTCCTTGACTGCCCCTACTCGCTGCCATTGGGGAGCTTTGACCCGCAACCAATCAGGCTTTTTAGTCTTAGATGTTTGAACCTGTGTTGATTGCTGAACCGGAGTTGAGCTGGTGGAGGAGTTCGGGCTCACGCTGGCGCCTCAAATTAATGTCAGGAAAGATGAATAGTTCACATATTTTCGCACGCCACTCAGAATCCGGGGTTATCCGATTTCTCGTGGGCGATCGCGCGGTCGGGTTGGGACACACTCAAACCCGATCGAAGCTTGGAAGTCACTCTCTATCTTGTCTTCAGTAAATTGGGCTTAAAGCATTGATTGCAGGACACGGCAATCCTTGTGGAGAAATCGTCATAAAACGCTGAAAATTGCCGGTTTTCGTAAGGATTGCACCCAGGACAGTTGAGTTACGTTACTCTTGCACCGTTCCAACGACCAGTGCTATTTCTGCTGACACTCACCCCAGCACGACATCATGAAACTCGCGCATTCGAATCTGGCGCTTTGGCATTTTGTGCGCAGCTTGCGATTGAAAAATATCCGATTTGACAACTTGTCGGGCGATTTCTTTGGAGGTCTGACCGCTGCCATTGTGGCTCTACCCTTGGCGCTGGCATTTGGGGTGTCGTCAGGGGGTGGGGCGATCGCCGGGTTATACGGCGCCATCATTATCGGTTTCCTCGCCGCTCTGTTTGGCGGGACTCCATCGCAAATCTCCGGTCCCACCGGCCCCATGAGCGTGGTCATGGCCTCTATCTTTTTGTGGGCGGGGGGTCAGCCAGGGGGCATGGAACTGGCATTCACCATTATTATTTTGGGCGGACTCTTTCAGATCCTGTTTGGGGTGTTGAAACTGGGAAAATACATCACCCTAATTCCCTACACAGTGGTGTCTGGGTTCATGTCCGGGATTGGGGCGATTATCATTCTGCTGCAAATCGGACCGCTGCTGGGAGATCCGGGTGAAGGGGGGGTTGTTGCTTCCGTGCAACATTACCCGTATGTGTTCACCCATATCAATCCATTTGCAGCGGGGATTGGCCTGCTGACGTTGGCGATTGTATTTCGCTACCCGCGTCGGCTGAACCGCATCATGCCCGCTCCGCTGACAGCCTTGGTTGTTGGTACTGTTGCCGCCGTCGTTGCCACGGCCCTGTTTTCGCAAAGCAATATTCCGATTATTGGCGCTATCCCCCAGGGTTTGCCGGAATTGCATCTGCCGCACCTGAGCGTAGGTAATCTTTCGTCAATGTTGGGCTATAGCTTGATGCTGGCGGCGTTGGGGTCGATTGACTCGTTGCTGACCTCGATTGTGGCGGACAACATTACTCGCACCGAGCATGACTCCAATCAAGAGCTAATCGGTCAAGGAATTGGTAACACCATATCCGGGCTGTTGGGGGGCTTGCCGGGGGCTGGGGCCACAATGCGGACGGTGGTGAACGTGCAGGCTGGGGGACGAACCTCGCTGTCGGGGATGTTTCACGCCGTGGTGCTGGCTAGTGCATTGTTTGGGGCCAGAGGCGTCGTGTCACAAATCCCCCATGCGGTGCTGGCAGGCATTCTGATCAAAGTTGGCATCGACATTATTGATTGGGGCTTCTTGAAGCGAGCCCACAAGATTTCCAGAAAAGCCGCCATCGTCATGTATGGCGTTATGTTGCTGACGGTGTTTGTGGATTTGATCACTGCCGTAGCAATTGGCGTATTTGTGGCCAATATTCTGGCGTTGCAGCGGCAGGCCGAGGTGTTAGGGGCGCAGATGAAGGCGATCAAGCGCCCAGATGAGGATGATTCTCTCACTATTGAAGAACGGGAGATTATTGCCCGGGCCAACGGCAGGATTTTGCTGTTTAGCTTGGGTGGCCCCATGAGTTTTGGGGCGGCAAAGACAATTTCGCGTCGATTGTCGATTGTGGGTAACTACGATGCGCTGATTTTGGATTTTAGCGAGGTGCCGTTTATTGGAGTAACAGCATCTCTGGCGATCGAAAACATGGTCAAGGAAGCGGTATCGCGCAATCGCCGCGTCTACGTTGTAGGAGCCCACGGAGATGTGGACGCTCGCCTGCAGCGTTTGAATATCTACAATCGCTTCCCAGCCAACCATCGTGTGAAAACGCGGTTAGAGGCTTTAAGGATGGCCAACTACGAAGTCGTGCTGAGGGACAACATTAGCGATGTAATTACAAGCTAGTTGCGATATCCGTTCCGATGCTGGAGTGGGGGAATGGGTTGGCGATGGAAAATTGTGACGGAGATCGCCACATTTGTTGCAGAAGGTTACGCAGTCTAGCGTCTGTCCCTACTGAGCCGAACAAAAGGACGGTACATTGAGTGGAGGCAGTTTCTCTGGCTGCTCGGGCATTTCAGCACCCAGACTCTGCTAGGGACCGGGCTGAAATGTTAAAGCGCTGGGGGACTAGACCAGCAACGACGCCATCCATCTTTGGGAGAGTACAGCCATGCCTCGCAGCATGCGGAACGACAATTTCATTGACAAGAGTTTCACAGTCATGGCTGACATGATTCTCAAAATGCTGCCGGGTGTCGATCGCGACGAGAAGAAGGCTTTTGTCTATTACCGCGATGGCATGAGCGCACAGGCTGACGGCGACTATGCCGAGGCCATGGACAACTACAAAGAAGCGCTGGAGCTGGAAGAGAATCCGATCGATCGCAGCTACATCTACTACAACATGGGGCTGATCGAGCAGAGCAACGGCAATCTGGATGAAGCGCTGGATCTGTACGGCAATTCTGTTGAGCTGAATCCTCGTAATTGCTCGGCATTGAACAATATTGCGGTGTTGCTGCACTATCAGGGTGACCAGGCGAAGGAAGCGGGCAATGATGAAGAGGGGGAGTCTCTGTTCGATCGTGCCGCTGAATATTGGGTCAAGGCGATTCGGATCGCTCCCGGGAATTACATCGAAGCTCAGAACTGGCTGAAGATGACTGGTCGTGCCAATATCGACGCGATGATTTAGCGTCTGCAAACTCTGCAAGCTCACTCTTTGTGTGGCCGAGGTTGGGCTAGAACGGCAGTTGATTGGCCCCAGAATGGTTTCTGGGAATGACTACGTTGCAGCCTTTTGATATGAATACATTTGCGCACCTGGATTGAATCAATGATCGATCTCGAACAAGTTCGGCACGTTGCCCACCTGGCTCGCTTGGAACTGACCCCCGAAGAGGAGACCAAGCTGACGAAGGAGCTGGGGGATATTTTGGCGTATGTGGAGCAGTTGGGAGAACTAGATACGGATGATGTGCCTCCGACAATGCATGCGCTGGATATTCCGGCAGCATTGCGAGCGGATGAGGTAAAGCCGTTTGATGGCCGGGAGCGGATTTTGGATAATGCTCCCGAGCGGGAAGAGGATTTCTTTCGGGTGCCGAAGTTGTTGGAAGGTGAGAATTAACATCTTCTTTGATTGGCGTTGGAGGGGGCGCTACCCTTCTGTCAATGACGTCAAACTGGGCAGCACGTCAGACTTAAACGGCACCGCCTCCTGATTCACCCTCTCCAACTCCTTCAACATCAGCGGATTCACCTTGAGAAGATGGGGTACCAAGATCTTGCGCAACCTAGGGCGAAAGATGCGGTGATAGCTGTGGTTGGGGGTGGCGGGGAAGCCTCGACGGATTTTGTGTTGGCCACCGGCACCGGGGTCGAAGTTGGCAATGTTGTTGTCGATCGCCCAAGCAATCGGCTCGTAATAACACAAACAGAAGTGCAAAAACTTGATGTCTTCTTCCGCCCCCCAATAGCGACCGAACAGTCGATCTCCCTTATAAACGCAAAACGACATCCCCACTGTCTCGCCATCCCGTTCGCCCGCCACTAGCAAGACGCGATCGCGACAACGCTCCGCCAGCATATTGAAAAAGCGGCGGTTGAGGTATTTGCTGGAATCCCAAAATTGCAGGCAGGTGTTGCTGTAATAGCGGTACATCTGCTGGAAGTGCTTGGTAGTGAGATCGTCGCCAGTGTAGAACTTGATCTCCACATCCGCCTTTTGCATCGCCTTGCGTTCGCGCTTGATGTTGCGGCGTTGGTTGGCGTTGAACTGTTGCAAAAAGTCGGGATAGTCGGCGTAGCCCGGGTTGTGCCACTGGTAGTTGTGGGTGATGCGGGGGATGAAGCCGCTTTCGTCTAGTGTGGAGTGCCAGTCGGGGTCGACGTAGAGGAAGCTGCAGACAGAGATATCTTGCCGATCGCAAAAGCGATCGATTTCTTCGAACATGGTGGGCAGCAGGTCTGCTTCGTCGTAGTCGGGGTGAATGAGAAAGCGGTAGCCGGTGCAGGGGGTGAAGGGAGCCATACCCAGCAGTTTGGGGTAATACTCTTCCCCCAGCTGTTGGGCGACTCTGGCCCATTCTTGGTCAAAGACGAATTCGCCGTAGCTGTGGCCTTTGAGGTACATGGGGGCAGCGGCCACCAGTTGGCCGTTGACCTCGACTAGCAGGTGACTGGGCATCCAGCCGGTGTTGGGTTTGGCAGAGCCGGAGGCTTCCAGGCAGTACAGCCAGTCGTATTCCAGAAACGGGGATGTGCGGTCGGTGACCAGGGCTTGCCAGCGATCGCTGGGGACTTGGCTGATGTCGTGACACCAACTGAATTTCATAAGCAATGCAATATCGGAGGGGCGATACGCTGACGCGCCAACACTGTCAGGGTAGCGCTATTTCTGAGGTTATTTAGTCGCTTGCACCACTTGCAGGCTGCCCCCGGCATGCAGGGTTTGGGTGACTTGGCTGAATCCGGTTTCTTTGAGTAGTGCGGGTAGGTCTTCGTTCAGCAGTTGCCAAGAGGTTTCGGTTTCAAACACCCACAGGAATGTTGCCAGACCGGGCCACATGAGGAGGTTGGTGGGGCGATGGAAATCAACGGTAGTGAAGGTGCCACCCATTTTGAGCACGCGAAAGGCTTCGGAGAGGATGGCGCGTAGGGTGGGGGCGGGCATTTCGTGCAGGGCGGCGCTGGTGTGGACGAGGTCGAAGCTGTCGTTGTCTAGGGGGATGTCTTGGGCGAAGGCTTCGATGTAGGTGGCGGCGGGGAGATGTTTTTGGGCAAATGCGATCGCTTTGGGGGAGGCGTCGAGGCCGGTGACGTGGGGGCTGTGTTCTAACAGGATTTCGGTGGCTTCTCCTCGTCCGCAGCATAGGTCTAGGATGCGATCGCTGTCTGTGATGATCAGTTTTTTTAGGGGGAGTTGGTGGAAGCGGCGGTGGCCACCAACGGCGAGGGCGGTGGTTTTGGCGATGGTTTGGTAGAGCCAGGGGTATTGGTAGCTGAGGTAGCGCAGAGGGGTGGCCATTGGGGATGTATTGCGAGTCTGTCTTAGCTTAAGAGCATATTTAGATTGCGATCGAGAGCCCCCTAATCCCCCACTTGTGGGGGACTTTTAAGAGGTTTCTTCTGCATTCGAATAGCGACTTCTTTATTTGGGGAAAAGGTAGATGGGCTGATGGTTTTGGCAATCGCTCACTCTCACCTTTTGTGCCAAAAACGATTACAAAAAGTCCCCCATGAATGGGGGATTTAGGGGGCAAATGCAGAACATCAGGCAGAAAGCATTACTGTACCGACCGTTCGGTGCATAACGAGAGTAACGTTTGCGTGACTTTCCCCCCGTCACGATCTACACTGCCTGCGGCCATCTGGAAGGGCAGCAGATTATGAAACCCACCATCGTAGGTGCAGGACGCATCGGTACGGCACTGTTGCAAATGTGCGATGCAACTATGGTGCGACGGGGGCAGCCGATTCCTTCAGAGGAAGGGCCGATTTATGTCTGCACTCGCAATGACGATTTGGAGTCGGTGGTGGGGGCAACGCTGCCGCAACATCGCAAAGACTTGGTGTTTTTGCAGAATGGCATGTTGCAGTCTTGGCTCGATAAGCACAACTTGCAAGACAACACTCAAGCGTTGATTTATTTTGCAGTGCAGAAGCTAGGGGATAAGCCGGTGGATGGTGGCGGCTCGGTGGTGTGTGGCCCTTGGGCGGAGACGTTTGCCCAGATGCTGCAGTCGGCGGGTATTGAATGCACGGTGGTGGATCGCCAAGCCTATAAGCAACAGATGGTTGAGAAGCTGCTGTGGAACTGCATCTTTGGCTTGCTGTCGCAGAAGCACAACACTTCAGTTGGCCAAGTGGTGGAGCGCTATCGTCACGAAGTTGACGACCTAGTTGGGGAACTGGCCCCGCTAGCTGAGAAAAAGCTACGGATTCGGTTGAAATCGGGAATAGCTCAGAGGCTGTGCGATTATTCAATGTCTGTCGCAGACTACAAAGGTGCCGTCAAAGAGCTGCCCTGGCGTAACGGTTGGTTTCTCGACATCGCCCATACCCCCAAACACGTCGAATGGTTGCATCAGGTTGGGGTTAGTGTTGAGGATTAATTGCGGGTAATAGCCGATCTGCAAAATAAATCGAGGCGCTTCGCGCCAAGACAATGCCAGGAAAAATGAGTGTAAAGAGTAAAAGGGAAAGAGAGTAAAGGGAAGAAGAGTTCACGCCGAGGAACACACAACGCGAAACCCGCCGTTGCCGCCCCTGACGTCCGGCACGAACCTGTCACGACTCGCCAAACGGCAGTCCCAAGGGTTGCTGCGCCAAGAGCCACCGCGCAGCACCCGCTCATTCTTTTCCCCTCCTTTTATCCAGGGGATTCCCCCTGGGGTCGCGCCATCATAATTTTTGTGCCACCAATCTGAGCACCACTCCCACACATTGCCATGCATGTCGTAAAGCCCAAATGCATTGGCCTGAAAACTTCCCACGGGGGTTGTCTGTTTTCGATACTCCCCTTTCTTACCCTGCCCGTAAACGTAATTCCCGTCGTAATTTGCTAAATCGGTAGAAATGGTCTCTCCAAAATAAAAAGGAGTAGCCGTCCCCGCACGACAGGCATATTCCCATTCTGCTTCACTAGGCAGACGATAGAGTTTCCCAGTCTTCTGTGATAGCCGATCGCAAAATTCAACAGCCTCCTGCCAAGAAATTCTCTCGACCGGCCTATCGTCTCCGGGAAATGTAGACGGACAAGCAGACAAATCAACGTTGACTTTTGAATAACCCGCAACCTGTTTCCACTGCTCCTGAGTAACTGGGTACATCCCCATCCAAAAGGCAGTCAACGATACCTTATGCTGTGGCCCTTCATCCTCAAATCGGCCTTCTTCTTCTGAAGGAGATCCCATCAAAAAATCACCACCACTAAGCGCAAGCATCTTCAGCAATACACCATCATCCAGGTCATCAGAAAAGTCTTGGGGCACAGTCGATCGGCTGCCGGCAACTTTCTCCGTTCCTGAGAATTGCTTCAGACGAGTCAACTGACCTGCGGCTTCAGAATCGGAAGGAACTTGGGCCAAAATTTGGTGCCATAGCTCCGTCGCTTTCCCAATATCACCCTCAATCTCAGCTCTCATTGCAGCAAGCTTTAACTCACTAACCTCTATCGGTTTTGCAGACATTGAATTAGCAACATCTGCACTCACCAATGAAACAGACTCCTTTTCCTCATCAATCGCCACCCCAACATTTGCAGAATTTGTTTCGTCAGCTTTCTGCAGAATATCCTCTACCCGATCGCTCAATTGCACCCAAAATTTTCTTGCTCGATCTCTTTCAAACCCAATAGCGGCTTGGACGGCGGGTTCATCGACTGAAATTTATTCAATATCGGAGTTCGTTTAAACCGACAAGGCTTAAGAATTACCGGCAGAACCACTAACCCTTCCTCTTTCTGGGCCAACAGAATAGGAGGTAACTCATCTCTATCAATGAAGCTAGAAGCCAAAAAATCTGCACTCACCAGCAAAATAGCAACTCGCGCTTCTGATAAAGCCGTCTCAATTTCAGCCTTCCATTCCTGTCCAGCCTGAATTTTCGTATCATCCCAACGATCGACAATCCCCTGGCGCTCCAACGGCTTCAGATGCACCTGCAATCGCTCCAACGCAGCAGCATCCCTGTGGCTATAACTGATAACAACTTTCGTCCGCTTCAATCGCCCCATCACCACCGCTGCAAATCATTCACGACCATTCCACTCACAATACGGCTCAATTTAAGACAACAACATCGTTACTAAGCATTTTTTTCAAAGCGCACTAAGCTAAAAATCCGTGACGAGTGGAATAGCTACCCATGACCCTATCCATCGGTGACCCCGCCCCCGACTTCACCCTCCCCGACGGCCAAGGCAACTCCGTAACCCTCAGCCAACTCAAAGGCCAAACCGTTGTCCTCTATTTCTACCCCCGCGACAACACCCCCGGCTGCACCAAAGAAGCCTGCAACTTCAGAGACAACTACCCAAAGTTCCAGGATGAAAACATCGCCGTCTACGGCATCAGCGCCGACAGCATCAAATCCCACCAAAAATTCACCGACAAATACGACCTCCCCTTTCCCCTCCTCTCCGACGAAGAGAATCAGGTCACGACTGCCTATGGCGTCTACGGCCTGAAAAAATTCATGGGCAAAGAATACATGGGCATCAACCGCAGCACCTTCGTCAT
>JBFRWD010000039.1:0-4914 GCA_051439425.1 Synechococcus sp.
AGACTCTACAAATTGGCGGCGACATTGCTTGCAGATGTAGCGCTGCTTGCCATCCTTGTGACCATTCTTGGAGCAATTGCTCGATTCGCATCTAGGGCATTTCATTACTACAGTATGCAACGCCGAAAGCTGTATCCAAACAAAGCATCCACCATTGCACGCCCCAATCCAGCTACCATGAGTTTCGTAGAAGCATCCGAGACTTGCATGCGCCCCCCTTATCCCTCCGGACAAAAACTTCAACCCCCTCAGCTGTCGCTATTTCCCTGGCTGTTGGTGGCCCTCGTGGCCCTCATTATCATTCCTCGCTGCCTCCTGATCGTTCAGCCGGGATATGAAGCAGTGGTATTTAACCGTCTAGTCGGCACCGAGTTGACACCGAGGAAAGAAGGCATTCATCTATTGGTCCCGGCCTTGGAATTCCCGGTGCTCTACGATGTGCGTACCCAGACCTACAACATGACCTCTCAAAATGAGGAACGTAGCCAGCGGGTAGCTGATTCGTTATCGGCTCTGACCGCCGATGGTCAGCGGGTTGATTTAGATATTTCTGTTCGCTTCCGTCTCGACCCCGATCGCGTTGCAGTCTTGCACCAAAAAGTGGGGCCGGGCTATTTGGGGAAGATTATCCGCCCAGCATCGCAGGCAGTGGTTCGTAATGTGATCGCTCGCTACTCGGCGATTGGTGTTTACTCCGAGCAGCGTGCCGAGATTCAAGATCGCGTACAAACGGAATTGGCGGAGGTGATGAAGAAAGAGGGGCTGTTGCTCCAGAGTCTTCTACTGCGCAATGTTGAGTTCTCACGAGAGTTTCAATCTGCCATTGAGGCCAAGCAGATTGCCGAACAGGAAAAGCAGAGAGAAGTGTATCGTGTAGAGCAAGCAAAGTTGATTGCTCAACGAGTTGTCGTTGAAGCGGAAGGAGAAGCAGAGGCGATCGAACTGAAAGGGCAGGCGATTAAAGAAAACCCCGATGTGATCCAGTTGGAATACGTACGCAACCTACCTGATAACGTCAAAACCGTCGTCAGCAACCAAAGCGCCATTCTCAACTTTGGTGATTTTCTAGAATCCGGTAATTAAGCTCCAATCAACCTTGAGGTGCTGGCGACAACTATAGAGTTAGCCATTTGGTTTTGTCACAGTAACTAGCAGGTAGTCTTGAGCTGAAAGTAAGAGACGGGACGATTATCCGTCTCTTACTTTCACTACCTTTTCAGCTGGTTCTTCTGCAAAGCGTAGCGATGAGCAAGCAAGATGGTAGGCCACTCTGCTGCCACTGACTATGTAATTGATGCCAGCAGATACAACGTTAATTAATCCGATATATCAACTTGGCAACTAGTTCCTATTTGTACTTGTGTGCCAACAACTCGTACCGGGTACACAGGAATATTGACTGCTGAATTGTCTAAGCACTCACCTGTTTTGAGGTTGAAATTTTGCTTGTAAAGCGGAGAAGCCACCTTTAATATCCCCTTACGGTCACCGATAATCCCCCGAGACATCACGAAAGACTGACTAAACGGATCGAAGTTTCCTGTAGCGTAGACCTCCTCAGTGTCACCTATCCGAAAAATAGCGACCTGTTCTGTCCCCAAAAGAGCATTGACCCCTGTGTTGGGGACGATCGCGTCTAGCGGGCAAATAGGTACCCATTCAACGGATTCAATTGATTGCGTCTGAGTCGATGCCGATAGCGCCATTAGAACCCCTATTCCATGCAGATTTTTAGATCGGAAACCTAGCACTCAATTTATTTGTTAGGACTTCGGTGAAACCAGTGCTTCACTTCGAGCCAAGACTGCTCGTTCTGCCTCTGTTGCCGGTCTCTTTTGACCTCGCTCTTGGACATAGACTAGCGACGGATCGGCTCCGTCTACATTGATAAAGTGACGGAACCGTTTCACCTTCTCTGGATTTTCAATTGTTGTTTGCCACTCGCACTGATAGGTGTCAACGTGGTAGTGCATTTGAGCCTCTAACTCATCTGCTATTCCCAGAGAGTCCTCAATGATGACCTGTTTTAAATAATCCAGACCACCTTCCAACTTGTTAAACCAAGTTGATGTGCGTTCTAGCTTGTCTGCAGTACGAATGTAGAACACTAAAAAACGGTCAAGATATTTAATCAATGTCGGCTTATCAATGTCGGCTGCTAGCAGCATTGCATGTTGTGGTTTCATTCCTCCATTCCCACAAACATACAAATTCCAGCCGTTTTCTGTAGCGATAATCCCAAAATCTTTGCCTTGGGCTTCGGCGCACTCTCGCGTGCAACCGGATACAGCTGATTTGAGTTTATGGGGCGATCGCAACCCTCGGTACCGTAATTCCAGTTCGATTGCCAGACTCGTGGAATCTTGGACCCCGAACCGACACCAGGTACTGCCCACGCAAGATTTTACCGTGCGCAATGCTTTACCGTAGGCATGTCCTGACTCAAATCCTGCATCTACCAATCTGCGCCAAATAAGAGGTAGTTGGTCGAGTCGCGCACCGAATAAATCGACCCGTTGGGCACCTGTAATTTTGGTATATAAGTCAAACTCTTGGGCAACTTGTCCCAAAACAATTAGCTTCTCAGGAGTAATCTCTCCCCCCGGCACTCTGGGGATAACGGAATAGGTGCCATCTTTTTGGATATTGGCAAGAAAGGCGTCGTTGGTATCCTGAAGACCGATATGAGGGGTGTCCAGAACGTAGTCATTCCAAGCTGAGGCCAGCATCGACGCCACTGTTGGCTTACAAATTTCGCAACCATACCCGCTACCATGCTTGGCCAAAAGTTCGTCAAATGACTTAATTTGTTCCACTCTAATCAGATGAAACAACTCTTGACGCGAATAGGAAAAGTGTTCGCACAGGTGGTTGTTCACCTCCACGCCAGCTTTCGTTAATTCTGACGTTAGCAAATCCTTCACTAACGGTACGCAGCCACCGCAGCCAGTCCCAGCTGAAGTGCATTTTTTTAAGGCTGAGATATCCGTTAAGTTATCGTCACGGATAGCCCCACAGATTTGTCCTTTCGTCACGTTGTTGCACGAACAAATCTGAGCTGTATCCGGTAAGTTCTCTACACTCAGCGACATCGATGCTTCACTGCCTGCAGGGACTAACAAACTTAGCGGATTTGCAGACAATTTCATCTGGTTCTCCATGAGCTGCAACAAGGTGCCGTAGGCTGATGCATCCCCAACCAGAATGCCGCCCAGCAGTAAGGAACCCTCGGCATTCACAACAAGTTTTTTATAGGTCCCTGCTATCGCATCTGTAATCGCCAGCTCTTTCGCTCCTGGCGTCTTGGCAAAGTTATCGCCAAAGCTAGCAACATCTAACCCCAATAGCTTCAGTTTGGTGGACATATCTGCGCCAGTAAATTGCTGGGCTGCATCCATATCCGTGAGACAGTCACTTGCCACCTCTGCCATTTGATAGCCCGGTGCCACCAAGCCAAAGATGCGTCCCTGATATAAGGCACATTCGCCAATGGCATACACATTGGGATCGGAGGTTTGGCAGGATTCATTAATAACAACGCCTCCCCGTTCTCCTAGCTGTAGCCCGGAGCTGCGTGCCAGTTCATCCCTAGGCCGAATCCCTGCCGAGAAGACAATCATGTCGGTTTGAAGCGATGTTTCATCGGCAAACTGCATCGAGGTAAGCCTGCCATTCTCGCTGACAATATTGGTCGTCACTTTGCTGGTGTGCACCTGCACCCCCAGCTCTTCAATTTTCTCTTTCAGGACGCGTCCACCGGCTTCGTCTATTTGCACAGGCATTAGCCGTGGTGCAAATTCAACCACATGTGTTTCGAGTCCCAAAGACTTGAGGGCATTGGCACATTCAAGACCTAATAGTCCACCGCCCACAACGACCCCTACATTGGATTGTTCCGCATGAGCTTTAATGGCATCTAAATCGTCGATAGTTCGATAAACAAAGGTTCCCGTTACGTCATTCCCCTGAATCGGCGGCACAAATGGGTAGGAGCCAGTTGCCAAAACTAGGTGATCGTAAGCGATTTCAACGCCATTGGCCGATCTAACCAGCTGCCGTTGGCGATCGATTTCAGTGACGCGATCGCCTACATATATTTGAATGCCGTTCTCTTGGTGAAAACCAGGTTTCACCAGTGCTAGATCCGCAGATGATTTATCGACAAAATACTCGCTTAGATGCACCCGGTCGTAGGCAACGCGTGGCTCCTCGCAAAACGTAATGAGATTCCAGCGATCGCAGCCACCTTTCTCGACCATTAATTCGAGAAAGCGGTGCCCGACCATTCCATTGCCAACAACGATGAGAGTTTGTTTGTTGTTGTTCGGCATACAAAGTTCTATTCGTAACTCACTGACCACACAATGATCGATCCTTACTGGAATAGACAATCCTTTTATTCGATTACTAGCAGCATCCAATGCATTAATTGCATTACAAAATACCTATAAATTGGCTTCCTACCTGCCAAATGAGTGGCAGCAACAAAACCAATTGGATGTCTACAAAAAGCAGTAGTCCGAAATAATTGATTATATTGCTGGGACCTCTTTATTAACAGATTTTTTTTAGAATTTTGGGTAGACCTTCAATTGAGGAGAATCAAGCAATTCTTTTTCAGAATGACCAAATTGTCTGGCTAGATGTTGTCACGGGATCGTCATGGTTGTCAGTCCCCAACCAGGTTTGCAACGCATTGTATGGGGGGGAGTTTTTTGCAGCATTTCTGGCCTTGGGTTGTTTTTTGCCTGAGAGAGCCGCCTCCCCTCCTATTCGTCAATCTCTAGTGCCTGGTTGACTGACAAAACATTCGTAGTCGCGATACAAAAAACAGACCGAGCACCACAGTCCTAGCCAACAGTTAAGCGAAGAACTCGCTCGGGACGAAGAATCTGGAATTCCAATTGAAAAGTT
>JBFRWD010000040.1:0-7341 GCA_051439425.1 Synechococcus sp.
GCCATCAGAACCGCAGAGCTAGAAAAAATTCCTGTAATTGCGGTTATTGGTAAGCGAGAAGTTGAAGCTGGAACCCTCAGTATTCGTACCCGAATGGGAGGAGATTTGGGCAGCCTCAGTTTCTCGGAATTAGTTGAAAAAATGCAGGGGGCGATCGCCCAGAGATCTTTACTATGAGTACGTCATTTGCCCAACGCCAGTCCATTGAACAAGTTGAAGAAAGCACCGATCTCGCCCCTAAATTCGATGCCCAAGGACTGATTCCCGTTGTCACCACCGATGCCTCCAGCGGCGATGTGTTGATGCAGGGATATATGAATGCGGAAGCCCTAAAACTGACGATTGCGACTGGAGAGGCTCACTACTATAGCCGCAGCCGCAAAGTGCTATGGCGAAAGGGAGATACGAGCGGTTTAGTTCAGCACGTTCAACAATTGCTGATTGACGATGACCAAGATTGCCTGTGGATGAGGGTCGATGTCGCAGGCTCTGGAGCCAGTTGCCACGTGGGCTATCGCTCTTGTTTCTACCGCGAAATTCCTTTGGGAGAGGCAGTTACACCGTCTGTTTTATTGAAGTTTACCGAGCCAGCCAAAACCTTCGATCCGCTGCAGGTCTACGGTGATGCCCCCAATCCAACTCAGCTTTAACTCCCACTCAGCTTTATCTCCATTCGTTTACCCCGGGAATTTCCATGCCACTTCGCCATCAACCTGCCCCCCCAACCCCTTGGGATCGGAGTGCCGATCGGCCTCAGACTCATCCATCCGCCTACATTCACCCAGCATCGAGTCTTATCGGTGATGTTCGCATCGGCGAGGGCGTTCTGGTTGCTCCTCACTGCTCCATTCGAGCCGATGAAGGGACACCGTTTTACATTGGCGATCGCACAAATATTCAAGATGGTGTTGTCATTCACGGTCTCGAACAAGGGCGCGTCACAGGTGATGATCGCGAAAGCTATTCAGTCTGGATCGGTCGCAATACCTGTATTACCCACATGGCTCTGATTCATGGCCCTGCCTATGTGGGTGACAACTGTTTCATTGGCTTTCGCTCCACCGTATTTAATGCCAAGGTGGGTGATGGCTGCATTGTGATGATGCATGCTCTCATCCAAGATGTAGAACTCTTGCCAGGTAAATACGTTGGCCCGGGTTCAATTATTACGAATCAGAAACAGGCGGATCGCCTTCCCAATGCCAAGCCCGAGGATCAAAAGTTTTCCCACCACGTCGTAGATATCAACAAAGCCTTATTGTTGGGCTATCGCTGCGCAGAAACAGACAGTTGCGATTTAGAGGCCATCAAGAACCAAAGTCATTTTTGAACTCATCTCCTAATAAAAAAGAAATAAAATACCTCGGCTTTCAAGAGAGCTATGTTAGCGATCACTTATCGCAGTGGTCACACTATTGCGGACATTTCAACTATGGTCATATTCCAACAAAGGTACGAAAACTCTCATAGGAATTTGAATTTGAGCCATGACATGAGCAGAGTGCTTTTCCATTTTGTCCTGGACATGCTATGAAACAAACTTTTCAGCATTCGGACCATTCCTACGAGGGCTTGAGCTCTGTTAATCTCCAACAACCTTCACTCTACTCACTAGGACTTGGGGTATTAGGAGCAAAATTCGATGAAAGCCTTTTTCTGTGGATTAAATCACGACTTTCCTTATGGTTTTATCAGTAAGTTTTGTCGAAATATACTGCAATTGAAAACCTTCTTTTTCATTGAATCTCTCATGCCCTGAACGGCTCACAGGAGCATGAATAGCTTGAAAGAGGTTCGAGTGCCAGCAAGACCAAGCATGAAGAGCTTGGAAAAGTGACTCAATTCGAAAGTAGATAAGACCCCCAAATCTATACGACCCGATCGGCTTGATTTTTGGGGATAGCAGAAATCGCTGTACCTCAAATCCAGAGAGGGGTTGGGATAAATTCTGTGAGAGTTTTTGTACCTTAGTTGGAGTGGACCCTGAAAACTGGGATTCACCCCGTATCATCGACACTTCTTGGGCAGCTCCCTTCATATTTAAAACCACATTAAAAACCACATTATTTAGGGAATAAATCGCCTGCGTAGCATCTCATGAATCCCCCCCAAGTCAGTTTTAGGTATCGACAGCTCAGTCAAAACGTCTATTGCGAGTGGTACGCCGAGTCCTAGTTTGCGGAGCAACGTGCGATTCTCGAAAACTTCTTGAGCAGTGCCCTCTAGTACAATCCGCCCGCAGTCCATCACCATGAGCCAATCCGCCCAAGCGTAGACGAACTCCAAGTCGTGGGTGGCGATCGCAATAGTCGTCCCCGCCGAGTGAATGCGTTCTAACGACTGAAAGAGTGTGCGAGTTTGTGCCGGATCTAGGTAGGCAGTAGGTTCGTCCATCAGAAGGAGTTTGGGACGAAGGACCGTAACATCAGCGATCGCGACTCGTTTCTTTTGCCCCAAGCTCAAGTGGTTGATCGGGGTATCCGCTAGCTCCAGCAAATCAAATTCCTGGAGGGCATCTTGGACACGGCTTGCGACTTCAGCATCCGGCAAACCCAGATTGTATAGACCGTAGGACAAATCTTCTTCGACTGTGGTGGCGACCAGTTGTTGTTCCGGATCTTGAAAGACCAAGCCCACCTGCTGACGAAGCGATCGCAGCGCTGGGGCGCGATAGTTCAAGGGCTCTCCTTGCCAGTAAACCCGGCCGCGAGCAGGGCGAAACAACCCGTCCGCTAACCGCAGCAGAGTACTTTTGCCGCAGCCATTGCGACCGATCAGGGCACAGCGGCGACCGCGGGGGAACGCGACCGTCAGGTCTTGGACGGCAGGGTGTTGACTACAGGGATAGCTGTAAGTGACTTGTTCAAATGCGATGGGCATGGGGCGGGGAGATGGGGGGATGCGTGGACAGTGCCGGACAGCCTCTAGTCAGTGCCATGCGGAAGATGGTGCATGACAGTGATGAGGGTCAAGACTAGACATCCGGCTGTTGCTTCCAGACTGTATCGCCAACTGGGTTTGTGGCGACGGTGATGCCAGACGCGCAACTCTCCAGTGAAGCCTCGCGATTGCAACCCGAGGGCAAGTTCACGATAGTTGTTCAGCGTCCGCACAATCAGTTGGCTCACGATAATGCCCAAGCTGTGTAACCGTCTGCTCCAGGTCAGGTAGCCGCCACGAGAGCGCTGTTCTGTAGCCAGCTCAGTGCCGGTTGCGGCCAGCATAAATATGAAGCGGTACATCAGTGCTAGCAGTTCAATCAGTAAGCTCGGACATCGCAGTTGGCGCAACACCCGCAGAATCTCAACAAAGGGCACCGTCAGTAAAATGAAGTACATACAGGAGGTGAGGGCGATCGATCGCATCAGCACCTCTCTGGCCTGTTGCCACCCTTGACGGCTTAGGTAAATGTAGACTGGGCCAATTTCTAAGCTCTGGATTGCGTCTGCTTGCCAATCACCGAGATGTTGCGCCAGTCCAAAGCCTATTAGCAAGGCTGGAACACTCACCACCCAAAAACTAATGGGCAATAGCAGCAGTCGCGCATAGATATTCGCTGGAATCTGGGCATAGCCAACGATCCATACTGCTAGCCAGAGGGCGATCGCAACCTGAGCGAAAGGCGGAGCGACATATCCTAAAAAGAACAGCGTTGCGGCAAACCCTAGTTTATGGCTAGGCGGCAGATAGCGTAAGCGGTTGGTGTAGGCCAGGGAATCAATCTGAAGGTGCATTCTGCCACCGCAAGTGCTGCACTAAGCCCCAATGAACTATTGCTAATCCAATCCCCCAGAGTGCATTTGCCAGCAACAGTTCTGCCAGTATCGGTATCGTGGTTGTCCCCGCTAGCACACCAATACCGACTATCGGCACCGTGCAGTAGTACAAAATATTGCTAAGACTGCCCGCTGCTAGCAAACCGTAGTACCAGAGCTGACTGTCGTACAGAGACCGGGCACCCCACTGCCAAGAGAGTGGCAGCGTTGTCGACGTATTCATCGATCTTTACCTGACTGTTGCCGCTCCGTCCGTCCTCGATAGAGGCCAATGACATAGCCGATTACTCCAGCGCCAATAGCGGCTTGGGAAACAAACAGGAGACTTTCAATTTCGCCACTGGGCAACTCCAACACGCTGTCAAACCAAGGTTCATAATCCGGCTGAATTTCCGTGATTGCTTCCTCGGCCTCGCCATCGGCACCGCCATATTCACCACTAACAAAAATCAGGGGTAGCACTGCCAGCGCGATGACGGTAATAACGATCGGCCAGTTGCCTTGTTTACGTTGAGTTTGCATAGTTCTGTTGTGAATGGGCGCAGGGTTGAGCTTTGCGTTTTGATTGTTGAGTTGAGAAAGTCGATCTCAATACCCAAATGTTTTTTCGTTTACCTGCCAATACCTAAGCCCCTACCCTCAGCACCCTCAACGCTTTTAGTTCTTCCGAGGCGTAGGATTGCAGCCAATTCCAAACCAACACCGTGAGCAGTCCTTCGCTAATGGAGAGAGGCAGTTGGGTGATGGCAAAAATCCCGGCAAATTTGAGGAAGGCGGCAAAGATGCCACCGCTCGCAGCAGGGAAGGCGATCGCCAGTTGAATGGACGTAACCACGTAGGTCACTAGGCTGCCGAGGGCAGCAGCGAGGAACACAGCAAGACGTTGTCTTCCGCTGATGGCTATCCAGCGATAGATACTGTAGGCGACCCAGGGCCCTACGATCGCCATCGAGAACACATTTGCCCCCAGTGTCGTTAAACCACCGTGGGCCAGCAGCACTGCCTGAAAAATCAGCACCAGACTACCCAGAACGGTCATGACTTGGGGACCGAAGAGGACTGCGCCTAACCCTGTTCCGGTGGGGTGAGAACAGCTCCCAGTTACAGAGGGGATTTTGAGGGCGGAGAGAACGAAACTAAAGGCTCCAGCCAGGGCCAGGAGAAGCTTGAGTTCGGGATTCTCGCGGGTAATTTTAGCGAGCGATCGCAAGCCCCAGACAAAGAACGGCAGGGACACAACCCACCAAAACACTGCCCAGCCGACTGGCAAAAAGCCCTCCATAATGTGCATTGCCTGGGCGGGGGGAGCGGCAGCCGCAATCAGATAGAAGCTGAGCCCAGCCATCGCAGCCAGACGCATTCGCCGGTGATTTCGTCGCATCATTAAACTCCAAAGCAACCAGTCTCAAACGGTTCGTTAAATAACTAGAGGCTGAGCAGAGTCCGCTAACATCTGCTGCCGAATACTGGCCCGGTCGAGACCATGACCGATGAACACTAGACGAGTACGGCGGGGTTCGTCGGCTTGCCAAGGGCGATCGTAAAAGTAATCGAACCGTTGACCGACCCCTTGCAGCACCAGTCGCATAGCCTTATTGGGCACCGCAACAAACCCCTTTATGCGATAGATTTCGTGCTGTTCCACTAGGGCTTGTAACCGCCGTACTAAATCTTTGGGGTCAAGGGGTTTCTTTAGTTCTATGCAGACGGAGTTGATGTCGTCATCGTGTTCGTGGTCTTCTTCGTGGTCGTGGTGGCTGGGGCGACTATCCAGGTTGTCCTCCACTGCAGCATTGAAGCCTAACAACATCTCGGGGTGAATTTCTCCCTGGTGACAGGGCACGACTTTGGTACCCGCGCGGGTTTGGGTTTGCAGCCAGGCTTGCACGCGATCGCGCTCCTGTGCATCGATCAAATCGCTCTTGGTGAGCAGTACCAGATCGGCACAGGCCAACTGATCTTCAAACAGTTCCTCAATCGGCGTCTCGTGGTCCAAACTGTCATCGGCCTGCCGCTGAGCTTCTAGCTCGTCTAGGTCGCCGACGATGTGCTCCTGGGCCAGGGCATTTCCATCCACCACGGTAACGACACCGCTCACGGTGGCCCCAGTACGAATCTCTGGCCAGCGGAAGGCTTGTACCAGGGGCTTGGGTAGTGCCAACCCCGAGGTTTCGATTGCGATGCAGTCAATGTCGTCGCGCCGCTTAAGCAATTCCTGCATGGTGGGCAAAAATTCTTCCTGCACGGTACAGCACAGGCAGCCGTTCGCCAGTTCCAAAATGTTGGTGTCAGGGGTACCATTCGCTGTTGGGTTGCCCTCTTCGTCGCAGACCTGGCAGGATCGTAAAATATCGCCATCAATGCCCACCTCACCAAACTCATTCACCAATACAGCGATGCGGCGCCCCTGGTTGTTTTGCAATAGATGACGCACCACAGTGGTTTTTCCAGAACCGAGAAAGCCCGTGATGACTGTAACGGGAATTTTATGCATGAAATGTCTCCTAATAAATGGGGTGCAGAAACGGTGGATAGCGACGGTAAAGGTAGTTGCCTGTCAGGTTGCGGCTCTATCGCTCGACTCCAGAAGCAGAGTCACGTCTGTTTCTGAGGTGTAAATTGACTGCCTGCAAAATATGGGCACGGCAAAACGCTGTGCTAAGTAGGGTTCAGTAACTAATTAGGTGAGGATCGTTCACCAGGGCATAGAAAAGAGCAACGTCGCAGTGCCATTACACAACGGCATCACTGGCGACAATCTGAATCACAAAATTGCAGTTAATCATTCGGCAGTAACGACTGAGTCACCGCTGCTCTCAATCATCGGAGCTTTGTAGAGATGCTCCGAAGACGACACATTTGGAACCGATAAAAATCAAAAGCAGTCATCCGAACCTCGCAGATGTTGAAGAACACGCACAGTCATCGGCGGGCATTCTGACTTACACAATTTTGGATGACCGATTTTAAATTTGCGATCGAGTTGCTCTCGAATCCAAAATCTGAAACCCAAAATCGGCTTACAGCTGCGGGACAGCGGCAGATTTTCACTGCACTTTCCCCGTTTCCTCCAGGAGCTGCTCCCCCCTGGAACCGACGTACGGTGCAACTTAGCACAATCTGAGGTCTATCGGGCCAGAATTTAAGGGATCGTCAACCATGTGGATCTGTCAACAGCAAAAATCAGCACTGCTTCTCTTGGTTAAGTACTGAGGTGATGATTTTTGCTGAGTATCAGTTAATTTGACGATCCCTAGTCCTCGGTATTAGAGAGCTTGATTTGTTGTGCTTTGAAAATAAGAATATGGAGAGCAGCAACGAGAATAACTACCAAGTCAGCTCGTTTTACCTGATTGAGTTCTCAAGCTGGCTATGTGGGTCGACAGTTCCGAACGATTACATGCAAAACTCGCAACCAGTTGTGAGACCCAGATCTGACAAAATCACTCATTGCCGGTTCCATGAATAGTTATAGATCCTGACTTTCAGGGATCTCCATAAAGCCCGAAAGAATCAGTGACATACTCTTGTAATTTGTTCTCCTGTATTAGAAGCCCTTCTCAAG
>JBFRWD010000041.1:0-18216 GCA_051439425.1 Synechococcus sp.
TTTTCACTCGCTTGATGCTCGACTGGCATTACCAACACATACGGCGATTGCAGGCGCGCCAAGACACTCTCGAACCCTTTGACCTCTCCTTTCTACGACCTCCTGCATGAGGTGCAAAATGTCAGTCTAGGAGCACAAGCCCGCGACTTGAGTAACTTACGGGCAATTTCTCAGCATCCCGTCCATCGCGATGACGTTGCATCAGGATATCGATGACTTACCCTGTCTTATCGACAGCTTGCCTAGGTAGTCCTTCTTTCCCTTAGTCTTGAACTCTACTTCATCGAAGTGCCATTTATAAGCCGATCTAGGACGATGGCGACGCAGTTGATTGGCATAGGCTTGAGCAAATTTGAGGAACCACTACCGAATCGCTTCGTAAGTGACGCAGATGCCACAATAGAGCATCATTTTCTCGATATTCCTGAAACTAAGAGGAAAGGTGTAGTACAACCAGGCGCAGTAGGAGATGATCTTGTGGGGAAAACGATGTCGCTTGTAATTAGGGCTGATTCTCTAAACTTTGCTCAGCATTGCTCATTGATGCTAAGGCAGATAAGTCGTTAGTCCCAGCTCGACCTAATGTTGGTGCTCTACCGTAGATGTACCCGAGCACAGCTTTGATTCCTCTGCAAAGACTCATATGCCAAGATTCCAATGCCAAACCAGCGACCCGGATTAATTGCTATCTGTGGTCCCACCGCCACAGGTAAATCTGCAGTCGCCCTTCAGTTAGCACAACGTCTGCAAGTCCCCCTCTTAAGCGCAGATTCGCGGCAAATTTATCGCGATTTCACCATCGGTACAGCTAAACCCACTGCTGCCGAACAAGCCCAATGGCCGCATCACCTGATTGATATTGCCGACCCGACTGAAACTTTCACGGTCGCGCAATACAAGCGCCTGGCCGATTGCATGATTGCCGCAGCGCACGAGCGCGGACGCAGTCCGATTGTTGTGGGGGGAACCGGCCTCTACATTCAGGCACTTGTGGAGGGATTGGCCATCCCTGCAGTTGCTCCTAATCCACAGCTACGCTGCCAGTTGGAGGCCATTCCTCAATCCATTCGCCATGCATTTCTTCAGCAAGTTGACCCTGCTGGGAGCCAGAAAATTCATCTCAACGACTCAATTCGGACGGTGCGATCGCTGGAGGTGTATTATACTGCCGGACAACCTCTATCCCAACTGCAACAACGTATTCCCCCTGACTACAGTACGTTGGCGATGGGTCTGCGATGCCGCGATCTAGACAGATTGGCGGAACGTATTGCTGTACGGGTAGATTGCATGGTGGAGCAGGGGTGGATCGATGAAGTGACTGCCCTACGGCAGACATACGGCAAAGACCTGCCGCTCCTGCAAACATTGGGGTACCGGGAACTAGGCTTGTATCTCGATGGGATGGTGTCGTTGGACGCAGCAAAGCAAGATGTCGTGACGCACACCCGACAATTTGCCAAACGGCAGATGACTTGGTTCCGCCGCACGCCAGGTATTATCTGGTTCGATCGCGATGATGACAGACTCATGCCCAAGATTCAGCAAACAGTCGAGCGCTATTTGGAGTGCTTGGAGTGGTGAACATATTGCTGTACCCAGGCTGCTATGCCCCGTGCTGCCAGTAAGCCCCCAGGCAATGCATGGTTTCTGGAACCAAACACTGCATTAGACACGCGATAGGGGCGGATTTGTCGCCGTCAACTGCTTGGTTTCCACGTCACTGGATTGTGGGGAGGCTTTGGGCAGATGCAAGGTAAACGTGCTGCCCTCTCCTACTTTGGAATCCACAGCGATCGAGCCGCGCATCTGCTCCATTAACACTGTCGCGATCGATAATCCGAGGCCTACCCCACCCTTGGCTCGATTGCGAGAGCCATCGGCACGGTAGAAGCGATCGAAAATTCGCGGCAATTGTTCGGGGGAAATTCCGATACCGCTATCCTGGATATCCACGATGACTTCAGACTCCGAGCTGGATACTCGTAACACAATCGGGCTATCACTCTCGGAATAGCGACCGGCATTAGTAATCAGGTTCAACATCACCTGCTTGAGACTGTGACGGCAGGCGATCGCCTTGACCGGCCGGGCGGGTAATTCGAGCTCGAAGGGATTGGACACGATTTGGCTGGCTAGCCCTTCTATTTCGCCAGCAAACTCGCCCATCTCAATCGCATCGGTTGTCATCTTTCTGCCACAAGATTCTGCCCGTGCCAAATTCATCATCTCTTGCAGCAGGCGGACTGTTCCTTGGGTTTCGTCCAATGCAGTTGTCAAAGACTCTCGCTGCATCTCGGTCAAATTTTGCCCCCGTCGCAGCGTACTTTCTAGGTATCCCTGCACAATGGCCAATGGCGTGCGTAGCTCGTGAGAAATATCTCCCAGGAGTTGCTGCTCGGTTTCCCATGCACCTGCCAAGCGATCGATCATCTGGTTAAGGGCCACCACAAGCTGTTCGACTTCTTCTGGGGCATCCATCAACGATAAGCGGCTTTCTTCGAGGCTATCGATCGAGATAGTGTCCGTTACCCGACTGAGCTTGCGCAATGGAGACAGCGAACGGCGAATCAACGCCATCCCAATGACTGTGGCTGCAGTAACAGCAACTAACCCGGATATGGATAGAGTGCGAATGAAACCCCAATACGCGCGATCGGACGGCGTAATGTCATCAATGATGCTGACGAAAACTTCCGAGCCGTCATTCATGGTGAGCCACTGTCCGCACGCAATCCAGGACTGACCGTTGTTGCGAATGAGTTCGGGGGATGGAGGCATAAAGCTAGCGTAAGACTCGTACCCGTTAAGCGTCTCCGACTGAAAGAGGATGTCACCCTGACGGTCTTCCACTTGAACCCACGTATCTAAGTCAGAGTACTTGTCTCCTCCCCGTTCGAGCGCCTCCGCGGGGGTCAACATCTCTTGGTAGGTATTTACATCTTGAAATAAGCGAGTCAGCGTATCTTCTTGCTGAACTTTAGTGGATGAAAAAATTTCGCGGTACATCGTCCATGTAGCGAAACCGCCTGTGGCCCCAACGACTGCTACGGTTGCAGACACGGAGATCGCCATCAGCCGGCACTGGAGTGAAGAGC
The DNA here is from genome assembly GCA_051439425.1 of Synechococcus sp. Lineage (GTDB taxonomy): Bacteria > Cyanobacteriota > Cyanobacteriia > Thermostichales > PCC-7336 > PCC-7336. Next base: position 3,099 of record JBFRWD010000041.1, read on the forward strand.
ATAGTCTCGGCAACTTAAACATTGTGGCTCTCAATGAGGCGACCCAATTGTGGAATCTTTGACGATTTTATTGTAGAGAGAGCGCCTGAGGGGACACCTAGGTAATCTTGAGTTTTTCTGGCCATTCCGTATGATTTTCCTGAGAGAATTCTCAGTTACCGGTCGGAGCAGGTGTTTGAGGAATGCGAATGATCTAGGGGCTTGCCAGGCTTGTTATGAGAGGCGTCATCAAACGACCAAAGCAATGCAGCCTGCCTGAGTAAGAGCAAGTCCTCATCACGTCTATGCTGACAGAACACTAGTGCCACTTTAGCGATCGTCAAGTTGTCGCAGCCTTGGCTGCTATTCTCCGAAAATGAGTAGCCTGCACTAGAATTCTCCGCGCTAGAATTACCAAGCTAAGAACACATATAGAAGTAGACTTACGCTTACCTGCTGTCTGCAAATTTCAAAATCACGTTACTACTTAAAGTGGCGGAGTCGACGAAGTCTGCTATCCTAAACCCCTATAATTTCTGCCTTAGTTATGTCTAAGTCTGATGGATATCGTCACAGTCACTCGTCTAACAGCGAGGGTGGCTCTTCACGATTCCTCCAAGGACAGTCCGAGAGCGCTCAATCCGCTCGTGAAACCGAGGGGCCTTTGGTGTCGTCGTCGGAGCCTAACAACTCTCGTTCGGACATTCCCCCCGATATTGCACCGGATGACGCTGAATGGGGGGATGTTGATTTAACACAAGTTGAACCCGAATCTATTTCGAGTGCGCTAGCGAGAACTCAACCATCACTTCAACTGGGAACCGGAACAATTGAGGTTGCTTCTGTTGGAGCCCTCAGGCAGCTAGTGGAACATCTGAATCGCGAACGAATCAAGGTTCAGGAATTGATGAGTTCTCTTAGCTTTGCACTGCGGTCGTTTAATAATGTCAATCAGATATTGGAATTAATTCCGCTAGTGTCTAGTCGCATTGCCGATGCGAGTGGAGCTGCTCTGGTGCTGTTTGAGGGCACGGGAGACATTAAAATCTCGCGCATGTTTTGCAGCGAAGGGGGAGATTGTTCGCGCATTAAACAAGCCTTGGAGCGTGCTGTTGAGTCTGTGATTTCCGAGTTCGAGGCTTCCCCCGGTGGTCAGCCCCCTAGAGATATGGCCAAAACGGCGGCCTACAGTACCGACGCCCCTACCTCCCCCTCGCTAAAACTAGCGGATAGCTTTGAACAGCTGTTGGATGAGCGAGTGGGCGTGAATTTGGGTGGAGAGGTACAGCTATTTGGAACCTCGCTGCTATCGAGAAATGTCATTCGGGGGCGGCTGTACGTGTTCAGTCACCAACCCGATTACATGTGGAATGCCGAGCGGCAGAAACTCATTCGATTGGTTGCCGATCAAACTGCTGTCGCGCTCGAGAATGACAGTCTCAGTTTGGAACTGCGCTATCGCAGCCGTATTGCTCAGGAGATTGCAATTGGGTCGGAAATTCAGCAGCGATTGCAACCCCAACGATGCCCGACAATCTCCGGGTTAGAGATTGCTGCCCGCAGTGAGTCTGCAAGTCCTGTCGGGGGAGATTATTACGATTTTGTCCGGGTGCCAGTATCTGCTGAGGAGCTACCTACTGATGGTGTCCCCGCGGACAATGACAGCAGCTCTACGGAACAGCACCAACTGTGTCGATGGGGCATTGCCATTGGGGACGTGATGGGGAAAGGGGTACCGGCTGGACTGCTGATGATGGCAACTCGCGGGGTGTTGCGGGCAGAAGTACTGCACAATCGCGAACCGGCCCAAATTTTGCGGCACCTGAATCGCGTCACCCATAGTGACATGGAGAATTCAAGGCGATTTGTCAGCCTGTTTTACTCGGATTTTTGCCCTGTTACGCGTCAACTTCGATACAGTAACGCAGCGCATAATCCCTGTTTGTGGTGGCAGGCTGCGACGGAAACGGTGAGCACTCTCGATACAGATGGAATGCTGATTGGTGTTGATTCTGAGAGCCAGTACGGGCAGAACCAGGTGACGCTCAATTCTGGAGATGTGGTTTTGTACTACACCGATGGAGTGACTGAGGCTGTTAATCCGAAGGGCGATCGCTTTGAGGAGGCTGGTCTCGTTCGGGCTCTGAAAGGGGCTGCAAGCAATGGTGATGGTGCCCAAGACATCCTCGATCGCCTGTTCGAACAAGTTCGACAATTTCGACAAGGATTGGAAGGGATTCAGTTTCGAGACGATATGACGGTTGTCGTCATTAAGGTGTGCCCGACTGCCGAGTAGTGGTGTGACAGTGTGTTGCAGGAGCGATATCTATTGCCGCAGTGGCAATTCTGTAGCAGCCATTGTCATTTGCTTAGATGGGTACTCTAGGGTGTACCTTCACGCTAGACCTGTAGGGGCATGTCATGAGCTATTCCGCGTCGAATCTGGTCTCTTCAATTCCTGCTACTACTGCTTCAACTTCCGTGCAGATATCGGAGGTAATGGTCTTGGATTTTGAATCAGATGTATTAGAGTTAGAGGCTACGGCTAACGATCGGCCATTCAATGACCAGTCATTTATTGTTGCCCAAGGCTTCGAGCAAGACGTTTTAGGGGATATCCAAAATGGCTTCACAAACTTTGTCGAAACGGGACAAGTGTGGGCGCTGTTGATTGGTTTGGTGCTGGGCTATGTTATTCGGGGATTGACGCGGTAATCGACAACTGAGTTCAATCCAGGACTGGGTTTCTAGCGGGATCGTCAACCTCTGAACCTTCACTTTAATGTTTTAACTCGTAATAGCCATCGCTGAAATATCCCAAGCTGTGTGGACACCGCTCTACAATGATCGAGCCCGATTGTCGAGGATCTTCCACTGTGGTTGAGTCTGCATCCCCCACCCCAAAAACTTGGAGTCAGCGATTTGAGGGCAGCTTGCATCCGGCGATCGCTCAATTCAATGCCAGTATTGGGTTCGATATTCGTCTGCTGGACTATGACTTAACCGGCTCTCAGGCGCACGCTCGCATGTTGGCCCACTGCAACATTATTGGAGCAGACGAAGCCGAACAGATTTGCACTGCTCTAGAGCAGATTCGTGGGGAATATCGCAATGGTACGTTTCAGCCCACGATTGATGATGAAGATGTCCACTATGCTGTCGAGCATCGCTTAGTCGAGCTGATTGGGGATACGGGTAAAAAGTTGCATACGGCTCGCTCTCGTAACGACCAGGTAGCAACCGACCTCCGACTGTATTTACGCGATCGTATTGATGCGATTCACCAGCAGTTGCATCAGTTTCAGGCGGCTCTACTCGAACTGGCTGCCCAGCACGTCACCACAGCCATTCCGGGGTATACCCACCTGCAGCGGGCACAGCCGATCAGTTTAGCCCATCATTTGCTGGCCTATTTTGAAATGACCCAACGGGATATTGAACGGTTGCAGGATGTGCGCAAGCGTACGAACCGCTGTCCGCTAGGGTCGGGTGCTCTGGCTGGAACCACCTTGCCCATCGATCGCCACTTTTCCGCTAACTTACTGGGGTTTGACACCATTACTGCAAATAGCTTGGATGCGGTTAGCGATCGCGATTATGTAGTGGAGTTTCATGCAGCAGCCAGTCTGATTTTGCTCCATCTGAGTCGGCTCTCTGAAGAAATGATTGTGTGGGCATCGCACGAGTTTCAGTTTGTACGACTGACGGATGCCTGCGCCACGGGATCGAGCCTAATGCCCCAAAAGAAGAACCCAGATGTACCGGAATTGGTTCGAGGAAAAACCGGTCGGGTATTTGGTCACTTGCAGGCCTTATTAACCACGATGAAAGGGTTGCCTCTCGCTTACAACAAAGATCTTCAAGAGGACAAAGAGGGGCTGTTTGATTCAGTCGATACTGTTTTGGTGTGTTTGGAGGCGATGACTATTTTGCTGAGGGACGGGGTGGAATTTCAGCACGATCGATTGGCCCAGGCGGTTACGGAAGATTTCTCAAACGCTACGGATGTAGCAGACTATTTGGTGCGCAAAGGGGTACCGTTCCGCACGGCCTATCAATTGGTGGGAGCTATTGTCAAAACCTGCTTGTCCGAATCGCTCTTGCTAAAGGATTTGCCTTTGGAGCGGTGGCAACAGTTCAATGCTGCATTTGACAGCGATATTTACGACGCTATTGCTCCCAATCGGGTGATCTCTGCCCGGATTAGTGCGGGCGGGACGGGCTTTGATGCAGTGAGAGCGGCTCTTGAGAGTGCTCGGGAGTTGTGGGTGATTACGGGAGACCGCGCAGTTTAGCAAGACGCGATTTAGCAATATAGCAATCAGCTGTAAGGTCTGGAGTTCGGAAACCGCTCAACGCTTTGATTGGCAAGGACAGTAAGTCAGGAAACTCTCCATAGCGGATTGCAAACCGCTACTGTTGTTCGGTGTGGTACTGCGATACGTCAGTTTGACAGAACTGTTTGAGTGGAATCGAGCGCTGGGTTAGCGGATGCGTCGAGTTCGGGGTACTGGACGACAGGGAAATAATGGAAACGACGGAACGGCCAGAAGCGGACAAATGTGCGTCCAATGATGTTTTCGCGCGGCAGGAAACCCCAAACGTGGGAGTCCTGGCTGTTGTTGCGGTTATCGCCTAACACAAAGTAGTGATCGTCCGGAACCACAATCGGAGCGTTAGAGGAGTTGCCTTCAACAGGATAGCCCTTCAATTCACCCAAGATCGTAATGTTACCGGCATAGCTGAAACCGCGGGTAGGTAGTTCAAACACATACGACTCGTCCAGTCGTTCTCCGTTGACGTAGATGCCGTCATCCAAACGAATTTCGATGGTATCTCCCGGTAGGCCCACCACCCGCTTGATGAACGCATCGTCCGTTTCTAGATGATCGGGGGGAATAAAGACAACAATGTCTCCGCGACTAGGGTCGCTAAATCGGTAGGACAATTTTTCGACAACTAGGCGATCGCCGACTTCCAGCGTTGGCAACATGGATTCAGAAGGAATCCAGCGGGGTTCGGCAATAAAGGTGCGAATGATTAATGTCAGGACCAGTGCCGCCAGAAGAGTGGATGTGATGTCGTTCGTGAGGAGCCAACGGAGTGGTTCTGGCAACCATCGAGCGATCCCGGTTTGGGGGGACGAGGTATCTGCGGACGGGGATGTTGGTGACTGATTATTGGCCGTGAGAGAGGTGCCCGTTTCGCGAGTCTCTCGGTTGTCGATGTTCTCTTTTGGTGGCATCTATACTCAAGCAGACAGTGGAACTGCCCGATAGGGATCTAGCTTAGCTACAGGCTTTCCATTATTACACGCTCAATCACGACAGGTGGGCGGTGAACGGGTAGAAACTCTAACGAGCTTTGCTGGTAGTATTTTGCGTTTACAGGCGACGGACGACGTTTATCTGACTGCCCATATCTAATCGTTCATTGAGTCAAGAATGCCGATGGAAATATCGTCCAGCCAGATCACCCGGCGGTCGATGCGCGATCGCTCTGGGTTGCGCGTCCAAATCCATTTGTATACGCCCAGTTTGAAGTAGGGAGGGGTGCGGTCGTTGTAGGTGTTGGCTCCACGGTGGGTGTGGATGTGTTGGCCATCTTTCCAAATGCGAATGATGCCGTCCCCGTCATAGCTCCAACGAATGTGAAAGGCCCAATCAATCCACCGACCTCGTTCGATGGGGCCGGTCCAGGCTGTGAGTTCGGTGAAGGTCTCTCCAGGGTCATTAGTGCGGTTAACTTGGGCGGCATCGGAACGGGTGACCAGTTCGAAGACTTCGCCGTCAACGCGGAGAGACAGAGGGGGCTGTCGGAAGGGCTCTCCGAGATCGCGATCGGGGCGTCCGTGCCATTGAGCAACAACCTCTGCCACATCATCGGTTTCCCATTCGGGGGGAAGATACATTCTGAATTGATAGAAATAGTCGGTTCCGAATTCGAATCCATCACGTTCAACTCTGGGAACGAGTTCGGAGCGCAGTTTGTTATTGGAAATGGGGTCGTCTCTGCGAACTTCGAGCCTGACGGCATAGCCTGGGGTGAGTGGATCGGCTTGGATGACAGCCCCATGAGTTTCTCGAGCACCACTATCGACTATGAAATTGCTGAGATCGTTGTCAAACGAGTCTTCGAAGATCGTGCGTTGGGGGGGAAGGGCGCTGGATAGGATGGAGCTGAGAGAGGGAGAGATTGGGCCGAAGCTGCGTTCGAGCTGGAGCTGATTTTGGGAAAGGGGCTGAGATTGCAAGCTGGCGACAGATCTCTCAATGGGAGAGAGCTCGGTTATGGAGATAAGGGATGAAAGTTGATTGGTGCAGGTAAACCCGCAGGCCATTGAGGGTTGGGTGAGTAAGGCGATGGGCAGTACTGGTAGAAACGTTCCAAGCATGTCAACAGGCACATGTAGGGAGCAGTTGGGGAGAGAGCCGTCAAGTGTTTGGTACTGAGCAGGCGAGATCGCAAGTCCATACGCTATTACAGTTCTCGATGTTTTTTTATGAAGGCTAGACTTGTTGCGATCCGGAAGGTCCCGTCTACGCTATCAATTTTGAGCAAAGCAAATCTAGCGTTTTTAAACGGTGCTGGATGCTGGGGTGCACCCTTTGATACACGGGAATGTGATGCTGAAGCGCGCTGAGTGGAAATGGTGTTGATGCGAGATCTGACTATTAATATCAGTGGACATACCATTACGGATATTTCAGCTGCGGATATTTCAGCTATGGCAATCCGCTATAGACTTGGCCTTTGAGTGTGGTGATGCGATCGCTGCAGGTGCCGAGTGCGATGAAACCGGATAGAAGAATAAACAATTCAACTGTGGCGATCCTCTGGTGCGATTGGTGCTAACAACAGATATTTGGCGTGCGGGGGTGGCATGAATCTGAATCGGTATCCCTATGCGTCTCGGCGATCGGTGGTGATGGGGAGGTGCGGTGCGGTGGCAACGGCTCAGCCGCTGGCGGCGATGGTAGGAGCCACTATTTTGGCTGGGGGAGGCAACGCTGTGGATGCGGCGGTGGCAATGGCGATCGCTCTGACAGTGTTGGAACCTACTGCAAATGGGTTGGGGTCGGATGCGTTTGCGTTGGTGTGGGATGGGCGATTGCACGGCCTGAATGGCTCGGGGCGCAGTCCGCAGGTGTTGCATCCAGATGTTTTAGAGACATTGGAGTGTAAGGACGCTGGCCAGGTTATGCCGCTGTATGGGTGGCCGGCAGTGACAGTTCCGGGGGCGGTGTCGGCGTGGCAGGCGTTGTGGAAGCGTTGGGGGTCGGTGCCGTTTCATCAGCTGTGCGGACCGGCGATTCGATATGCCCGGGAGGGATTTCCGGTGTCTCCGCAGGTGGCGCGACTGTGGAGGGCGGAAACGGCGCAATATGCAGGACTGGAAGGACCAGAGTTTCGGGCGTTTCGGGAGTTGTTTTTTGCGGGGGGGCGATCGCCAAAAGTGGGTGAAGTGTGGAGTAGTTTGGGTCATGCCCGAACGTTGCAGTCGTTGGCAGAGACAGAGGGGGAGAGTTTTTATCGGGGGGAGATTGCCGAGGCCATCGTCGACTTCTCTGCGGTGACGGGGGGGACGCTGTCGCTGGCGGATTTGGATGCCCATCGAGCGGATTGGGTGGAGCCGATTGGGACGCAGTATCGGGATGTAACGGTGTGGGAGTTGCCGCCCAACGGGCAGGGGGTGACCGCGCTAATGGCGCTGAATATTTTGGAAGGGTTTGAGCTGGGGCGCTGGCCGCGGGATTCGGTGGAGAGCGTGCATTTACAAGTGGAGGCCATGAAGCTGGCGTTTGCGGATGCCTACCGGCATGTGGCCGATCCGGTAGCGATGCAGGTGGGGGTGGAGCAGATGCTGGATAAGGGCTATGCAGGGCGGCGGCGAGGGTTGATTGGAGATCGGGCGATACAGATGGCGACTCCGGGGTTGCCGGAGGGGGGGACGGTGTATCTGGCCGCGGCGGATGGGGAATTGATGGTGTCGTTGATTCAGTCGAATTTTCGCAATTTTGGTAGCGGGATTGTGGTGCCTGAGACGGGGATTTCGCTGCAGAATCGCGGCAGTGGATTTAGTCTTGACCCTACCCATCCCAATTGTGTGACGGCCGGAAAGCGTCCATTCCACACGATTATTCCCAGCTTTTTGACGCGGGATGGGGTGCCGTTAGGGCCGATGGGGGTGATGGGGGCGCACATGCAGCCGCAGGGGCACGTGCAAATGGTGGTGAATTTAGTGGATTACGGGATGAATCCGCAGGCGGCGTTGGATGCGCCGCGATGGTGTGTTGGGGTAGGGAATCAGGTGTCGGTGGAGCAGTCGATGCCGGGGCATGTAGCGTTGGGGTTGGAAGATCGCGGTCATGCGGTGACGGTGGAGGCGAGTTCGACGCTGTTTGGGAAAGGGCAGATGATTTTCCGAGGGGATGAGTCTGTATTGATTGGGGCGTCGGAGCCGCGAGGAGATGGGATGGCGATCGCCTTTTAAACACCTGTGCAGCAATGACAGTACTGGGCAATGACGCGCCTTTACGGTCAGTGTCGTTCAACCCGAAAGCAGGGCCGCAGCGACTTGTTTGGCACGCAAAGCAGCATCTGCATTTCCCTGCATCATTGCCACTACAATTGCCCCCTCGATCAAAACCAATAGTTGCTGAGCCAGCACATCAGCATTCTCCAGGCCTGCCAATGTGACCAATCCAAGAACGTAATCAGAGAGCACGCGCTGGTGTTCAATGGCAACCTGATATCCAGGATGCTCTGGATTAACCAGCTCTACCGTGGAGTTAATAAAGGCGCACCCCCGAAAATCAGGCTGCTCGAACCACTCTGTCAACACATCAAAAATAGCGAGGATGCGATCGCGAGGTCCTGTTGCCAGTGACTCTACTCTTGCTTGAAACCAAGCGCGCCAATTTTCGTCTCGCTGCTGCAGCCAAGCCGTTATTAATGCATCTTTTGACTTGAAGTGGTTGTACAGCGACATCTTCGCCACTCCCGACTCAGCAATGATGCGATCGATGCCTACATTTTGCGTACCTTCTTGATAGAACAGCTCCGAAGCCGCTGCAAGGATGCGATCGCGAGCCGAGGTACGAGGTGTTTTTTGGCGAGCCATCTTACAAGAATAAACAGACCTGTCTATACAATATCGCGAACAAACGCCAGCCAACAAGCAATGGCCAGAGAAGAAGAACCCAAAGACAGTCTTGAACAGACCGCCAATCGTTCGCTCTAACGACTGACTCTCGCCCAATTGCGAGGCATTAGAGAAAATGGCTTGCATGAATACAGACAGGTCTGTATAGTATGAGTATACAGAACGTTCTACATACATTCTTGGTTGGATGATCTGTGGGCCCTTCTGTTTTGGGACTGATGCAATCTATGCGCTGATTGAGGCTTTGGAGGTTCTGATGCAATTAACTCGGCAAACTCTTAACCAGCAGGCAGACCATGTCTATGACGTTTTAGTGGTCGGAGGCGGTGCGGCCGGATTGTCGGCGGGGATCTATCTTCAGCGCTACTTGCTCTCTACGCTGATTATCGACAAAGGCAAAGCCCGTTCTGTCTGGATGCAAGAGCTGCACAATTATCTGGGCTTGCCTCCCGAAACTCCTGGCCGAGAGGTTCTCAAACAGGGTAAGGAACACTACCTTTCTCTCGAAGGCGACTACTTAAACGCCTACGTTGAAGAGGTAATTGATGAAGGGGAAACCTTTGCTGTTCGCGTTCGCATTGGTCGCAAGAACCCAACTTACGAGGTTGTTCGCAGCCGTTATTTGATCGCGGCCAGCGGCATCATCGACCATCTGCCTCAGCTTGCCGACATGCAAAACGTGTTTGACTATGCCGGACATAACCTACATGTCTGTCTGATCTGTGATGGCTATGAAATGCGCGACCGGCGAGTTGGCGTCTTTGGTGGTAGTGAAGGCGGTCTGCAAGTGGCGTTCCCGCTGGGATGGTTCACGCCTCACATCACTCTATTTACGAATGGGGCATTCGAAGTGGGGCACGAGCTGCGCGATCGCTTGACCGAAGCGGGCTACATTCTGAATGAAAAGCCCATTCGTCAGTTCCTTGGCGACAATCATCAAATGTCAGGAGTTGAACTGGATGATGGCTCTGTCGTAGAGCTCGATGCTGGTCTTGTTTCAATGGGGTCCAAGTACCACGCTGACTATCTCAACGGCATTGACTTGGAATACAACGGTGGCAATCTAGTGACGGATTCTATGAACCGTACTTCTCACCCACGTATTTTTGCTGTTGGCGATCTCAAAGTCGGCATGAATCAAGTTGTCATTGCAGCCGCCGATGGAGCAAACGCTGCGACTCAGATCTGGCGTGATATCCGCCGTGTTGAAGGTACTCGTCGTTTGGCGGCATAAAGGGGCGGTTGCATTTGGGAACAACGTGGTGTTTTCAGGCTTACATTTGGGCATGCAATCCTTGCCCATCTGTTCCTCATTTTTATTATCAACGTTCGCTCTATCGACGTAACGAACCTCTGCAAACGAACTATCCACATTAACGGGCCGATGGGTCCAGGAGACTTTCTATGTCCCGTCCAGTCAATCTAACCGAACAAAATATAGCTATTAATGGCTACGATCCCGTATCCTATTTCGCGGACAATCCCGTACCGGGCAGTTCCGATATTGCTTCCACTCACGGTGATGCAACCTACTACTTTTCTAGCGCTGAAAACAAGGCCAAATTTGAAGCAAATCCGGAAGCCTACATTCCTCAATACGGCGGTTTTTGTGCCGTTGCAGTTTCGGAAGGGAAATTGGTTCCAGTCGATCCAAAAACCTACAAAATTACTGACGATAAGCTGTATCTCTTCTACAACGGTGAGCACGGTAACACCAAACCTCAATGGGATGCTGACGAAAGCACGATGAAGGCTAACGCAGATTCAGTCTGGGCTAATGGGGAGCTGATTATTCCTGAAATGTAGTTTTTTCTGGAGGCGAGGCAGCTTGCACTTCAACCTGCTGAATTTATTTTTGAAAGCTTGGCAATCCGCTGTAAGGTTTTGAGCTTGATCGTTGCAAACTCCTTAATTTATAGACGAATAGAGTTAGGAAACTCTTTATCACGGATTGTCGATCGCTATATGATTTGGAGAACATTCAATGTCATCATTTACATTAGCCGAATTGCCGGCTGAAATTCAGCAACATACTGCGAAAAGATTACTGAAAAAAGGGGAAATTCTTCTTCAGCAGGGAGATGCGGCGAAACATCTTTTCTTAGTAATGAGCGGGCAGATGCGTTTAGTTAGTTTTGCCAGCCATCAAATGGTGACGCATTACTTTGTAGAGGCTGGTGAATTACTCGGCGAAAGTGCCCTGTACATACCGACGTATGGATGTACTGCGATCGCCGAAACTTCCAGTGAAATTGCATCCATTCCCGTTGATGATTTTGCGGCTGCTCTCAAAACCCATCCAGAGCTGTCGGAGCGCTACTTGGCCCTGTTGACCCAACGCTTTAGCGCCGTGAAATCGCTGTTGGAATTGCGGAGCATTCATTCATCTCGCGATCGCTTATTGCAGTACTTAGTACCTCGTCTAGCACCAAGTGATTACACGGTAACGCTCGATAAGCCATTACGAGCCGTTGCCAGCGAGCTGGCTTTGACTCCAGAATCCTTATCTCGTTTGCTTGCTCGGCTTGAAAAAGAAGGAGCGATTACTCGCCAACGACGAATGATTACCTTCTCTCCAGAATGGCTGGAGGAAGTTGCCGAATGTTGACAACTTGACGACCGTCAAGGATCTCCAATCAAGAAATCCCGTAGTCTCTCTCTACATCCAATTCCCCGCTCAGCTCAATTTATCCATTTACCGGATTCCGCCCTATGAATCCTCTTAATTACAGCTTCAATCGCCGCCACTTTCTGGCTTTTGGCTCCGCCGCTGCTGCAACTAGCGCCATAACAACACATCAGTTGGCAAAGTCTTCTGCTACAGCTGGAGCCCAGAGCTTAGACGAATCTCAGAGTTTTTCCATCGAGAGTATTCGCTATCAAACTGTCAAAATCGATGGTTTGGATATCTTTTACCGCGAAGCTGGATCTCCTGACAATCCGACCATTCTTTTACTGCATGGGTTCCCAACGTCATCTCATATGTTCCGTAACTTGATGTTGGCGTTGAGCGATGCTTATCACCTTGTTGCTCCTGACTACCCTGGCTATGGCAACAGCTCCATGCCACTAGTGGATGAGTTTGATTACACCTTCGATAATCTTGCGGATGTGGTCGATAAGTTTGTGCAGGCGGTCGGACTCTCTCAATACTCCCTCTACTTGATGGATTACGGTGCCCCCATCGGGTTCCGGCTCGCCACCCGACATCCCGAAAAAGTACAAACACTCTTGATTCAAAATGGCAACGCTTATGAAGAAGGGCTAGAGGAATTTTGGGATCCTCTCAGAGCCTATTGGGCAGATCGCTCGGAGGAAAACGCCAACCAGTTGCGCCCGTTCCTCGAATTTGAAGGGACTAGATGGCAATACGTGACTGGTGTCCGAAATCCAGCTGCCATCAGTCCTGACAATTGGAATCTGGATCAACGTTTCCTCGATCGCCCAGGAAATAAAGACATTCAACTGGCGCTGTTTTATAGTTACGGGTCTAACGTGCCTCTCTATCCAGATTGGCAGGCTTACATGAGGGACAATCAACCGCCTGCCCTGATTACATGGGGCAAAAACGATCCTATTTTTCCTGAGTCGGGTGCTCACCCCTATAAACGGGATTTACAAACTCTGGACTTCCACTTACTCGACACAGGTCACTTTGCGCTTGAAGAAGATGGCGACACCGTCACCCGTCTAATTCGCCAATTCTTGGCTAAGCACGTATGGCAGGTATAGAGCTTAGCCACAAAAGCCCTGGATTTGCAAAGAAACAGAGCGAGGAAACTCTTTATCGCAGATTGCCGATCGCGCTATGTCTAGCCAGCGTTCAACCCGCATGTTTCATCCTTCATCGCGAATATTTCAACCGCTCCAATTCACACAAGGAATTTTCACTATGGCAGTTACTCAAGGCGCCCATCACATCGGTTTAACCGTTCCCGACATCGATGCCACCCGCGATTTTTTCGTCGATGTCTTGGAATTCCAACAAGTTGGCGCTGTTCCTGACTATCCGGCCTATTTTGTGTCCGATGGGAGTACTCTATTGACCTTATGGCAAGCATCAGAGCCCGACCAAGCGACTCCATTCAATCGAAAGACCAATATTGGCCTGCACCACTTTGCGTTCAAAGTAGGTGGTGTTGATACCCTCAAAGCCATATACGAAAAGCTTCAAACTACCGAGGGGGTTGACATTGAATTTGCACCGGAGCTGCTAGGGGGTGGCCCTTCCCAACACATGATGTTCTACATTCCCGGTGGTATTCGTATGGAACTCACGGCTCCGGCTAGTTAACTTAAGCGATCGAAGGACGTAGACACTATGGCAATTCCTGGTTGGCAACGAACCGAGTCTCCTTTCCATGTTGGGGAGCGTACGATTCAAGAGCGCTTCGGCGCGTTAGAGCAGATGGATTATCAGGGCCGACGGATGATCCGGGAGTTTTTGCCCGAGCAGCATCGTCAGTTCTATGCTCAGCTGTCATATTTTATTGCCGGAACAGTGGATGATGCAGGCAATCCCTGGGCGTCAATCCTCATTGGTGAGCCGGGGTTTGTGTCGACGCCCACCGATCGCACCCTCCACATTTCTGCTCAACCTCTGTATGGCGACCCCCTGGCCAATCATCTGTCGGTGGGTGATGACATCGGTTTCCTCGGAATCGAGTTACATACTCGTCGGCGTAACCGGGTGAATGGAACTGTGAACGCGATTTCTGCTGACGGCTTTGAGGTTCAGGTCGGGCAAACGTTTGGCAACTGTCCTAAATTCATTCAGGCGCGGCAGTTCGATATTCAGGTGTTTGACCCAACTGAAGTCAAACCCGTTCAAACGATGACGGTTTTGGAAGACCGCGATCGCGACACGATTGCTGCTGCCGATACCTTCTTTATTGCAACAGCCTTTCAGGATGACTCTGCTGGAGCTGCTAAAGGTGTCGATGTGTCTCATCGGGGGGGCAAGCCTGGGTTTGTTCGTATAAATGGCGAGACTCTGACTATTCCTGACTATGCGGGGAATTGCCACTTCAACACCTTCGGTAATATCGAGGTCAATCCTCGGGCCGGTCTCCTGTTTGTAGACTTTGAAACTGGCAACCTGCTCTATCTCACCGGAAGCGCCGAAGTTGTCTGGGATGGCGATCCCGAAATTGCTGACTACGCAGGTGCCGAAAGACTGTTCAAATTTAAAACCATCCGTGGGATTCGAGTAGAAGGCAGCCTGCCCTTCAGTTGGTCCGCTCCGGAGTACTCGCGATTTCTGGAGCAGACTTGACCTCGATCGATGCCCCATCAAAAGCAATACTGCACGCCGATCAATCAAATTTAGGTTGAGGGACAGTCATGAATCATCGGGGCAAGTAGTGTTTTATCTGCATGGAATGCGTCAGGTCTATTGTTGCTTCTCTTGCAGATGGGAAGTAGGGGATGAGGTGGTAGACGAAAGTGTGGATGTTTAGGTAGAGACGTTATCAATATCAATTAGTCAGCCGATTGGATTTGCTGGAAGATGGCGTCAACTCGGCCGAGAAGATTTTGGTCGGGTTGGCGATCGGCTTGTTCGGAATAGTTGCGGTAGTTACGCGCCATTACTTCCATCCAGCTTGCAAAGCTTTGTGGATATTGCTCGAAAAATGGCAGTAGCGATCGAACCGCCTCTTCAGCCACACGTAACGCCTCTTCCCGTCGCCCCAAGTCGCTGAGCTTCTTGCCGAGGTTGTTCAAGCTATTAGCCAGGTTGGGCAAAAAGGCATCGGGTCGACTCTCGGCCAGCTGGCGTCTGATCTCAACGGCTTCTTCCGCCGCGCGTAACGCCTCTTCCCGTCGCCCCAAATCGCTGAGCCTATTTCCGAGGTTGTTCAAGCTCAAAGCCAGGTCGGGAAAAAAGGCATCGGGTCGGCTATCGGCTAGATAGCGATAAATCTCAACGGATTCTTCCGCCGCGCGTAACGCTTCTTCCCGTCGCCCCAAATC
>JBFRWD010000042.1:0-41594 GCA_051439425.1 Synechococcus sp.
GTTCTTGGTCTCGGGAGAAATGGCCGACTGGAATGTACCGATGTGATATTCGTAGTCATTGCGTGTATCGATAGTGATGACATCGGGGTCTTTCAATAACTGATTCCACTGCTGTGCGCCAACATGAATTCCGGTTTTGTGGGCCGGATCGAGCCCCACCACCCCCATTGTGACAATCTCCGCTTTCACCTTTACCTTCAGGCGATGAAATGGAGCCGCCTCAGCGAGCGATCGCTTAGCCTTAATTCCCGTCAGCCGCTCGTCGCTATTCAAATGCTCTAGCAACAGTTGAATGCTGGTTTCGGAACCAGCAACCGTTGCATTAATCCCTTCAGCCGCCAGCAAAATGGTGCCAACAATCCTCTGCTCCTCACACAACCGATGCAGGCGCTCGCGCAATTGCTTTAGATTATCTAGCCGAGCAAATTTGTAGAATGTGGCGATTGTGATGGTGTCAGAAGGAGATGCAGACATTGAAAAATTGGTCGTTGAGCTGAGGAAGTCGACTAGAGGAGCAGTCAAGCAAACAATATTGTCGCAGGCTATGCGGCGATCGCTGTACGAGCCAGTAACGATCTACTTCTTGAGGATAATCCAACGATGTTTCAGTTACTTAATCGCTAAAAACCCTTCAAAACAAACGTATTTCATCACTGTCGTAATATCCTCAAACCCCGCTCGCTGTAGCAAACCCAGATTACCCTGCGTAGAAAACGGCTCCAACACCCCTTTGAGGCTACGGCGTTTGGCCACAATTTCATTCCCCGAGAATCCCTGAGACAGCTTGAAATCCGTATAGATAGTCGACATCATGTCCTGGAAACGAGCATCCGGGCTGCGCACTTTTTCGAACAGGAGAAATCCACCACCCCAATTTAAAGCATCGTAGATGCGATTAAAGAGCTGTTGTCGGTGCCTCGGCCGCACAAATTGCAGAGTGTAATAAGCCACGACAAGATCGCAGTTTTCAAGTTCCACATCGATCGCATCTTCACAATCAATCTCGACTGTCGCCAAACTGTGACAGCGCTCTTTCGCCAATCGCACCATGTCAGCCTCAGCATCGATGCCCACAAACTGAACGCGCTTATCCCGGTGGCGGTTACCCAAATTAGCCAGTAATTCTCCGGTACCGCACCCCAAGTCGTAACAGACCGAGTCATTCGTCAGAAAAAAGTCCGAGATGGCAGCAACTAGTTGGTGGCCAACATCGTATAAAGGCACCGACCGACGGACGTGCTCTTCAAAATGTTCGCTGGTGCTGCCACCAAACGACCACCTAGCATTACTAGACTCAATCGAGTCACCCACCCATTCTGACTGCAGCGATCCTGATTGCGGCGCTCCCAGAGGTTGCTCCCGTTCCACGTCAACCAACTCCTTGCCGATTCTTCCTTGAGTTCGCATGTCGATTCGATAGTCTGAAGGCTGGGGCCCTTCCCTCAAATATTAAGTATTAAGGGAAAACAGTATCCAGAGTGTCCGATCGAAGATTCCATTGTTTCTTTGCTATGTAAGGGCTAACGCCTTCTCAGCACCCTCGACCTTACAGCGGTTTACGACACGCATCCATCATGCTTGGCTATTCGCAGCTTTACGAGCACCTCTTGCGCATATCCGCTAGTCGCTGGCTGGATACTTTACCTGCCGAGATAGAGGTAGCCCTCGATCCCAAACGCAATAGCAACCTGCATCAGTGGACAGCAGCAGTGGCGAGCTTGCCCCATGCACATCCCAGCACAGTCGAGCTGGCATCAGAGGTTCGTATTGGCGCAATAGCCGACTTAGATACAGACAGTCGAGATCGCCTCCAGCGCTCTCTAAAACTATTCTGTCCCTGGCGCAAAGGCCCAGTTCACCTATTCGGCATCCATATCGATACAGAGTGGCGATCGGATTGGAAATGGGAGCGGTTGCATCCCTACATTCATCCCCTCGCCGGTCGCCGCATCTTAGATGTGGGCTGCGGCAATGGCTATTACGCCCTCCGCATGCTGGGGGCTGGAGCCGAGTTAGTGGTGGGGCTGGACCCCACCCTCCTATTTGTGATGCAATTTGCAGCCCTCCGCCACTATTTGAGCGAGCCCAATGCCTTTGTGGTGCCGCTGGGAATCGAGCGTCTCCCCGATCGCCTGCAAGCCTTCGATACCGTGTTTTCAATGGGCGTCTTGTACCATCGCCGCTCTCCTCAAGAGCATCTAATCGCATTACGAAATGCCCTCGCTCCAGGGGGAGAGTTGGTACTGGAAACATTAGTGCTCGACAATCCAGAAGACCGGATACTTATTCCGGAAAAGCGCTATGCCCAAATGCGCAATGTCTGGGCCATTCCCTCTTGCTCTCGCCTCAAAACCTGGTTAGTGGAAGCAGGTTTTGAGTCCCCCAAAATTGTGGATGTGACCCCAACAACCGTACAAGAGCAGCGATCGACTGAATGGATGACATTTCACTCACTTGCCGATTTTCTCGACCCCACCGATCGCAACAAGACCATAGAAGGCTATCCAGGGCCGGTCAGAGCAATAGCGATTGCCCAAGCCCCCACATAACCCAACAAGTCCGCCCATTTTCCTGTTCGCCTTACCTCAAAAAACGTTGCCCAACACCCAATCAATCAATTGGCTAAAGATCGAGATAGGTCATCTTTGTGCTAATACTCTCTTATATTGAATGCCAGGGTGAGACCAAGACTTCTAGAGCTCTTTGCTGCCACGTCGATTCAGATTACCAGCAATAGAAGCTGGCTAGAGGAGTCAACTTGAACTCATTCCTACGCAAACTACCTATCCCCAATCAAAAAGAATTTTGAAATAGTTCTTACTAGCGACCCCGTTGATGTGATGAACGTTTCAGGAGAACTCACCGTGTCCATCCATAAATTTTTTGCTACATGCTGCGCTGTATCCCTAGCGTCTTTGGGCGGTTCTGCATTGCTAGCCCAAGCCTCTGAATTCGATTTCTCTACCCCCACAATCAACTCTCCAATCTCCCAGGCCCCCGCTCAACCAGCTCCAGCCCCTATCCCCCCCACCGACCCGAACGCTCCAGCTCCAGCAGCATCTCCCACCGAATCTGCAACTCCTATTGACCCTACCGCTACCGAAACCAGCAAAAGCCAGTCTTTATTTTCCAAAGCAGAAGTAGAAGGGGAAGACTTCTTAGTTATGGCAGCCCCACGGGGGTTGACCGGAGACTACTTTCTGATGATTGTGGAGCAGCAAGCGGACGACCAGGCCTGCTGGCAAGAAAACGGTACGGCTCCAATTGAAGTCGAGCCTCTGCTGCTAACGTTCGATTACACAGGCATTTGTAGCCGTATGGCAGATAGCAATGCCTACTCTATTCGGATGGCCGATAACGATTTAGGCCTAAACTACAGCCTGCGAGTAGTGCCTCAAGATGGTGAGTTGTTGCTGAGGGGCTACGCCAATACCGATTTCTCTGCACCTCCCATCGAAATTGCCCGTACCTATGGCGTCAGCAATACAGGGTTCACCCGCTTTGTGCTCAATCCAGGTTGGAGACTGACGCGCCGAGTATTCGAAGAACGCCAATTAGGACATATATACTTGACCAGCGATCTACCATTGGGTGCCAGCGAAACCATTAGCCGCAACTAAGCTCTCATAGCGCGTCACTCGTTAAACCTAAGGTTCTGGAAAAGTGCCCATCAGACGATGGGTGCTTTTCATTAGCAATAACGTTTTGTAGAAGAGTTGTAGAAGAGCTAAACGCGCTACGCAAAGTTCCTGAAGACCACGCCTTTTTCCGGCAAAGGCTGAAAGCCCCTCGACCCTCTCAACGAACTTATGGGGTTCGAACTGCAAGCCACCAGCAACGCATTCTCTGGAAGCGGAAGAGCCACCCACTACCACTACATTCAGAATCAACCCGTTCGGTTGGCTCGGCCAACTTAACCTCATCAAAAGCTAAAGGTATCGACACTTAAGCCAAAACGTCCCGACTTGCGAGGCACTCAGCTTCAAGCACCTGGTACTACAAGTAGTCCAGAGTAGAATAAAGAATCTCAATAAAAGTAAGGATTTCAGAATGAAAGACAAGAATTATTCTTGGAAAGGTAGTCCCAACGCTGGAGCAGTTCTGACAGTCCTATCCATCCTGGGGGCAATTGGATTTATTGCTGTAGGCTTCAGTAGTTAAACTGGCCTAAGCCAGACAAACATCGTTCTGCTTAAGCAACTGCAACGTCAACAGGCGTTGCAGAATTCAGTTCTTGATACAGAAAGATCCCGGAAGGATATGCTCTGAGAGCAGCTTGATATGCTTGCTCCCGAGTTTTTCCCAAAAAATAGCGGTTTGATGCTGGCTCTACTGCAGCCCACCAGCCACTATACTCAGCCTGCAGTTGTAAAGGGATAGCGAGTCCTGATTTAGGAGTACTTTCGGCTGACGATTGAGAGTCGAGTTCAGCAAACCGAGTAGCAACAGCCGCTAAGACTTCCTCTGCGTTAATGGGTTTACTGAGGTAGTTGTCAGCCCCAAGAGTGATACCTTCCAGCACATCCTTGCGGGCAGTCTTGCTGGTAAGGAACATTAAGGGAATCGACGCAGTTGACGGACTGTCCTGCAATACCTGCAGAAGCTCGTATCCAGACATCGAAGGCATCACAACATCGCAGATGACCAATTCTGGGAGCAAATCCTCGATTTGCTTCAGTCCTTCAACTGGATCGTTGAAGCCAATGGCTTCGTATCCTTTAGACTGCAGCAATTTCACAATCAGGGTTGCGATCGCCGCATCGTCATCAATCACCACAATAGTTTTTGTCATCGCAAATGCCTAACCAGCAGATAGCTGACAAAAATGTTACACAGAAACACAGTGTTAACGATCAGTGTTTCTCACATTGGCACTTGATTGTCGAACCAACTCAGGTCGAGGCGGGCCTGAGAATCCTTGCTCACAAAGGATTTGAGCATGTATCGTCACTTTCAAATCAAATACACACCCGCTAAGTGTATGGCAGTAGCGATCGCTCTGACTGAGACAGACCGGCTCTAGATAGCGTTAACTGCAAGCGTTCTCGATACTCCAACCACTGCTGAAAGACCTCAGGGCGGTTGGAGGCTTTTCGTTGCAGTAAGACAGCACCGTCGGCATACGCCACCACACCATAAATTCCCCGTTCCAGCATGTTGTCTATCAAGTTGGTAATGGTCGAAAGTTGCTGGCGCTCGTATGAGAACGCAACCTGATACTGTTCCAACTGCCATAAGTCAGCCAGAAGGTAGTCTGCGCGCACCACGTCTCCCTCATCGTTCTGAACTCGCGTAGCGGGAAGACGAACAATCTCTCGTCGGCTGGAGAGATGGGGAACCAGATGGGAGGTGGCAGCAACGAAGCGATCGCGCGGAACCTCCCTTAGCAGCGGGCGAATGGCAGCAGCGTGCTTCCATTGGGGGCCGATAGTGGCATGAACACGGGGCTCGAAAGAGTCAGGAATCAGAAATGAAAATGTGCGATGGGGATTGGGAGTGAGGGTGAATAGCAAAGAGAGAACGATGCAGAAGGTCCAAAAGCGGCGAAAGCCTGCTCGAAATCCATTTGGATGCTGAGTCCACCACAGCATCGTTCCGTAAAACAGTCCCGGAACGATAGCCAATGCATAGCGGGTGGTAATGGACAGCACGGTTTGGCCTTGGGCAACCAAGAGGAGTAGCAAAGGGAAGCCCGAAGCCAACCAAGCTGAGGGAGAAATAACGCAAACAAACGCGAGCGGCAGCCACTGACCCAGGAGATAGGCTAGGGTGCGATCGAACGGCTGCACGATTTCAAGAGCGACCAACCAGGGACGCTGCAGCATGGCCACAATCAGATCGAGGGTGGATGCAGAATCACCGTCTACGTACTGGCCAAAGCGTTCGATCGCGAATCGCTGCGACACATCCTCCGAGAACATCGGCATCATCACGTTGGTCACCAGCAAGATATAGGCCACGCTGTATATGCACAGACCAACGCCCAATCGTGGTGCTTTGCGGCTGAGCACGAGAAATACGCCCAAACTAAACAGAATCACCCCAGAATCTTCACGAGCCATCGGAATCAGAATGGCCAAAGGAGCATAGAGCCACCACCAACGCTTGTGCAGGGCATACAACATGCCGAACACAAACAACGGTAGCTGGCTAAAATCATGAAAATTTTGCAGCGTGGGGCCGATGACGGCAGTGGCGCAATAGAAGCTGATGGTTAGGGTTGCGGCCAATGCAGGGGCTAGACCATGTTCGCGCGCCAGCACAAACAACACAAGGCCAGCGGCAGTGACCAAAACCACCTGGAGGATGCTGAGGGTGATGACGTTGGGGTAGAGAGCATAGATGGGCAGCCACAAGAGAAGTGCCGGAGTAAAATGCTGTCCCAAGCGGTGATAACCCACTTTTGGAATTTGGTCATCGAGGGTGACTGAGGCTGACAGTGTTGAGGATAAAGAGCTTTGGAAAAAGCGACCGTGTAGACCATTCCAAAACACTTGGTTAAAAATGCCTTGGTCAAAACTTGCTTCCGATGCATAGAAGTTGAGATAGCGATGTAAAGCCAAACCACAGACGATCGCGAAGAAACAGAGGGCAGAAATTGCCACTGTCTTGGAGCCCGGTCGTTTCTCGAAAAATCCCGCCAATCCCATTCGTTCTGCCTGCAGTCGTCCCCATAATGGTAGAACTCGGGGGTTGCGAGGTGTGCGAGTCATGATGAAACGAACAGTGGCGATCGTCGGGGCAGGGTTAGCAGGGTTAACCTGTGCCAAAGTGCTGCAAGAGAACGGCTGCAACGATTTTGTAGTGTTGGAGAAAAGCGATCGCCCCGGTGGAAGAGTCCGAACTGATACATTCCAAACAAATACTGAGCAGAGATTTATGCTCGATCGCGGCTTTCAAGTCTTGTTTTCAGCTTATCCCTCTGTAAAGCGACATCTCAATTTAGAAGCTCTGGACGTTTGCAAATATGACCCCGGAGCCGTATTGGTACAAGGGGAAAAACACTATCCCATCGGCGATCCCTTACGTGCTCCAAGAACGCTCCTGCCATCCCTCTCCAATCCACTACTGACCTTGCTGGACAAGGCTCGCGTGCTGGCATTGCGGGCCAAGCTGTGGAGGATGTCCATCGAACAGATTTGGGCACAGCCGGATATGCCCACTATCGACTTTTTGAACCGCTGGGGATTTTCCAAGCGCACCATCAAGACCTTTTTCTTTCCGTTCTACGGCGGAATTTTCCTCGATCCTGACTTGAAGACCAGCGCTCGATTGTTCCAGTTCTATTTCAAGATGCTGTCAGAAGGAGCGATCCTCACTCCCAAGCACGGGATGGGGGCGGTCTCCGAGCAATTAGCCAGTCACCTGTCGTCGCAACAACTGCGGTGCGATGCGCCGGTCTCGCGTATTCAGGTAGATCGAAACCAAGCAACGGGAGTTGACATGGCAGACGGAACCGATGTGTCGGCTGATTGGGTGGTTTGTGCCACAGAGTCTCCCGCGATTGCCAAACTGTTGCCTCAATTCAAATCCCCAAAAGGAAGCGCCCTACCAACGAAGCCACGTTCCGTCACCTGCCTCTATTTCAGCACCCCCATCTCGGCCCATCCAGAAGCCGCTATCCACCTCAATAGTGCGTTATCGGAGGCAAGTACTATCAACAATTGCATCCAACTCAGCAACGTCAGTTCTGTGCTCGCCCCGCCCAGTCAGAATCTGCTTTCAGTCACCGTCCTGGGTAATCCAGCCATATCCACTCAGGAACTGGCGGACCAATGCCACCGCGAGCTATTGGAGTGGTTCCCCCATTTGGATGGAGATAGCCTGACCTTCCTGAAGGAATACCGCATTCCCTTTGCCCAATTCGACCAACCCCCTGGCATTCACGATCGCCTACCTACAGGGGAGGGGACGATCGATGGCTTAATTCTGGCTGGCGAATACACCCAGCAGAGCAGCATAGAAGGCTCGATGCACAGTGGTGAACTCGCGGCCCAAGCCATTCTTAAACGGCTCCGGAACAAACAGGTGAACGTCAAGTGAATACCCAGATAGTCGACCTGCGATCGATCTAGGGTCGGGGCATATGAACTCGGGGCAAGCGTGCCTCGCGAATTTTCCAAGCAGCGTTAGGATAAATGGGGCTACAGCAAGCCTTTCCCACGATCTCGAACGGTTCCCATATGTCCGCTAAAATCCAAAAGTCCGACGCCGAATGGCGCGAGCAATTAACCCCCGAGCAATTTAAAGTGACTCGGAAGAAGGGTACCGAGCGAGCATTTACGGGTCAATACTGGGACAACAAAGCCACAGGCACCTACAACTGTATCTGTTGTGGTGCCAAACTATTTTCGTCCGACACGAAATTTGATTCCGGTACCGGCTGGCCCAGCTTCTGGGAAGCAGCAGACAAAAAGAACGTCAAGCTAGAAGAAGACAACAGCTTGTTTATGCGCCGGACTGAAGTGTTGTGCGCCCAGTGCGATGCCCATCTCGGCCACGTCTTTCCTGACGGCCCTCGTCCCACCGGTTTGCGCTATTGCATGAACTCAGCGTCGTTAAACTTTGTGGCGGAAGACTAATGGACGGCTGATGACAATAGCTTGAACTAAAGCAGCTCCCCTTTCATCACGGTAACTGCCTGACCGCTAATGGAAACCCGGTCGCCGCGATCCGCCACTTTCAGCACTCCTCCCCGTGCAGATGCCTGGTACGCCAGCATCTCGGGCTTGTTGAGCCGCTCTTTCCAAAACGGCACCAGCGAACAATGGGCAGATCCAGTCACCGGATCTTCATCAATGCCTGCCTTGGGGGCGAAGTAACGGGAAAAAAAGTCATAGTCGGAGTTGTCGGTGGTAGCCGCTCCTCGTGCTGTGACAATCACCCCTTGCAGCGGCAACTGGACTAACAACGACATGTTTGGTTGGAGCGATCGCAACTCTGCCTCCGATTTCACTTCCACCAAATAGTTAATCTCGTTGGCGTACACTCCCAACACATCGCACCCCAATGCCTGAACGAGTGGAGAGGGAGCTTCAATCGCAGCAACCGGCTGACTGGGAAAATTCAGAGTTATCCAGTCACCATCAGCTTCAGGTACCACCGTCGCAGACAACTGTCCGCTCTTGGTGTGAAAGCGGATGGTCTCGGCAGTGGCGACACATCCTTCCGACCACAACACATGGGCACTAGCTAACGTTGCATGGCCGCACAAATCAACCTCTAACTCTGGGGTAAACCAGCGTAGAGAATAGTCAATCCCGTCTCCGGCTCCCCTCTCAGCTGAAGGTAGGCGCACCAAAAAGGCCGTTTCCGACAGATTCATCTCTGCGGCCACTTGCCGCATCCAGTTATCCTCTGCCGTCGCCTCCATCACACATACTGCGGCTGGGTTGCCTCGAAAGGGGACATCTGTAAAAGCATCGACTTGAAGAATAGATTGCGCCACGAGTGAATTCCTGTGTAGTGCGAGCAAGTTTATTCCAAATGGTTTTGCTGTATAGTTTTTTACGTCTGGCCGCGTGTATTCTGCATTGCTCTAAAAAAACTATGCGGTAGTCGTCACATTGGC
Organism: Synechococcus sp.; assembly: GCA_051439425.1. Taxonomy (GTDB): domain Bacteria; phylum Cyanobacteriota; class Cyanobacteriia; order Thermostichales; family PCC-7336; genus PCC-7336. The sequence continues at coordinate 9,572 of JBFRWD010000042.1, forward strand.
AAGGGCAGTTTAGGCATCTCTCCCACTGGCTCAGCAAAACCAACGAGGTCCAACGATAATGCAACACTGCACGACGAAACGAACCCAAAATACTTGAAGCACTTCACTCAAGTCGCTAAAACCATAACTAAGACTTTCCTAGAAAATAACGGAAACGAATCTCGCTCGGTAACCAAACCCAATCAGGACTAATACCGAGATCGGGCCAATCACATCATTTCAGTCGCAGAGGAATACCTATCGTTATGCCCAAACCGGCGATTATTTGCGTAGACGATGAAGCCATTGTGCTCAGCAGTTTGCTTCGCCAGCTTGAAGAATGCTTCGGAGATGACTATATCTACGAAACAGCAGAAAATGCCGAAGAAGCACTAGAACTGATGGAGGAGATTGCCGATGACGGCACGTCGATCCTGATAGTAGTGTCTGATTGGTTAATGCCTGGTAAGAAGGGAGACGAACTGTTGATCGAAGCTCATCGCAAGTACCCGAGCACAATCAAAGTCCTGCTAACAGGTCAAGCAGACGATGACGCCGTCAACAATGCGCGACAACATGCGAACTTGCACGCCTGCTTACGCAAACCTTGGAGCAACGCAGAACTCACAAACTGCATCAAAACCGCTCTCGCAAATTTAAATTAGGAGCCCAGTTAGCCTTTCCAAACTGTTAAGACTCGACTGCTACCTATCGATAGCACTGCCATGTCTGGCATTCTGGAATCGGCATTCATCCCCCTCCCCCCCTGCATGGTCCCATCATGTCCAAGCCCATCATTTTATGTATTGATGATGAGCCCTCCGTACTCGACAGTTTGCGGAGGGAATTAACCGATCTTTTCGAAGAGCGCTGCGAAATTGAAACTGCGCTGGGGGGAGAAGATGCCCTCAACTTGCAGGAAGACTTCTTAGAAGAAGGGAGCGAGCTGGCCTTAGTCATATCGGACTACATTATGCCGGATATGAAAGGGGACGAAATTCTGGCTCATATCCACCAATCATTTCCCAAAACGCTAGCGATTATGCTCACTGGCCACGCCACGCTAGAAGGCATAACCAATGCTATTAATACAGCAGGGCTGTACCGATTCATCCCCAAACCCTGGAACTCTGCAGACTTACAATTAACGGTTCGAGAAGCTCTGAATAGCTATTGGGCCGAGCAGCAGTTAGTTGAATATCGTCAAGAATTGGAGCAAAAGGTCGAGGAACGTACGGAAAAGTTAAGGCAAACACTACACGAACTTGAGCTGACGCAAGCAGAACTCGTTCGCACCGAAAAGTTGGCCAGCTTGGGGGAGCTAGTCGCCGGGGTGGCCCACGAAATCAATACGCCTGTGGGAAATGCCATCCTCGCAGCATCGGTTTTGGAACAAGAGACCCATGGGTTCAAGCAATCGTTTGAGAGCGGTGCCATAAAGAAGTCCCATTTGACTCATTATTTGGACGTAGCCAGCAATAGCAGCCAGCTCGTCTTCAACAATTTGCAGCGCGCGGCGGACATTATTCAAAATTTCAAGCAAGTGGCGATCGATCGTACCAACCTAGAATCGCGGGTGTTTAAGGTGGTGGACTACTTGGAAAGCATCGCCGTTAGTTTGGAACCTCAATGGAAGAAGGCCAAGCACCACCTAATCGTAGAAGGCGATCGCGACATTGTGATGGAAGGCTGCCCTGGGGTGTTATCTCAGGTTGTCACCAACTTGGTCATGAATTCCATTGTCCATGCCTACGATCCCGGCCAGCGAGGTCACTTAATGCTGCAAGTGGCGCGAGAGTGCGATCGAATTCATTTGAGCTATTCAGACGATGGTCGAGGAATGACCCCCGACCTACAGGAGAGAATATTTGACCCGTTTTTCACCACGGCGCGCGATCGGGGTGGCAGCGGATTGGGATTAAATATCGTTCACAATATCGTTACACAGAGTCTCCAGGGTAACCTCAGGTGCAAGAGTGTTTTGGGCCAAGGCACAACATTCGTGCTCGACCTGCCCCAACACCCAGCCAATCTGTAAGTAGACGGGTTTCAGGAGCACTGGGATGAATTGGACCAACCCCGTTCATCTGCCCCCATCCGATGCCGAGCCATCGGATACGAATGCGCTTTCCAACCAGCTATTGGCGTCCCCATCTCCAAACTTCAGCGCCGAACCAACGACATTGATACATCCCAGCCCACAAGCAGAGACTCTAGAAACATCCCCGAACTCAGATGGCGATGTCCTCATTTTTGTTGATGAGGATACGGAAACGACTGCCGTCCCACCGTCCACGGATCGACCTCCTTGGAAAGTTCTGGTAGTTGATGATGAAGAGCAGGTGCATGCCGTTACCCATCTGGCACTGCGTAATTTTGCCTTTGACGATCGACCCGTAGAGCTAATTTCGGCATACTCCGAAGAGGAAGCCAAAACCATTCTGGCCCGGACTCCCGACATCGCCGTACTCCTGCTAGATGTCGTCATGGATACGGAAAAGTCCGGTCTTGAGGTTGTCAAGTATGCGCGCGAGACCTTGCACAATCATCTCTTGCGGATTGTGTTGCGAACGGGTCAGCCTGGTATTGTCCCCGAAACATCAATCATTGATGCATACGACATCAATGACTATCGCAATAAAACCGAGTTAACGCAGCAGAGGTTGTTCTCTGTGACGATCACATCTCTGCGAACCTACAAAGGGATGTTGAATGTGGAAGAGAGTCGTCGCGAAATTGAAGCACTGAACCGCAAGCTCAGACACATCAATGAAAATCTAGAAGAATTAGTCATTGCACGGACACGAGAGCTAGAGGCCAAGAATGACCTATTACTGAGAGAAATTGAGGTCAGAACGTTGGCTCAAGAAGAGTTGGAGGAGGCCAATCGAGCGCTCGATCGCGTGAATAGCCAGCTAGAATTTCTGGCCACCCATGACGAGTTGACGCGTGTAGCCAATCGCCGCCACTTCAACCAAGTGTTGGAAAAAACATGGCATGTGGCTCGTCGCCAGCGATCGCCAGTCTCGCTGATTTTGTGCGATATCGACTATTTCAAGCAGTACAACGACACCTATGGCCATATCCAAGGAGATTCGTGCCTACAGCAGGTGGCTGCGGTGTTTAGGAAAGCATTGAAACGCCCTGCCGATCTCGCCGCTCGCTATGGGGGAGAAGAATTCGCAATCATCTTGCCCGACACCGACCTCGCAGGGGCAATGACGGTTGCTCAATCAGTACAGCAGGACATCGAATCCCTCGCGATCGCCCACAGCGGATCTCAAGTAGCCGAGTGGGTGACCCTCAGCTTTGGTGTAGCGGGCATCATTCCCGAGACTGCAGACGGAGCCAGAGTTCTAATCGGACAAGCTGACAAGGCTCTGTATCAAGCTAAGGCCAACGGACGCAACTTCATTACAGCAGCAGAGTTCTAGAGGCGACTAGGCTTGAAAATTGAGGCTTGAGAAATTCCGCTTAGCGACTTGCCCGCAGCTATAGCACTTGCCATTTCAGTTAGGACCAAGGACTTCGAGCGCGGTCAGAGTTGAACATTGCTGAAATATCAACAGTGGTATGGCTGCTGCTATGGCGCTTGGCAATCCGCTATGGAGATTTTCTCGAATCACGGACCTAGTCAATTAAGGCTTTCAGCTAGCTCCACAATCCAACTCCTACAGCGGATTGCTATATGTGGTGAACGCCAAATCTGATATCTAGTACAAAAATGCCCCCCACAGATGCAGAGAGCGTTCAGAAATCTTGAAGAAGCAAGTGTTCAGAAGAACCACACGCAACTTACTAATTTTCCCAGGGCAAGTTGCCTTGGTCACCAAAGATCTTGGTGGTACCCGCCTGTACATCCTTGTAGATGTTGTAGCCTGCCCAACCGGCAACCATAATAATCGGGCCTAAAACAACCAATATGCGCCAGTCCATAATCAAGCCTATTTATTAAATCCAACAGATACCACGGATTGTAATCGATCTCGGCTTGAGATTGAAGGCAGCCGTACAATTGAACAGCCCGCCCATGTCGAGATCGCCAACCATTACAGAGTTTCTGCAGACACGAGATTGACTGTCGAGATCGACTCTCCAGCCGCTGTCACCAGCAAGCGAGTGCCGGTACTGGCGCGATCTTGGAGAGGTATATCTCCTACCGCCAAACGTAGAACCCGAGACTTATCCGTGACCCAACTGAGGGTGCTGTCTTGCGCGGCAGCGATCGCCCCCACTAGCGAATCGGATTTGAGCTTGAATTGCATCGCCTGCATCCCTACTTTGCCTCGTTCCATCAACCGAATCGATCGCGTCACCATCCGCTTGGCATATCCTTTCGCCGACACAAAGACAATCGGCTCTTGAGGTTGCACCACCGCCATGCCCACAATCCATTCCTTGCGCCGCAACCGCAACGCCTGATTCCCCATCGCAGCTCGCCCCATCAGCGGCACCTGCTCCGTATCCAACGGCAGTCGCAACACCCGTCCGGCAGAGGTGGAAATCACCACGCTCAACTCCGTCCGGCGACTATCGCATAGAGTGGCCCACCCCAGCGCATCTTCATCCTTCACCTTTGCCACCGCTAGGCCGCGAGCGGTAATGGTGGCATATTCCGAAAGCATGACTCGCTTGAGTCGCCCCTTTCGAGTCAGGGCAACAATGTGGGTGCGTTCGGGATAGTCGGCCAAAGCAAATGTGGCAGCAACGTCTTCCTTGGTGGGGAGCAACGATACCAGTGGAGTTCCGCGCGATCGCCCCGACGTTGCCGGGACCTCGTGAACTTTCATGGAATACATACGCCCGGATTCTGTGAGGGCCAAAAAGTCTTGGTGCGATCGGGTGGCATGAGCCTGAATGACTGCATCCTCGACATCCTCTTGAATTCCTTCTCGGGCTTTGGCATGGCGATCGAATGCGGCAGGCAAGAGACGTCGAATGTACCCTTTTTGGGTCAGTTGCAGCACCATTTCTTGGTCGGGAATCAGATCCACTTCTTCAATCGGCTGAGTTTCCTCTTGGGCCAGTCGAGTGCGGCGCTCGTCGGCAAACTGCTTTTTCAGTTTGCGCAGTTCCTGCTTGAGATGCTTGAGGAATTTGCTGCGATCGCTCAGGAGCTCTTCCAGCTCGGCAATTTTGGCCATCACCTCTTGCTGTTCAGTGGCAATCCGCTCCCGCTCTAACCCCGTCAAACGACGTAATGGCATCGCTAAAATCGTATCCGCCTGATTGGATGTACAACCCAACACATCCTGCAGTTGAATTTTTGCGGTCGAGCCGTCGGGCGCATTGCGCAGCAGGTCGATGACATCATCTAAATTCTCCAGCGCCAGCAGTTGCGCCCCCAGTTCCTCTGACTTTTTGCGGAAGCGACCCAAATCCTGCTCGAACACCCTGGTCAGAGTCTGGATGCGAAAATCCAAGAACACCTGCAGGGCATCCTTCAAAGACAGTTGTTTGGGCTCACCATCCACTAGCGCCAGCAGAATGGCCCCGTAATTGGTTTGCAGTTGGGTGGAGCGGTAAAGCTGCTTGAGCACAATGTCGGCCCGGGCATCCTTGCGCAGCTCGATGACAACCCGAATACCGGTGCGATCGCTCTCGTCTCTTAAATCGGCAATCCCTTTCAACCGCCCCTGGTTAGTCAAGTCTGCAACTTTTTCAATCCACGATGCTTTGTTGACCTGATAGGGAAATTCTGTCACCACAATGGCATCACGACGATGGCGACCCTTTCCCGGCTTGATTTCTTCCGTATGGGCTATGCCGCGTAATGGAATTGACCCACGCCCAGTAGTGTAGGTATCCACGAGCCCTTTGGTACCCACAATCTCACCCCCCGTGGGGAAATCGGGGGCGGGAATATATTTCATCAATTCCGCAGAGGTAATCTCGGGGCGATCGATCGCTGCCAATAAGCCATCTATTAATTCTCCCAAGTTATGGGGGGGGATCTTGGTGGCCATCCCCACCGCAATGCCGTCCGATCCGTTCAGGAGCAGCATCGGCAGTTGCGACGGCAGCACGACAGGTTCCTGCTGTGACCCGTCAAAATTGGGGGCAAACGGGACAATTTCCTCGTTCACTTCCGCCAACATGCCGTCACTGCCCACCGCCGACATGCGAGTTTCGGTGTATCGCATCGCCGCCGGAGGATCGGCATCTACCGAGCCAAAGTTGCCGTGACCTTGCAGCAAGGGATAACGACTGGAGAACGACTGCACCATGCGCACCAGAGCGTCGTAGACCGCCTGATCGCCGTGGGGGTGGTATTTACCCAGTACATCCCCCACTACGCGGGCACATTTTCGAAACGGGCGATCGGGGGTCAATCCCAGCTCGTGCATGGCGTACAAGATACGCCTATGCACCGGTTTGAGCCCATCCCGCGCATCCGGCAGCGCCCGACCCACAATCACGCTCATGGCGTATTCCAGATAGGAACGCTCCATCTCCTCTAGCAGGGAAATGGGCTGAATGGTTCCGGCGGCAGGGTCAAACGTCGCGTCGGTCATGGGTTTCGGGCATCGGTCAGCATTCGTTGTTCACCAACTTACCCCAAACTTTTCGGCTGACGCGGGTTTGCCAACCCAGACTTGTAGAGATTGTCTGGAATTCTTGCCGTAGTGTTTGCCCTCACCATCGCTAGACGTGGAAAGTCACAAGGTGGCTCTTCGCCACTCTCCTCACAGAACCCAGCGATCGGCCTGACAGGAGCTATTGCAACGATTCATCCCGGAGCGGGCCATTGTAGAGCACCGTTGTTTCGAATGTGGACTTGTTTACAGCAACCTCCGATTCGATGGGGAGACTGATATCGCCAGGAAATCCTCCCCGAAAGGTGAAAATCCAGCGATCGCCATCATCGCGGAACGGAGATTCCAGGGCTGGCCCGTGCATGGAGGATTCAGCACTGTAGTTGTTCAGCCCCCCATTTGCTCGTTCCGCTGCTTGTCGAGCAAAGTTCTTAGCTGTTGTAATGTCTCCCGGAGCACTCAGCGAGCGACTGGGGGCGGGACGGTTAGAAACACGATCGGGTGAAGGTTGATTGTCCGCGGAAGCGTTATCTGAAAGCTCGGCAGACCCGCTGGCAATGGGCTCGGCTGAAGGCTGCCCTTGTAAGTCTTGCTGGGGTTGGTCTTGTTGTTGTTCATCTGGACGTCCAGCGTCCCTAGGATCTGGAGTGACAGGATCGGGAACCTGAGGCTCTCCTCGCGCTGATGGTTGCCGTGCCGTTTCATCCAGATTACGGCCCTGCCCGCCAGCATTGCCATTACGAGATTGATTATTACGAGATTGATTATTGCGAGGTTGACTGGTCTGGGGTCGATTATTCTGGGTGCGGGCAGTGCGCAAAGGTCCGTTGTAGAGAATATCAATCGCTAACGAGGTTTTGTTGATAGCTATTTCAGACTCAACAGTAAAACTTTCTCCTGGCGCGCCGCCGCGAAATGTAAAAATCCATGTATCGCCGCCATCTCGGTAGGGAGCATCCAGCGCCGGCCCGTGCATCGCAGGCTCTGCCCGATAGTTCTCCAGCCCGCCATTTTGCCGTTCTGCGGCTTGTCGAGCTAGGTTTTTAGAAACCGTGATCGTTCCGCTCGTGAACGGCAATTGAGCTATCACGATCTGAGTATCAGTACTGCGCTCCGCCGCCTCAACTCGAACAATTTGCGAGGTTATGGTGGCGCTTTCATCGCTCTCCAGATCTCGGACCGCCCCAAAACTGAGAGCTCCATCCCCCAAGATGAGAGGTAATGCAAGAGCGGAGGGAACTAGAAGAAAAAGAGCCGAGATACGCTGCATAACCTGTCCTTGAACGACCGATATGACGGATTTACCTTAGCGCCAAGCACTATTCGCAAGCCAGCCGATCCGGACAGAAAAAGGAACGGACTCACTCCAGAACAACAGTCCTGTTCTGGTAAACGCATCGCAGACATAGCGATCGCTACTGGAATATGCCAACCTAGCCTGTATGCAAAATTCGAGGAGCCCTCGCGCCATTCCATGGATACCATTCGCGCCGTTAAAGGAACACAGGATCTGCTGCCCGATTCGATTGGGTTGTGGCATCACATCGAATCGGTATCTCAGACCATCTTGACCAATGCTGGTTACAGCGAAATTCGCACCCCCATTTTCGAGCAAACAGATCTGTTCGTGCGCGGTATCGGCACCGCAACAGACGTGGTCAGTAAAGAAATGTACAGTTTCACCACTCGTGGGGACGACACCATCACCCTGCGCCCCGAAAACACGGCAGGGGTCGCCCGTTCGTTTATTCAGAACAAGCTCTATGCAGCGGGGAACGTTCAGAAACTCTGGTATCGCGGCCCCATGTTTCGCTATGAACGGCCCCAAGCGGGACGACAGCGGCAGTTTCATCAATTAGGGCTAGAGTCTTTGGGAAGCAGCGACCCGCGAGCAGATGCAGAGGCGATCGCCATTGCTGTCGATATCCTCACTGCACTGGGGCTTAGCAATTTGACGGTATCCATCAACTCCGTCGGTCGTGGTGACGATCGCGCGGCCTATAGAGAAGCTCTGATCGACTATCTCACCCCGTTCAAAGCCGAGCTGGATACCGACTCTCAAGATCGACTCACCCGCAATCCGCTACGGGTTTTAGATAGCAAAGATGCTCGCACCCGTGAGATTGTCGCCGATGCCCCAAAACTGATCGAACACTTGAGCCCAGAGTCAAAAGAACACTTCGATCGTGTCCTGTCGCAATTGCAACAACTCGGGCTTGAATATGCGATCGATCACAAACTGGTGCGCGGCCTGGACTACTACACCCACACCGCATTCGAAATTCAATCTAACGATTTAGGTGCCCAAAATGCCGTCTGTGGAGGGGGGCGATACGACGGACTGATTGCAGAATTGGGTGGTCCAGAGACTCCAGCGGTAGGGTGGGCGATGGGGCTGGAACGCATCGCGATCCTCTTACAGCAAAAGGGATTTGTCGATCCCAGCCGCTTGGATGCCTATGCTATTTCGCGCGGGCGAGTGGCAGAAGACGCAGCGTTGGAGATCGTCCAAGAACTGCGTCAGGCGGGAATTGCCACTGGGCTAGATTTAAGTGGCGGCAAATTTGCAAAGCAGTTCAAGCGAGCCGATCGCAGCGGTGCCACTTGGGCATTAGTACTGGGTGACGATGAAGTCTCGCGCAGTGTGGTACAGGTCAAACACTTGCAATCGGGGGAGCAAACAGAGGTGAGTCGCAGCGAGCTGGCGTCATTTTTGCGCCAGCCTTCCGGATAGTCTCGTCTTCGGCTGACACAACCTCGCGTTAGCCAAATGTCCCACCCAGTTTTGTTTTTTTGCACATTCCCGCACTGGCTCCTCCTTGTCGCAACGGCTTGAATTGAAATAGTGGCTCAGACCAGTTCAATCGGTTCCGCAACGGTGTTGGAGGTTAAGTATGTTTTTTTGGGCGAAACCAGCCGAAAGCTCCGAATGGGTAGAAATCCCTGCAAGCGGAGGTTTACTGGTCGCGGGTAAATACAACATCGCTGTTCAGTCGCCCCAACCTCACTTCACGATTGTGTCTCATCTGCGGCAGTACTGCCGACAAGACAACGGTGTAGAAATTCTTCGCTGGCAAACCGAACACTCTTCTCGCACGAATGGCGAAGGGGTAGGGTGGATTGCTCAAGATTTGGAGTTGACCGCCGGTCGCTGGCAGATTAGCTGTCGAGATGCAGATCTAGTTGCTGAGCTATTCGGGGAGAATTCGGATAATTCCATCACGTTTCAAGTTATCGATTTGAAGGGAGCCCGACTCTCTTCTGGCCCCTACGAGGAGTCGTCCGTTACGTTACCGGCCATGACCTCCTCCACCGCCAGCATTAAAACAGTGACTACAGCTAGCCATTTATCTGAGACTGGGTCTCCCCCATCATCAACGATCCAACATGACCTGTATTCACAGGCAAATGATGCCGGAGGTGCCTCAATCGCCAGCAGCGGGGCCGATAAGCATACAGGCTGGAAGGAGAGGGAAATCGCCAGCACTGCTGAGCAAGTCAATACCACTGACCAACCCGCTGAAACATCTGCAGCCCAGTTCCCCTCCTCCCAGCACCACAACTCTGATGATGCGGTGACCGAAATATTTACGCCGACCAACGATCTAAACCAGGAGTTTGCGCTCAATCGCTCGGAATTTACAGCCTTTCCAGGCGAAACAATCGAAATCTCTGGCTATTCCAAACAATCGGGTCAACTCACAATAACGGCTCTAACGCAAAACTCCACTCCCATTCAAGTCAACCAACGGTTAACAGTTCCGTCGTCAACATCATTGACGAACTTCAGCGTTCAGCTTAAAGTTCCGGAAACGTGGTCTGAAGATGCAATTATCGGAGTCGCCGAGCTTCATCCTGACAGCGGTAGCGCAAGTCTGGCGCAAGATTTCACAGTGAGTGCTGAGCCCAATTACTCTCAGTCCCCCTCAACCACTGCAAATAGTTCAGAAGCCACAGAGCATTCTCCGGCCATCCCCCAGCAGTTCGCGCACTCGGAGGAAGAGGTTGTCGTTGACCCAACCCTGCCAATCGAACAACCCGATGTCTTTGTGACAATCCCCCCGCAAGCATCCTCCCGCAAGGCAGACGCCCCCACTGTTACTCCTGACATCACAGATACAGACATTCAGTCATTGTCGAATGCTCAACTAACAAAAGCCGAGCCACGATCGCCCAAGCCCCGTTTAGCACACTGGAACCCAGAACTGACCGACGAAGATATTCAGCTCCCTGAAATTGCGTTTGCCAGCTCCCGCTCCCCAGATCGCACGCTACATCGGCTGTTGGCTCTGGTTCAATCCTCAGTTGCTGCGACTGCAGCCCGCACCCGGTTTCAACAGGTACGGTCAGCCTCCCCTAGCCTCGATAGCGGCATGCTGGACGGCATCGTTGGAGACGTAAAAGTGGTGCCCGCCACTGATGTCACTCTCGTCGGCACAGTCTTGCCCCTCAACGGTCTTGGGACGGGAGGGGCAAGCCCAGAGACAGCCGATCGTCTAGATTCAGCCGAGTACAGTCTAGACCGGTTCGATAACGCAGAGTCAACCGAACCATCCGATCCATCGGCGTCGAGCACTGGCGATGTCACCTCCAGATCGGGAACAATTTCGCCGCAAACCACCAATGACGAATTGCCCGTTAGTGATGAATCTCCGGCAATCGAACCAAATTCCTCATGGGGAACCAATATCCCTGCTGCTGCAGACAGAGGGACGATGCCTGCGTCCGCGATCTCAAATGGCACAACAGGCGCTCGTCCCAAGAGTTCCGTGACAGTCCCATTATCTGCCAACTCTGCAAGCACAAACAAACCACAGCCATCCCCCACTCATGAAATCCCCAGTCCCTCCACAGATTCCAGATCGATGGATTCCCCCTCCGCAAACGACGTCCAATCGTCTGCCCTCAGCATCGATATTCCTCAATCTCTACGCAGTGGAGACCTGGTATCGGTGGTGATGAAAAGTAAAGCAACCCCCCACCCAGCCTGCGTTAAGCTGTGGGTCATCAACGCCGCCAATCAGACAGTCGTGGACGGCCCCCGCTGGATTTTGGATTTCTCTGCTGACGGCGATATCCGTACTGGCATTACTCATCTCACTGTGCCCAGCCGGGTTCAGTCGCTCCAATTTCAAGCCTGCGCCTACCACTACATCCCCTCTGACATAGAAGAGGATTCCGACGCCGCCTCGCCGGTAGCCACGGCGACCGTGCACCGGTCGGTTTCCCCTCGATCGACCCCCTACAGATAAGATGCAGTGTTACAAATATTCATGAAGCGCAACCTACCTTATACTAGGGATGTTTTTGGTGATCGCTAGCGTCGAGCAAGCTCTATCTTGCTCAGTTTCCCCGCCTGAATAGGGGGGCAACCTGGCAACTAGCGACGCGATAGCTGAGAACCTAGCATTTGCATTCACACGCTGCTAGGTTCATCTGTTTTAGAAAGCCACTTTAGACAATCGCTAGCGGAACAAGGAGACACTGATTTATGACTGTGGCGGGGAAACGAAAGTCTATCCCACGTGAAATGGTTGGAGCTCCTGATTCCTTAGTTAATTGGAATGTGATTTTATTCCTGGGCTCGGTCTGCCTGTTTGTATGCTGCTTCTGCGGCTACTCGATGTGGGATTGGCCCGGCTGGATGGTGTTCTGGCTCAATTTTTCAGCTCTGTACGTTCTGGGTACCGTGATTCATGATGCCTCCCACGGCTCTGCTCACAAGATCCGGTGGGTGAACGAAGCTATGGGTCATGGTTCTGCCCTCTTGCAAGGGTTTGTTTATCCGGTCTTCAAGTGGGTTCACATGGAGCACCACGCAAATGTAAATGACCCTGAGAACGATCCAGACCATTACGTGTCTACGGGTGGCCCTTTATGGTTGATCCCGGTGCGCTTCTTTTACCACGAGGTGTTTTTCTTCAAACGCCAACTTTGGAAAAAAGGAAAATACGAGCTATTGGCGTGGGGACTCAGCCGGTTGCTGGTGGTGTGTACGTTTGCCCTTGCCCTGCGGTTCGGCTACACCGATTATGTTTTGAATTACTGGATGCCCCCAGCATTCATCATGGGCTTGCTGCTGGGGTTGTTTTTTGATTATTTGCCCCACCGCCCATTTCTAGAAACTGCTCGTTGGTACAACGCGCGAGTCTATCCCAGTTTCATCACCAATATTTTGCTGCTGGGACAAAACTATCACCTGATCCACCATCTCTGGCCCACTGTTCCTTGGTATAAGTACCAAGCCGCTTACAGAGCAGCTAAGCCGATCTTGGATGAGAAAGGCTGCGACCAATCTCTCGACATCTGGCGCAACAGCAAGGAAGTTGGCAGTTTCTTGTACGACTGTGTGTTGGGCTTGCGCTTCAACGGTCACGGTCATGCTTCCAGCCATCAGGAAGACGCAGACATTAAGACAGAAGATGTTGAGACTATTCAATAAACTGACTGCTTGTTCTGCTTCATTTCACTCTTCAGTGCCATGGCGCTAGGCAATCCGCTACGGAGAATTCTCCAATCAATTTCTCTTTGCGGACTAAGGCTTTGAACTGTCTCCCGCCTCTAGACCTTACAGCGGATTGCCACAGTCCCCGCTTGCTCTTGACGTCAGGGCTGCAGAATTTATCCCTTCAGTTAGGACACAGGTTTCCGATCGCAGTCAGGGTTAACCTGACCTGAAATGCCCGCAGTATGGCCAGTGCAATATCTGCCTCAGCAGCCTCATAAAAAATGCGATCGCTACTGGACGATCGCATTTCACATTGGGGATAAAACTCTACAAATCACTCTCGTATCGTAAGGAGTATTTCTCTGGAGAGCGTCAATACGTGGTTAAAGTTGGGTTAAGAGAGAAGCAAAAAGCTCACTTTAAAGAGTAGCTACAGATTTCACTAGTCCTGAATGGCACTAATCGCTCTAGTTCAGAAAGACATGTCCATTTGGATCGACATTGAGGGAAATGCGACTGTCCCCAAAATCGTTAGTCTCATCGAATACCAAGCGAAGCATGCCAACTTCATCCTCATCAGTAATGTCTGCCGTCACAAACCCACCATCGGGACGCTGAAACGTCAGCGTTGTGGGTCGATCTAACCCCCTTAGGATCGCACTAGTGTTGGCGGGCAATGTCCTAACTGCGGTATCTCCTAGCAGTTGATAAACCACCTCTGCATTGACGTCATTCACTAGCTCGATCTCCAAGCTAGAGTGCTGTGGAGTCAAGATCGCACTCGGTTCTTGAAGCTGCTCGGGGAGTGGGGGAAAACTGCGTTCACCGGTCATCTGGGGAGATCTGTCAATCGGTAGCTGTGCGATGCGGTTAGCCATAACTAACCCTGGAGTTAGCAGTAAAACCAAGTTGCTAATCGCAACCGTAAACCAGAGGGGATGCACTGATGTCTTGTACTGCATAACGAATGTCCTGAAAAAAAACTGAAGTCGTGGGGTTGCGGCAAAGTAACGACCGCGCCCAAATCAGCGATGTATACATCGTAGAAATTCTCCTTCTAGGACACACGGTGGGTGCAAGTGCAATGCTGTGCTGCTTATCAGAGGGAAACCTGCCCGGAAACCGGCGATTCAAGGGGAACAGTCAGCGATCGATGCTACGCAAACCCGCAGAAAAAGGGCAGATTAACAGTAATTTGGCACTCATCCACCATCTAACCAGCAGGGCAGCCTCTACGAGTCCCAGCAAGCGATGTATGTCGGCATCACATACAACCAAACGTGACCGCAGCGCTGTGTTCATATCTACGTCAAGAACATGCCAACCCAAGATGGTTCAGAAGAGGATGATGCCATTGCTACATCTCGCAGAGAGTCTCTGCGAGCAGGTCGCCCATGTGGAGAAACCTGGGTCATGTCTCTGGTTCTGGCAGGTCTCAAACAGAAGAGCCCATCCGCTAAACTGACAGTCCCGACTGCGAATTTTTGCCGTCAACGCAAGTTATATTTCCAAGCTGCAGAATTGCATTCGGGTCAAGCGATCCCACTTCTTTTCAGCAGCTTCAGAATATTCGTTCGAACGCCCGTTAAAATTAAGCAATATCAATATCTACTCACAGGTGTGCTTTTTCCAGACAAACGGTTTACTTGCACCTATTGCTCCAGGAGTAACGCATGCTCAGCCGCAAGCTCTATCAGTTTTCTCAAGAGGGCAGAGATGTCTGGCTTTTTCTTCGCGATCGCGGAACCTGGATAGAACGATGCACGATTCTCGAACAAACAGGCGATCTAGTAATCGTTCGCTACGAAACTGAGGACGAAGACGAGATTTGCTCCTGGGAAGAAATCATTCGCTTAGAAAGCATTGGTGCAGTCGCTCAGCGGTTATCTACGATTCCCAAGGGGGATTTCCATCCCAGCGATTTACCCACAGCTGAGGACTACCCTGACTTCGAGCGGATCGAACCCCACGAACCCTCTGGAGACGATGAGATGTCGGATAAAACACCTTCTGACAAGGCATCACCGAGAGTACAGGAATCGATCGATAACGGCCACACTGATTAGAACTGAGATTAGACCTAGCTGGACAACATTAGCGAAACAGCTGCTCATGGCTGAGTCCCTCCCGGTAAGCCTCTCTTCCAATAACCGATCTGCAAGTCATACCAACTCGCCCCCACCCTGTAATATCTCACTACATTTATAGTCAACAGAGGAGCCCAGCAAACAGTGGAAGATGATGACTATTGTCCAATACGCGACGAATTGGAAGCAATTTATGCTCAATTAGCCAACGAGTGCTGCTCGCTATCGGAAGATGATTTAGACTTTCTTGACAGCCGGCGTCTGGAATTAGAAGCTGAGCTGAACCCAATTCAAAACCCGCAACTTCACAATCGATAGGGTTAACTGCTGGAGTGTTCTTTCAGAGAGGCTGCTTGGTCTTTCTCTCTCACGGTTAGCAATGCTGGCAGCCGTAACATTGAGAGAAGTCTTGCAGTTTGCAGACACATGTTTGTAAATGTTGAGCCCTGTGGTGGGACATCTCCTCAGTTCAGCAGCACAGTTCCGACATACTCGCTACACGGCTCGGGAGTAGGACGAGGTAGATAAGATTCACATCAATTAAATATCCAGCTAATTAATTCACCGTAACGTCCTAATGCTCATCTTACATAGAGGGAATATTATCGATGCGTAGGTGCGTTAGGAAGCCAGCATGCCATTCAAAACTTACTACGAACGGTTAGGTGTAGCCGCTGATGTCTCGCAAGACAATATTAAAAGTGCCTACCGCAAGCTAGCGCACGAGCTGCACCCCGATAAGCTGCCTGACGACATCTCTCCAAAAATGGAAGAGCTGGCGAAAAAAGAATTCAACGAGTTGCGCGAAGCATATTTAGTGCTCTCTAACCCCAGTGCCCGTGTTACGTACGATCGTCGGTTAATCGAGCAAACTGAGTCCAACCGATCGTCGCAAGTAGTGGCCCAAGAGAAAGAAGACTCAGGAGATCGCCTTCCCAAGCGCTGGCAAGTCCCTCTGGCAGCAGCAGCCATCGGAGCGGCCTGTGCCGTCATCGTCGTTTCTCTCATCAATGCCGTAGCCGCGATCAACCGCCAGCCAGCAGCCCAAGTCAGTTCTACTACATCACCTCATGGCCTCATTGCCGCAAACGGCACAAATGAAAATTCGGCAGCAAGCGAGTTAGTCTCAGAAGCCTCTACTGTGTCACGAGACTCTACTCCCGAAGCAGTTGCCGTCGCCGATCGTTCTGAACCATCTCTATCAGGCAACATGGCCGAAGCCAGAGAAACATCCGATGCCACCGAAGTACAAGCAGAAACGGAATTTACACCTGGCGAAATTACCCGCTTTGCAACGGCTCTGTTAGAGCTACAACCTATTTTGAACTCCACCAAAGCAAACTTAGAATCTGCAAGCTCTTCTGCAGAACGTCAAGATATTGAAAATGAATTTGACGTGCGTGCCACTCAGATTTTGCTGTCTCACGGCCTGCAACCTGAAGAATATCAGCGGATTGCTGCTCGCACGGAAACCGATTCACAAGTTCGATTGGAGGTGATTGCTGCCACGGTTCGCTTGCAACAGCTAAGTCGCTATCAGTAACCGTCCCACCACTCAAACATGGCCGGCTGAAGAATCAGTTCCTCACAGTACAATCCGAAGTTTCTCTAAGAGAGCGTCCTTGAAAAATAGACTCGGGCTCTCCAAATTAGAGTGCTGTGAACTCAGGGTCAGCGTAAGCTTAGGTTCAACCCTTCCAAAATCGAATCCACACCATTGGGTTGTCGAAGAACAATCGCAGAAAAGGTACTCCCATCAACGACCTGACACTCAACCATATTTCCCCTGTCGCCGGACTCAGTATTCATTCTGAGTCCTTTCTCGCAAGGTGTGGGTATTTTCAACGAAAGGGATAAATATTATTTGTCTAGCAATCAATTTGCTTGAAGCGACCTCGTTCCCAATCACTCACCTCACGCCTGCCATACTTGCGAACAATGGACACTCTAAACGACTGGACTGAAGACGGCTGCGAAACGCAACTGGTGGCTTTAGACAGTTCAAACGCATCTATTGCAACTCAGTTACTTCCTCATTTGCAATCATCCTTCGATTCTGTCGAGGAGCACAACCCTGACACGCCACCGCGAGTTCCTCCTGCAAAAACTCCGTCAGTCTCAGCCGACACTCACATAGCATCACAGGCAACTCCACTGGTTTCCGCTGACAGCACGAGTAAGGCTCGCATCGCTCGAAGTAGTTTGGAAATACTTGAGTCCAATTCACCTCAATCGCCTCGAGTACCCGGCGAACCGAAAGCAGAGATAGTCTTGCAACCACCCACTCGACTCACCCCGAATCTGCAGATGGCAGAGGTAGAATTTCCCGCAAAAACGTCTGAGGCCAGCAACAATAAGCCCGAAATTAGCCAATCCTTCCTAGACTATTTTTTAACCTATCCAATCATCAAAAACCTGATTGCTGCTGACCTGCTAGACAAACAGGAACTGTTGGAAGCAGCTCGAATTTGGAAGCAAATGGGGGGCAAGTTAGAACACGTACTCGTCGATCGCATGGGGATTAAGAGTACAACCATTAAGTTCTTTCATAACAGCGAGGCAGGAACCTCAGCCAAACAACAAGGCTGCAAACGCATTGGAGAATTTCTGAGAGCAGCAGGCTTGGTCAGTGAGGGGGAAATTCAATTCGTTTTAGACGAACTGAAGACACAGGGACGCACCCTGAAGCTTGGCGATGCACTTGTTGAACAAGGGTTGGTCAAGCAGTCTACCATCGACTACTTTGCCAATCGCTTTATCAATGACGATCGCAACTTCGAGGCACATGCATCTGGCGATGATTCGGAATCGGACTATATCGATGACGATAGTCATTTCCGCGTGGACGAGTTCTTTTTCGTCCTAGGACAGCACGGACAATTTTCCAGCCATACGCTGCGGGCGAGAATGTATTCCATCGGTCGTGCAGCAGGCAACGATATCGTTGTGAACGATCGCTTTGTATCAAGACGACATGCTTATTTGATTCGAACGCAAGACAAAGAAACGCAAACCACTACCTATGAAGTTTTGGATTGTGGCAAGGTGCACGAATACAGCACCAACGGCATCTACGTGAATGGTAAAAAAGTCAAGCACCAGGCGCTCAAGGCGGGAGATGTCGTACACATAGGCCCCAAAATTCAGGCTCGATTCCTGCCGGTTGAATAAGCGTTCCGCGCATCGTTCTGACGGTAGTTCGATGGAGCCACTCATTCAAGCGATTTGCCTCGCGGTACAAAGAAGTTCTTAGCGTTGGATCTCTTGCTCCCGTCTGCCCAATGTGGGAGACGGGCTAGGGATGAGGGCTATCAAACTCAGGTTTACCCAGAGCACTGCGAAAAAAATCCCTATGCTTTCCCAGTACTCAGCTTCTGTAACCGTGCCATGTAGAAGCCATCCCGCCCATCTCGATGGGGCCAATTTTGTTGGGGCTTGCGATCGGGATCGAACTGCCAGTTGGAATGGGTCTCTAAAAACCGCTCCACTTGCTCCTGATTTTCGGGAGCAAAAATCGTGCACGTAGAGTACACCATCACTCCACCGGGTTTCACCCATTGAGCAGCACGGTCAAGAATGTCAGCTTGAGTGTCTAGCAAGTTGTCAATGGTATCTAACTGTTGTCGCCAGCGGGCATCAGCATGGCGATGTAAGGTGCCGAGACCCGAACAAGGAGCATCTACAAGCACACGATCGCAGCTTTCAGGCTGTGGCAATTCACTATCCTCGGCAACAGCCTCTGGATCGTGGGCTGTTAGATCGACAGCCTCAGTTCGAATACAGGTTAATTGCAGCCGCTTCGCATTTGCTTTCACACGCCTGAGGCGTCCAGCATGTTTATCTAATCCCCAGACCGTTCCGCGATCGCCCATCAACTCCGCAATATGTGTGGTTTTCCCGCCAGGAGCAGCACAGCAATCAACAATCGTTTCTCCCGGTTGCGGATCGAGCAACAGCGCCACCTGTTGAGCACTGCAATCTTGCACCATCCAGAGCCCGTCACTATATCCCGGTAGCTCGGTAATCGAGCCAACAGTCTGCTGCAGTCGGAGTGCTCCAGGAACATCCTCAATGGGCAGAGCGACAATATCCTGTTCTGCCAACAATGACTGCACAACCTCAAGAGAACTGCGATGGGTATTCACCCGCAAGTCGATCGCCGGCGGCTGGTTGAACCAATGGCACAGGGTCTCGGTCTCTGATGCTCCCAGCTCATCCAACCAGAGTTCCAACAACCATTCGGGGTAGCTGTGTCGTCTGGCTAAATCAATGATGGGGTCTGGGTGAGGCGGGAGTAACTCTTCGACTGGAGTGCGCAAATAGGATCTGAGGATACCGTTCACGACCTTGGTTAGCCCCCCTAACTTGCAGCGGCGAGCCAGTTCGACAGTAGTATTGACTGCGGCAGAGGGAGGGATGCGATCGAGGTAATGCAGCTGGTAAAACCCCAAGTGCAACAATCGCCGCAAATCAGGTGGCTGCTGGGCTGCAGATTTGCGGCGACTGAATTGTTCGATTAAAGCGTCAAGAGTGCGCTGGTGGCGGGTGATGCCGTAGACCAGTTCGGTGGCAAGGTGGCGATCGCTATCGGCTACTTTTGATTTGGACAAAACGCGATCGAGGGCAATATTGGCATAAGCCTGTTTGCGATCCATTTGGCGCAAGGCGAGAAAAGCCAAATACCGTGCCGAGTTATCCACGTAATACCTTTCAGGGGGTTGTCGGGCTGGTTGCCAGGAATATCATCTCTCGACCAATCCGCGGCAACAGGTCTGCGGAACCACCCAGAGAACTAATTCCGGCGACCTTGCGCCATGATGATGTACTGCAAAAGTTGCAAGGCAGCGTAGGCAGCAGTCGCAACATATGTCCATGCTGCAGCATTTAAGACGGCGCGTGCCCCTTGATTTTCGTCTCCCTGCAAAATACCTAGTTCGTCAACCAGTCGCAGAGCGCGGCTGGAAGCATCAAATTCTACAGGCAGGGTGACCACGTGAAACAAGATGGCGGCTGTGAACAGAGCAATACCGACATACAGTAATCCGCTAAAGCTGAAGATTAATCCACCGATAACAAGCGCTGGCCCCAAGTTAGACCCCAAGTTAGCGGCAGGCACCATAGAAGCTCTAAAGTTCATAAACTTGTAGTCTTCAACATCTTGCAAAACGTGGCCGCATTCGTGAGCGGCAACAGCCGCGGCTGCCAGCGAACTGGAGCTATAGATACCTTCAGACAAGCGAACCGTTTTAGCAGACGGATCGTAGTGATCGGTGAGCTGACCGGCTACGGGCTCGACCTTCACTCCATCTACGCCCATTTTGGTCAGGATGGTTTTAGCAACCTCGGCCCCAGTCATCCCCATGCTGGACTGAACGTTAGCGTAGCGTTGATAGGTACCGCGGACATTGGACTGGGCCCAAGCCATCAGCAAACCGCCGATCGCGACAAAGATATAAGACCAATGAAAGTACATGTAGACCTCCACAATTTATGTGCGGATAGAAGGATTCGCAGAACACAGTCTTTCTATGGCTTATTATCGCCGATTGATTCCATCTCAGCAGAATCGATGAGTAGTAATTACCGGTCTGGGCCGAAGGTTTGGCCAACCTCAAGCCTCACACCGTTGGCAAAATCCCATGCTGATTGCGCTTTTTTACCTGCCAATTGCACCTGAGTCAGCCGCAAGCGACCATCACCAGTCTGCACGTAAAATCCCTGTCCTTTATGGATATCGACAACCGTTCCGGGGCTTGCACCACTGGCTTGTGCGGTCGCCATCTGGCCGGCAATCGCTGGTGCTGGATTTTCCAGAAGGGGGGATTTCGAGCGAATAATTTTGCAGCGCTGACCGGAAAATTCGGTGAAACAGTTGGGGGAAAATGCCTGAATACGGTTGTGCAATTCCAGCGCTGATTGGCTCCAATCCAGCTCAAAATCCGATTTGCTGAGTAGAGAGGCATAGGTGGCGAGCTCTTCTGATTGAGGCTCGGCTGTTAGAGTTCCCTCGTCTAGCTTCAGCAGCGTTTCAACCAGCAGCTCTGCCCCCAACGGCGACAGAATCTCGGCCAGCTCGGCAGAGGTAGCATTGGGAGAGATCTCCACCGATCGCTTCAGCAACATATCTCCGGTGTCCATGCCAATATCCATTTGCATGGTGGTAATACCAGTTTCAGCATCTCCATTGGCGATCGCCCACTGGATAGGAGCGGCGCCTCGATACGCAGGTAGTAGAGAACCGTGGACGTTGATGCAGCCCAGACGAGGCATATCCAAAATTCGCTGCGATAAAATCTGCCCGTAGGCAACCACAACAAATGCATCTGCCTCCAGTGCCTCAAGGGCCTGGAGGGTCTCCTCACTCTTTTTGATGCGTTCCGGCTGCCAGACGGGTATCCCTGCTGACTCCGCTAATGCTTTTACCGGAGTTGGTTGCAGTTTCTTGCCTCGACCTTTGGGGCGATCGGGTTGGGACACCACCGCTGCAACGTCAAATTCGTGGCGATCCAGTAGAGCTTTCAGCGTGGACAGCGCAAAGCTGGGAGTGCCAAAGAAGACAACCTTCATGGGGGATGGAGGCATTAGACAGGAGGGTCAAACTGCTCACCTATTGTGCCATCTAGGATTGAGGCAGGGGATTGAGTCAATCCTAGATGGCAGTGAACAAGCAATAGCCCCGAGAGCATGCCGCATTCCGCTCGTTATCTCACTGCTGCTAAACGAAAGGTAACCAGCTTCTATCTAGGTACCCGGAAGGACCATTTACGTCTCGCCATCCTGTTGCGAAGGTAGCTCTTGCGAACGATTGGAATAAAACGTAGACAGGCTGTCACTATCGCCGACAAATCTCCAGTGCCAGGGCTCGTAACTGACACCACTTTCGTTATCTTTAGGAAAAGACAGCTCAAAACCATATCGTGCTGCATTCGCCTGCAACCACCTGAAAGCAGCCGTAGTTTCGAAAGCAACACTCAGGTGAGTGTTCGGGCGACGGCCATCACCAATGTCGATCGCGTACCCAGTGTGATGCTCGCTATAACCTGGAGGCGCACTCACCAATGCCCGCTCTTGCGGGGTCAAGGACTGAGACTGCCCCACTTGAAAAAAAAGAAATTCCTGAACCTCAGTAGATCGAAACCCCGAAATAGGAACCAATTCAAGCCCGGACTGGCGAGCCATAGCCTGCATTTCTCGAAACCGCACAGCAGCAGCAGCATGCAGTTGCTCCGTTCGGCCATTAAACTGGCCCACATCTTGCAATTGCGCCGCATCCACTTCGGAATATGCAAAATGCCCGAGAACAGAATCGCGGCTCTCACTGCCATTCAACACTTCAGCAGGCATATCATCTGATGGGGGATTGACATCCCCTTCCTCCCCTCCAGACGGCTCGGGATTCGTCACCTGGAGAGCAGACTGTCCGCCACTATCTAAATTACTGGTACGAGCCAGCAATGCTCCTACCGCAGTAGCCGCAACCAGAGTGATAGAGATGGCAACGGGCAGTAGAGAACGCTTACTACCAGGACCTCGTATCTGCTTCTTCCTGACGGCTGAAGGCTCACCCTCATCTCTCAGGGCCACCGGTATCCCATCATCAAGATTGAAGTCAGACATAGAGATAGAAAGGCTGCAGCTCGGGGCTACGGCACGAACCACTGGAGTAGTTCGGGTGCCCAGAATTTACACCCCTAAGTCTGCCAAAATATCGCTGGCATGGGTGTCGGTCTTAATGGAGTCATAGACTTTGGCAATTTGTCCATCTCCATCAATGATGTAAGTGACGCGCTTAGCGTAGCCGCCACCATCAACATCATAAGCTTGGGTTAATGCCCCTTCCGTATCGGCCAGCAGGGGGTACGGCAAATTGTATTTTTCGGTAAAGGCTTGGTGAGACGCAGAGTCATCCAGGCTGACCCCCAAAACGACAACGTCTCGATCTTGATAGGTGCCATAGCTGTCGCGAAAACTGCAGGCTTCTTTAGTACAGCCCGGAGTATCGTCTTTAGGATAGAAGTACAGCACTACAGTCTTGCCGGAAAAGTCGGACAGCGAGACGGTGTTGCCGTTAGTGTCTTTGACGGTAAACGCCGGAGCTGGAGAGCCGACAGATAGTGCCATCGATGGATTCCTCTTGAATGAAATCTTTGAATCACGCAATCGTTAACGCGAAAACCTTCCGGCCTAACTTATATACACTCATATCTGAGGGAACGCCTGCAGAATATGCCTGCGAGATCAGTTGAGAAGATATCGCGAGATCGCTTCGAGAGCTTAATGCTATCAGCCATTAGACGTTGAGAACAGAGGCAGAGAGGATACCGTAGCAAACACTTGCATGGAAAGGCGACGTCGGCCTGCAAGGGACAGAAGACATGGTAAGAACGGCAAGCTGCCCCCTCCAAAAACCTGAGTTCGATAGCCCTCATCCGCAACCCTTGACCCACATTGGGAGAAGGGAGAAAGAGACTTCTACCCTAGTTTCGTTGTGCTCTGGGGCAAATACCCTACTCAATGGGCACCGTCGAACTGAGCAACAGACTCAATCCGTCGATCGTGATGGTTCTCGGCAGTGGGACCGTATGTGTCACACTAGCGTTCGTTACTCACGCCTCCAAAGCCGCTATTTGGCTCGCGCGTAATGTGGCACCGATTAAGCCCACGTCCGGATTCAAAACCACATGAACGGGTACTGAGGAAATAACAGATTGCAGTCGCCCTTTATCTAGAAACGCTTGCATGAATTGGCCCGATCGCAAAAACGGCAGAATCTTCGGAGCAATACCTCCCGCGACGTACAACCCACCCGAAGGTAATAGTTTCAGGGCCAAATCTCCCGCCTCAGAACCGTAGACATCGGCAAAGACGTCGAGAGTTTGCACCGATCGAGGGTCAGTGTTAGCCAGTGCAGCAGCCCCGATCGCTGCTCCGGCATCCCCTGTCCGCTGTTGTTCCCAAGTTTTTACCGCTTGAGCCACAGCGGTGGACGCTTCGCCTCCCGAAGCTATACCAGCCTGATTGGAGGCAGCCCGATCGCGCAAAAACTGATAGATAGCAACAATTCCTTGGCCGGACACAACCCGCTCTACCGACACTCGCCCGTGGCGCTGGGTAAGGTAATTTAAGAGTTCCTGCTGTAGCGGTGTACGAGGGGCAAAATTTGTATGTCCTCCCTCAGACGGATGTACTTGATAGTGATCGCCCTGCCAGGTCAAATAGGTCTCTCCGAGTCCGGTACCGGCCCCCAATACAGCAATTGGCCCTCGGTCCACTCGCGTTCCGGGTTGTAAAGTGTGAAGGTCCTCTGGCGGCAAGGTTGATACGCCGTATCCGATCGCCGCAAAATCATTGATCAGCTCAACCCGAGCAATCCCGAGTTCGGCCTGTAGCCGTTCTCCTGATAGCATCCAATTCAAATTGGTGAGGCGAGAGGCGTTACTCGCTACCGGCCCGGCGATCGCGAAACAAGCGGCCACAATATTGGATTCCTCAATGCCCCGTAGCCTTGAGCTACCGCCCAAATTTGCAATAGGTATCTTTGGATGTACCTCCGATGCCGCTGCTAAGAATTGGCGAACCATCGGTACCAGATCGGAAAATGCTGCACTCTGAAACTTATCTCGATAGAGAGCGCTGGTAGGAGCAGGAGTCGGATGATTCAGCCGCGCCAGACGCAAGATAGTTTTGGTGCCGCCAATGTCACCAGACAGAACCAGTTGAGCCATAGTGAATGCTTGCAGATGCTGCTTAGTCAGTGTCTCATGTCTGCCTAAGCTCCTCCTGAGAGGCTCACGACTCGTCTTTGGCAACGGGCCACTTATCCGAAACCAATTTCAATCTATTCAATTATTTACAACAGTTACCCTTTGATGGCTTGAAAGTTGATCGATCCTTTATCCAAGACATTGGCACAGACGGCGAAAACAATGAAATTTTAGATGCTGTGATTAACCTGGTACATTCTTTGAACCTGACAGTCACAGCAGAGAGAATTGAAACCCTCGAACAACTGGAGATCTTGAGAGCACTGGGGTGTGATTACGGGCAAGGCTATTTGTTAGGCAGGCCATCTGCAGCAGAAGACTGTTCGCTGCCTTAAAACAGATGGGTTTAGATACCACCCCGCTCGTCTCTAAGAAAACGGGGTCAATACGATCTGCTCTGCTCGATCCTCGGTTTAGACTTCTGAATCAAGAACTAAAGATATACCGCTGTCCTTCTGGACTAACACCAATAATGGTCAGTTGGCAATCCAATACTTTAAACCCATGCTTTTCAGCCAATTTCTGGCTGATGGCTAAAACTTGATTATTTTTAAACTCGATCACTTGGTTGGTCTTCACGCAAACTAGGTGGTGATGGTGATGAGGATAGGGCTGATTAATTTCGTAGTGCTTGTGCCCTTCGGCTAATTCTAACTCCCGCAAGATTCCCATACGGGCCATCATTTTGACCGTGCGGTAAATCGTAGACAGGCTGATATTTTCACCGTCAGTTTTCAGACGCTCGTGTAAATCTTCAGCACTGAGGTGCTCCCCTTCTGGCAAATCTTGAAACGTTTTCAGGATCTTTTCTCGCTGGGGGGTCATGCGCCACCCCATCGCATTCAGCTCGGCCTTAAATGCCTCGGGCGAATAGAAGGTGGTTAATGTCACAGCACCGCCAGGAAAGTAATTGTCAATAAAGGGCTTTATTGATAATAGCGGATTGGGCACAGCTACCGCCACCCAATTGAGATGAAACCTCGAAGACACTCACAATTGAGTCATATTTTCATGACCCATGTCGCAACAGGAACGACCTTATTTCCGGCGCCTGCAAGCACTAGATCGTCAACCTATATCCGCGCAAATCGATCGGTTGCATCAACTAATGCATCGATGATGCCTGGCTCTGACACTGAGTGTCCGGCATCAGGAATGACAACAAATTCAGCTTCCGGCCAGGCCTTGTGTAGCTGCCAAGCTGTCGTCATCGGACAGACAACATCGTAGCGGCCTTGCACAATGAAGCCTGGAATGTGGCGAATACTATCGATGTTGTGAAACAGCAGATCTTCATGCTCGAAAAACCCTTTGTTGACAAAGTAGTGACATTCGATGCGGGCAAATGCATCGGCAAATCCATCCCGCCCAAATTGGTCAGCAGCATTGGGATCGGGAATTAATTTACTGGTACTGCCTTCCCAAATTGCCCAAGCGCGAGCGGCTGTTTGGCGAAGTTCCGAATCACTACTGGTGAGCCGCTGGTAATAAGCAAATACGAGATCGTGTCGCTCACTCTCTGGGATCGGTTCGAGATAGTCCTCCCAGGCATCTGGATAGATGTTGCTCGCTCCCTCTTGGTAGAACCAGCGAATCTCCTGGTGCCGAAGCATGAAAATGCCCCGCAGGATGAGTCCAGCACAGCACTCTGGGTGGGTCTGAGCATATGCAAGCGCCAGCGTACTCCCCCAACTTCCACCAAATACAGTCCAGGCATCAATGCCAAGATGCTGACGCAATTGCTCTATGTCGCTCACCAAGGTCCAAGTGGTATTGTCCTCTAGCTCAGCGTGCGGGGTACTGCGACCACAGCCTCGCTGATCGAACAGAACAATACGCCATAGTTTGGGATCGAAATACTGGCGATATTTGGGCTGGCTACCTCCTCCCGGCCCACCATGCAGGAATACAACCGGCTTTCCATCAGGATTACCGGACTCTTCGTAGTAGATCGTATGCAGCTCGGAAACCGCTAGCTGGCCGTCAGCGTAGGGCAGTAGAGGAGGATAAAGAGTTCGCACGTTACAGGAGAAATGAATGATTGGGATACAGAAAACTGCTGAGAACGTCCCAGCGCTGGAGCAGAAGCATCGGGGTATCTATACTGCGACGCCATCTGTCGCTCTCAAACAAAGCCGGCTTCAGCAGGACTCAATAGCTCGGACTGATTGCCTAAGACTGAATGCCTAAGCTTCGATAGTCAACCGAGGTAACCGAGCAGAAAATCCACAGAGAATTTCGTAGGGAATGGTGCCGAGTGTATCCGCCCAATGCCCCGCATTCCACCCATCTACAAACAAATCCACCACATCTCCAACCGCAATTTTTCCGGCACGGCTGGCATCCGGTGGAACCACCCACATAGTTTGATCCATCGTCACATTCCCCACCTGCTGCAGACGATAGCCGTTGACCCAGCCTTGAAGGTAGCCGGATAGACGCCGGGGTACGCCATCTGCATAACCAATGGCCACTGTTGCCAGAGTTTGGGGACGGTCGCTGAGATATCGATGCCCGTAGCTCACTCCGGCACCAGCAGGAATGGTTTTGAGATGAGTGATGCGAGCCTTGACGGACATTACCGACCGGAGACAGCAGCGATCGCGCAAAAAATCTGCGGGTGCGTAGCCGTACAACGCCAGGCCAATGCGCACGCGGTGGTGGTGCCAGCCACGCTCTGCCAAGGTAGCTGCAGAGTTTGCCATATGAACAATCGACGGCGAGATCCCCTGCTGGTGCAACGCCTGTAAGACGCTCTCAAAGCGATCTGCCTGCTGTTGAGTAGCAGCATGGCTCTGTTCGTCAGCAGTTGCGAAATGAGAGTACAAACTGAGAGGGACAATGCCGTCGGAATCCAGAAGCGATCGCCATACATCAGCCGCCTCCTGCCAAGTCACCCCCAATCGCGACATACCGGTATCGACATTGAGATGAACGGGAATTGGAGCCTGCTTGGCAGCAGCCACCTGTTGGCAGAGGGAAATGTGCTGTGGCTCGCCAATCGTCCATTCCAATTGGTAATCAACAGCGGTACTAACATCAGATGTTGTCAGTGGCACACCAAACATCATGATGGGGCATTGCAATCCAGCCTGCCTCAGTTCAATCCCTTCCTGCAGAGTGGCCACACATAAGCCACTGGCCCCAGCCGCGATCGCTGTTTGGGCAACAGCAATCGCCCCATGACCGTAGGCATTGGCTTTCACAACCGCCCACAATTCCGTCCCAGGCTGTAAAGTTGCCCGCAAATTGCCAATGTTTTGCCGGAGAGCCGAGAGATTGATTTCTATCCACGCCCGTCCCCGGTCCTGACCGATATCGCTTGCCAAGCCCGTATGGGGAGGCGCTGTATCCCCCGCCGATTGTGATGAAGCTGCTATCTGAGACGGCGATCGCCGTAGAGAAGGAGAAGGCTGGGGAGAGGAGGAGGTCATTCCAAACTACGCTCTAGCCAATAACGGTAGATGGGTAACCCCTTTGCTGCGCAAGTCACTTCACGGCGGGTGGGGATACCGAGGGGGTTGCAGTCAATTCGGGCGTGAGGGCCATTGGGATTGGTAAACGCAGAACAATCTGTAAACCGCTGCTCCATTTCTACCGCAACTTCTTCAATGTCGGATTGTAAAAAGACTGACTGGCCGGGTTTCACTAATGTGGCTAACAAGTCGACCAACTCGGGTTGCACCACCCGCCGCTTTTGGTGTCGGACTTTAAACCAGGGGTCGGGAAACTGAATGCTGACGCGCGACAATTCGGCAGCTGCAAACAGGTTTGGCAGAGTGACATTGATATTGCAGGCCAGAAAATGTACATTCGTGAGCCCGAGTTCTTGCACCCACGCATTGGCACGCTCGACTAAAGGGCGGCGAATTTCAACTCCTAAAAAGTTCCACTCTGGGTTGTGTTGAGCCATTGCCAACAAAAAGCGACCGGTGCCGGTACCGATATCCAAATGAAACGGCTGATGCAGGCGAGCATAGGCTTGCTCCCAATGGGGGGAAGGGGTTGGGATTTGATATTGCACCGCCAGAGGGTTGACGTGGTTGCGAACTCGCACCTGAGTTGGCCCTTTGAGTGGCCAGTTGAGGACAGACGCGCTATTTAATGTGGGGAAGGGTGGTGTCTGACGTTCCATGAGAGCGATTGATTCAGGTGATTCTGGAAAGTGGAGAAACAATGCAAGATCGAGGCGGGAGGTGCGAAAGAGTAGAATAGCTGCCCCCAAAGGGCAAGCAGAGAATTCCGAAACAGTCGTGGCTAGTTCCGATCCGGTGCATTCGACTGGCCATTCCTATGGTGCCCGCCCCGATCGTCCGAGTTCTGCAAGAGCAGGAGTGGCAGGGCATACAGACGATCGCCATTCGGTGATCGTAGCGGCAACAACAGCCAATGTTGAGGCATCTGATGCGAAGACATCAACAAGCGCCTCTACCCAGCATAGGAAAAACTGGCGATCCTTAATTTTTTCAATTAAAAATGACGGTATTCCCTCCGAGTATGATGTGACTCGATTTCCTCTCCCCAATCCCTACGAACTCATGTGGGCAGCCCTCGGAGTGTTGGTTACTGCTGCCGGGGCACTGCTTCAGGTGACGATACCCAATGCTTGGACCATCGGCATTGGCCCCATTCAGCTCGCTGGATATCGGTTTTCGTTTCAACTGGCAGGGCTCTTGGTGACGGCGTTTATGGGGGGGGCTAGGGCAGCACTTCTGTCCCAACTCGCATATGTCGGTATGGGAATAGCAGGGTTTGACATCTTTATGGACGGAGGTGGAGCTGCCTACATCCAACGACCTGCCTTCGGATACCTAATCGGTTTTATCCCCGGTGCATGGCTATGCGGTCGACTAGCGGAAATGCAATCTCGAACGAGGCCCGTGCATTTGTTTGCTGCCGGACTCTTTGGCCTGCTGGCAGTCCACGCCACAGGAATCTTTTACTTACTACTACAACCACTGCCAGAACACCTTTGGCAGACGCTCGTAGAATATTCTGCATATACGGCGTTTGGCCAACTCCTGGTCTTAATCATCAGCGTTGTCGTTGCCGTAATGTTGAGAGTCGCCTTACTGTACTAACGCCAGCGGTTGAGACAGGCGTTCGAGCTGAATCGATCGCAGTCTGGGAGGGAACAAGGCAGTCACGTCGCTCTCTTGGTCGAGCTGTATACGAGCGTCAATCCGATCGATGAGACTGTCGTATCGTTCCAGTTCAACTGCACCCACAATCGAGATCGTGCAGTTTTGTATGGGAGCCTGATGCGCTTTTTGGGCGGTCTCTAACACTTGCTGCAGGATAAGCGGAAGATCGAGCCCATCGGGACAATTACCTCGATCGAGCAGTAAGCAGGTTGCTTGCTCTTGCGCTTGCACCAAAATTGCCTGTAGCAGTAACTCTAGGACTTGGGTTAGCTGTACTTTCGGCTGGGTCCAATCGGGACAAGCATAAAAGTTATGGTTCTGCAGTTTGTATTGCTGCTCGACCATAGCACGTACATCTGATTTCACTGCTTTGAGAATGGCTCTGATGTGAACGACTTCAGCACCGCCCTGGACAGATTGTAAAGTTTGCAGAGAAAACGCTCCTTTGAAGCCATAGGCCTTGCAGAGAGATAGCGAGGCTGGTGATTCGACAGAATAGTATTGAAACGAGTTGACATTCCAAAAACTGACGTGCGTAGGATCTTGAAACGCCCCTCTACCATCAGATGAAGGCACAAAAATCTCGACCATTGCATTGGGTTTACAAATTCGCCAAATCTCATTCATCGTGTGAATGCGATCGACAAAGTGTTCCAGCGAATCATAAGCTCTCAGACGATCGATGCTGGAATCGGCGAACGGGAAAGGGCCATTCAAGTTCGCAACAATATCGACCCCTTCAACAGCAACGATATCGACCCCAATATGTTTGTCCGCTTTGCGACTACCGCATCCGAGATCGACACAGACTAGTTCTGAAGTGTTGGATTCAACCGCCCTTTCGGCGGCGTACTTGCGTACCTCTGGGAGCACGGCATTTAAATAGTACGTTTCTTTGCGCTGGCTAAATAGCTCGAATCCACGCAGGGATATTAGCTCTCGTTTTTCGGGTTTCTGCAAATACTCGATACAGACATCAACTATCTCGTCGTAGCGGCAAAATACAACTCCATCCGAAAATTCAGCAACGCCAATTGGGTCGCTGCAATATTCAGAGACAACGAATTTTCGATTGGAAAGTAAGTGAGCGAAGCGAACGACATTGAATAGTTTAGTTTCGTAGTAATGGATATCAACAACAATCTTGGCACGAGAAATCCAGTCGTCTCGTTCTTTACCGTACATGCCAACCGGCAATACTTTAATCTTGATTCCACGAGCACGCAGAGCGATCAAAATTTTACGTCTACGTTTGTTCATCGAACCATAGAATAGGACATCAATGTCTTGATTTAGAGGAGGATTTATTCTAGATAATTGCGGCATATATCCCAGTTTCAGCAATTGACATCGATTGACACCATAGTGTTGCCAAGCCTGAATGTTTTCAGCGTTATAGTCCAAAACCAGATAGTTTTTAAATTCGGAGATCACCCGTTCATTTACCCAAGGTGAGCGATCGTGAACTTGCTCGAAGTTATACAAGATAGTGCAGGGGGGAAGCTGCATCGTGTCGAAATCAATCAGATTGCTTCCCAAAATAATGTAGATGCGATCGCTGAAATCTAGGTTACTCGAAATAATTGAGTCGTGACCAAGTTCTAGCAGGGCAAAGTGAATGGTTTCAGCAATTTCGCTGAATACACTAGAATGCTTATAGTTGGGTCTACTGATAATACAGACTGTGAATTTCATTGTTTTCACCTTGTTCCCAAATTTATACTATAACTACTGAAATCTATAAGCTAGTCATTGAATAGCTAGAATTTTTATAAATTAGACTTTAGAAATTGTTTTTTAGACATCGAGCTGGAAATACAATCTGTTGCCAATAAGCCTACTCATTGCCGAACAGCTATTAATTGGCATCAATTTTGTTGAAGAATCAAACTGAAGATTTGTGAGTTTTTACTGAAGTCAATCTCTAACACAAGATATATAAGTAGCCAGGCGAAAATAAGCGTAAGATGCAGCTATGTTAGAGAGCTCGACCCCAAATGCCAGCGGCCTTACAAATCAACTTGAGTGAAGCAGAAGATATCACGTTGCGTGAATTGAGCCTGGC
>JBFRWD010000043.1:0-44360 GCA_051439425.1 Synechococcus sp.
ACGGATGTGTGTGTGTCGTTTGTAGCTATTTACGCATTGGAAGCAGGATATGAAGTGTTTGTGGTCACCGATGCAACGGGGACGTTCGATGAATCGATTCGGTCCGCCGCTTGGGACCGCATGAGCAAAGCTGGGGTACAGCTGGTGAATTGGTTCGCGGTTGCCTGTGAATTGCATAGGGATTGGCGCAACGATGTAGAGGGTTTAGGCAATCTCCTTTCCAATCACATTCCCCTCTATCGAGGTTTGATGACCAGCTATGCGGCCCTATCGCAGAAATAGACTTGGTTCCAATGCGAACTGCTTTGTTGGCTGAGATTGGTCGATCGCATAGGTTTGGGCTGGATATCCTGTTAGCAATAGCGTGAGTGAGCGGCTGAGCATTTCTTCTGCCGCTCACTTAAGGGAAGGGAATACGTTCCTCTTAGCAAAATATGACTGACCTAATTGACCACCGCGATCACTCAACAGCAGACAAGAGCCAGCACGTCACTGCTGTCATTACCCACCGCGTGCAACCAGATCGCACCAGCAATTACGAAGAATGGATAAAAGGTATTTCTGCTGATGCTCGCCAGTTTGACGGACATCTGGGTGTCACAATCTTGCGGCCTCAACCTGGAGCTTCCGCTGACTATGTAATTGTGCTCCAGTTTGACTCGTGCTCTCACTTGACCACTTGGCTCAATTCCGATATTCGCCAAGGTTGGATCGATCGCGTTCAACCGCTTATTCAAGACCAAGAGTCAGTTCAGATATTGACCGGGTTAGAAGGGTGGTTTCAGCTTCCCAAGCAAATTGGCTCCTCGGCCCCCAAGCGTTACAAGCAAGCCATCTTGGTTTGGGTGGCGGTGACGATCGTGGCTATATGCGTACACCCGTTGCTGGCTCCCGCGCTGCAATACCTACCCTGGCTGTTGCGGGTAAAAATCAACGTAGCTATTACGGTCATCCTATTGACCTACGTCATCATGCCTCGTCTGACACGGTGGTTCAAACGCTGGTTAAGCGCTTGAGGAATGTCTGGCCGAGCGCACTCATATCCACGGGCAACTATTCAATAGTCCGTCTCTGTGATGTGACTCGGGTCAAGATTATTTAGGGCTGTCTAATGAGTTCTGTCATGCAAACGATAATTACGCCGCACGTTCAAGACCTAGGAGGTTTTGTCGCACGCAGACTACTTCCTAATGACAAGTTTGCTATGGTTGGCCCCTTTATCTTTTTCGATCATTTGGGGCCTGTCGTTTTTCCGGCGGGTAAGGGCATTGACGTGCGTCCCCACCCCCACATCAATTTAGCGACGGTGACCTACCTATTTGAAGGTGCGTTTCTCCATCGCGATAGCTTGGGAACTGTGCAGGAGATTTGCCCTGGCGAAGTGAACTGGATGACTGCAGGACGGGGTATTTCGCACTCGGAGCGATCGCCCAATGACGAACGCTCTGTCGAGTCAACGCTTCACGGTATTCAAACCTGGGTCGCTTTACCGGAAGAGGCCGAAGAAGTAGAACCCAGCTTTCACCATCATGGAGCTACATCCATCCCCACCTGGGAAAGCAACGGCACTATCGTCAAGTTGATTGCAGGAGCCGCCTACGATCGCGTCTCTCCCGTGCAAGCCTTTTCTCCCATCTTGTATCTAGATTTGGACTTTCCCGAGGGGGGCTCTTTCACTCTCACTACCCCCTACAGCGAACGGGCTGTTTATACTGTCACGCCTGGAATCGCACTGGATGGCTACCCAACGGAACAACACCGTTTGGTGACGCTAGCACCTCAACAGGCTGTAGACATTTCGTCCTCTGTAGGTGGTCGCTGTGTGGTTATCGGAGGTGAGCCCTTGGGGGTACGTCATAAATGGTGGAATTTTGTGTCCAGCCGCCCCGAGCGGATCGAGCAGGCTAAGCAAGATTGGCTGGATGGGACGTTTGGCCAAGTGCCGGATGAGAGCGAGTTTATTCCTTTGCCGGACGCAATTGGCTAGATCTTCACCTTTTTCGGCTTCGCCACTGTGCGAGCTTAGTAGGCAATCTGAGTTCGATACCTTAATTCCCAATCCTCCTCTGCCAGTCTCTCTTTACTAGGAGGAGAAAGGAGTAAAAGACTTCAGCCCTAACTTACATTTCGCACCTGGAGCGGAGAGGGTATCTTTGGAGTCTCTGAATGAGCTATAGAAATAGAGACGTAATCCGGAATCTCGATTAACAGCCAGCTCTCACTCACTTATCTGCTGGTGTTCTCGTTGCTATTACAACTGACAACCTCATAAATTTTCAAGTCATTCGAGAGTGTCAGATCTGGGATCTCAGCCGAGAGCAATCAGCCTGATAAGCTGGGCAATCCCTGCCTTGCATATGTATCTCGCACTGAATGATTTCAACGAGCGAACCGGAACTCCCTTCAATTTCATTGAAGTCCCCACAGGGAACTGGCCAGAAATTAGTTTAAGGTCTAGAAATCTTTGAGAGTCAAGCCTGTAGCCCTGATGCAATGCCCCTACTGCCAAAGCGAAAGCACCAGCAAGCGAGGGTTTAGTCCTCGTCGCCATCAAGAGCACTTGCAGCGCTACATCTGCAAAAGTTGTCAGTGTCTGTTCAACGAATGGACTGGCACGCCCCTAGCCTATATCCACAAACCAGTGGAACAAGTGGAGCGAGTGTTGAAGATGCACAGTGAGGGCATGGGAGTCCGCGCCGCTGCCAGAGTGGAAGGCATTGCTCATGCCACCGTGTCTCTGTGGGAGCAACGCCTAACTCAGAAGGAATCCGAGTGGTCCCCCCAGCCCCTAAGGGGAGTGGCGTAACTGTGGAAGGAGATGAACTGTATACGCGGGTCGGTGAAAACCGGGCTGCCAGTAAAGCCTCGGTTGGACCTTGACTCTACTGGAGAGAGCAAGCCGCTACTGGGTAGCCACCATCGCCGGTCGTCGAGATAACGAGTTGTTTCGGCAAGGAATGGCCGTCCTCTGGAATTGGGTGGAAGGAGCTCTGTTTGTGAGGCTATTCACAGATGGAGAGGGGCGCTATGCCAACTGCTTTTGGAAGCTTGAGCTTGTGTGGCTAACAGGCAAACGGGGCTCCCAGGCTTATACTCACCGCAAAGTCTGGCGCCAGGGGACTGAGGTCGCCAGCAAAGTCAAGCGCCGCCAGGGTCAACGGAGAGTACGTCGTTGCAAGCCGGAGCTCCCTACATGGCCCTATCAGCTAAATCGGAGGTTCATGCCAACCACTGCGAGGCCCATAATGCGCGTATCCGTCGCCGCTGTAGCGCCTATCGACGACGGCAGAACCACTACTCCAAACATCAGGTGGGGTTGAACCGAGCCATTACGGTACTTCACCTCATTCATAATTGGTTCGCATCCATCCCTCTCTACCCAAAGCAACCACGCCAGCCATGGCGATTGGGTTCATTGACAGGCCAATTAAGCTCGCGGAAATGCTCTCCTGTCGAGGCTTTTACGACTTACACTAACCTCTGGCCAGTACCTGGTTTATCTTTGCGTGAAAATCTTGGAAGTAAAAGTTCCGTGCAATCCATAGGGGACGTGGTGCTTGAGATGGAGCACAGCTTCTGGCTCTCCATTTATAGTTTGGGCATCCAAGATAACGATGTCGGTGCGATTGCGTTCCGCATCAAACACTAAAAGCAATAACCAGCCATCATCTTCAGCCGTGCCATCAGGACGCGGCACAAACACAGGATCGCCGCCTAGATAACCGACAGGAGCAAAACTACGGATTTCCTGCTGCCCGGTCTCCATATCCACCTTCATCACACCTTGCAGTGGAGCGTTAGAGCCGGAGTCGTGGCTGCAACCGACATAGGTAAATTGCTGCTGTTTGCCCACATATGCCGGGTGTTGGGTCGGAAATTCGCAGGGGCGATCGACGATGACACGACTGCTGACAAACCCCGTTTTCAGGTCAATGGTGTAGCGCACTAGGCGGGCAAAGGGAACAGACTCAAAGTCCACTTGGCGGAAATCGTCGTCGGCGTCAAGGGTGAGGTAGTCCTCGTAGCAAAGGGAATCGACGATGAGAAGATCGCCGTCTTCCCAAGCGTTGGCGTGATGGAAGATGAATCCGGGGTCGGTGGTAAAGGTGCGGGACTTCCCCTGGCGATCGAACACCACAATGCGGGTATTGGCTTTGGGGTCTAGCTCGATACAGGCGGCGGCGGGCTTGAGACCGAGAGCGACTGGGACGGGATTGAAGGAGACGGGATTTTGGAAAAAGATGCGGTAGTTGGGGGTGATCGCAAAATCGTGCAGAAAGCAGAAGCCAGGAACGGTGGCGGTAGTGTGCTCGGCTAGATTTCCGCTGGTATCGAGGCGATAGAAATGAATGGTGGACACTGGACCGGTGGTGACCCCGAAGGCAATCAGGTCGCCCGTATCGGGATCGACATGAGGATGGGCAGTGAAGGCTTGCCCCTGCTTCAGCGCCCCTTCAAAGTATTCTTGCCCCAAGGTTTCCAGAGTGGCGGGATCGAGACGGTAGGGGGAATCGGCTTCCCACAGGGCCAACAGCTTATCCCCTTGGTAGACCACATTGGTATTGGCGGGATTTTTGAACTTGAAGTCAAACCAGTTATTCCAAAAGCCACCCTCCCGCTGGGTGCCAAACACGCTGCGATAGAGAATTTTGCCTGCCTTCTGTTCGGCTAGGTATTCGGGGGTTTTGACAAAGCGATTGCGGAAATGAACGCGATCGCCACAAAACGAGATGGCACAGATCATGCCGTCCCCATCAAACGGGTGGCCGTAATCATTGCCGTTAACGTCTAGCGCCCCCGGCCCGTTACGGAATAACGTGCCCTCCAGTCCGGCAGGGAGCGTGCCCTCAATATCGTCAATCCAATAGTCGTGCTCGGTGTGGAGCGATCGGTACCCTCGGCTCCATGCTTCCGTGGTGTAAGCGGGCGAGGTAGACAGAGGGGAGGCAACCATGCGATTCCAACAAGCGAGTCACTGCCCGTTATTGTCTCTAAAGTTATGTTAAGTGTCTACGTTGAAACTACAACCCGCTAGGACTTGAGGGCAAAGATACGCTCGATCGCGTCGGACACCATGCGATCGGGGGTGGAGGCACCAGAGGTGATGCCCACGGTGATGGGGCCGGATGGTAACCAGTCATAGTCAACGAGGACACCACCGTCTAGTGGTTGGTGACGAATGCCGCCATCATCACGAATGCAAGCAGGACTATCGATGTGGAAGGATTTGTGTCCCTTCTCAATCGCAATTTCTTGCAGGTGGGTGGTGTTGGAGGAGTTAAACCCGCCGATGACTACCATGACGTCTAGCTGCTCTTCAATCAGCGTGAACATGGCATCTTGACGCTCTTGGGTGGCGTTGCAGATGGTGTTGAAACTGATGAAATGCTCGTCCAACTTTTGGGGGCCATACTTGCGCAGCATGGTGGTTTCGAACAGCTTGGCGATCGCCTTGGTCTCCCCTTCCAGCATGGTGGTTTGGTTGGCGATGCCGACTCGCAGCAAGTCTTTGTCGGGGTCAAAGCCGGGGGACATAGCGTTAGAAAACTTGGCCAGAAACTCTTGCTTGAGTGCGTCGTGCTCGGCTTCGTTATCGTCTGCATGGAGGATGTAATTGGCCACGTAGCGGGCCTGCTCCATGTCCAGCACCACTAAATAGGTATCGGCAAACGAGCTGGTGGCAATGGTTTCTTCGTGAGTGTATTTCCCGTGGATGACGGAGGTAAAGTCTCGCTGGCGATGCTTGTCGAGCTGATTCCACACTCGCGAGACCCAGGGGCAGGTGGTATCGACAATTTCGTTGCCGTTCTCCTTAAAGAACTCCATCTCTTGCAGGCTGGCACCAAAGGCTGGCCACAGCACCACATCATTGGGGGCAATTTTGGTAAAGTCCTTCACCCCGTCCTGTTGCTGCACAAACTGAATGCCCATATTCCCCAACTGATCGTTAACTTTGGGGTTGTGAATGATTTCGTTCGTAATCCAGAGATTGCGTTCAGGAAAGCGGCGACGAGCTTCGTAGGCGTATTCGACAGCCCGCTCTACCCCCCAGCAAAAGCCGAAGGATTCCGCCAGCTTGATGGTGACATCCCCTTGGGTATAGGTATTTTCATTGGCGCGAATCGTCTCGACTAATTCGCTTTTGTATTCGGTTTGCAGCTCGTCACGAATTTCGTCCTGCAGTTCTGGAAACCCTTTGGCGTAATAGGTATCGGAACGACGCAGGGATTGGCGTAGGGCTCTGGGGCGATCGGACGGAGACATAGAAGAGGGGGAGGAGGTGGATTGGGTCATTGAGAGGAATTAGCCAACGCTAGTCTCAGCTTACGCTATGATTCTGCTCCCTCTGGGTGCTCTATATATCAATCCCGGTTATGTCAGTCTTGGCCATCTCAACCATGACTGCGAAGTCCCAACCTGGGATGCCTACAGCGATCGGCAATCCACTATGGAGAGGTTCCTAGGTGCTTTTCCATGCCAATAAAGGACTCTAGCTGTCTCAACACTCCAGACCTTAGAGCGGATTGCTACACCACGAACATTCCAAATTTTTGACCTGTCAGAGGTTTGAACTATTGGAGTTGTTGCCTCAGTGTTTGATGGCGGCGAGCAGACCGAAGCGAACTAGGCCGCTGGCATATCCTCGGGACATTAAGGGCAATGCCAGAGCCGCTCGCACCGTACCCCAGCCGCTCCCCAATAGTTTGGGTAACACCGATAAATCTTTGGCTGAGTCAATGACGATATCCCAGAAGGGGGCGACTCGTTCCGACCAGTCATCGACCCGAATGTCTTTCAGTGAAAGGTTGCGGGCGATCGCCTCGTAATCCTGCAGGCTAATCACGTAGGGCAAGCAATAGACGTCATATATCTTCTGGAGGTGTTGCCGATCGCGCTGGGAGAGTTCTCCTTCGCGGTGACACCAGGTGGCCATCAACAGCGTTCCCCCCGGTTTCAGCACCCGACAGCATTCCGTTAAAAATTGCCGTTTGTCGGGCATGTGCTCCCCGCTCTCCAGACTCCACACCAAATCGAAGCTGTTGCTGTCAAACGGCATGTTGAGGGCGTCGGCGACTTGGAAGCTGGCGCGATCGCCTAACCCAAATTCAGAGGCTCGCTGGTTGGCCCGCTCGGCTTGGACGGGGCTGAGGGTAATGCCGGTGGCGGTGGCGTTGTAACGCTCGGCCAGATAGAGGCTGCTACCTCCAATACCGCAGCCAACATCCAGTATGGTCTTGGGGGCAGCAAGGGGGTCAGTTTCAGAAACTTGGCCCCAGTCTAAGAGGCGATCGATCAGGTCGATTTGAGCTTGGCGGCGGTTGGGTCGGGGGCCATCGACGGGGTAGTAGCCGTGATGCATGTGCTCTCCCCAGACGTCTTCCCACAGGCCGGAGGAGGCATCGTAAAAGCGACGAATGCGATCGTTAAGTTGGGTGTCAGCGTTGGCGATCGCGTTGGGGTTATCCATGGTGATCGATCGGTAGACTCGTACTCTGTTAAAGCCTAGAAGAAGACCGAACGCTCGCCTTCAGGCTTAAAGCCTGGCAACCACTGCATTCATGACTCCTTTTATCGCAATCCTGTCAGACAAAAAACTGGCTTGCTGCAATGCACAAACTGCTCGATGGCTCCTTTCTCAGCAAGCCGGACAGATTTATGTGGTCTGAGTGTGCAGGTTAAATGCCTGGTGAATGGTTTGCAACGCTTCTAGGCCGCTGTCTGCTCGTACGACGCAACTGACTTTGATTTCGGAGGTGGAAATCATTTCGACGTTAATGTCATTGGCCGCCAGAGCTTGGAAGAGTTGAGCGGCAGTGCCGGGATGAGCCTCCATCGATGCCCCCACGATGCTGACTTTGGCGACGTCCGTGTCCACTTCTACGCCGCCACAGTCGAGTTCGGAGGAGATTTGCTCTAAGAGTCCTTTTGCGGTGCGGGCTTGTTCTTGTTTGGTGGTAA
Organism: Synechococcus sp.; assembly: GCA_051439425.1. Classification (GTDB taxonomy): domain Bacteria; phylum Cyanobacteriota; class Cyanobacteriia; order Thermostichales; family PCC-7336; genus PCC-7336. The sequence continues at coordinate 7,960 of JBFRWD010000043.1, forward strand.
AGGCGATGTGGTTGGTGGGAATGCCACTGGCGTTGGTTTGGTTGCGCTGGCTTTGGACGATGGTATCGACCACAATGCCTGCGTCGGCTAGGCGTCTGAAGATCTTGGCGGCGTGACCGGGGCGATCGGGAACATCCAAAATGGCGAGGCGGGCTTGGTCGAAGTCGAGGGCAACACCGCTGACGGGAGAGGTGGTTGAGGAGCGATCGACGGGGGCCGGGTCGGCGACGGCATGAGGGACGACTTGGAAGTATTGGCTCAGTTGTAGGGCTGCATCTCCAGCGCGAGCCGAATCAATTGCACAGCTGACCTTAATCTCCGACATGGAAATCAGCTGTAAATTAATGTCGGCTGCAGCCAAGACTTCGAACATTTCGGCGGCGATGCCGGGGCGACCGATCATGCCAGCTCCGGCGATGCTGACTTTCGCGATGTTGTTGTCTACTAACACTTCACGGCAGCCCAGATCTTTGGCCACTTGTTTAACGATTTCAGCGGCTTCAATGACGGAGCCGTGCTCTAGGGTAAATGAAATGTCATTGGTAACTTCCTCATCTTTATCAAGATTGGGGTGGACGGATTGCAGAATAAGGTCGACGTTGATGCCCGCAGCAGCGATCGCCTGGAATAGTTTGGCAGCCACACCGGGGCGATCGGGCACTTGTAATAGGACGATTTTGGCTTGGTTACGATCGGCGGTTACTGCGGTTACGGCCTGAGAAGTCTCCAGACCGGAGAGGGTGGGGCGGCGGCTGGGTTGGGGGGAGAGGACAGCGGTGCCGGGGTCTTCAGTCCAACTGGAGCGGACTGCTAGTTTGAGGCCGTAGTTGCGAGCCAGTTCGACGGCACGGGGGTGGAGGACGTTGGCACCCAGGCTGGCGAGCTCCAGCATTTCGTCGCTGGTGATGTGGGGTAACAGTTGGGCTTCGGGGACTTTGCGGGGGTCGGTGGTGAGGACGCCGGGAACATCCGTATATATCTCGCAGACTTCGGCATTGAGGGCGACTGCCAGGGCGACGGCGGTGGTGTCGGAACCGCCGCGACCGAGGGTGGTGATTTCTAGGTCGATGGGGCTGGAGATGCCTTGGAATCCGGCGACGATGACGACTTTTCCGGCATCGAGGTGGCGGCGAATGCGATCGGGACTGATTTCGTAGATGCGGGCGCGGGAATGTTCCCGTTCGGTCAGGATTCCGGCTTGGGCTCCGGTGAGGGAGGTGGCGGGGCAACCGATTTGCTGCAGGGCCATAGAGAGTAGGGAGATGCTGACTTGCTCGCCGGTGGAGAGCAACATGTCCATTTCGCGACGGTATTCTACGCTGTCGTCGGGGTCGGGGACGATGTCGTTGGCGAGGGAGACGAGGGTGTCAGTTTGTTTGCCCATGGCGGATACAACCGCCACTACTTGATGGCCCTGGGCGACGGTGCGGGAGATGCGATCGGCGACGGCTTGAATGCGTTCGACGGTGCCGACGGAGGTACCTCCATATTTATGAACGATTAGGGCCATGTACTTGTGGTGAACGGTGCATCCGCGATTGTATTACGTGACCTATCGCGGTGGCACGGCTGGATATGGGATTGTGGTGCTTCCTTGGTTTGTCTGAGGTATGACAGGTTTGCTGGTATAGGCGCGGTGGGCGTCAGGATGTGGAGCGATGGCGGAAGGTGGTCAAGAAGGAGCGGTGACTGAGGAATGGTATGTGGTGCAGCGGCCTGAGGGGCATTGCGAGATTGTCGATGCGGTTCCAGAAGAGGATGCGACCAATTGGGGGCCATTTGCGTCGCAGGGGGATGCCATTGCTCGCCGAATTGGGTTGATTCGGTCTGGGAAGTGTCAGCCAGTGTGATGTGAGGCATAAGATTAGCGGTTGTCGAATAGGATTTTGGCCAGGATGACAAAAACCAGGATGATGGCTAGTTCGGTGGTTCCGACTTGTGGAGCGCTAAGGACTTTGGCACTCATCTGTTTCGCTTCCAAATTGCATCCCAAGTAGCGTCTGCCAGTTTTCCAACAGCCCAAGAGATTAGGGCTGACAAGATGAACAGAAGAAGGGCTTTCATTGCGAACTCCATCACGACAGCCTAACTATGCCGGAAGATAAATGTGGGCAGATCGGCAGGAGATTGGGACTTTTTTGTGACTTTGGTGTGACTTTGTGGGTTTTGCCATTACGGCCGCTAGAGTGAGGCATGTCGAATTCTGCTGCAGCACATGTCGGGGCAAACGCTACAGCTCTCAGAGCGAGGAAAGAAACTTGCAAGAGAAGCTCTTAAAAAGCTTGGTATGTCCCAGAAGAAACTAGCAGTGCGCCTGGAACTATCTGAGTGGTCAGTATCAAATTTTATGAGAGTTAAGCCAGTTAAATCGGAAAATTTTTTGAAACTCTGTGGTCATCTGAAGCTAGATATTGAGCAAGTAGTTGAAAAAATTGAAGAGCCAACTGACATTTCAGCACTGATCAAAGAAGTTCGAGCCAAAGTCTACGACGACATCAATTACCGCTGCGGCGCGATGCGTGTGTTAGATATGACGCAGCCTGTTGGAATGGGACAGATTTACACCCAAGTCAATATTTTGGAGAAGATCACTGGAGCAAGACGATTGGGCATCAGCGAGCTGATGGAGGCTTGCGAAGTGGAGAATTTCGAAAGAGTTGGCCTCGGAGATATTAAACAGAAAAAAGTACCGGGGTTAAAAGCGGTACAAGTTCACAATCGTCTGATGGTGCTAGGAAAACCCGGAGCCGGAAAAACAACATTTCTAAAGTACTTGGCAACTCAATGCAATCAGGGTAGTGAGTTTCAAGAATTAGTCCCTATTTTTGTAACGCTCAAAGAGTTTGCTGAGGCAGAAGAATCACCCTCGTTACTGGAATACTTAAATGGCTATTTTCATAAAACTAAAGTACCTAATCCTAAGGAAACGCTGGAGAAGCTACTCGAAGGAGATTCAACACTTATTCTTCTGGACGGCCTTGATGAAGTTAGGCAAGAGGATACAGGACGAATCTATAAGCAGATAGAAGACTTGGCCGCTCAGGCAGGAAATAGCTTTGTAGTTGTGACCTGTCGGATTGCTGCGAAAGAATATACTTTCGAGCACTTTACCGAAGTCGAGGTTGCTGACTTCGACAAAAGGCAGATAGTAGAGTTCTCTTCCAATTGGTATGGAAAGAGGAATCTTCCTAAAGCTCAGAAATTCACAGAAAAAATCAACAACAGTGTCCGAGTAAAAGAATTGGCAACCAATCCACTTCTACTAACTATGTTGTGTTTACTCTTTGAAGAAAATACTGATTTTCCTGTCAATCGTTACGAACTATATCAAGAAGGAGTTAAGGTTTTACTCAAAAAGTGGGATGCCAATCGGAATATTGAACGGCAAGACGTATATAACAAGCTTTCTCCAAGACGAAAGGAAGATCTACTTAGCCACGTAGCTCTATCTGCTTTCGAAGAAGCAGAATATTTTTTTCAAGCAGAAGCGACTGGAAGAGCGAATCTGTGAATATGTTAGACATTTGCCTGAAGCCGAGTCAGATCCAGAAGCATTAGCTTTAGACGGAGAGGCTGTCCTTAAGGCAATTGAGGCTCATCATGGTTTACTCGTTGAACGTGCAAGAGGAATTTATTCTTTTTCTCACTTAACATTACAGGAATATTTTGCAGCCCGACAAATTATCGAAAATAGACCCACCTCTTTTGAAGCTTTAGTCGCCAGAGAAACTGATAAATCTTGGCGGGAAATTGTTCTGCTTACAGTTAATGGCCTATCTAGAGCAGATGATTTTATTCTATTGTTTAAGCAACATATAGATTCTCTTGTCTACGAAGAACTTGAAATTCAAAATATCCTAGTTTGGTTGCATAAAAAAACTGTACCTATAGACAGCTCGTATAAACCCGCAGCAGTCAGAGCCTACTACTTTTCCCGTGCCCTCAACCTTGCCTGTGCTCGTGCTCATGATCTTGAACTTGCCCGCACCTTTGAGCTTGCCCGTGATCTTGAGCTTTCGCATGACCTTGCCCGTGACTTTGCTCGAGAGCTTGAGCTTGAGCTGGACATTATTGACATTGACCCTAATCTTGCCCTTGACCTTGCCCTTGACCTTGCCCTTGACCGTGCTCGTGCTCTTGATCGTGCTCGTACCTATGCCCTTGATCGTGCCTATACCTTTGACCGTGCCCGTGCCCTTGAACGTGCCCTTGACCGTGCCATTGATCGTGCTCAAAAAATAGATAAGCCAATGGCAGAACTTCTTGAAAATCTAAACAGTCAACTCCCTAAGAATTCAGATGAATGCGTCGAATGCTTTAAACAGGGCAACCGGAAATTCACTAACAAGTTAACTTCCCTGATGCAAGAGCTTAGAAATTTTGGCCACGATTGGCAATTCAACACTAAACAAATAGAGATTTTGAAACATTATCTTGAATCAAATAAGTTCTTAGTCGAATGCCTCAACACCGACTGTTACGTCAATCTAGAAGTCCGCCAAGAAGTCGAAGGCACCCTTCTCCTCCCCATGTCCGAAATCGAAGCCTACAAAAAAGCTCATCCCAGATAGAACTCTTACCGAACATTCAAAGACGGCGGCAGCTGATAATCCAATGACAATCCAAACGCCTGCAACAACTCCGATTCCTCCACCGTCACTCGCCCATGTCTTTCGCCTCAGGAAAATAACTCACGATCGCTCGAATCCTAGCCACAATAGGCGGATGAGTCGCAAACAACTTGCTGTCATCATCCAAACTCGAACAGAAAAACATGTGACACACCGCTTCCGCCTGAGGCGCAAGCATCTGCAATCCTCCTTCCAGCTTTGAAATCTTCCACAACACAGAACACAAACTGCGAGGATTGCGAGTTAAGCGCACCGCAGCCACATCAGCCAAAAACTCGCTCTGTCGGGCAACCGCCGCTTGAATCAACCGACTGAAAAGCAGCCCAACATACCCCGACACCTGGGCAAACACGTTCAATATCAATGCGAGGAAAGTAGTCAAAAAGAACATCGAGCCCTCATTGGAATCAATCTCTGATTTATTTAATCGCCTAGATACAAACTTCCGAATACCGATATAAACCACAAGCAGGCTGTTCAAGAAAATGTAGAGCCAGGAATTAAAACCAGTATCTCCATTTAAAATATGGCCGAATTCGTGGGCAACCACCGCCTGAAGTTCGCTGCGGTTGAGCTTTTCAAGACATCCCTGAGTTACGCATATCGCTGATGTTTGAATGGTAAAGCCGCTAGCAAACGCATTGATTCCAGATTCTTGCTCCAACACAAATATCCTTGGAGACGGGACCCCAGCCGCGATCGCCATTTCATCCACAACATTACTCACCACAAGAAAGCCTGGATTCGTATCGCCATCCAGAATCTCGGTAGCACCCAAACTATAAGCAACCGCTGCTCCTCCCCGTCGCTTTAGTGCTCTAAATTTTGCAATAGCCGTAAAACAGACCATCGCCACAATACAAACCGTTAAACCAAGCAGAACATTCGGAAACCAAAAGTCCAACCGACTAACAAATGCCTGCCCGTACTCCTCAATCTCTAGGGTATCTAGCACGTCGAGACTGGCCTTGTATTGGAGGAAGAAATACTTGATGGGCGCAGCAACGATCAGAAATACGCAGTAGAAACTTAGAATCAGCGTGGACACGGTCGAGATGTAGGCGATCGCAAACAACAGAGACAACCGCTTCGTTATCCGCTTCGATTTTGCTCGGCGTTTATCTACATCAACGATGCTCATACATTTTTGTCAGCAACTACTCTGGCCATCTCTGCCTTGAAGTATTCGTTGGTAAGTCTCCCCAACATCCGAGCCTTGATTACCGAATATTCAAAAACGGCGGTAGCGGACAATCCAACGACAGTACAAACGCCCGCAACAACTCCGATTCTTTTACCGTCACTCGCCCATCCAACAACACCGTCCGCGCACAAGCCTCCACTACCGCCTGCTTCCCCTTCGGAGCCAACCGCCGCAAATTCTCCAATCCCGCATCCAAACTCTGCGTCGTAAACAGCGGCAAGCGATCGCCATTCTTCACCCGATCCGACACCGTCACATCCGCAGACCGCACCAACCGATCCACACCCGCCTGAAACGCAAAAACGCGATCGCCCTCCGAATCGTGCCCCGCCTTCGCCAGCGCCGCCACCAACGTCAAACAATCTCCAAGCACATCCGCAACGCTCTCGTACTTCACCGCCGGATTCAGCTCGCCCCCCAACGCCACCGTCAATCGACTGCGCAACACCGCCATCAAGGCAAACTCCGACAGCGACACCTCTCCATCCGCCATCACCAACTGATGCACGTTATTGGCAAACATCTGACAGCCATCTGTCTCCATCCGCCGCAGTGCAGGCACGGCCAAATCCAACACCGGCAAGCACAATCGTAGATCTAGATTCTTCAGCGAGGCACCCACCTCAACTACTGCCGTCATCACCTCCTCTGGTTCCGTTTCCCTCAGCTTGCTCAACTGGTGATCGCGCATCTCCCCATCGTCATCCAACAACAACGCATACACGCACCCCTTCGCTCCCGGCAGAGTGTGTAGCTGCGCTCTCAACCTCTGCGGTAACTTCTGTAATAGAGCGTGAACCTGAGCGATCCCCTTCTCATCTGCAATCCCAATCCGCTCTGCAATATCTTCAACCGCCATCGGAGCAGTACTTTCAGACACAACAGTCGCTGCCCGCTGCCCGCCCACAGGAGCACTACCCACCAAACCACTGGCCAATCCAGCTGCTCCAGCAGGAGCCATACCAACAGTCGCTACCTGCGGTGCCGGATCGTGAAATTGAACGGCTCCACCCAATCTCCGAATGCGCTCAGCCAGCGGAGGATGGGACGCAAACGCTCTGCCTCCAAAGGACGACACCGCCGACCCAAAAAACAAATGACTGGCCGCTTCTGCCTGAGGTGCCAACACCGACGACCCCTGCGAATATCCAGCGATCTTCTGCAACGCACTGGCAATCCCGCTGGGGTTACGCGTAAACTGCACCGCCGATGCATCTGCCAAAAACTCCCGCTGACGGGATACGGCTGCCTTAATGGCTCGACTACACAACCAACCAATTCCCCCCACCGCAAACATCGCAAATCCCAATACCAAGGCCGGATTCCCTTTAGAATTTCGCGAACGATATCGAGGAGTGCTCATGCGCATCAGCAATCGTCCAGCCAAGTGGATCAGCAAAATCCCTTGCAAAACCCCAATCAACTTCAGATTGAGATTCATATCCCCATTCAGAATGTGGCTGAATTCATGAGCAATCACCCCCTGCAGCTCATCCCGATCGAGCTGCTCCAAACATCCCTGAGTCACCGCCACAGCAGCATCATTCGTGGTGAAACCCGCCGCAAATGCATTAATACCGTGCTCGTTAGCCAACACAAACATCCTGGGCACCGGCACCCCGGAGGCGATCGCCATCTCCTCCACCACATTCACAAATACCAACTGCTCGTCAGTCGCCATTTCCGCATACACTTCGCTCCCCCCCAAGCTCAAGGCCACCTGTGCCCCTCCCCCTTTCTTCAGTGCCAAATACTTCCACAAACTGCCGCTTCCCACCAGCAGTAACGTCCAAACAGTCACCCCAAAAAACGCCTCTGGGTACCAGAGAGTGGCGGTACTCGACCCCTGAGAAATCGTCACGGCAACCGCTAAATACAATCCAGTGATCGTGAAGGCGATCGCGGCAACAAACAGTCCCAACAACTGAGTCGTGTTGTGGCGGGCTTTGTCTTGGGATTCGAAAAAATTCATGGCGGGAATGTCAACAGATGAGCTGTTCTGTTCGAAGCAAAATAATTGCGAGGGGAATCAGCGATCGAACTAATGCGAAGTCAATTTAGGAGCACTGGGTACTTGCTCTCCTTCAGGCTTGCTGCAGCAAACTCACAGTCGGATAACACTGCCTGACAAACCACTAACTTCAGGTTTGCTGCAGCACCTCGTAATTAGATGAAACTCTTCATAGCAAGCCTGACAAATCACTAAAAAGAAACCTGAGGAACGGCTTTCACTTCAGGAGCAGATTCTTCAAGAAGTTGTGCTTTAGCAAAGTTGAACATCCCAGACACAATATTGCTAGGAAAGACTTCACGCTGAGTGTTGTAGACCGTCACAGAATCGTTGAACGATTGGCGGGCAAATGCGATCCGGTTCTCAGTCGATCGCAGTTCTTCCGACAGTTGTTCCATCGACGCATCAGCCTTCAAATCGGGATAAGACTCTGCTAGAGCAAATAATCGGCCCAGCGACCCTGTCAGCGCCGCTTCCGCTGCCCCCAATTGCTGAATCGCAGCGGCATCGCTCGGGGCTTGAGCCGCTCTGGCACCTGCGTTCACCGCCATATTGCGGGCATTGATTACGGCTTCCAGCGTTTCCCGCTCGTGTTTCATATATCCCTTCACGGTCTCCATGAGGTTGGGAATGAGATCGTGACGGCGACGGAGTTGCACGTCAATTTGGGAATAGGCATTTTCGTAACGGTTGCGGGAGGTTACTAAGTTGTTGTAAGACCCAATCGCGATAACAATCGGGGTGACAATTAATGCCAAAAGAACGATTAGCACAATCCATATCATGGGCGAACTCGCAGTTGAGAACGATAAAAGTTCTAGCTGTCCAGAACCACCCGTTAACTTACCCATTCTGAGAGGTGTGTATTTTGGGTACGCGCGTTGTCTAAAAAAGGAGTGGGGATTCTCGGGGGACCTCAGATCGGGATGCTAGTTTGGGGGCGCACTTGACGATCGTCTACGAATTCTTGACTCGTCATTTGTCCTTGGTCATTCGTCATTGGTAGCTAGCATGGTTGAATCCCACGATCCGAATACCGGTATTTCCGCTTGGATTCGAAGAAATCCTGGCGTCACGCTGTCGTTTGTTGTCATTACGATTGTGTCTCTGAGCGCGTTTCTGTATTTCTTCACTACGGCTCGATAACACTGCCGTTGTTGTTGTTCTGATTCGTCAGTTTGTCGTCCATGTCCGCTCTCTCCCGTCGTTTTGGCAAAACCGAGCAACAGCTATCGGCGTTCTCGCTAGGAACGATGCGGTTGGTTAATTGTCCGGAATCTGTGGCCCGCAACACGGTTGTTTCGGCGGTGGAAAGAGGAATCGATCACATCGAAACGGCTCAAGCATACGGCATTAGCGAAGTTCGCCTGGGCAACATCCTGTCTCAAGACCTTTCCGGCTATCGAGATCGCCTCACCATCACCACCAAACTCGTTCCCAGCCTGCCGCCTAACAAGTTGAGAGAGGCGCTGGAGCGATCGCTAGATCGCCTGCAACTGGATTACATCGACAACTTCGCCTTCCACGGCATCAACCTGCCCGAGCATTTAGAACTGGTATTAAACGGCGGTTTACAAACCGTACAAGAGGCCGTTGCGGAGGGATTAGTTAGGCACATTGGTTTTTCCACCCACGGAGCGCTTGAGTTAATCCAAACGGCAATTTCCACTCAAGCCTTCGATTTCGTCAACCTGCACTACTACTATTTCAACCAGCGCAACCAGGCAGCCATTGCTCTGGCGAACCAGCAGGATATGGGAGTGTTCATTATTTCCCCTGCCGATAAAGGCGGAATGCTCTACCAACCCCCTCAACTCCTGCAGGAACTGTGTCAGCCGTTCTCCCCCCTCGAATTTGGCTATCGCTGGCTACTCGAGAACCCCGCCATCCACACCCTCAGCCTCGGAGCAGCCCATCCCACCGATCTCGATGCTGCCTTTGCCGCGCTGGAACCCTCTGCCGACTGGCTGCAGCTCAAACAAGACATCGATCGCCGCATTCAAGACACCCTGGCCAAAGGGCTAGAGAGCGATCGCTGCTCCCAATGCTTTCAATGTCTCCCCTGTCCGGAAGCCATCAACATTCCTGAGGTGTTGCGCTTGCGCAACCTAGCTCAGGGGTTGGATATGACCGAGTTCGCCCAATATCGCTACAACATGTTTGAGAAGGCCGGACATTGGTTTCCCGGTCGCAAGGGCGATCGGTGCACGAAATGCGGAGATTGTTTACCCCGCTGTCCCGAACAGCTGAATATTCCCCACCTGCTTGCAGATTCGCACGAGCGATTAAACGTGCGCACCATTCGTCGTCTATGGGAGTAGGCTGCTTGCCGGAGTTTCCAAGAGGCAATATTGCTAGAAATTAGCCTGAAAAATCACGCATAATAACCGCGATACCACTCCACAAATTTACCGATTCCCTCTTTCAACGTAGTGGCGGGCCGGAAGCCGACATCTGCCATCAAATCATCCACATTGGCATAGGTTTCCAGAACATCCCCCGGCTGTACGGGCATCATATTTTTCTCGGCAGTTTTCCCTAATGCCGCTTCGATTTCTTCGATAAATTCGCTCAGTTCAACCGACGTATTGTTACCGATGTTGTAAACCTTGTAGCGGGCTTTTGAGGGTAACCCTCCCTCTTGGACTGGGGCTGGCTCGGGCCGTTTCTGCATTACCCGCACGATCCCTTCCACAATGTCGTCAATGTAGGTGAAGTCCCGCCGCATTTTGCCGTAGTTGTAGACGTCAATCGGCTTGTCTTCTTCGATCGCTTTCACAAATTTGAAATAGGCCATGTCCGGACGACCCATCGGACCGTACACGGTAAAGAAACGCAGCCCGGTAACGGGGATGCCGTAAAGGTGGCTGTAGCTGTGGGCCATCAGCTCGTTGGCTTTCTTACTGGCTGCATAGAGAGAAACAGGGCGATCGACCGAATCCGTTGTGGAAAAGGGGATTTTGCGATTGCCGCCGTAGACCGAACTGGAAGATGCGTAGACTAAGTGGCCCACCGACCCCTGACGGCATCCCTCCAAGATATTGGAGAAACCAACCAAGTTGCTATCAATGTAGGCCGCCGGGTTTTCAAGTGAATAGCGAACGCCTGCCTGAGCTGCCAAATTCACAACAACGTCAAAAGGTTGGCCGGCAAACAGCGATTCCATCCCCTGCCGATCGCTCAGATCCTGCTTGAGAAATTCAAATTGAGCTTGCTGCGCCAGCAGATCTAAGCGGGCTTGCTTGAGAGACACATCGTAGTAATCATTGAGGTTATCGAGTCCTAAGACCGTGTGGCCATCTGCCAACAAGCGCTGACTGAGGTGATATCCGATAAATCCTGCAGCACCGGTAACTAATACCTTCAAACCACCCTGTCCCTACACTCAATTGCTGCCTATATTTTGCCAGGGGACCTGCCAGCTAGAGCCTGTCAGGCTGACTTTTCGGGATGCGCTCACTCGCACAATCCCTTGCAATCAGCCTTATCTTGAGACGCGATTTACGGACGGGCATCTCCAACACCAATGCCAGCTTTGCGATCGCGATCGGAGTCCGGTTCCATCCAGGCATAAACAAAATGGCTAATACAGTTCAGATCTGGCAACTCTGCTTGTAAGACCGACATCTGATCCTCTAGGGCCAAGTGACCGCCAAATTCTTGCCCCCATGTTCCCGCTAAAACTGGGCAGACTCGCGAGTTGGGGGATTGTTCGACGACTGCTTGGACTTGCTCGGTCACACAAGACCCATCGTCACAGATGGCATAAGACATCGGGTGCCGCTCGAACTGCGGGGAAAAACGATCCCACGGCTGCATGCGTGCATCAAAGCCACTATCTTCCGAGGCATTCCCTTGTGGGAAGAACACGGTAGATACGGGTAAATCGCGAGCTTCGACGGGTCGAGCGACTGTATCGGCGAACTCCAACACTCCGCGATAGGCATGGTCGGTGGCAACGGTCCAAAAATACTGGCGATAGCGTTCTAGATCGTCTGAAGTTAGCGCGTCTAGCCAATCCGGCTGCTCTACATCAAACCATTGTTCCTCAATCGCTAAGACATCATTGGGATTGCCAGCCAAGGTGGTTTGAATATCGTCAGCCGAAACACGTCCACTCTCTAAATACAATTCCATAAGGGCTCGTTCGCGATCGTTCTCAAGCCCCTCCAGCAATGTTTGTCGAGAGGCTGGGCCATAAATCCATAATTGCTGGGGCTGGGTAATCAGCGTGTCTTGTAAATAAACAGTTGGATAGCGAATGTAGTCAAATAACATGCCATCGGGATCGCGATCTAGCAGCGCATCCACAACGGTCACTAAATCCTCTCGGGCAGTGCTGTTATAGGGGTCAGCAAACAGGTGTTCTAATTCGCTAGGATCGCTGTAAAACGCCCGTCCATCAGATACTTCATCCGCATCCCACTGGGCATTTGCAATGCTAGTGTCTCCCTCTCCATTCAGAGCCAGCGCCTCTTGGCGATCCGATAACTCTCCGTAGGCCCAGCCAAAATTGAGAGAAAACATCCAGCCGTGTACGTCTAGACCGCGATCTTGCCCCTGGCGAACTGCTTCTGCCCACAGGTCGTATTCGGCATCAACGTCCCCTGCTTCGACAGCTTCTTTCAAAATGGAGCGCCAGACGGTGGGGTTGTCTGCCACCGGTAACATTACCCGCCCTTCGTAAAACACTTCGATATAGACCTGGTTGTAGCCTCGATTGACGACGCGATCGAGCACATCCGCCAACACTCCCGGCTGTGCGTCATGCGGATACAGTCGTAACCAGACGGCCTGTTGCTGAGGCCAGGTTTCGCTGCGACAGTCTTGCAAACGAATGGCATGATCGCGAACCATCTCGCCGTAAGCGATCGCTGCCTCCTCATCTTCAATACTGGCTTGACGCAGTTCGCCTTTCCGCAGCCGATCGTTACTGGGGACGGCACAGGTGGGTTGTCCCCAAGAGCGCTCAGGTAATTCAGACGCACTGGATGTGCAACTTACGACCAATAGCGCCAGTGCAATACCCCCTACCATTTGACTTACGTACGACTTCATCTCCAGCAAACACAACCGCATTCAGTGCCACCATTCCGTCAACTAGCCGCCATTAAATCCTCTGATCCGTGCAATCGGTAATGGCAAACGCGCAATTGTTGCATTCCGAAGCAGGTTGTTCAAAGCTAAATTGCAACGACAGGCTTTCCTTGCTGGAGTGGGCGCTTAGTTGAAAGCAACAGGCTCAGATCGAACCGAGTGGTTTCGCAGGATACGCACCATCAAGTCCTTCTTACACAACAAAAGAGCCGATAAAGATCGGCTCTTTCAATCACATATCAATCGCAGTACCAAATTTAAAATGGCTAGAGATCGATATGACAACTAGTCTTCGTCTTCGACTTGGCCATCAGTGAGTTGCTTGAGATGAATATGCTTGTAACCCAACTGAATTTCAAATTCATCACCAGGCTGAAGATTCATCTTTTGGGTGTAAGCAGCACCGATAATAATTTGGCCGTTACGATGAACGCTGACACGATACGTAGGCTCGCGCCCGCGACGATCACGGGACACACCAGGGGAAAGCTCAATCCCTTTTGCTGCTAAAACAGCATCGTAGAAATCGGTCAGGTTAACGCGCGGCTTATTATCCTTAGCATATGTGATATAGCCACAACGCTTGGCGGTTTCACGCTTGTTCAAGTGGGAGAGTGATTCCACTTTTTGCAACAAAGCTTTACCGGTCAGGGGAGTTTCTGGAATATCGGACATGTCTGTTTGCATTACCTTGCTATTTCTACAATAGTCGATCGAAGTTCGGTTTTGGCAAGTTTTTTTGAAGTATTTGGAAATATTCGTTTTGTTTAGATTACTGTGCCCTACAGATTTCAGAAAGTGGCATCAAAATATTATTGTTTTATGGAAGAGATGATTAAGCAGTAGGAATATTCACCTGCTATCAACCGCACTAGCAATTGGTTGTCGCGATTGGAAAAGTACATCATCTGCGCTCCTGAGCCTTTCTGGGCAAAGGATTCGACGATTACTGGTATGTGAGGGACACAAATTAATGCTGAAGCATTCAAACTATGGCTGCGGCGTTCCTCGAATGTTGGGGTAGCTTTTAGCCCCCATCAGATACAATAGTCCAGTTGTTTTACTGGCCATCACCCTTGATCGAGCGTTACACCCTCCCTGAAATGGGGCAGCTTTGGACGGATACCTATAAATTTCAGACCTGGCTGCAGGTGGAAATTGCGGTCTGTGAAGCACAGGCACAGCTTCATTTGATTCCGGCGGAGGCAGTAGAGGAAATTAAGCAGAAAGCTAATTTTTCCGCTCAACGGGTGTTGGAGATTGAAGCGGAAGTTCAGCATGACATGATTGCGTTCTTAACCAACGTAAATGAATACGTTGGCGATGCTGGTCGATACATTCATCTGGGGTTAACCAGCTCTGATGTTCTTGACACCGCACTTTCACTCCAGTTGGTGGCATCTCTGGACATTTTGCTGGCTCGTCTAGAGGAAGCGATTCAAGCGATTCGCTATCAAGCACAGCAACATCGCTATACCTTAATGGTTGGTCGAACTCACGGTATTCATGCAGAACCTATGACGTTCGGATTTAAATTGGCGGGCTGGTTATCCGAATGTCTTCGCCATCGAGATCGCCTTGTTCGTCTGCGCGAATCGGTTGCTATTGGCAATATTTCTGGGGCCGTAGGAACGTACGCAAATGTGTCCCCAGAAATTGAAGCGTTGACATGTGACCGGTTGGGACTGACCCCCGATCTTGCTTCCACTCAAGTCATTTCTCGCGATCGCCATGCCGAGTACGTTCAGGCGTTGGCGTTACTCGGGGCGTCCATCGAACGGTTTGCCGTTGAAATCCGCAATTTGCAACGGACGGATGTATTGGAAGTCGAGGAGTTTTTTGCCAAGGGTCAAAAAGGCTCGTCGGCGATGCCCCATAAGCGCAACCCAATTAAGTCAGAACAGCTGTCTGGTTTGGCTCGCCTGCTGCGCGGCTATGCAGTGGCCGGTCTGGACAATGTCGCGTTATGGCACGAGCGAGATATCTCTCACAGTTCGGTGGAGCGCACCATCCTGCCGGATTCATCCATTTTGGCCCACTACATGCTGGTCAAATTCACCAATGTGATTGGTAACTTACAAGTCCATGCGGGCAATATGCTGCGCAATCTCAATATTTATGGTGGAGCGATCTTCAGTCAGCAGGTGCTGCTGGCCCTCGTCAAGAAAGGACTGACCCGTGAAGACGCCTATGCAATTGTGCAGCGAAATGCCCACACTGCCTGGAATCAGCCCGAGGGGAACTTCAAAAACAATCTAATGGCGGACTCTGAAGTTACTCAGCACCTGTCATCGGATGAGCTGGAGGAATGCTTTAATCCCAAGCGTTGCTTGACTCATTTGGACACCGTTTTTGACCGTTTGGATATTTAATCGGCGATGGAGACGGTTTTGACCACCCACTCTCACAGAAAGCTGCGACTGGCATCCGACCTTCTTTATGTAGCAGAGATTACATTTTGATTCAAATTGCAAATATCCAATCCCTCTGACAAATCGTTAGAGGGATAATGATTTTGTAGCGTTAGTTACTGCAATGAAATTAGATTATAACTCCGATACTTCCGGCCCCCTGACTGCTGCGGGCTACGGAATTTTTACTATCCTGCTTATTTTGGTCATTCTCCTCTAGTTTGCATTTGCGTCTACCGATGCTCTCTACTCTGTGTTACTGCGCCGTAGGTGGTCATACACCTACGGTTTTCTTATGTGGTCTTATGATTCACATTTATAGTCTTTGCCATTTCAGTTAGGACAGAGGTTCCGATCTCCGTCAGGTCTAGGCATAGCTGAAATGTCCGCAGTGGTATGGTCACTGCTATATCAGCGATAGGCAATCTGCGAAGGAGAGTTCTCCAATCATTTCTCCTTGTAAGATTAAGGCTTTGAGCTGTCTCTCGTCTCTAGCCCTTACGGAGGGTTTCTATAACGATTGACCGAGAAATCGCTCGTATCCCCGCCTAAAGTGTTCTTTTGCATTGCACTCGATGATACTGCCGTGGGCTACGACAATTCGTTGAAAATCCCAAGCCAAAACGGTCTCCACCGCCGATTTCAGAGGTTGCCGCTCGGTGGTTGCTACCCGTTCGAGAACCGACGGACTCAAACGGTTAAAGCTACCCAAGATCCGAGCGGCAAATTGTGTTAGTGCTGGAAAGCTGCGATCGAAGTGAAAGGCCGCATCAGTCAGAATTAACGTTCGACTGGGGGCATGGAAGAAAACATGTTCGTTTAAGCTGTCAATTCCCTTGGGAGTCAACGTTCGAAAACCATCCCAAAACACAGCCTGCAATTCGACCAGTTGTCGATCGATATCCTCCGAAATAGTGCGATCGATGGGCAGTTCCGGCCGCTTGTCTTTCAGTCCCGGTGCAGCCCAAACTGTGGCGTTTGGATAGGCTTCCTTACACTGAGACACAAAGAAGTGGTGATAAAGGTTGGGAGCAATGATGTGCGCGACAGCTCCCAAAGAATTGATTTGAGCACAAGACTCAGGATCGAGCTGAATCGGAGAGATAATCGCCAATTCATCATTCGCAAAATGCAACACCGTCATTCGAGAACGAATGCTTAATCCGAAATAGTTTAGAGGTTGTTCGGCAACCCAAACATGTTCATCAATTTTTCTGAGCATGATGGTTGCACTCTCGTAATAGTTGCGACGGTATGCTTGCGGCCATACAGACAACTTCGACGGTTAGGCTGGCCTTCACCCCCCCATCGAGAAGAGCGGGCCAACTCCGCTGCCCGAGCAGCACTCAGTACAATTTGCGCCCAAGAAATTTCACTGCAGCTATCTGCCTTAACTCAAATGATTTGCAGCCCTCAGTGTTTCTAACAACATTCACATATTACGTTGCGTTTCTTCGCCAATGCTGTGTGTTTTTGAAACGATAGGTTGAAGAAAATCAGCAAACAAACTGGTATCGTCAGGCACTTTTTTAAGCTGAGAGTTAAGTACGCATGGAGTTCACTTGTGGGCAATCGCTACATCATTATCGGAGCGGGTGTAGCTGGCATCAGCGCAGCCGAGCAAATTCGCCGCCTCAGTCCAGACACCGAAATCCAAGTTATCAATGGCGAAAATCACCCGTTCTATCGCCGGCTTTCCCTATCCACATATTTGCAGGGCAGTACCGATCTAGACTCGCTTATTGTTAAACAACCTCAGGAATATGAAACCCTGAATATTGATGTGATTCAGGGGCGAGTGGAGCACATCAACTCCCAAGCCAACACGGTTGTGCTCACCAACGGCACCAAACTGTCTTACACCGGTCTCGTCATTGCCACAGGTGGCCATGCGATCGCCCCTCCCATCGAAGGACTGCATTTAAATGGAGTGCGACTGGGGTATTGGGATATGGAAGATACCCTGTGGTACGAGGAGCAGTTCAAGACCGTTAAGCATGCTGTAGTTGTTGGTGCCGGTGTTCTCGGTCTAGAACTTGCTGATTGCTGCAGCCGTAAAGGGCTGAGCGTCACCCTGCTGCAACTGGGGGATCGCCTGGGTGAGCCTTTGACCGATAAGGATGCTGGAGACATTTTAGGCAAACGCGTTAAAGATACGGGAGTCGATTACCGCCTGCTGACCTCTGCAACAGAAATCATCGGTGATGAGCATGGCAATGTCGTAGCCGTCCGAGCCAGCAACGGGGAAGAGTTCCCCGCAGAGTTTGTTGGTATTTGCTGCGGTATCCGTCCCAACGCCGAATTCCTGGAAGGATCGGGAATTTTGATCGAGCGCGGCTGCATAGTGGTCGACGAGTACTTGCGCACCAATATTGACAATATTTATGCGGCAGGGGACTGCACTTGGGTTCAGGGGGGGATGATGGTAGGCCGCCGCCCCAATCGCACCTGGCAAGTGGCCACCATGCAGGGGATGACGGCGGCGACAAACTTATTGGGTGGGCAAACCCTGTACGATGAGGGCTTGTTCTACAACGCTGGAGTTCTATACGACATTCCATACACGTTGTTGGGGGTATTCGATCCGCCTGAAGGTCAGGGCTACACCAGTCGCACTTATGCGCCAGGGAAGGGAGATTACAACTATTTCAAGCTGACCTTTAAGGATGGCAAGCTGGTGGGTGCGTTACTAATGGGTCGCCAAAAGCGAACGCAAATCTTGCGCAAGATCATGGAAGGCAAGATGGATGTCTCCGGCCACGAAGAGCAATTGATGGACCCCAAATTCAAGCCCAAGCATCTGAAAAATGTCTCTACCGCCGGCGATCGCGACGTGGAAGAGAAGTTAGCAACCTACTCAGCCCGATAGCTCATTCCCTCCGTCTTGAATGGCCTCGTCTGTTGAACGGTCGAGCCAATCTCGTGAACTTAGCAGCCGGGATAACCCGGCTGTTTTTTTTTGCAACGGTATCCACAGAAGGAACCGACAAGAACCCCTAGCCGATACACCATCGGGTTGAGGTTGTAGTGCAATTGGAAGCAATCAGGATTTGTGGGATGCCGAACTATCTTCTGGATCGATCAATCGGTAGAGCTTCTGGCGAATTTGGGTTTCAAACACATCCCATTTCTGGCTGGAATATTCAGGATTGTCATTTGACCCTGAGAGGAACCCTAGGGTAATTTCAAAACCGCCTGCTTGACTGCGCCCTCCCCCAAAGAAACGACCGGTGTCATCTTGGCCAAAGGCTCGTTTGAGGAAATCATCGGGGTCTAAAGTCAGCTTGTTGGTTCTCAAAGAACCGGTGACTACCTCTTGGCCATCCTCGGAGCGGATAATGCCGTAGACGACCGCCGTGTGCACATCCTCTTCCGAGATTAAAAAATCTGCCGCTTGGGGAATGGCATCGCGATCTTCAAACCGCAGATAGCCCACCCCTGAAATAGAGAAATTGTTACGGATGTGACGCTTGCCCAGTGCTTTAGCAATAATATCCATCACTCGACGCGATCGAGCCGAGCACAGGACAGCAGATAGCAGCTGACCATCTTGAAATCGGCTGATGTAGGCTGCTGCCATCAAATCAGCTTCTTTGGCTTGGCGAAGCTGGTCGGTTTCAGAGCGCAAGCCGTGCATTAGTGCTGTGGCACATTGAACGTGCCGCCGGTCGTTAGTATCTAACTCCAATAAGCCATCCCGCAGGTATTCGGCGAACAGCGTAGCTGTAGCCGCAGCCCCGGTACGGATGTCTTCAAATTCAGCTTGGTAAATATTTTGGAGGGAATGGTGATCGACCAGAACTGCTAATGGCAGTCCTGCTTCTTTGACTAGCGGAGCAATTTGACTGGTTGTGCCTTGGTGGTCGACAAACACAGCCGCTTGGTACTCAAGTAAATCATCGGGCCGAATGGAAGACACATCCATCTTCTGACAAGGCAAATCAGTTAGGCGCACCAGAGCAATATTTTCCTGATGGCTCAGGGTCCCTGCGTAGACAATCTCCGTAGAGATTGCGAACTGTTCCGCAATTAAGCTGTAAGCCCAGGCGGTCGAGAGGGCATCTGGATCTGGAAAATCTTGCAGAACAATGAGCTGGTGGCTGCCTCGATAATCCTCCAGGACATCGCGCAGTTGCTCTACTTTTGACTTAGGAGCAGCTGCTATGGATGGGGCAACATTTTCTTTGAGGCTGACACCACCATTACCTTTTTGCTTCTGGTTGCCGTTGCCATTACGACCGTTGCCATTACTGGGAACAATCACTGGTGACGCAGAAGAGTCGACGTTATCGCGGTCATTAGCCATATGTGCAGTCCGGGAACGAGCAGGGGTACGTACCACCAAGCAATCGAAGCCTCATCTATGTGAAGTTATTTGAAGTAAAGCCCCAACCAGAATAACTCCTAGCTTGAAAATTAGATAGGAGTTGATGGTGTTCTCGGGGCCAGCATTCGAAGCTGAACAGGAAAGAACACTCAACATTGAGTGCTGAAACAATCAGCTGTTCAAAGAAACTATGACAGTTGGGCAAATCGCCAATCGCTTGCGAAATGGAGAAAATGGTCGGTTATTTTCGTCTCGACTCAATGGGGGCAAAGCCCACCGTATCGTTAGGACACACCTCACAAGCTTATCGATAGTGCCCAGATCGGGGTGAATTCAGTCGCTAAAGCGAACTGGCAGATATCGATAATGCCACCATAATTTTATCGCCTCTTCCATGGGGTTTCATTGCAGCTACATCAATGGTGACATTCAGCTAGTGCGATGTCTCTGAGTCGCGAGACAGGCGGGTCAAGGTGCATTCGGCAAGCTAAAGATGCTGCGATGTCGAATTCGTTGCGTGGCAAGTTCCTCTCGAATGTGATGGCTATCCTAATGGCTCTCGTGGACCAAGTAAGTTGAATCAATCTGAAATTTCACAGATTTCTGGCCTGCTGGCCGCAAAGGGTCGCGATCTGAATGCAGGCGGTTTGCAGCGATCGCGTCGCATCCTGCCCGCGTTTGAGTTGATAGTCCAGATCTAGCAGTCGCTCCATCACTCGATACAGTTGTCTGCTAGACATCGATCTCACGTCCTTTTGCAAGAAATACACCCGCTTGGGATTGCCCAGTTCGGCCATTTGAGCGATCGCCTTGTTATCCCGCTCTCCCGAATCAAGCGCTACTCGCACCCACAGCCAGGTGCGAAATTGACCCACCAGAACGGCAACCATCTTGAGGGGGGGCTCGTTGCGGGCTAGGAGACGCATGAGCACCTGCAGCGCTTTTTCCGTATCTCCAGAGCGCAGGTGGCCGGCCAACTGAAAAGTGTTGTCAGCGGAGGCAGGTACTAGTTCCCTGACGGCCGCGGCTGTCACTTTGCCTGCAGGCACGTACAGCGAGAGTTTCTCCAGCTCCATCTCCAGTTGGCGGCGATCGTTGCCCACCGCTTCCGCCAGTAATGCAGTGGCTGCACCATTTAGTTCTAATTGCTTATCCCGTGCAGCTGCTTTGACCGCATCCATCAGGCCGTCCGTGTCCCAGGGCGCAATTTGCTTGAACTCGCGTACTTTGGCAACTTTTTTAAGAAACTTGGTGGATTTCAATCTCCCGTCCGGTTTCCCAGCGGCTGTCAGCAGCAGGTGAGTCGTGTCTGGCAACGCAGTTAGGGTGCGTTCCAGCTCCTGCATTAAGTCATCGCTACATTGCTGCACGATTTGAGTATTTTCCAGCCACACCAGCCGATCGCCCATACCCAACGGCGGAGTCATCGCCTGATTAAAGCCCGTCTGTGCATCTTCCGCTCCCGCACCAAGACGATCGAAATTGAATGCGATCCAGGCATCATCCAACACCTTGGTTTGCAGTGCCTGAACTGCTTTTTTGAGGGAATAGCGATCGTCTCCCCAGTACAGGTAGATGGGCACGCTGGCCTCCCAAACCATTTCGGGGTGACTATAGCCTACGGATATGAGAGTGTCAGACGAACAGCCAGATCTCTTATGAGTCACTATTGGTTGCGAATTGGCAGAGGAGTAATTGATGCGGTTGTGGTGCATTCACGGCAACTTGCAAACACCCAACGTTTGGCAACAGATTGGCGATCGCTGGTGGGAGTCAGTCTGGAGTGGCCAGGTCAAACTTGAATGTGTGGATCTGTGGGCAGAAAAGACCGCAGATTTCCAGTACGCAGATCTCCAACACACAGAACTCCAGCACATAGAACTCCAGCACACAGAACTCCAGCACACAGAACTCCAGCATTGGGCGCAGGAGTTCTGCAGGCGAGTCCAGAGCCACGCCTTAACTGGGGAATCTCAGTGGTTGCTGGGCTATTCGTTAGGAGGACGACTGGCGTTCCATGCCTTATTGAATTCCCCAGAGGTGTGGGCAGGGGGAATCGCGATTGCTGCCGATCCTGGCATCAAGTCTGGTCCAGAGAATCAAAGGGTGCGGGAACAGTGCCTGCACCGCGATCGGGAATGGGGGCAACGTTTTTTGCGCGAACCGTGGGACAGGTTATTGCAAGATTGGGATCGCCAAGCAGTATTTGCGGGGTACAAGTGTGGGATTGAACGTCTGGAAACGGCTTTCGATCGCCATCGCATTGCCCAACTATTCGACAGCTTCTCAAAAGGACGGCAAGCGGACTTGTGGCCAGCGCTGGCGCAACTCGATCGTCCGCCAATTCTGTACATCTCGGGACAGGACGATTTGAAGTACAGCACCATTGGGGCGGAACTGGCCGAGTGCTGTTCTACGGTTACTCACGCAAGTGTTCCTGCGGCTGGCCATCGCGTTCCGTGGGAAAACTCGGCAGGCTTTGTCCGAGCGATCGCCCAGTTTGTCCGGTCACAGCCCCAGAGCGGCTAAGACCTATCAGCCTCTGCGAGTTTGGGCGCTACCAATACAAACTCGTCGGTGCGATCCAGCTCTACAGCTCCGGCTTCTTCAAATTGCGGCCACAATCCGCGATCGACCAACACAGGTCCGTCAGCCCATTGCCGTTGTAGCTGGGTTGGGCTGGCCGGTAACACTCGGCAGTGACAGTAGAAATTTAAGGAGGGACGTCCGTACCCAAAAGATGTGTAAATCGTGGCATTGGGGGAAACATGCGATCTCAGCATGTCGGCAACCGGTATGACCTCGAAGGTTTCGTTCAACTCCCACAGCCATTCCCCCGAAAGCATGAGTAAGAGCAGACTGATATACGTCCCAAGGAGAAAGACAGAGACAAAGCTGCGTCGTCGCTGCCACAGTAGTCGGGCCGTCATTGCCAACGTCAGACATAGTGCCACTCCCATCAGTGGTAACCACGGCTGACCTCCACCATCGACGGTCAGATACACCGTTCCCGCTGCGGCTGCAGCCCCAACCACGGCAAACGCGATCGGCCATCCTCGCCCCAGCTTGGCTGAATTCCGCCACATCCAATCCAAGCCCCGGCCCACAGCCAGAGCGATAAACGGATAGGCAGGCATGATGTACCAAGGCAGCTTGGTTCCCATCATTGAAATCAACCCCAGATATCCAATGGTTCCTAACCAAACCAGCGACCCCCAAGCAGACCGCCACTCTTGCCAAGCCAATCGCAACCCCAACGGCCACACCACCAGCAACGGCCATCCATACTTCAACAGCTCCAGCAGGTAGTACCAAGGAGGGCCAGCATGCTGCTCCACCGAGTCGGAAACGCGATTGAGCCCCTGAGATAAAAAGTGGGTGCGCCAAAACTGGCCACCATATCGGTAAAACTGGGCGCCGTACCAAGCAGATAGCACCCCAAGGCCCAATCCCAACCCCACGTACAGCCAGGAATTACGCAGATACGGAATCAGCCTAGAAATAACGAATCGGTTTTCTCGCAGCAGCAACCACACCATCCAAGCAACAGCGATCGCCCCCAACGGTACAGCCAATAGCCCTTTGGTTAGTCCCAACCAACCCAAACCCAGTCCGATGCCGACCGCCCAGTGTTCACCCCCTGTCCGAGTGCTGCGCGCAACACACAGCAGTACCAGCAGAAACGCGGTGACAGACATCCCATCCAGCATGAGTAAACGTCCGTGGCGGGCAACGGGCAACAGAATGAGAAACGCACTAGCGGAGAGCAGGGCTGTCAAGCGGCGAGCAAACAGCGATCGCCCCAGAGCAAACAGCAGGGGAATACCTAGAGAAGAGGCAATTGCTCCCGGTAGTCGAGCCACCCACTCATTAACGCCAAACGTACGAAACCCCAGTGCCACCAACCAATCCATTAGCGGTGGTTTGAGCATGTAGGGGTGTCCGAATGCTGTTGGGTGCAGCCAGTGGTTCGTTTCCGCAATTTCTCGCGCCACCAAGGCCCGCGTTCCTTCATCCCAATCTCGTAAGGGCACATCCCCCAGAGCTAGGCAATATAGCAAGCCTGCCGCCAACGCCAAGCCCAATACCCACAGCCAATCGCGTTCCGAAAACTCATCTCGACCAGAAACTTTAGCACCGGAAAGCCACCCATTGGAAGCATTTGCTCCGCCCGTTTTAGCCGAGGGATCGCTCTTTGACATGCTGTTGAGACCGGGCGGGTTAGAAGCCACGCAATACCTCACATACTTATATCGATGAATTAGGGTACTGAAGTCCCGAAGCCTCCTTTTTCTCAGTGTTATAGCAGTGGCCATACCACTGCGGACATAACAGCTATGTCAAACCCTAACTGTGATTGAAAACTATTGTCATAACTGAAATGGCAAACACTGTATTCGCGGCAATCGCATACGCCAAATCCGCCGCGACCATGCCAGTCAGCGGCGGATTAAAAAGCTTGTTGCTGCAGGGACGTTTAGTATGCGTTCAGATCGATACCGGCTTCGCGAGCCATCGCAGCCAGACCTTTCTTTTTCAGGGTCTTGATGGCTTTGGTAGACAGGCGCAACCGAACAAACCGCTTACCTTCTTCCCACCACACGCGCTTATTCTGCAGGTTGGCTTCCTGCATCTTCTTGGTGCGACGGTGCGAGTGAGATACCGCGAAGGCGTTGTTGCCCTTTTTGTTGGTGAGATCGCAATGGCGCGGCATGGTTTCGACGGTCTTCGTAACAGCCCAACTAGTCTAAACGATGACTCGGATTTACAGCAACTACTTTTTTGGGAAAACGTGCGGAGTAGCTCTACTTCACGAGTAAAGAGTCCAGCACGTTCGCTTGAAATTCGTGCAGTGCAGTCTTCATGCTCTCGAATACCTGCTGGCAATGATTGACTTCTTGCAGGGGCAGCTCTTGGTTTTTGACCACGCAGGTGAGTTCCATTTCCCCACTCGCTTTCGCGTCCAGATACATCTCAACTGTCACTAATTGGGACAGGGGAACATTGCCAGTCTGCTCTCGTGCCACCCAATAGACAGGGCTGTCGTACAGCATGTCGAACTGGCGACGACCGAGCAAGTCTTGAAGGTCGTGTTTCACCTCGTAACGCTCTGTTGGTAACGTTATGACGCAAGAATAGTGGCTCATTTTAATACCCCGACGCTCAATGGATATCAAGATGCTCAACTCACCACATGCAGCATGCTTCGATCGCGATCGCGGTTCGTGCTGGCTACCAGTGGATGCAGGTTCAAGCAATCCAATGGTTCCCGCAGGGTAGACAAATTTTTAAGCGAAATCCTCGTGGAAAATAACAGCTTTGTAGCAATAGCGAATCGCTACGAAGCTTCTTAGCTAGATAAGAGTGTTCGGCAAGTAAGCCCCAGCAACGAGCCAAGAGCAGTCACTGCCTGTAGTTACGCCGTTCGCGGAGCGATTGATAATGCGGTACTTTCTGACCGAGTGAACGGAGGTATCAACTCGTTAATTTTTCCGAAGCTCCGCAGGGCTGTTACATGTCGTCAAGTCGAGCGGTTCGCAACGTTAACGAATTCCAAATCACATTTAGAGAGCTGAAGGCCATGGCAATTTCCGCCATGATGGGATGGAGCAAACCACAAGCGGCGATCGGCAATGCAATCAGGTTGTAGATCGAAGCCCATCCCAGATTCTGCTTGATTTTGCGGAAGGTGAATCGAGCCAACGTCATCGCTTCTGCAACCGCGACCAAATCTCCACGGACTAACGCCAGATCGGCGGCCTCGATTGCAATATCGGTCCCTGTGCCCAGGGCAATTCCAACATCCGCTTGCTTGAGCGCCGGGGCATCGTTGATGCCATCTCCCACCATTGCGACGACTTCGCCGCTAGCTTGCAGTTCCTGAACCCAAGCAATTTTGTCGGCGGGCAGCATTCCAGCTTTGACCCGATCGATACCGGCTCGCTGCGCGATCGCCTCTGCCGCCCGTGGGTTATCCCCCGTTAGCATCGCCACCTGGAGTCCGCGCCGTTTGAGCTGCGCGATCGCTTGTGCGGACTCTGGTTTGAGCGGATCGGCGATTGCAATTGCCCCCAAGCAAGCTCCATCCAATCCCACGATCGCTACCGTTTGACCTTGTTCTTCCCACCCAGCAATCGTTTCGGCGAGATGAGGCATTTCGACACCAGTCAAATGCTCGGCAGCATATCTAGGATTGGCCACTAAGATGTCACGATCGCCAACAGTTGCTCGAATTCCACACCCGGCGATCGCCTGCATTCCCTGGACTTCAGGCAACTCTATCTGTTGCTGGCTGGAGTATTCGACAATCGCTTGCGCCAAGGGATGTTCCGACAATCGCTCTGCCGCTGCCGCCCACTTGAGCACATCGGCTTGCTGCTCTACAGGCCAAATCTGTTGAACGCTAGGCTTGGCTTGCGTCAGCGTACCAGTTTTATCGAACACCACAGTGGTGACGGACTGCAGAGTTTGCAAGGCTTCGCCATTGCGAATCAAGATGCCACGCTCTGCCCCTTTTCCGGCACCCACCATCAGAGCCATCGGTGTCGCCAACCCCAAGGCACAAGGGCATGCCACCACCAACACCGCGATCGTGTTGAATGCTGCCAATGACAATGGAGATAAATCGGCATTGACCCAGGGCAGCACAGTTGCAGCCGATCGCGCGAATTGCCCCAACGGTTCAGCGGCCACCGTCCAAACAGAAAAGGTGGTCAGTGCCAGTGCTAGAACGACCGGGACAAAATATCCCGTCACACGATCGGCTAGCTGCTGCACCGGCACCTTACTGCCCTGGGCTTCTTGCACCAATCGAATCATCTGGGCCAAAAATGTATTGCGTCCAGTACGTGTCACTGCGACAACTAGCGTCCCCTGCTGATTGACTGTGGCTCCGATCGCTCGATCGCCCATCGATTTCTCCACCGGCATCGATTCACCGGTGGCGATCGCCTCGTTTACGCTGGAACGACCGGCCACAACGCGACCGTCTGCAGGAATCACCTCTCCGGGTTTAACCAGTAAGCGATCGCCCACTTGCACCACCTGAATGGGCACATCTACGGCATCTGCGATCGCCCAATCGCTTAATTCATCAAACTCTTCGCCATCTCCACTCGCACCTGCGCCAGCCTCTTGCTCGTTGTCCCGCTCGGGCAAGGTTGGCAATAAGTGGGCCTGCTTGACCTGCAATCCTGCCAGACGTTCGATCGCCTGCGATGCCTTGCCTCTAGCTCGTTTATCCAAATAGCGACTGAGGAGGTGAAACGCCATCACCATTGCCGCCACTTCCACAAACACGGTCACTTCGGGAACCGCCAGCAAGCCGATGAGGTACGTGGGGATAGTGCCCAAGCTAATGAGGACATCCATGTTGGGAGCTTTGCGACGGATAGCTGCCCAGCTTTGTCGATGGGTGAACCAACCCGCGACAAACACAACGGGAAATGCCAGCACTAACGCCAGGACGTGATGGTGAATGTTGTGGGGCATGTCGCGGCTCATGCAGTACAGCATCACCCCCATGAGGATTGCCGAGGGGACTGCTGCTAACAGGAAGCGATTTCGAGCCTCTCGAATTCCCTGTTGGTGGTTGTCTTGCAAAATCTGTATTGCTGTTTCAGCGTCGGTTGGAGTGGCTGAAAATCCGCTGTCGTTGACAGCTTGTACCAATCCCTCCACCGTAGTTTTCTGAGGATCGAACACTACCCTAGCCTGCTCTGCAGCAAGGTTAACTTCAGCTAGAGAAACCCCCGGAATTTGGCTCAAAGTTTGGCTAACACTGGACGAGCAGCCCGCGCAGCTCATCCCACCAATCTGCAATTGCACTGCCTCACTCCTCGCGTCCTTCGAAGGTGGCACTGGCTGCTCGGTGGATGAGTAAGAAAGGGTAGTGGTCATGGCAAGGGTTGAAACGGGGATTGTAATTGAGCAATATGCACGAATGGCTCGTCAGGCTTGCTATGAGGGAGTCACTAGGCTGCCAATGACGACAGCAAGTCTGAGCACGAGCAAGTACCCATCACTTCGTTACTGACAGAACATTAGTGCAGGGAAAACGCACATGCCTTTGTAATGAAACCAGCAGGATGTGCCAATCCTAGCTGCGTCGATGACTTCGAGTCGATAGGGGCAACGTTGTTGCTGCCTCAGCATAGTTCAGGGTGCCGCAACAATCGGGCAGCTGCTGGAGAGTTGCGAAGTCGGCTGCTGTTTGAAACAGGTGGGGAGCGGGCATCTTGGGAGGCAGATATCTTCCAAACTTAATCTTCCAAATTACTTATTCATCTCTCCAGTTCGTTCACTAGACTTGCAGTAATCTCGTGGCGGGCAACCTGCAAGCAAAACTGCGTTCCCCCTCCACCCGCTCCCCATTGACCGCCGATATAGTTGGCTTGGCTAGTTTCCCTATAGGAGTCATTCATGCGTTGCAATCGTTCCGCCTTTGCCCTCATAGCCGCTGCGATCGCCAGTTTGACCGCTGGCAGCGCTCAGGCCGCCGAGGAACTCATTATCACGGCGGGGCCAGCCACGCGTTCCGTGCAAATTGACGAGTTGGCTGCCTATGCGGCAACTGGAGAAACTAGCCGTCAACTGCAAGTGTATTTTGACGAGTACGTGGGGGAAGAGGGAGCCAAAGGCATTCGCAAGGCGCTGAATCTCACACTGCAGGTGGACTTTGTGCCGTTTACTCGCTACCTGCGTTCGGAGGGGGGCTCTTGCTTCTTGGGCCAAGTCAGCCGCATGTTGAGACCGGCGACCAGCAATATTGACGCCACTCAGGCATTGAGAGCGGGGTTGATTAACTCTGCAGCTCCTGACGGTAATTTGACTCTGATCGAATTTTTCCAGACCTATCCCAACCGCCAAATTTACATCGACCAAGAACAGCTATCCGGGAGCGGCGAAGAGTCGGAAGCGCTCCGCACCATGTTCAGAGAAGTACTGGTGGCATCTGGCCTGCCTTTGGATGAAGGTGGTGAAGGGTTCGAGGTATTCGACACCAATACAGAGGATGAATTTTCCGGAGTCGTGATACCACTGGTGGATGTTGATTACGAGCTGCTGGCGGACAATTCTGTCGAGATGATTTGCGGAGCGCGGTTTCAGCAAGAGGAATCGTAACCGGAACAATCTTTGGCAACTGTCGCCCCGTTAAGTTCAGTCGTACTTAGTCCAGTAGCACTCAGGCATAAAAGTGACCGATCGGCCCCTGACCCTGACCGATCGCCAGAGCATTGGCGATTGCTCGAGTGACAAATCGTTTGGAACGCTGGACGGCATCAAATGGGGGGAAATCTTGAGCGAGGTGAGCGGCGATCGCCGCCGATAGCGTACAACCGGTGCCGTGTGTGTTGGGGGTATCGATTGGGGTGGTGACAACGACCTCTAGGCGATCGCCGTCAAACCAGACATCAGTCCCCCTCACGTCACCGTACATCCCTCCCCCTTTGACCAAGACAGCTTTGGGGCCCAGCTTGTGAATGCGAGCAGCAGCGTTTTTCATGTCATCGAGGGTGACAATTTCCATGTCCGCCAGAATTTGGGCCTCGTATCGATTCGGGGTCACCACATCGGCTAGCGGAACAATACGTTCGCGCATCGCGTTAATGGCATTATCTGCCAGTAGCTTTGCCCCCGCTCGAGATACCATCACGGGGTCGACAACAATATTGGCGAGACCGCGCTGTTCCATTGCAGTGGCAACAGCCTCGATGATGGCGAGCTCGAACAACATACCGGTTTTGAGCGACTGAATCCCCATATCATCGACAACTGCTGCGATCTGGGCGATAACAGCCTCGGGTGGCAACGCATCCACTCGGGTGACCCCCAACGTATTTTGGGCGGTGACACAAGTGATGGCACTGGTGCCATGGACGCGATGGAGGGCAAAAGTGCGCAAGTCTGCTTGAATGCCAGCACCACCGCCGCTATCTGAGCCTGCAATGGTGAGAGCAATGGGAGGTGTGCGATCGGTAGCAGGAAGTCCGGCAGCCATACAGTGTTTCGAAGAACGCGAGCCTGTCATTAACTGTAGTCGGTTGCCGAGAAGCAGCAATCCCCAGATGGGAACCGGTTAGCTGATACCCCCGCCTACTTCCATGTGAACCGACGAATGAATCGATTCTCCACCAAACGCTCCAGAAAAAAAAGAGCGATTCTAGATCGAGCCCCTATCTCCATTAACCTGGATGGTAGTAGGTACAAATATGTCTTGGAGCTAGGCAACAACAATGGATCGATCGAAGTTGGTGGCGGTTTTTACCGGTGCGATTGCGTTACTGCTGAGTGTTGGGTATCTATTGCTGGTCCAATTGCTCGATTTTCGAGGAGAATTCAAACCCGCCCCGATCGATATCTCCACCCTTTCCGTTGATGTCGTTAGCACTTTGGGTCAGCTGCTAAACCATTGGCATCTGTAGTGAAATCTAGGGAGATTTCAACAACTTGTCCTGACAGATCCGAAGCCTACCAACAACTCACGGCTAGTCAGCGTCATGATTGGCACCACCAGTCCGAAGGATAAATAGTCGAATAACGACAATTGTCGCAGGGAGCAACACAAGTGCAAGCGCGATCGCCGAGTTATTCGGTACGTGCAGATAAGGGCCGCCATACTTAATTGCGACTGAAATGACCAGTGTCAGTACCGCCAACTTCAACACGTAGGTTGCTGCTTGCTGGAAGGCCGTAGATTCCGTCACCATAAGTTCAAATTCGACATAGCGCTTACTATAGCCTTTGGCAATCAGCTATGAAGAACTCTCTCGCGATGTTTCCTGGGAAATCTAAGGATTTGAGCGGTCTCTGCACTCCAGTCCCTACAGCGGATTGCTATATATTAATGTCGCTGGAAACGGGACATCTACATCGATTCGCTACCCCACGGAAGATGGCGCTTCTTTCGAGGCCACAGGAGGGGAAGAAGCATCGGAACGCGCGGGCAGTAAGGCATTGCTAAATGCAACCCAATCAGAAACGGTCAGTGCTTCTGCGCGACTGAGAGGGTCTCGCCCGATCGCCTCTAGAGCCGCATATACTGCTTGCTTGTCAACCAGAGACTGTAGGGCATTTCCCAACGTTTTTCGGCGAGTGGCAAATCCTTGGCGAATTAACACCGACAGCCACCGTGCATCTTTAGGCACCGCTTCGTGCTGGTGTGGAGTCAATCGAATGATGGCCGATTCTACTTTGGGCGGCGGTTGAAATGCAGTTCTAGGCACTGTCCGCAGGACTTCGCACTTTGCCAAAAACTGCGTGCGCACTGACATTGCTCCGTATGCCTTCGTTCCCACTTCTGCACAAAGGCGATCGCCAATCTCCTTCTGTACCAAAAGAACAATGGTGGAAAACTGGCGCACAGGTGACTCAGGCGAGCCCAAGACTTTTTCCAAGATCGGGCTCGTGATGTTGTACGGAATATTGGCCACAACCATTTGCCCTTCCTTTGGCAACGGCTGCCGAAGAAAATCCCCCTCAACAAGCGTAAATCGGTCTTCGGAGCCGAAATTTTTGCGCAGGACGGTGCACAAATCGCGATCGAGCTCGTACGCTAATACTCGCGCTCCTGCAGCCAGTAAGCGACGACTCAATTTCCCCGTCCCAGGACCAATTTCCACTACACAAGGGCTGTCTTCTGGTAGCGCGGCTCTCCCCGCCATTGCTTCCAAACTTAATCCCGATGCTCCCACCATGGCTCGATGCACGCTACTGTCTTTCAGCCAATGCTGGCCAAAGCGCTTACGAGGGCGAGGCATAACCAAAACTCCAGAGGACGGAATTTAAGACTAGCCTGTAGGGGAGCAGGGATGCTCGCTCGGCAGAATTTGTCGACGATCTCGCCGGCAAACACTCGTACACAGAATCACTACCTGGGACTTGAAGTCAGGGTGAACGAGTTCGGAGATTGCCCGCATGACTGGCACCCCCCCATTTTGTGGTCCTAGCAGGTGCTAACTGGAACCTTAACCAAGGTCGCTGATGGCAGGCTCCATTAATTCTGGAGCCAAGGGGGAATTCGAAGATGGGTGTAAATGCATCCCCGCGATCTGAATAAATGGCTTTGAGTGGCCTAAGAGCTCTGCATTACCACCAAATTCGGCCATCCACCTTTCCGCCACCATTTGCTCGGGTTCTCTGCCTGCATCGTCAAGCAAAACGACAGTATCTGCAGAGAGGCGATCGCTCATAACTGGAAGCAACCCAAAGCGACCTCCTTGGGGACGAGCTGAAGGACCATCGCAGATGACGAGATCGAAGGTTGGCATGACCTCGATCGGTGGAGCATACCAATCAAACTCCCCATAACACTTCAAGGGGGCGGTGAATAGTGTGACGGAGTCAACTGCGTACCGCTCCAAACAGAACTGGACTCGATTCCCCCAGGTGGGAACATGCTCTAATGACCAGTGTGCAAGCCCTCTCTGTTTGGCAATTGCCCCCACCAATATGGTTGACAACCCAGAACCACATTCTAGGATGGGGCCATTCATAGCTAGTGCATGCTCCATGCAAGCGACCAAGTACTCATCTGAAGCACTCCAATGTTCATTCCCCCAGCCGTAAATCAAATCAGCAATAATTGGATCGCCAATTCGGATATGGCGTTCGGGCGCACTCAAAAAAGCTTTCATAGCGCATTGAAATATGTAAGCGCGATGAATTTGCTTTGGAAAGCGACGAACTGATTTGGGCATTACCCGTTTCGCTACGTTGAGCAGTTGATTCACAAAACACCTCAGCTACGTAAAGTTTTTTTCCTCTTATGCTCAAACTCTAGAAAATCTCACGATGAGCAATAGCTACATCCAGTACATAGAACACCGTTCCGTACGTACTGTGAAAAATGCAGCATGACAAAGTCTTCGAAAATGTATCTTCTAAGACAATATGCGCAATCTCACGAGTTCCTAATGTGATTCGAAGTATGAGGAAAAAGGAGCAGTATTAGCTCACAGATATCTAAATGAAGTCAGTTTGTCGCAAAGGAGCTGAGAACAGAATTATCGACCCCCATTCCTAGATAGAAACAACATTCGAAAGGAGTTATTTGTGGCCGTTAAACCTGAAGTTGAGATGATTCAGGCTGCACTTGCCAGAATTTTTCAATACCAAACTGTAAAAAATCTCATGAGATATTCTGAACAGATGTTCGGCATGTTTGTGCGAGAATGTTTCACGCACTGGGTGAGAATATTCATACAAGCCAATAATGCTTACAAGGCTTGTGAATAGTCGCAGTAACCCCAAGACTCGCTCAACTTCTGGATATAAGTCGATCTGAAGGGAGATCGATGTGAAACCAGTGAAGTATTTAGTTCGAGCCGCCGCATTTTCGCAGTTAGTCTTCAAGATTTTTTGAATTCGGTTGAAGCACCCATCGATCGCAACCAAGACCTGAGCCGGTGGTGTTCTTGTTGGATAAGCTATTCTTTTGAGTACACTGATGGATAAAACTGTTTTTGAATAGATGGGATACCGTAGTCGTGGTTGGGCAAGGCAATCTGCGGCATTTCTTCAGCAGTCTTGATGCTGTAGGTGCTCCGATTAACGTTTACCTCGCTCGTCGGAGGCTCTTAGGGATTCAGTTAGGGATTAACAACTGATTGAACGGGACAACACGTATGAATCGCTCGGCTTCTTTCTGGGACAGGATTGCAGATCGCTATTCAAAACAACCGATAGCAGACGAAGCTTCTTATCAGAAAAAATTGCAGGTAACGCGCGAATACCTCGAGCCAGACATGGAAGTGCTGGAATTTGGTTGCGGAACGGGTTCGACTGCCATTATCCATGCTCCATTTGTGCGCAACATCCGAGCCATAGACGTCTCGTCTAAAATGCTGGACATTGCCCGCGAGAAAGCTCGGGCCCAAGGGATTGAGAATGTATCGTTCGAGCAAATGATGATTGAGGATATTGAGATTCCGGATGGCAGCTTAGATGTTGTGCTGGGGCTCAGTATTCTGCATCTTCTAGACGAGCGGGAAACCGCGATCGCCAAAGTCTTCAATATGCTTAAACCCGGCGGCATATTCGTTAGCAGTACGACCTGCCTTGGGGATTTTATGAGCTGGTTTAAGCTAGTCGCCCCAATCATCGGCGTCTTTGGCTTGATTCCAAAAGTTAGCGTTATTACTGAAAAAGAATTGTCTGAGAATTTGACTGATTCTAGTTTTGAGATTGATTATCAGTGGACACCCGGCAAGGGGAAAGCAACATTTATTGTGGCGAAAAAGCCTGAGTAATGATTGTAGGAACAGTTGTGCGATCGGTTGAAGAATAAAGACCTCAGCTACTTGGAGAAAAGCTATCGAACAACGCGGTCAACGCATGCCCACAACTATTGAGAGTTTGTTGAGCACCCCAGAAGCTCTTGAAATGCTCGCTAGCTTTGACTGTCCAGCGAACAAATCGGCGATCTTTCTCCACTATATTTTGAAGGTAATTTATGGGGTGATGCTTGCAGCCCTCTAGAATTCACCCGAATGTTTTAGTTCTGCGATCTCCTTAGCTGCCAGCGAGACCGGCATCTTTCATCCATTTCCGCAGCATACCGTCGCGCCCGGCGGTAGATCGTCAAACAGTCAACATTGACTCCCCATTCAGCCAACATCTCCTGAACATCCCGGTAACTCAGTCGATATTTTAAGTCCCATCTAACTGCCATGGTGAAGCTCGACGGGGGGAAGTGACGGCATTTGAATGGAGGATCTACAGGCATTAGTCCGCGAACCAGAGGTATCAAAAGAGCTCAGACCACCATCTTGCCTGAGCCACCTTGAGTTTGGAATTGAACCCTAGAGCTACGCACCCAAAATGCTGAAGCCGCTATCGACATAGATCACCTGGCCAGTAATACCGCTCGCCAAATCGCTGCACAAGAATGCAGCCGTATTGCCCACTTCCATTTGAGTCACATTGCGACGCAACGGAGCCTTCTCTTCCACCATGTTTAACATCGAGTGGAAATCGCCGATCGCCGCAGAAGCCAGCGTCCGAATAGGGCCAGCCGAAATCGCATTGACGCGGACACCCTGTCCACCCAACTCGCTAGCCAAATAGCGCACGTTCATCTCTAACGCCGCCTTGGTAATGCCCGCCATGTTGTAGTTGGGCACCACACGTACCCCACCCAGATAGGTCAGGGTCACCACGCTAGACCCTTCACCCATCAGCGGTTTAGCCGCCTTGCAAAGCGCCACTAACGAATAGCTACTGATATCCATTGCTAACGAGAAACCATCCCGAGAGACATTCGTAAAATCTCCCGACAGCTCCTCTTTTTTCACAAATGCCAAACAGTGGATGAGGATATCTAACCCTCCCCAATGCTCGTCGATCGCCTTAAACACTCCATCGATCTGCGCATCGTCCGACACGTTGCAGGGCAACATCAACTCGGGAGCCAGAGGCGCTGTCAGCTTCTCCACCTTGCCCTTAATCTTGTCGCGATCGTCCGGTAAGTACGTCACCGCCAGCTTGGCACCTGCCGCATGCAACTGTTGGGCAATTCCCCAGGCGATCGAGCGATTGTTGGCAATCCCCGTAACCAGGGCACGTTTTCCAGTCAGATCTAGCATGAGTGATTCTTTGGCGGCTTGTGTGATAGGACGGATTAAACAGGTCGCACTCTAGTGCTCTGTCGAATCCAAGGAGATCGAATTAAAGGGCGATCTCGAGCGAGTTCAAAGGCTTACTGCAAAGTATTTTCTAAGAGACGATATCTCTGACAGTAAGCCTGAAAGTGTATGGGCCGACTAAGCTTTTTTCAGCCAGCTAAACATGGAGCGCAGTTCTTTACCCACTTCTTCGATGGGATGCTCTGCTTCCTTACGACGCATGGCATTAAAGCCAGCACCACCGGATATGTTTTCCAATACAAACTCGCGAGCAAACTGACCGGTCTGAATCTCGGTCAGCACCTGTTTCATGGCTGCCTTGGTCTCGGCAGTCACAATGCGGGGGCCGCGAGTGTAGTCTCCATACTCGGCAGTGTTGGAGATGCTGTCGCGCATCTTGGCCAAACCACCTTCAACCACCAAGTCCACAATCAGCTTCACTTCGTGCAAGCACTCGAAGTAAGCCAGCTCGGGCTGGTATCCCGCTTCCACCAAAGTCTCGAAGCCCGCCTTGATCAGCTCGGACAAACCACCACACAGAACCGCTTGCTCGCCAAACAGGTCGGTCTCGGTTTCTTCGCGGAAGGTGGTTTCCAAAATGCCACCACGAGTGCCACCGATGCCCTTGGCGTAAGCCATCGCAATGTCGCGAGCGTTGCCGGTAGCGTCCTGCTCGACCGCAAACAACGCGGGAACCCCTTGGCCACCTTCGAAGGTGCGGCGTACCAAGTGACCGGGTCCCTTAGGAGCCACCATCACAACGTTGACATCCTCAGGGGCCTTGATTTGGCCGAAGTTGATGTTGAAGCCATGGGCAAACAATAGGGTGTCGCCAGCCTTTAGATTGGGGGCAATTTCGCTAGCGTAGATCTGCTTCTGGGTTTCGTCAGGCAGCAAAATCATGATCAAGTCTGCCGCTGCCGCCGCATCTGCCACGGTCTTGACGATCAAACCATCCGCCTCGGCCTTGGGCCAAGAGCGACTACCTTCGTACAGACCTACGATCACCTTGATGCCGCTGTCGTGCAGGTTGAGGGCATGGGCGTGACCTTGGCTGCCGTAGCCAACAATCGCGACCGTTTTGTCCGCCAGCAAAC
>JBFRWD010000044.1:0-7769 GCA_051439425.1 Synechococcus sp.
AGACCCCCCACTCGGGTCGCTAGCCCTACTACTTTGGCTAACTAAGGAGGAGCCGTGTGCTGGGAAACTCGCATGCACGGTTTTGAATGGGAGGCGGAGCGGGTAACTGCTCCGTCGACCCCTAATCCTCGTATCACCCACTTCCCCCCCCTTGGAGTCAAGAGCTCAAATTAGGTCTTCCTTTTTGGCCATGTACAACATCAAATCGATCGCCCGATTTGAGTAGCCCCATTCGTTGTCGTACCAGGACACCACCTTAAAGAAATTAGAGTTCAAGCCCATGCCTGCTTTAGCATCAAAGATGCTGGAACGGGGATCGGTACGGAAATCCATCGATACGACAGGGTCTTCGGTGTACCCCAAAACCCCTTCCATTTCTCCTTGCGATGCGGATTTCATGGCCGTGCAAATATCTTCGTAGGAAGTAGGTTTTTCTGTTTTAAAGGTCAGGTCTACGACAGACACATCGGGGGTTCCTACCCGAAAGGCCATCCCCGTTAGCTTTCCTTTCAATTCCGGCAACACTAGAGCGACCGCTTTAGCCGCACCGGTGGAAGACGGGATGATGATTTGGGAAGCCCCTCGTCCTCCCCGCCAGTCTTTTTTGCTGGGGCCGTCAACGGTAGGTTGAGTTGCGGTCATAGAATGCACCGTGCTCATCAACCCTTCTGAAATGCCAAACGCATCATTGAGGACTTTGGCCACTGGAGCCAAACAGTTGGTGGTACAGCTAGCGTTGGACACGATGGTGTCAGTGGCAGGGTCGAAGTCCTCGTGGTTCACTCCCATCACAAAGGTGCGAACTTTCTCGGGATCTTTGGTCGGCGCAGAAATGACCACCCGTTTGGCTCCTGCCTTGAGATGATTGTCTGCCCCCTCTGCAGTGGTAAACAGCCCAGTGGATTCGACTACGTAATCCACGCCTAGATCCTTCCAAGGGAGTTCTGCTGGGCTCTTGATCGAGGTGCAAGGAATCGACTTGCCGTCGATTGCAATCCCATCACCCTTAGTCTCTACCGACCCCCGGTAGCTGCCGTGGGTGGAGTCGTACTTGAACAGGTAGGCAAGTTTATCGGCAGGGTACAGGTCGTTGACCCCCACCAGTTCTATTTCCGGGTGCTGCATGGCAATGCGTGCCACCAGCCGTCCAATACGACCGAATCCGTTGATTCCGACTTTAAGGGTTGACATAGCTGAAACTCCTGAACTGGATCCTTGACGTGCAACAGATTTAGGAATTGAGCGAGGTAGGAGTGCTGTCTGGGGATGGTGGCCAATCAGTCTATGCCGGAACCCGAGGTTTGAAGGCCACTTCATTGTTGAGAGCAGCCCCCGTTTCGAACGCTGTGATGTTCGATATCGTAGTGGCCGCAATATTTTGCAAGGCATTGCGGGTAAAGAACCCCTGGTGGGACGTGATCGCCACATTGGGAAAGGACTGCAGCAGCTGAATGGAATCGTCCTGAATGATGGTGTCAGAGAGATCCTCGAAAAACAGATCTTCTTCGTCTTCGTACACGTCGATGCCGAAATTGCCGATAACTCCGGCTTTGATGGCGTCGATCGCCGCCTTGGTATCGATCAACCCCCCCCGGCTGGTATTGATCAGCATCGCCCCTGGCTTCAAGTCTTGAAGCGTATCGGCATTAATCAGGTGGTGAGTATCCGGCATCAGGGGGCAATGCAGCGAGACGATATCGGATTCTGACAGGAGCTCTGGCAAGCTTACGTACCGACACCCCATTTGGGTAATCGCCGGATTTTCGAACGGATCGTATGCCAGCAAGTGACAGCCAAAGCCGTGCATGATGCGGGCAAAACACAACCCGATTTGACCGGTACCCACAATGCCAATCGTGGAGCCAAACAGGTCGAATCCAAGCAGGCCATCCAGAGAAAAGTTGTCGTCGCGCACGCGATTGTAAGCTCGATGCAGCTTGCGGTTCAGCATCAAGATCAGCCCGACCGCATGCTCGGCCACCGCATAAGGGGAATAAGCCGGCACCCGCACCACTGTCTGATCCAGTTCCGCTGCAACCGTCAAATCGACGTGATTGAAGCCCGCCGATCGCAATGCGATCAGTTTCGTGCCCCCTGCAGCAAGCGTTCGCAGTGTTTCGGCATCAACCTTGTCGTTAATAAACACGCAAATGGCGGGAAATCCCTGTGCCAGCGGTGCAGTAGCCGCCGTCAAGCGAGGCTCGAAAAACGTAAACTGGTGCGCTCCGTCCCGATTGGCCGCCTGTAGCGCTTGCCGGTCGTACTTTTTACTGCTAAAGACAGCGACTTTCATGGCTTATCCTCACAACGACACTTCCCCCTTTTAACCGGAACATTACTTGACGTTCAAGCCCGCCTTCTGCTGAACGTACTCCTCCAACTCCACCTTGACGGGCTTGGCCCCCCAGATATCGCGGCAGTAATCCTGAATGGAGCGATCGCTAGAGAACTTGCCGGAGCGAGCGGAATTGAGAATGGACATGCGCGTCCAGCTATCGATATCGTTGTAAGCTTCGCTCACCCGTCCCTGACAATCGATGTAGGACTGATAGTCCGCCATCAGCAGGAAGGGATCGCTGTAGCGCAAGGAATCGACAATCGGTTTAAACAGGTCGCGATCGCCGTGAGAGAACATGCCCGAGTCGATCAGGTCGATAACCTTTTTTAATTCGGCATTGGAACTGTAGTAATCGTTTGGTTTGTAGCCAGTGGCCGACAGTTGGGCAACTTCTGCGGTGGTCAGACCGAACAGGAAGAAGTTTTGCGCTCCCACTTCCTCTCGCATTTCCACATTGGCACCATCCAGCGTCCCAATTGTCAGGGCGCCGTTCATCATAAATTTCATGTTGCCGGTACCGGAGGCTTCCTTGCCTGCCGTGGAAATCTGCTCGGATAGATCCGCTGCCGGATAGACCGGTTGGCTGTTGGTGACGTTGTAGTCCGGAACAAAGGCCACTTTGAGGCGACCGCCGACATCGGGGTCGTTATTGATGATGTCCCCCACCGAGTTGATCAGCTTGATAATCAGCTTGGCCATGTAGTAGCCCGGGGCAGCCTTGCCGCCAAAGATGAAGGTGCGCGGCGTAATGTCTAGGTTGGGATTTTGCTTGATGCGCTCGTACAACGTAATGATGTGCAAAACATTCAAGTGCTGCCGCTTGTATTCGTGGATGCGCTTCACTTGAATGTCGAACATTGTGCTGGGGTCGATCTTGACACCCGAAACCGCCTTGAGGCGATTGGCCAGCTTTTGTTTGGCAGCCAGTTTTACTTGACGCCATTCCTGGCGGAATCCGGCGTCATCGGCCAACGGCTCTAGCTTTTTGAGATCGTCTAGATGACCGATCCAGTTGTCCCCAATCCGACCGGTAATCAAATCCGCCAGTTTGGGGTTGCTCAACACCATCCAGCGGCGGGGGGTGACGCCATTGGTGACGTTATGGAACTTTTCCGGCCAGTACTCGTAAAAGTCCGGCATCAGATCTGTTTTGACCAATTCGCTGTGCAGGGCGGCCACACCGTTGACCGCATGACTCCCCACCGTTGCCAGATTGGCCATCCGGACGTACTTTTCGCCGCTGTCATCGATTAGCGACATGCGAGCCAGCTTGCCGTCATCTCCCGGATAGTGGATGCGGACGCAATCGAGAAAGCGCTGGTTAATTTCGTAGATGATTTCTAAATGGCGAGGCAGGATGCGACCGAACAAATCAAGAGGCCATTTCTCTAGCGCTTCGGGCAAGAGGGTGTGATTGGTGTAGGCCAACGTCTTGTAAGTAATATCCCAGGCCTTATCCCAATCCAGATGGTGCTCGTCCACCAACAGCCGCATCAATTCGGCGACGGCGACAGAGGGATGGGTATCGTTTAGCTGGGCGGCAAACCGCTCGTGCAGGGTGTCCAAACTGTTGCCATCCACGAGGTGAATGCGAATCATATCTTGCAATGAACAGGACACGAAGAAATACTGCTGCTCCAGGCGCAGTTCTTTCCCTTGGATGGGTTCGTCGTTGGGGTAGAGAATTTTGGTCAAGTTTTCGGAAATGGTTTTGTCATTGACCGAACCGTAGTAGTCCCCTACGTTAAAGCGCTGGAAATCAAACGATTCGCATGCCTCCGATTTCCACAACCGCAGCGTGTTGGCGGTATTCACCTTGTATCCCAAGATGGGGGTGTCGTAGGGGATGCCCTTGAGAACGTAGTCCGGCACCCATTGGACGCGATAGTCACCATGCTCGTCGGTATAGGGCTCGGTATGTCCGCCAAACTTGACCGTGACGGCGAAATCGGAGCGACACACTTCCCAGGGGTTGCCGTATTGCAGCCATTTATCGGTGACTTCCACCTGCCAGCCGTCCCGAATCTGCTGATCGAAAATACCGTATTCGTAGCGAATACCGTATCCGATCGCCGGGACTTCCAAACTGGCAAGCGACGCCATGTAGCAGGCTGCCAAGCGGCCGAGACCACCGTTACCCAGGCCGGGCTCCTCTTCTTGCGCGATTAACGTATCCAGATCGAGTCCCGAGTCTTCTACTGCCTGACGCACGCGATCGTAGATGCCCAGATTGATGAGATTATTGCCCAAATGCGGCCCTTCGAGAAATTCTGCTGACAGATAGCAAACAACCTTTACGTCCTTGCTTGAGCAAGTTTTGACGGTACTCAACCACCGTTGCAGCAGGCGATCGCGCACGGTATAGGCCAAGGCCATGTAGTAATCGTTAGGGGTGGCAAACTCGGGTGATTTCCCCTGGATGTAGTAGAGGTTGTCTGCAATAGCGCGCCGAAGAGTTTCAACACTCAATCCGGTGCGATCGTCCTCCGTGATAGGAGTTTCAGCCGAACGAATTCTATCGGGCGCTTGAGTCATGGTCGGATCCTCGAATGAATCAGCGTGAATGTAGAAACAGTGACACCAGGAAAGAGCATAGAAGGGCTAGGTTAACCAGGGGTTAAACTCTCGAGCCTGAGCCGGCTTCAATTGTCCAAAACAATTTTGTCGGTCACAGTTCCCTGCGGGTCGATGTCGTAAACAATCGGCACCCCTGTTTTTAATTCCAGTTTGGGGACCTCTTCAGGGCT
This sequence comes from Synechococcus sp., assembly GCA_051439425.1. Taxonomy (GTDB): domain Bacteria; phylum Cyanobacteriota; class Cyanobacteriia; order Thermostichales; family PCC-7336; genus PCC-7336. The sequence goes on from JBFRWD010000044.1 coordinate 5,086, forward strand.
CAACCGGTCCAGCTCCATGATGATGGAGCGCAAAGAATTGCCGTGGGCCGAAACCAAAACGCTATCGCCGTGCTTGAGATGGCTGAGAATGCGATCTCGGAAAAACGGCACCGCTCGCTTCAGGGTGTCCTCCAAACTCTCCCCACCCGGAGGCCGCACCGAAAACGAGCGCCGCCATTCGTGCACCTGCTCGTCCCCAAACTTTTGAGCGGTTTCTGCCTTATCCAATCCCTGCAGGTCGCCATAGTGCCGTTCGTCCAACGACGCACTAGGATAAATCGGCAGCTCTAACTCGGGATCCCCCTCGTACTTATCCCATCCGTGCCAGTTGGGATCGTCTTTGCCGTGCTTGATGACCGGAATTTTGCCGTTACAAATCTCGTCCACTTCCGTCAGGCAAATGACCGCCGTTTCCATCGCCCGCATCAGCATGCTGGTAAAGCAAACATCCACGCGATAATCCCGGAGCTTGCAAGAGGCGATCGTGGCCTCCGCCCTTCCCCGTTCGCTCAACGGCACGTCCACCCACCCTGTGAACTTATTCACAGCGTTCCAAAGGCTCTGCCCGTGCCGAATCAAAATCAACTTGGCCATAGCGATAAATCCTGCTAATTCCCAATCCGGTTAATTTCCATCCTTCAACCCCTCCCCAAACTCAAGACCCATGAGCAATAGCTAATGACCCACTCTATGAATCTTCAAAAAATTTGTCCCCCGCGCATGCTGAGTAGGAATTCCGCCCACAATCAAAATCTTGTCCCCAACCGCCGCTAAATCTCGCTGAATTAGCTTGGTCTGAGCTTGATTCACCAACTCCTCGAATGTCTCCACCTGGCGTTCAATTAACACTGGGATAACCCCCCAAATCAAATTCAAGCGGTGGTAAACCTTGCGATCCGGAGTAAAGGCAATGACTGGCGCTTTAGGCCGTTCTTTCGACGCCACCAAAGCTGTATACCCCGTACTGGTAAAGGCAACAATGCATCTCAAATCGAGGATGCGATCGATGTTGTTGAGAGCATCCACAAGTGCGTGGGTTTCATCGGTCTCGGCGGGAGGATAGTTGACAAACTCAATCTCCGGCTCGATATCGCAAGCAATGCGGGACATCATCTCCACTGCTTTGATCGGAAACTCTCCTACCGCCGATTCCCCCGACAGCATCACCGCATCGGTGCCATCGGCGATCGCGTTGGCAACATCGCTGGCTTCCGCTCGGGTGGGGCGGGGGTTGCGAATCATGCTCTCCAGCATTTGTGTGGCGGTGATCGTCGGAATCCCGCGGCGATTGCACTCGGCAATGATTTTTTTTTGCAGCAAAGGCACCTTTTCAGAGCTCACTTCCACCCCCAAGTCCCCCCGGGCCACCATAACCGCATCGCACTCGTCTAGGATTTCGTCTAGGTTGGCGATCGCCTGTGGCTTCTCGATCTTCGCCAGCTACGGCGTATCCGCCGCCCCCAGCTCTGACAGCATTTGTTTGAGGGCGCGAAGGTCCTCTCCCTTTCGGACAAAACTCAAGGAGACAAAGTCAACCCCCTGGGAGACCCCAAACTCCAGATCCTGCTTGTCTTTGTCCGTCATGGAGGGCAAGCGCAGGTTTAAGTCAGGTAGGTTGACCCCTTTTCGACCTTTCAGCGGTCCCCCCTGAACAATCCGACAGTGGACTTCAGGGGGAGACACCTGCTCGATCTTCAGCTCCAAAAGGCCATCATCCAGCAGCACCTGCATCCCCGGCAGTGCTTCCTCAGCTAGGTAAGGATAGTCAATCAAGACAGTATTAGGCTGTCCGACAAAGTCTCCCTCCGGTACCAGTGTCAAAGTTTCGCCTTCTTTCAGGTCTAGAGGACCGCTTGGCAGATTGCCAACACGGATCTTGGGCCCCTGCAAGTCTTGCAAAATTGTTATCGGTGTATCCAGTTCTTCGGAAACAGCTCGGATAGTTGTCACTGTGTTGGCGTGGTCTTCGTAACTGCCGTGGGAGAAGTTGAGTCGAGCTACACTCATGCCTGCCCGGACCATTTGCTTTAGCACCTCAGATGAACTGCTGGCAGGGCCGATGGTGGCAACAATTTTGGTGTGCTTAGGGGAATTCATCGATCGCTCGTCCGCTACATATGACAACAGTGGGATTTAAATATTTCTCAAGGATTTCAGCCTCGGGTACGAGCGCAACTTCCTCTCAAGTTGCTTGAGTTCCTGTCAAGGACATTGGAATTGAGCACAGAGTGCTTCCTGGTCAAATTCAAAACCCCATATCAAGGAGGTTTAAAACTACAAGCTATTCATCTGTAAAAGAACAATACGCTTGATGTTCAGGTTATATCAGCTTTGAAATATGTCGATAAATATCCTAGATTGCAGCCCTAGTAAAAAAATGAGTTATTAAGCAGTAGAAAGCGCTACAAAAAAAGTTTTAGGTCTGTATCTTTAAACAGCATAGGTTAAGTTCAGGTTAAGTCGCTGAATAGGACTTCTGCCCATCAAATCAAATGGACACCACACTAGAGCGAGATGTATCAATCATTTTCTGTCAAATCAGCTACTTATGTGTAACGATGCTTCCAGGCATTTTAGAGAAAGCCCTTTAGAGCGCTAAGCGAACGGCTTTTGGACATTGGCGCATGTTTGGCTGGCGGGTTGAGGGCTTCTCAAGGATTTCAGCCTCGGGTACGAGCGCAACT
>JBFRWD010000045.1:0-2609 GCA_051439425.1 Synechococcus sp.
GCCAGGCTCAATTCACGCAACGTGATATCTTCTGCTTCACTCAAGTTGATTTGTAAGGCCGCTGGCATTTGGGGTCGAGCTCTCTAACATAGCTGCATCTTACGCTTATTTTCGCCTGGCTACTTAGCTGGTCGAATAAGATATAAGTATTCATTGGAGATCGTGTCTCTTCGGGGCGATCTCTCCACTGGATCCGATAATCGCTCTCCAGGCCTCTAACGAGCTGATGCTCACCTAACAAGCAGACTAAATGCGATGGCTACACAGATTGAGGACACTTGTCCGCGAACCTTGGCGGCTGCCGACCTGACCCCAAGGGGGCGGGTATTTCCCAGTCCCGTTAACTGGCGGGACCAGATTTTATACCAACTGCTGCCCGATCGGTTCAGCGATGGTCAAGAAGCCCAACGATCGCTATTCGATCGATCTAAACCCGAGCAGTTTACAGCGGAGGACAAAGCAGCATGGATGGAAGCTGGAAACACCTTTAACGGTGGCACACTCAAAGGAATTGAAAGCAAGCTGGACTACTTGCAGACGTTAGGGGTGACAACGGTTTGGATCAATCCCCCTTGGAAGCAACGGGCTGACCTGCAGACCTATCACGGCTACGGCATCCAAAATTTTTTGGACATCGATCCTCGTTTCGGTACCCGCCAGGATTTGAGGGATTTAGTCGATGCAGCTCACAATCGAGGTATGTATGTCATTCTGGACGTTATTTACAATCACAGCGGTAGCAATTGGTTTTATCGCGATGGGGACGGTAACCCGCAAGAAACCATGCCCTACCGTTTTTCTCCACCGTACGAGGTTCACGGTTGGCGGTCGGCGCAGGGGAACAGTATCCCAACCCCCAGTTCAATCGATGACGGAGTCTTTCCCAGTGAATTTCAAAATTTAGATTGGTACAACCGGGCTGGGATGATTACCCACTGGGAAGCAGCTAGTTGGGAAGATCCCATGAATGCGCTGGTGGAGTTCCGGCAGGGTGACTTTTTTGAATTGCGAGACTTCGATCTGGAGCGGGATGACACGATCGAGGCTTTAGCCAAGGTTTATCAATATTGGATAGCGCTCAGTGACTGCGATGGATTCAGGGTAGATGCCGTCAAGCACGTATCTCCCTCCACATCGCGAAAGTTCTGCGATGCCATTCATGGCTACGCTCAATCAATTGGCAAGGATAATTTCCTGTTGGTTGGCGAGTTAACGGATGACAGCATGGTGGGGGGTTATCTAGATGTCTTTCGGCGCAATCTGGACGCCATTCTGGACATTATCGTTGCCTCTAACAACCTGCCGGCAGTCGTGAAAGGTCTATCACATCCATGGGATTTCTTCGGGTTGTACGATGACAACACCTTGCCTGGCAGCTATCGCCAGTTGGGCACCTTCCACGTCCATGTGTTGGACGACCACGACATGTCATCTCGGCCCCGCAAAGAACGGTTCGCCACCCGCGAATGCCTTCCCCACCGGTACGAACAGGTGGCACATGCTGTGGGAACGATGCTGAGCGTGCCGGGCATTCCGTCGATTTATTACGGTACCGAACAGGCCTTTGATGGCGGCCAAGACTATCACGACTACACCATCGAACCGGAACATGCATTTATCGATCGCTACATTCGAGAATGCATGTTTGGCGGTAAGTTTGGAGCATTCGGCACTGAAGGCTGCCACTTTTTCAATCCCGAACACCCTACCTACCTGCGGATTGCCGCGATCGCCCGCATCCGCAATCGCCCTGATTCGATTGGCAAAGCCGTCCGTCGAGGACACCACTACCTGCGAGAAACCTCGTATTGCGATCGCCCCTTTGCTATTCCCTCAGCAGGAGAAGCGATCGCCTGGTCGCAAGTGCTCTACACAACGGAAGTGTTGATGGTTCTCAACACCCATGGTTTGGAGCAGCGGGGGGCAATGGTCACGGTTGACAGCTCTTTGCATCCAGTAGGCTCAACCATGACAGTGCTGTATCGCAGTAATTGGAGTGACCAACAACTGCGAGAGCCACCTCAAACGGAAACGTTGCCGGTCCAGGAGTATCGGGGGCGATCGGCACTCAGGATTGATTTAACGCCCTCTGGCATGGTTATCCTGTCTTAGCCCATGTTTTTTTCCCCAGACTGCAACGCCTCTACGTGCGGGAAGGAAGCCGCAGGAAGAGACTCTCAAAAAAATAAACAGGCAGAGTTTGCGCAGGTTCAATCCCCAGGTAAGAAAAACGGGTAGTGGACAGTCGTAGACTCACATAGATTTTGTAAAAAAATGACCGGACATAAGTAGGTCGTTCTAATTAAACAGAAAACGTTCGAGAGCGCGTCCATGTCTATGTGCCCGAGCCTCAATGCCAGCAATGATGACATCAACTAAGTCAAGCTCATCATCAAACTGACGTCCTGCTAGCTCGTGTGTTTTGAACTGATGCCATTCGGTTTCGATGCTGTTAAGCTGCGGACAATATGGAGGCAAAAAGAATATTGCAGTCGCCCGGAATGTTAGGACAGTGTTCTGAAGACAGAGTCGAGAGCTTTCCAAAGAGAGTCAAAGCGATGGAGAGTTTGGCGTAAGCGGTGTTTCAGACGAGCCCAAACCTTTTCAAT
>JBFRWD010000046.1:0-46010 GCA_051439425.1 Synechococcus sp.
TGTGAGGGCCCAATCCGTTCACTCCAGTGAGTCACAGGCTGTGATTGTAGAGTCTCAGTCAGTGAAAACCACTGAAAAAAGGGCGAGGTCTATGGCTTTGATGGTGGAAAGAAAGTTAAAGGGCGTAAGCGCCATGTCTTAGTCGATTCCCAAGGATTGGTGATTGGATTGCTGGTCACGGAAGCTAATGCTCCAAAGCGCTTGGTGGATGAGTACAAGCAGAGGTTGACTCATCTGCGGGTGACTTGGGTGGACCAGGGATATTCTGGGCCCAAGTTTGCCCGGGCCATTCAGCAGCTTTTGGGAGACCACGTGCAAGTGGAGGTTATTCAACGCTCGTCATCCCAATTTGAGCCGTTACCAAAACGATGGATTGTGGAGCGCACGTTTGGATGGTTGAATCGATTTTGCCGTCTCAGTAAGGATTACGAACTTCATTGCGAAGTCAGCGAATCCATGATTTTCACATCGCTATTACGCATTCTGCTGCGACGTTTGGCTTAAAACTCTCTTTGTCTCTACTTTAGTATTAGCTCTTAGCCACACAGGCCTACAATCTGGCGAAGGTGCTTGCATTCCCTTGCTTCAGTTAACAGAAAGCGGGCTACTGCTGCGCGTGAAATGGAACCTCCACCATCGGGAAATGCCCCTACAGCTGTGCGATACTCTGTTGAGTTATTGCTGTTTAGAAAGCCTGTTCGCACGATTGTCCAATCGAGGTTTGAAGTACGAATGGTCTCTTCCATCGTTTTCGCGCTTTGGGCATTGTGCTTGGCAATCCAATTTAATACGCGATCGGACAGCTTATCGCTGGGAAAGAGTAATGCAGTGGACATCACGATGAGCCTGGTTACTCCACTTTGCTGCATGGCTTCTACAATCGCTGTTGCAGATTCCGAGTAGATTGCACATGCTGTTTTAGTTGGTTTTCGTGGCCCTAATGTAGAAATGACAATGTCGTGTTCAGGCAAAACTGCTTTTAGAGCATCTGAATTACATACATTTGCTATGCGAACATTTAAATGCTTATGGGTGACATCTGCGAGCCTATCCTCTGTACGAACTAAGGCAGTAACAGTATCCCCCGCATCTAGTGCACGGCCAATGATTTGACGACCTGTTTTGCCATTTGCACCTAGTAAAGCAATTTTCACGTAAATCTCTTTAATAATCTTTTGAGGTTTTTGTTCGAATTCCCTATCTCATAACGTCCCGCATCAGCGGCGTGACCAAAGGCCACGTCCAACGGCATGAGCTTGTTATATGACTTCATCTGGTCTTTCTGCAAAATGGAGTAACACCCCGGCTGGATCCCAAACATGTGTTATCAATAATACCCAGGGCTAAGATCGGGGGCTGCGACTTTTGTGCCCTCGAATTTTTCAGCAAGTTTCACGGCATTAAAATGGTCGTACCATTCTTGTGCCGAATTAACCATGAAATGAAGCATTAAACTATGTGCGTAGTTATTGTGTTTTTTTGGTAATAGTAGAAACCGATATCCAAAATTCGTATCAATTTCCTAAGTACAGGACAAAAACTCAAGAGCCTGTAGCCTGATTGACTGACAAAAGATCTGATGAGTTCGGCTCAAGCCTTTACAACGCAGAGATTCTAGTCGTTGAAGAAGCGCGAGGAATTGACGAAAGAGAGGGGAGGTAGCACTCTCAGACAAGAAACCACTCAAAGCCAAAAAGTGCCACAAAAAACTCCCCTCGCTACAATGCGTTGCAGACTTTGTTGAGGCAAGCCTGTCCTTGGGTGCATCTAGCTCATCTGACCACTTGTCTGTGGATGGTAATTGCCTTACTCCAAACGGGTGAAAGCAACTCTCGCTGGCTGCCTTACATCCCCTGTCGAGGTCAATACGCCCAAAGCAAACAAAGACGCATCAGCCGCTGGCTCAACAATCCTCGCCTCAACATCCATCGACTCTACAAGTCCCTGATTCAGGCGGCTTTGGCTGATTGGAGCGAAGATTGCCTCTATCTGTGTCTGGATACCTCGTTGTTCTGGGACGAATGCTGTCTCATCCGTTTGGCCGTTGTCCATCGCGGGCGAGCATTGCCAGTGGCTTGGAGAGTGCTGCACCACACCAGCGCTGCGGTGGCCTTCAGGGATTACCAACAGCTGCTTTGTGACGCAGCGGGTTGTTTGCCAGAAGGGGTGAAAGTGGTGCTGTTAGCCCACCGTGGCTTTATCCACACTGACTTGATGAGAGCCCTGACGCTGCAATGGCGTTGGCACTATCGCATTCGCTTGAAAAGGATAGCTGGATTCAGCGGAATGGGCATGGATGGTGCCAGCTCCAAGACTTTCACTTTCAGTGGGGACAAGCGGTCTGACTGCTCCAACTGGGTAAGCAGCTGGACAGACCTGTGGGTTGCTCTAGTATTGCTGTGTGTGTTGACAACTCGGCTTATGTCTTTATCCCGCCGTCATTTTTTGGCCACTTCCGCGGCATTTGCCCTAGGAGCTTGTGCTGCTTCCAAGACAGTGTCCTCCTCAGGATCGAGCTCTAGTCAACAACTGACGTTTTGGACCATGCAACTCAAGCCGACATTTGATGAGTACATGGCCAATCTAATCGCTCAGTTCGAGCAGCAAAATCCTGGCGTGACGGTGGATTGGGTAGATGTGCCGTGGGGGGAGATGGAGAGCAAAATTTTGACGGCGATCGCCGCTCGTTCCGGCCCTGATGTTGTCAATCTCAATCCGCAGTTTGCCACCAAGTTGGCGGAAAAAGATGCCTTGGTGAATCTGGCCAGTCTGGTGACCCAAGACGTTAAAGACAGCTACTTTCCTAACATCTGGAAGGCCAATCAATTGGGAGAGACCACCTTCGGGTTGCCATGGTACGTCGCCACAGATATTACGGCTTATAACCGGGAGCTATTCAAGGCCTCGGGTCTCAATCCGGAAAGCCCTCCCAGGACTTATCCGGAATTGGCAGCAGCAGCAGTGCAAATGAAAGCAGCCACTGACAAGTATGCTTTCATGCTGACGATGGACGGTGCACAAATGCTGGAGTCGATGGTGCAGATGGGGATGCAGTTGGTGACTCCGGAGGGGCAAGCAGGATTCGATACGGCAGAGGGACGAGCTGCGTTTGACTATTGGGTGTCACTTTTTCAAGAGGGTGCGATTCCACGTGAAACGGTGACGGAGAGCCATCGTCGGGCAATCGAGCTGTATCAGGCGGGAGAACTTGGTATGTTGCTGACGGGGCCACAGTTGCTGCGGCAGGTGGCCGAAAACGCGCCCGATATTGCGGATATAACGGATATCGCCACTCAGATTTCTGGCCCCAACGGAATTCGCAGTGCCAGCGTGATGAATGTAGCCATTCCACAGCGATCGCCAAATGTAGAACTGGCTCTAAACTTCGCAACAATGCTGACTAACAGCCAAAATCAATTGGAATTTTCCAAACTCGCCAATATTCTGCCGTCTACGATTGCCAGTGCAGAGGACCCATATTTCTCCGTCGAGGCGGATGGTCCACTGGATAAAGCACGTGTTGTCAGTGCCCAGCAGTTATCGTCTGCCGAAGTTCTGCTCCCTCCCATGGAAGGACTGGAAGAGCTGCGCAATACGATCTACAACGAGTTGCAGTTAGCCATGCTAGGGGATAAAGACGTCGATACAGCGGTTACAGCGGCAGCCGAGCGCTGGAATCGAATGGTCTAACTTGCTTTTCGAGTTTGCGATGGGAGACAAAATCTCTTGCAAATGCACTGTAGTCAGCCCAGAGAAAGACGACAGTGCTCGCGATTTACTGTCAGTTCAAAAGGTTGAGGCGAATTTCGAGGCTAGTGCTCTGTCGCGTTACGAAATGGAATGCCCGCTCCCTACCAGGCTGGCTGCACCGTATACCCAGCTGTCAGCGCTCAACGTAAGCCAGACAAAAGACTGTCTGATTTTGAGGTGATATGAACGATCGTGCTCGGTGGACTCCCTATCTATTTCTGCTACCCGCCGCGATCGTGCTGGGCTTGGTGTCCTTTTGGCCCGCGCTCCAAGCCATCTTTTTCAGCTTGACCAGTTACGATCTCCTGAGTCCTCCCCAATTCCGAGGACTGCAAAATTATGTCGAACTGTTCCAAGATCCGGTTTTCCTGCAAGCACTCGCCAATACCTTGACCTATCTGGTGGTAGCGGTACCACTTCTAATGTTATTGCCGCTGATCTTGGCAATTTTAGTCAACCAAAAACTAAGAGGAATTCACTCGTTTCGAGTGCTGTATTACCTGCCGGTTATCGTATCCACGGTGGTTGCCGGACTGGCGTGGAAATGGATTTATGCCGAAACCGGATTGCTCAACTTTGTCCTCTCACTAGTTACGTTTCATCCCGTCCGGATTCCGTGGCTCACCGATCGCACGTTCGCCCTGTTCAGCATTATTGCCATCACGGTGTGGAAGGGGTTGGGCTATTACATGACGATTTATTTGGCCGGATTGCAATCCATTCCCCCTAGCGTTTACGAAGCTGCCGCCATCGACGGGTCGGACGGATGGGAACAACATTGGTCTATTACCTTACCGCTGATGCGTCCCTATTTATTTTTGGTCGGAATTCTGTCAGCGATCGCCGCGATGAAAGTCTTTGAAGAAGTTTATGTCATCTCTCCAACAGGAGATCCGGCCAACAGTACAACCACTTTGGTGCTGTATCTGTACGAGCATGGGAGCCGGCTCAATGTTGGGTATGCCTCCGCCATCGGGGTGGTTTTGTTTGCGGTTGTATTGGGATTATCGCTATTCACCATCCGGTTGTTGGGATTGAGGGGGATAAAGCTGTGACATTGCGCTATAGGCAGACTTGGTCTCGACAGGCATGGAAGAGCGCCATCCAATACGGCGTCTTAATTGCGATCGCTGTTGTCATGGTGGGCCCCATTTTGTGGTTGTTCAGCACGGCATTAAAGTCTCCAACTGAAAATATCCTTGCTTACCCTCCACGCCTGATTCCCCTACAGCCCACCCTGCAAAACTTTGGGGCAGTTTGGCGAGACAATCCGTTCCCGATCTATCTGTGGAACAGTACTGTAGTTTCAGCGATCGCCGTTGTGTGTAATCTGCTGTTCTGCTCTTTGGCTGCCTATCCGCTGGCCCGCCTCACCTTTCGCGGTAAATCCCTAATTTTCTGGGCCATTATCGGCACCAGCACCATCCCTTTCCAAATCGCAATGATTCCTCTGTATGTACTGGCCGTGCAGTTGAATTTGCGCAACACCCACATAGGATTAGTGTTTCCTTATGCCACAACAGCCTTTGGCATTTTTCTGATGAGGCAGGCTTTCCAAACCGTACCGCAGGCGCTGGAGGAAGCTGCAACCATTGATGGGTGTTCGCCGTTTGGCATTTGGTGGCATGCCATGATTCCATCGGTGCGGCCTGCCTTAACTACGCTAGCGGTGTTTACTTTTGTGGGCATGTGGGGGGATTTTTTGTGGCCCTTACTCATGGTGGACGACCCTCAACTCGCTACCTTGCCATTAGGAGTAGCAAATTTAGCGAGCGCGTTTTCAGCGGATTGGCGCAAGATCGCCGCCGGATCAGTCATCTCGATTTTGCCGGCACTAGCATTGTTCGCAGCCGTCCAGCAGTTCATCATTCCGTCTGATGCTGGTAGCGGTATCAAAGGGTGAATATTGCGTCGGCAATCTGCTATGGAGAGTTTCTTGAGCATTTTCCTTGCTAATCAAGAAATCAAACGGCCAGACTTTACAGTGGATTGCTAAGTGTGGAGATCTGCAATCCGCTGTAAAGCAATCGCAACAACCAATCACGCTAGATGGCGTAGCCCCAGAGCGTTCTTCTTTGGGTAAGGGGGATGAGTACCGACATCCCTCAGAGCAAGCTGGAGGGGCGACCGTTTATTTTTGGCCAAACAGCTTCTGCCAAAAGTTTGGGGTCGATCGCTTATTGCCTGAACCTTTGCCAGGGTTGAGCAATTCTTCCAGTCGTTCCAGTTGAAGGTGACCGGAATAGGTATCTTGTAACTCTCGCCATAGCTGGCGAGCATCTGCCGATCTCCCTTCATTGCTCCACAGCAGGCCAATCTGAGATTTTGCATCAATGACAGTCGTTTCGTCAGGGCTTAGTTGCAGGCATCGGTCTAGGGATGCTTCTGCTTGGATGGGATCTCGGCGGGCCAACGCTTTGCCTAAATACAAATGACCTAGGGCGCAGTTGGGAGAAAAACGAACGACATCGCGTGCCACTTCCTCTGCCTGTTTGCCGCTGCCCGATCCGCTCTCCGACATCTGCTGCAAGCGTTGCAATAGAGAAAGTACGTGCTCGTCAATCTCCCTTGCCAATAACTGCTCGCACATGTAGATTTCCGCTTGCACCTGAAAAAAGCCCCGAGCCAGTCCGTCAGTGGTGCGAAACTCAGCCAAAGCCTCTTCATACTCTCGCTGCAGCAGCTTGGTGTATCCCAGTTCGTAATGGGGATAAGGTTCATCGGGAGCCATCGCGATCGCCGCGCGGAAATTACTTTCTGCTTGGTCGTAGTCCGCCAGCTTGCCCGCTCGCATTCCCGCATCAAAATACTGCTGCCAAATTTCCGAGGTCACAAACCCACTCACAATCCTTTCGTCCTCATTGTGGCAGGGAAAATCGCCCTTTCTCTCAATTCCAGCCCTCCGCAGTCGGCAGGGCAAGAACAAAGACGAAGAAACCGATATGCAACAAACTGCACGGCGATCGGCTGGAACAATCGCAAGACACCAAGCACAGCGTTCGCCCTTCAGGAGCAGCATTTGCCCATAAAAAAGCGCCCCACTCAGAAAAGTAGGACGCAAGATATGGAGAACCTTTATCCCCATCGGGAGAGGAAAACCATTATGAGGGGGGGTTAGTACACACCAGACTCGCTGCTGGTGGCAGCATCATTCACCTTTTGCAAAAACTCGGGGCGAAAGTTTTTGTTGTAAACGCCGTTTTCGCTGCTGGCAGAGTTAGCGTCTACTTTTTGTAGGAAGTCGGGGCGGAAGTTCTTGTTGTAAACGCCGTTTTCGCTGCTGGCAGAGTTAGCGTCTATTTTTTGCAGGAAGTCGGGGCGGAAGTTCTTACGTTCAACTCCAGACTTGCTGCTGGAGCCACGCTCTTCTAGGCGAGCTAAGGTTTCTAGAATTGATGCTTCAGCGGGGGCAGTAGGAGCGGCGGCGGCCACAACCGCAACCAGTGGCGATCGTGAAGGTGGCGGAAGAAATAGTTTTGAAAGCGTTCATGATGAAAATCTCCGTAGCCAGTGGAAGTAGTGAGTTCGTTTCCTTGACACTTCCTAGTAAACGGTTGGCACCTGAGACCTCACCGAATCTCCCATCCATCTGCGCTAAGGGTTACGTGAACAGTTCCTCGCACCAATCTCAGACTCTTCTCAGTTCCAGTCAGCATCTAGGGCAATGTTCTGACTGAAATGAAAGACGCTATAAGCAGGCCGCCCCAACACTACGTACGTAGAAACGAGTAAATTCCTTGCTTTTTTGCGTAGGTCTACCCGTGTCTGTGGGAAGCCTAATCTCGTTGCCCAGACGGACACTGCCCAGACGGATATCGCAGCAGCTCCATAGCCCCTCGAACGTCAATGTCGATTTCTACCTCCAGTGCTCGTATCCATACACAAATGACCGGCAAATCGGAGGCTGTTTCCCCCTCGCACGTAGCGGAATTTGATAATGCTGCGTCATTAGAATTAGCTCAATGTTTGATCGACATTGGCGTTGCACTGTCTTCCGAGCGCGATCTCGACACATTGCTCAACCGGATTGTTAAAGAAGCGCGGGCGCTGACTCACGCAGAAGGAGGCAGTCTGTACTTGCGAAAGGGCGATCGCATCCGATTTGCCGTCTGTCAAAACGACTATCTCGGGACAGAAGCAACATCTCCATCGCCATTGGATGCTGTGGAGTTTTCACTGGACCACAGCAGTATTGCCGGACATGTCATTCTGTCGGGTCAGCCCTTGAATTTAGACGATGCTTACTGTCTACCTGCAGATGCCCCTTACAAATTCAACAAAGACTTTGATCGGCAAGCCAACTATAAAACGCACTCGGTTTTAACTGTGCCGTTGCGACGGGGAATCAACGAAGTTGTGGGTGCCCTACAACTGATTAACTACCACCCCTGCGATTACTCGCACCCTCTGCCATTTCCAGACTTCACCGTTCGCTTGGCAGAGTCCTTGGCATCTCAGGCAACGGTTGCTTATAGCAATGTTTGCCTCACGGAAGAACTAAAATCTGCCCATTACGACACGATTTTTCGCCTGTCGCTAGCGGCAGAGTTTCGCGATAGCGAGACATCCAACCACCTCAAGCGCATGAGCCACTACTCGCGCATTATTGCTAAATATCTGGGACTATCGGAGTCGGAACAGGAGCTGATTTTCTACGCCAGCCCAATGCACGATATCGGCAAAATCGGCATTTCCGATAGCATCTTGCTCAAACCTGGACGGTTTACGTCTGAAGAGCGCAAGGTGATGGAAGCACACACCATAATCGGAGCCGAGATTCTGGCCAACTCCGATTCGCATTTGTTAAAAAAAAGTGAGGTGATCGCCCTCAGCCACCATGAAAAATTCGATGGTTCGGGATATCCCCGCGGATTAAAGGGAGACGATATTCCTCTAGAAGGCAGAATCGTAGCATTGGCAGATGTCTTCGATGCCCTCAGCAGTAAGCGCGTTTATAAAGAGGCGTGGAGTCTGGATAAGGTTTACAACCTGGTGGAGCGTTCCAACGGCACTCATTTTGACCCGGATGTGGTGACAGCGTTGTATGCCGGTCAAGAGGAAATTCTCGACATCTACCATCAGTATCAAGATAGCGAGAGCTAACACTGGAGGGGAGCAAAATAAAGCTCTTGGCCAGTCAGGTCCAGACTGCTCGTTACGTGCCTAATCAGCACGAAGTACTGTGGCTACAGGCTTGCGATCCGATTTTCACATGGAACCAGCCCATGTTTTTAGCGCAGTGAATCCTCGGGGCTAAATACGATCCTTCGGAATTTTAATCGGGCGAGTCTTGAGGCTTTGAATGAGCATCCCCGCCCAAAGGACAGGGATGTTCATTTGTCTTGACTATCCACTAGTTCGTCTGGACAGGATCGAATCGAAAATCGATGCACTTCGATACCGTGAGTTTCTAATGCCTGGATCTCCCGACACACAGAGCTATAGCTGACTTTTAGGTACTGATTGACAAGATAAGCAACTGTGGTGGGCGTTTTGTCATAGGAAATCCTAGAGTGAGGTGAGAACCTGGAGAAAGGCTAGTGGCAATCTTCAAGCATGTCTGAGGGAGATCGAGAGTATTTAGGATGGGGCGGACTGGGCAGGTGAATCGCTTTTGTACTCGATCAACACAGGCTCTTTTCGTCTCAAGCGATTGAGACCGTATCTAAATTGACCCACCATTTGGGGAAATTTGGAAAGGGTGCAGTAGGCAGAGTACAGGCGAGAATGTTGCGGACTATCTGCATACTCCTGACGGCGATAGCGATAGATCTTCCATCCTAAAATCCCGTAAACCAGCAACAGCAATAGGCTTAAGCCGTATGTAGGAATTGCCAGCCCCACACTAATCACCGGCAAAATTAGCCCGTATACCCAACCGCTGCTAACTTCTTTTCGCATGTACTTTTCAGGAGTGGCACCATATCGAGCATTCCCCTCGGCAATGGCCCACCCGCCGCGCACCGATCGCTTCCACCACTGTCCAAACTGGTGAATTGCGGCATCGTGCAGGGTCATATCGGCATCAATACGCCAAATTTTCCATCCCTTACCCCGCAACCGAATGCACATTTCCGGCTCTTCACCGGCAATCAGTTTGGGGTTATAACCCTTAACCTGGCGAATGGCATCTACGCGCATCAACGCGTCGCCGCCACAGGCATTGGCTTCTCCCAGCAAGGTATTCCACTCCATATCGGCCAGTTGGTTGTACGGAGACGCGTCTGGGAATCGTTCTCGCCGTCGCCCACACACCACAGCCACCGATTCATCCTTGGTAATAAAATCGAGAGCAACTTTCAACCAACCTGGCACCAGCTCGCAATCTCCATCAATGAATTGCACGTACTGAATATCAGGATGGTGTTCCAACAGATAGGCGAATCCAGCGTTGCGGCCGCGAGCCATGGTGAACGGGAAAGACATATCCAGTTCAACCACCTTCACCCCTAACTGCTCAGCTGCTTTAATGCTGTTGTCTGTTGACCCCGAGTCAACATACACAACCGGCATATCTGGGGGAAGTTGAGCTTGCAAGGACTGGAGACAGCGCACTAGACGCTCGCCCTCATTACGTCCAATGGCAACGACTCCGACAGAATCCATTACTCGTAGCCTCAAGAAAAACAGTCGATGGGACGGCTATGTCAGGGAAGAACCAACCCTAGCAGAGAAGAAGCATCGTTCATCAGTCGGGCTTCGTCTACACCCACGCTTTTTGTGAAGAGTCCAAAAACTTCAGATAGATTGGGATCTTCCACCAAACATACAGAGGTGCGCTCCATAATTAGAGCCGCGCCCTCATTGCTTTGGCTGTAGCTATAACTATTGATTAACTATTTAAGTGGGCTATTGCAGATTTCTCTGTTCTCAAATCGACTGAGAGAAGAATGGGCTATCAATGCTGTCAAAAGCAGCCCGCAAAATCAATGTTGAACATCAATCAGCTTGAAATCTGGCAACATGCTGCTCCGGAAACTCTGGGGGCCGGTAGAGTTTCACAAACTGCATGGGAAGCAGCCAAAGCAAAGGCAGACTTTCCAATAAATAACGTTTCCACAGCCGACGTGGTTCACTCAGCAGACGATAAAGCCACTCAAGACCGCCATTGCTCATCCAGCGAGGGCAACGCTTGAGACTACCGGCCTCAAAATCTAACGCAGCTCCAATAGCTAGGAATACTTTGACATTAGGTAGTTTTTGCTGATTATTAGAAATCCAAATCTCCTGCTTAGGTGCCCCCAAACCGACAGCAAGAGCAGTAGCCCCTGATTGGTTAATCCTTTCGTTAATGTACTCGCACTCCTGGGGGTCAGTATGAAAGCCGTACGGAGGAGAGTAGACATCTACAATCATCTCGCGGCCAGCTTCGGTATTAACTCTTTGTCGAACAGCATCAGCTACGCCTTCAGCTGCTCCCAACAAGAACAGTTTGACCTCAGGATCCGCTTTGTAACGTTCAATGTAAGCGGGCAAGAGATCGGAGCCAGAAATTTTCTCTTGAACGGTGTTGGAGTAGAAACAGTCAGTGATGAACTTAATAATCTGACTGTCACAAACCCTATAGGTTGCCGAAGAATAGGCTCGATAGAACTCAAAGTCTTTCTGCAGCTTCATCAAGTGATCGACATTCAACGTGAATACCGAGCCACCATCTTTGAGACTATCAAGAAGATCTTGCTTAGTCAGATTGTGGAGAGAAGTGTTTAAAATTCGAACTCGATTCATGCTAGAAAAAGCTGCACTAACGGTTGTCAAGTGTTTCAAACAGGGAGCCTTAAGATCGTGCAAGCACCTGTGGGGTGGCGCGAGCTACGACTGGGCTGCATTGGCACTTTTCTGAAGAGCTCTTTACTGAATCTGAAAAATCAATTCCTAAAAAAGCTTCAGACCAGAGGGTGAATGAGACCTAATACATCAGCGCTTCGAGAACCTTGTGCCAAACCAAAACGTTCGAATATTTCTAGAAACTTATGTTCGAATTATTCGAATGAAACGTAAGGCAGACAATCTGTCCAAGGGATTTGAAAGTTATGCTTCGGCGATTGTAACACCAGGTCTTTACCTTTCAAGTAGCCATGAATGCACTTTGGCCTGCCCCCTACGAAAGTGAGATAATTTACAGCTAACCCGTAGGTTGAGATGTATGAAATCATACTCTAGCGTGAAAAATCAAAACCTTGTGTATTTACAGGAACATGTGCCTTATCCAGTACTACCTGTAGGAAGTCAAATAGTCGAGAGGTATGAATGTCGACATAAGTTCAAAATTGTATGCCATTTTAGTCGAGCTAGAATCAAATAGCGCTTTTTGATCGAAGATCTGGTGTGCAAATTGGGGCGTTCGCAAATTAAGGCTGAATGCTACGCATAGTAACCTCGTAGCTCTATCTTCCTGAATCATCTTGTATCCGCATAAGAGTTACGGCTTAGCGCAATCTTTAGCACGAGCTATCTCCGTCACCGAAAACAGGCCGAACGGACAGCTCCGCCTGCGATCTCCACTACAATCCCCGATCGGCGAAGTTAGAGATTGCTTTCAAGCTGTGTGAGGTCTGAATAGATGAGCATGTGAAGGATGATAGAGGCGTGAACGCAGCTCCATCTCAGCTTTGTGGAAAGATGTATCTAGTGCGGGACTAATAATATAGAGAACAGTGCGGGTGAGTTCATGGCGTTTGGTTAGCTCGTGCAGTTGATGTAAACGACCGGTCAAAATCTGTTCGTCTGGCCAACCAATTCGATAGCAAATCGCTATCGGCGTATCCGACTCATAGTGCTCGGACAAGGTTGCCTGCACATTTCTCGAATGATGGGCGCTGAGATACAGGCACAAAGACGCTCCATGAGCGGCCATCCCGGCTAAATCTTCACTGCTAGGTACCGAGGTGCGACCAGTAGCGCGGGTCAGGATGATGCTTTGTACGAGGTTAGGTACAGTCAGTTCTACTTTAAGGCGGGCGGCTGCAGCCTGAAATGCGCTGACTCCAGGAACCACATCAAAGTCAATGCCGGCCTCCAGCAGGGCTACTGTCATTTCTTGCTGGGCACCGTACAGGCATGGATCGCCATCTTGGAGTCTGACTACACAATGGCCAGCTTTTGCGCGAGATATCAATGTGGGGATAAAGCTTTCTAGAACCTGCGATCGGGTATCGATAATTTCAGCATCGGGTCGGCAGGCTTCCAGCATCACCTCTGGCACTAACGAACCGGCATACACCACCACATCGGCAGATTGAAGCAACCGCAAGCCTCTAACGGTTATGAGGTCGGGCTGTCCAGGGCCTGCACCAACAATGTACACTCGTCCGGCTACAATCTCGCTGGCTTGAAGCTTGCCCGTCATGCCATCTCTCCGAAGTCAATGTGCTGAGTCGATGAAGCTACTTGGAGGCTAGAGTTTGCGATCGCATCACGCTCTTTCGCTAGGTCAGTCTACCAAGTTGCCATTCCTCATACCGCGCCAGGTAAATAGTCAGACAGAGTGCCCAAGCCCATTTCATCGCCTTCACAGACTCGCAACCGATCTCCCAAGCGCTCACCCAGCATACTGACGAAATCCAGCGGATGCGACTGTCACAGTATGGGTTAGGTGAACTGCGATCTCGCCAGTCCACATAGGTAGAATTGTGCTCAGTAATAGATGAGCTGGCGATGCAATCACCACAAGGATGTAGGAGCGCGCAGCCAGATTTGTAAGCATTAGAAACCAAATCAGACTGCTCCCATCAATTTGTAAATGAGCTGAGCCATTGCAAACTCGTAGGCATGAAATCCTGAAATCGGCGCAAACTCCATCACATCAAATCCAATGACGCGCCGCTGGCTCACTACCGAGTCGAACAATGCTAGCGTCTGGTACCACCCTAATCCCCCCGGTACAGGCGTCCCGGTTGAGGGAAACACAGATGGATCCAGACCATCTGTATCTAGCGTAAAAAACACATTGTCGGGAAATTCATTGGGTAGCTCAAACGACGTAATATTCTGCGGTACCAACACGTCAGCATCTAAATATCTGATGCCATATTCCTGGCGGTATTCAATCTCCTCCACCGAGATCGCCCGCACTCCCAACTGAAACAGGGGTATCCCCAAATCCACAATTCGCTTCATTACCGAGGCATGACTGTATGGATTGCCCTCAAAGGCTTCTCGCAAGTCTCCATGTGCATCAATTTGCACGACACCTATATTTGTCAGCCCAGCAGCGAGCAATCCCTTGATGACACCATAGGTCACTGTATGCTCTCCCCCCAGCACCACAGGAAACCCACCTGTCGAAACAATGGCCTGGGTTGCTCTAGCAATTCTGTCCACCACATCCGCGGCATCTCCGGTCACATCGATCGGGGGATGGGTATAGATGCCCTTCTCTAGGGGAATTCCTCGACCGTCCCAAGCCTCCAATTGCCAAGACGCTTCTAAAATCGCTTTGGGGCCCAGCCTCGTCCCTCCTCCGTATGACACCGATGCTTCCATGGGGACTGGTAATACTTGAAACAATGCTTCGTGCTGCTTCGGATGAGTGAGTTCCGACCCCAAAAACACTGGGTACCCTGGAGCCGCCCATTGGTTAAACTCATCCATAGTTCGTGCCTCCTGCTAGTTGCCGATCTACGCTGTCGAACTGACCTTGTCACAACGAATTTTCGAGACTGCTTTCTCATACAAAAAGTCCCCAAGCTCATTTGCTTGGGGAGAAAACGATATCGATGTTTGCTATCGCCTGCGGGTTGGGCGTTCACTTGAGTGGGAGCGATCGCCCGCATCCAATTGCACGCTATGACCGGCCAGTTGAGCTGACGCCTTCAAGACTTGGCGTACAGCCTTAATGGTTCTTCCCCCGCGACCGAAAATTCGGCCCTTGTTCGCTCCATCGAACGACACTCGGAGCAGGACGCGCTGGCCTCCACGGGTTGTTTCGCAATCGATAGAGAGACTGCCTCCCTCATCCAGCAATGGTTCGAGCAACAGGCGGGTCAACCCAATATAATCGGGCATAGGAACACCTAGGCAGACGGTGTGCTAATAATAGCGACCTTATGCGCTAGCTGCCGCTTCCTCAACCTCAGCTTCAACTTCGGCGGTTGCTTCTTCGGTAGAGTCTGCAGCTGCTTCCTCTGATGCAGCTTCGGCAGCGGGCTCTTCTTTCTTGGGTGCGGGCGCTTCTTCTTTCGGCGCTGCTTCAATGGTGACGGGCTCGCTGGAGATCTCTTCGCCAGAGTTCACCATGTCGAAAATGCGAGCTTTATTCAGTAGCGCGCGCAGGGTGTCGGAAGGTTGGGCACCTTTCTTGAGCCACTTAGCAATTTCTGCTGCCTGCAGGATAGTCTCTTTGGTACGGGGGTTGTAGTAACCCAATTCCTGAATGGGGCGACCCTGGCGGCGAGCACGACTGTCGATCGCCACAATGCGATAGCTGGCTTCCCGCTTTTTGCCGTAGCGCTTCAATCGCAACTTGACCATGAGTTTGAAGTTCTCCTGTTTCGGTTATGTCTGGATGAGAGGAATTGTGGGGATACGATTTCCCGGACTGCTAAATACCATCAGCAGACCGCTTATTCAAAAGCAGCACTTTAGCATACCGTAACCACCCTCGCGATCGCTAGACACTTTCCAAATCTCCTTTCCTCACCTCCATGGGATTGATTTGGGTAGACGCGGGTAATGGAGGTTGAGAAGGCGTCGTTGCCGCAGCATCCGTCCCGGTGAACAGCAGGATAGGTAACTGGAGCGCACAAAAAGCAAGGCTGGCGGATAGGCAGGCGTAAACAGCATTTAATGCCGATAACCCCAGAACGACACTGAATAACGCACTGGCAGGAATAACCGTAATCCACAGCAGTCGCATGCTGCTGCGCAATGTGTTGAGAGGAGCGCTGGTCACCGTACCGATCGACGGTAACCGCAGGTCTTGCAGGCGGGCGGGCAAGGCGGGCTCGGTGTTGCAGCCTGCTTGCCATTGCTGCAATCGATCGACCCAGTAGCGGGCTACCCGTTTGAGATTGCCAGCCGTATTCCCTTCCCGGATGGCAAGGTACCCGCTCTCTGTTTCTCCGTCAGAATTGCACCACTGAATTTGAATCAGAATGAGGCGGAACCACTCGAATCGCAGCTGGGTATACCCCACGTAGCTGACAGTATCCACGGGAAGGGAAAACTGAGTCTGTTCCCCCAGGTAAGCCAACCGATCCGAACTCAAATAGAGCAACCCCATATCCCAAAACAACGTGCCTTCGTATAGCTGTGGTTGTAACCCCGGCGAAAAACCAACCAAAACGCCAGAGCGTTCGTCGTTTACCAATCCTTGGCGGGCGAACTTTTGACCGAGCTTTAAAGCCAGTGCCTTCATACCCAGCTGGGCGACGCGGCTTTCCACCCACAACAACGCCCCAAATGTGGCAACCGTCCCAACAGCGGCAGGCAAGAAGTACAGCGAGGGGAACAGGTTTGCGACCCCGATTGCCGCGACACCAGAGGAGATTGCCGTTGTTCCCGAAATTATCAAGATGGCCGTCAGTGCATTTCGAGATTTGACTTCTGTGGAATACACCGGTTCCCGATCGCTTTCATGACTGGAAATGGAATAGTTTTCCCGATGGGGGTCGGAGGTGAGCAGCAGTTGTTCGACCCGTTCGGCAGGGACCTGATAGGACTTGGCGATCGCGTTAGCCCGATTTTGTAGCGATGGGTGGGTACCTAACGCCTCAGCCAGAGGATTCCACAGGGCCGGCATCTCCGCTAGCTCGGTGATAGCGGCCAGAGCGGAAATCATCGCTTCCGGGTCGCCCGTTAATTTGACAGCTCCCCAGTCGGCCTCGTACTCGTGCCGACGAGACTGATACATCTGGGCTGCAAATGCCCCTCCCAACGCCAGAAGGGACAGCGTAAAGAAGAGGACGAAATGGTTCGCCGGATTCCACAACGTTCCCAGGAAAATCAATACGATCGCCCCGGTCATCAAAGTTCCTTGCGAGGCGTGATGCTTGCGTTCGAAATGGGTTAGCTCGTGAGCAATGACGGCATCCACTTCCCGTTTGTTCAGATTTTCCAGCAGGTAATCCGTCAGCATTACCGTGCCTCCCGACACCGCAAAAGCATTTGCTACCTGAGTTTCTCGGGTAGGCAGGACGTACAGTTGCTTAATCTCCACCTTGGCCGCTCTTGCTAATTCGAACACCCGATCGCGCAGCGGCCCCACCGTAATTGACTGAGGAATTAATCCCGATACTTTTGCCTGGGCGATCTTAAATACGAACGCCGAAGCCGCTGCTCCCACTAACCAGATAATGGCCAGTCGAAAGTCTCCGGACAGCAGTAAGGGAATTGCAATGTAGATTGCAAACACTTCTGCAATCAGTCCCTGTTCGATCACCCCTCCCAGCAACACCTTCTGCAACGAGGGGCTGACCCGGCCTATCCGTGCGATGACGGGATAAGCAATCCACCGACAGAGCAAGCAGATAGCAACTGGAACGGCGGCTATCCCGGCAAATCCAACCGCTGATTGCATCCAGCTAGGCCACGAAACCGTAACAAGGTCTAACAGGGACTGCCACTGCATCCCCAATACTCCCAAAGCCCAGCCTCCCCAGATAAAGAGAACGGACAGGGCGTGATATTGCTGAAACTGAAAGCCGACTGATTTCCCCTCGGTCTGCATGCGGCCAATGGCCCACTGTCTTCCTAGCGCCGTCAGTAACGGTGCAAGCAGAGCAATCGCCACCAGCGGTAGCATCATCCGTTGCACGTCTTGCCATCGGTAACCGTATTCGATGGACAACGAACCGATGCCAGAGGGTGTCGATACTTCACCCAACAGATCGAGTTCGGTCAAATCGATGCGGGAAGAGAACCGTGAAGTCCCGTTCCCAGGCCACCCGTTAGTGCTTTCGGGTTGAAAGTGAGGGGGCAGCGCATGAAAGGGAACCAGTTCCGGGAATGCCACTGCGATATTGAGTGTTTCTGTCCCGGCGTTCTGTAGCAATGCGAGTAAAGGCTGAAGATCCAGCTCGGATCGTTGCATCAGTCCCGAAGGAACGTCCGAGCGATCGCAACTTAGATAGTGACTGAAGCTGTACCGATCGCTGTAGGGAGAGTCCCATTGGGCCTGGCAGTTCTGACTTAGGCTTTCAACAGTAGAGGCCAGTTTCTGGGACAGAGACTGGGGGGGAGCGGCTTCAAACCATTGATGCAAGGTGATGGTCAAAGTTCCATCAATGGCGTACTCAATCGCTAAATCGGCATCCTCGCTGGCAACGTGGCGATGCTGTGCTCGGGCCGGTACTGCCAGCACTTGATGCAGGAGTGCGTAGAGTAGGGCTACTGCCACTAAGAGTTTTCGCAACTCACGCAACCCCAATGGCTCGGTCATCCGCTGCCATTGTCGAATCCATCGCCAGCTCATCATTCCTTCCGCGATCCATCGGCTACTCCACCCCTTCACGATGCCCAGACAGAGGTATCGGGATCTACGTACTATTGGGTATCTGGGCGAGATGTCTGGGTTCGCTCTGCCACGCCACTTCGGTAACACCACCCAAACCAGAGCGCGAGCGGGCAGGATCGCTTCAAGCTTCGGTGCTTTCCGAACCGGCAGAATTACTCTGAAATCGAGATCGCTCCCACACAATCGCCATCACCCCAAACCCAATCAGACCGACGTAGCGAGCCAGTTCGAGGGAAGCGGCAAATGGCATGGCGAGTACAATTCCCAACGCTAACAGCCAAGGATGTCCGGTGTTTCTCCACACAACCGCCGCTATGCCAATTCCCGCACACCAAGCAATCTGGGCAATCGGCCCCACCGGATGAGCCAATCTAATCAGTGTGTCGGGGGGTAAATTTCCGGCAGCATCCAAAAGGACTTCCGGGCTGGTGGAGAGTCCTTGCCAATGACGTACAGCGCTGTTGGTGACCACAGAGAGGACGGGATCGTGAATGCTGGTGGCGATCGCGCAGCTCCACAGCAACATCTTGCTCAGAGTCGCCAGCCATCCTCCAATTCCGCGCGTCAGAGAAATTCCCGCGCACACCATCAACCCCACGCACATCAACTGAAAAAAGTGAATTGTCGCGATTTCATTTGCCAATGGCAGAGCTGACAAAAACATATTGGGGCCAAGTAATACTCTAGGCAGATGCGGCAGACTCAGAGTGGCAGCGGGAGCCGCAATCGCCAGCACGGCAAATGGCAGCTGCAGCAGAAACGATGGGCGATCGGGGCTTTCGGCGAAATCGTTCGTTACCTGCGATTCGGGGACAGTCATAGTTGGGGACCCACGTTAGCTACCTTCTAAGGCCAGTAGGCGATCGAGACTTCGCGGATAAGCAATCTGTTTTGCTTGCAATGCTTGCTTACCTCTTACCAACAGGTCGGTTTTATAGACAAACTCATCGCGAGCATCCATGGGATAGCTCTTTAATTTCAGGTGAGTGTACCAAGGTTTTTCAACCACGATGACGACAATCGGAAGTTTCAGCTGGGTGTATTTGCTCGTGTAAGCGGCCAGATACAGGATGCGTACGGCGGCTTTAACATCTGCCTCGCAATCGATGTAGAAATCTGTGACAACTTGGGCTTCTAACGCACCGGCATTGCTGTTGGAAATCGCATCCGACCACACGACGTTGTGGGGAATCGTGACTAGGTTGTCATCGGGAGTCTGCAAGCGCACGCTGCGCAGGCCAAACCCAACCACCTCCCCGTAAGAATCGCCAATTTGGATGCGATCGCCCAACCGATAAGAGGATTCGTACAGCGCCAGCACCCCAGCCACAATCGAACTGGCTACATCCTTGAAGGCAAAACCTAGTGCCACAGCTACCGTCCCCCCTAACGCCAACACATTCGCACTGGCAAAATTAATCCACAGACTCACAAGGTAAAGCGTTACCAGTAATAGAATCAGTCCTTGAATGAACGGTAGAGATTGTTTAATGGATAGGCGAAAGCGGCGATCGACATTCTCCGATAACCACTGACTGAGGCGACGAGCGGTCTCCAATAGCAGCCAAGCCAGCAGAACTGCCACAACAGTTTTCAGAAGCCGCTGCAGATCTGGAGCTAAAAATAGACCGGGTGCGGGAGGGGGAGCCAACTCGTCTACCCCCGTCACCGATTGAATGACGGTCTCGCTGACCTGCGCCAGTGAAGCAGAAATGCTTGAAAACTGAGACATAATGCCACCAACCTCAACCCGCAAGTGACGCTGAATGTGTGCCGTTAACCATCTTTCGCCACTAGAAAATTATTGCCTGCCAATGTCGATCGCAGGCTGGGATAGTATTCCGGGCGAACGTACCAATTGCGGCTCCGCTGTTCGATAATGCCTTGCCGCTGCAATCCTTTCACGCGGGCTTGAACCAAGCTTTCGGTCTCTCCCAGGCTGAGGGCTAAATGCCAAAATTGCAGGCCGTTATGCAAGAGCAATGAATACAGCAAGTAGCGATCGCCCGCACTCAAGCTCGCTGGTTTTGGTGCCGTCGGACGCAATAGGTCTAATCGCAGAGGGTCTGGCCTCTCTAACTGAGTTGTTTGGGTTGTCTGAACAGACACGGGACTACTCGCTTCTGCCAGCGATGCGCCTGTCAATGTTGCTCCAGCAAGAGCCGCCCCTGCTAGACTCCCTTTACTCACGGTGTTTTTTTTCGAACTGACCAATTGCAACGACGACAGCCACAACCGGGCAGCTACAGAACTCAAACCTCCGGTCACTCGAGCCAGGGAATCAAAGTAAGCCATATCCGCCGAGGGATTTAAGGATTCCACTTTGGGGAGAGATATCCGCAAGTGCTGACGAGCTGGAGTCAGCCAATGCCGCAACTCTTGCCCCGTCAACGCAGGTAGCGATACCGTGCGATCGAAATATGAGTCCATCTTGCTAACGATGCCGAGATATTCCCACGCCCAGTGATTGCAACCAATCACCCAGAATCGGTGAGGATCTTTCTGAACCTCTTTACGCAAGTAAAGAACCCCTTCCATACCCTCAATACAGCGGACAAAATATTGATCCAGTTCCGGTAGCACAATCCCTAATTGCTGCATCTCATCGTCCTCTCCCAAACCACGATCGTCTGGCAACATGCGGTCAGAAGCGGGCTCAAATGGCTCACCATTCCCGTCAGAACGCTCGGCTGGTGGAGAGGCTTTTAGTTGAGTGCCGATTTCGGTGCGTAGCCGAGCCACAAACGCCCCAGGATTGGCCGGAATCGCTTTCCAACGCAAAATTCGCAGCGATCGCTCGTCAAGAGAGTGCCAGGAACTGAGGGCCTGTTCGATGTACTGACCCAAGGGTTCAATCGGGCTGCCCAACACCACCAAAACGTTATTCTGTTCCGGCTGTTGCTGCCATCGAGAGATCGCCTCCAGTGTTGCGTTTCGAATGGTCTCGGAATAGGGTGCAGGCGTTGGCAGCGAAGCAACAATTGCTTTCAGCTCGATCAAAATTTCCTCGGGCAGAGGAAATGATGAAAGCTCCGAGGCTGTTGGTGGTTTGGGAGTGAATGACCGTGAAGCAAACCACCTGCGAACATCTTGGAGCGGGGTTCCCATCCGTATACCCTCCCCTCTAGGGTGATGCTAAGGCCGAGCATATCCCACCCGTTTGCGTAGTCGCCCAGATCTACATTGCCTTCAATAACTGCTGAGGATTAACTAAGGCTTCTAAAGACATTCGCCGTTCTTCCATCGCCTCCAATTCGCTTACACGCAGCAATATGTCTCGGCTGTCGTTATCAGGAAGTTGCTCTGCCAACCGCGAGGTTTCATATTCGATCGCCAAAATCTTGGCCAACTGGCCGTAACCATCCAGCAAATTTCGGGTCAACGTTGTCGTTTCTTTTACGGTGGCAATTCCCCGTGCCACCACTTGAATACGACGGGTATACATGCTTTCGTCTGCTGCCTGCATGCGTTCTTGCAAGGCTTGCAGCCGCTTCAGCAAGCGCTGCTGCTGCTGTAATTGGTGGGTAAACAGCGCTTGTTTCTGCTCCATTGCAAATTGCTGTTGTAGCAATCGCTGCTCCGCATCCAACTGACGTAAGCGGCGTCGATCGCGCAGTCGATAGCGATCGCTCCAGCCCGCCAGCGCTGCCGTGGCCGCAGCGATTGCCCCGGTGATTATCCAATGGGTGGGATGGGTCAGGGCATGCAGCGGAATGGCCGAGCCGATACCAACGGCTGTTACCAGTCCTCCCGCCTTCACCCGTCGTTCCCACAGCCTCCACCGCATCGAGGATACGGCGACTCCTAACGCCCGATCTCCAGTATTAGATAAAGGAATTTGACCATCGCTCGTGACCGATTCGGCCAAAATCGCCTGTAAGGGCGGCATCTGCAACAGGCATTCGGGAGACGGATCGCGGGCAAACCACGGGTTGGAAACCGCATAGAGCATTAAGAGTCGCTCCTCCGGCCACGCTTCTAATTCAGTCCCGTTGCCGCAAAGCGGAGTGCCCGCAAATCGCCGTCTTACCCTTTGCCCTTGGGGATCGATCGCCACCAAGCGGTACCGATAAAAGGAGCGCACCCTCCTCCAAGGCCATAGAACGAGGGAACGTACCTTAGATGCTTTTCTCTGGGGATTGGGGGCAACGTTATCGGGCTCGGCCCCCGTACTCTCCAGGTGCACGACATCTAACTGTTGCATGGCAAACACTATCCGACAGCGACACAATGCCTCCTGAATGTCTTCGTCGGATTCTTGGCGATCGGCAAAGTGAATGGGGCTGCCACAGTGGGGGCACAACAGTCTATAAACCATAAGGTCAGTGTAGCGAAGCCATGGGTTCGAATTTCACCGATAGGCAGCCAAAAATCACCAACAGCCATTAACCCAGAGCTGTTCCCCTGATAGACAATTACCTGACGGACATATCGATCGGGAAAAAGGCGATCGAGGAAGAGAGGATTTAAGTCGAAGAGGACATAGAGCGATCGCGGCGGATGACTGGACGGGCTACCACAGACTTCCGTCGAATGTAGCTCTCCTGTACGGGAGAAGCCAATGAAGGGGACAGCGGTTGGGATGATTGCATTGCCGATGGTTGTACTGCCAAGGGAAAATGCGATTCAGGGGAAACATTCCACGCTTCATCGGAGACTTCTAGCTGTTGCCGAGCGCTGTTGGCAAACTCGTACTTTAATTGGTTAATTCGCTTTTGCCAGTATTCTCCCTCCAGCCGAGCGAGAAAGTCATCGTTGTATCGACTGTTGGATGTGGAATGATGACCTTGGAAACCGGACGAAGCCCGTGAATAGGAATGCAATTGCGTATCCTCCAGCACACTCAGAAATGAATTCAAACACTTGGATGTGGCATCGGCCACGATTTGACACAGTTCTTAGGTATTTGCTGCTCCAGTATGTATAGCAATCCGCTCTAAGGTCTGGAATGTTGAGACAGCTAGACTCCTCTATTAGCGAGGAAAAGGACTTAGGAAACACTCCATAGCGGATTGCCGAGCGCCATACATGGCTTAAACGTATAGCGCCGGAATCACTGACTAAATTAAGGCAGTCTCGCAAACGTTGTGCTAATGGAACCGTCAGTAGACGAAAGACGGAAACAGAGTTCATCGACGGTGAGCAAAATTGCATACCCTCTCTACTCTCAGGGGTACATAGATATGTATCGATGCAACTTGTAATTGATACGGCTTGAATTCTCATAGCTGGTGAGACAATTGAGTGTAGTCATCAATTCTCTGACGCTAGAACGGCCAACAGCCTCTATGGGATCTGCCTCAAGATACTGGAGGTTCGTGCGAATTGACCCTGCAGGGCGTCGCAAGGTTGAACCCCTTGCGGTTGCGAAAGAATTCTTTCAGCAGCAATTTGCCGACTCCACCGACCAGCTCAAATTGCCCGATGAAGACGTTCAGCGTCAGCTCGTGGCAATGGGGAAAATGCTGGAGGCCGGGAGCGACTCAGGTCGAAACGGCCTGGAGACTGAATCTCGACTCAACTCGGTCCCCACATCAACAGACAAGACAGAAACAGGGCGCACGATCGATTGTCGGGAAACGTTGGCTGAGAGGACATTGGCCGAAATGTGTTTGCGCTGCTACGTGTCAAGCGCGATCGAACAAGTATGTGTCCAACTGGAAGGACAATTCGGACTCAAGCACGGTTTCACCCGTCACGACCTATTCCCATTTGTGCTGGATGCGGACAATCCTGTCCGGCGATCGCGTCACCGGGATCGGGTCGGCTACCAATCGGTCACCGACAGCATTCTTCGCACCTACAATCCCAATCGAGGTAGCTTATCCACCTGGACTGTGCGTCTGGTCCGTCGCAACCGCGAACTCAATAGCTATCTATTGGAGTGTGGAGTTTACCTAATCAGCGATTGGGCCATTCTCAACGACACGTCCACTCGGCAACTGTGTCGCATCCTGTTTGAGTTTCACACCCTCACAGAAACAGAGATTCAAGACGCGGCGAAGTTGTTGGAAGCCTATCACTCCACCTACAGACACGATCGTCTGATACAGCGACAGACGGGGCGGCCAGGTCGGTGTGCGCAACCAACCACCGAGCAATTACTACGCATGGCGAAATACTTGCACGAATATGACAATTCTCGAGAACAGGTCGAGTTGCAAGAACAGGTCGAGCGGCAGCAGCGATATGACAGGGAGCTTCGCAACGAAACGCCAATGAACGAAGGTAGACCGTCTCTATTGATGGAGCCCCCTCGGCTCCTGGCAAAGCTGCAATGGTTGGCCGAACGCTTGCGTCAGTATCGCATTCACGTCAGAGGTGGACCTTCACTAGCGACAGAATCCCTAGAAGGGAATGCATTTCGGGCCGACGCCTTCCTTTCCTCAAACGGACAGGGTTCGGAGCAGCAGGAAGAATACGGCGAATTTATCGAATACTTCCGCGAGCAATTTTCATCCTGTATGGATATGGCGATCGCCAGCACAATCGAGCGGTGGGTAACAACTCTACAGCGCAAGAAATCGCAGAAACACCAGCAGTTTTTACAAGCCCTATCCTTGTTTCACGATCGCGGTATGTCCATGGGGGATATTGCGCCTCTCGTAGGATTGAAGGCTCAGTACCAAGTGTCACGTCTTCTCAAACTTAAAGAGTTGCGGGCGGATATTCGCCAATCACTTCTGTTGGAGTTGCGCGATCGCGTGAAGCTCGAAGCAGAGCGCTATCACAGTGACTTGAGAGATTTGCAAGAGGTGGATCGCCAAATTGAGGCGGCCCTATCCGAGCAAGTGGATGACATTTTGCAAGAAGCCGCTGCAGAAGCCAGCGTTGCGCAAAAAACAGTTCCAACTCGCAGTCTTTACACCCGTCGTCTCTGTCAGTATTTGCAGACTAGGAGCCAGGAATCATGATGTACGACTCCACCTATTCCGCTCGAACGAGCGACGAATGCCCTGATTTTGGCAGCATAGATAATAGGAATGCTTCCCGTATCGATTATCTGTATGGGAATTTATCGGGGAAGATACCCCTCGATCGCCTTGTAATGGAGGGTGCTGTGTCAAGTGGTGATTGGGATTTTGAATCGCTTCCAACGGCAGGGATTCTGTTGCAAAACGATGGTTTTCAACAGGCCGGACGTCTGAGTCAGTCGGTGGTGTGGCCAGATCGGCAGTGGTCAGTTTACCAGCAAGGCTTGGCCGTCTTGGGGCTCGAAGAGTGGTTGCGACTGCACTCTAGCTTGTCGATGGTGCGCGATCGGTGTTCCACCTTCCAGCCAGCCCTTGCGAACTTGGTACCTGCCGCCTGCAATCTTGCTGTGGGAGAGTTCCAACTCTGCGCAATCCCTGTCGGAGTCTTGGGAGACGATCGGCTTGAAATTCCGCGTGCTGCCCTCGACTTACCTCAGTTCGCCGCTCATTTCTACGTGCTCGTTGAAGTCCTAGAAGATTGCGGCTATGTCCAAATCATCGGGGTCGCCACGCGCCCACGTTTACTCGAACTGTGTCAGCAAACTGAGTGGGCCACTAGCGATCGAGGGGAAGAGAGTTGGAGCTATCTCTGTTCGAATACGTGGTTTGAATATGCAGGAGACGATTTGCTGCTGTGGTTGCGAGCGGCCAATGCCAGCCAGATGGAACTCCCTCCCCCCGCTCCTATCCCCCCTGTGAGTATGCAGTTACGGGCTACGCTGCAGCAACGACAAGCCGATCTGGCCCGTCGACCAATCTGGCAATTATTAGACTGGTCGGAGGCCATGCCATTGTTGGTCAATCCGGGTTGGGCGGACTGGCTGTTGGGAACCGCGCGAGGAATTGCCAACTTGCCACTACCGACCAATGCTGGTGCTGTTGGTTCGCAGGTAACGAGCGATCGAGCCAACAGTCTAGGAGCAAGTGGCATCGGCACTGCAACAGGAATTGGAGCCATAGCTGAGACGGAAGAGCTACACCCCCCTTCAAACGAACAGTTGCTCAATCGAGCCCTAAACGTTGGATTGTGGCTGCACGATCGCATGGAGACCCTGGCAGAAGAGCTGTCCTGGATAATGATGGCCCCCTTCTCGCCTCAACACATGTCCCAATCTCCTGCAGAATTAGCCGTGGGTATGCGAGACATCGAGGATGATGTCGATACGATCGTCGGGCAACTGCTGTTAGACGGTCTTGAAATCCCGACCTACGCGTGCGGAGCCTACCGCCAGGTTGAATGGGCCGACCGCAGTTTGCGCTTGTATGCGGTCACCTGGCCTCACCTGTCTGACGAGAACGTACCGGAATGGACCCTGTTAGTCGTGTTGGGGCCTACCCCAGGCCAAAGTCTTCCCCCCCTCACCCGCCTCAGGGTGAGAGATGCCTCCAATTTGCTGGTAGAACAAACATCTCCCCCTGTCTTGGACGACGGTTATGTGTATGCCCATGTGGTTGGAACGTGGGACGAACAGTTTTGGGTGACGATTGATGCTGGGGACGTCGAGTTGGGGGGAGAACTCGCATCTGAAGATGGATTTGGCGCTATGTCATCGCCCACTACCCGCCCTGCCATTGACCTCCCCCCGTTTCAGTTCAAGCCAGGTGTCGTGCAACTCTAGAGTGTGGTTGGCGACCTAAGTATGCCAATGCGGATATGCCGCTTAGGGTGTCTGTAGGGTCCATAGTCCATGAGGTTTCTATGGGACTAGCAACTGCACCACTCGCCCAAAGAGCTAGAACACATTCGACAATTTACGATATATTGTTTGCCATTTCAGTTAGGACAAAAGTTTTCAATCGCAGTCAGGGCTGGACATAGCTGAAATGTCTGCAGTGGTATGCCCACTGCTATAAGTGATGCCCTGCTCTGAAGATTGAAGGCTCGACATTTGCTGTATCAGTATCGCTATGACCTCCCCCCTGCGCGTTCCCGATTCTGCTTCCTCCCGTCCGCCATTCAAACAATCGTTGGGGAGGGGGTCGATGGGGACAGCATCCTACCGACTCATGGTTCAGCAGGTTGAGAACTCGTGCTTTTTTCAATTGAACTGGGGAACCAGCCAACAACTCAGTGCAGCCTTGCCTTACCCTCAGGCTCTAACCTCGGCTTACAAATTATGGCAACATGCCTACCTCACCCTCTATCGTCAGCCAGATTTTGGCAAGGCGATCGCCGCACCCCAGGCCAAAGTAACTCATGCCTCCAGTACGAGAAGTCAGACGCAACCTAGCACCAATCAGCCGTCCAATAGATCTTCGCCGGAACAAAGCCCCGGTCCCAACCTCTCCAATCCTGCTTCACATCCAAACAGTAATCCGTCAACGGATAGCGGTTCCTCTTTTCGAGGGCGTGCTGCCTCCTCCGGTCGTCTCCCAGCAGCCACTGTCGATCGCCATGCGCGGTTGGCCAAAGCCGAAGCCACGATGCTGCACCAGTTTCAGCGATGGTTGCGCAGCTCCGAACTCTACGAGATTCGAGCAGAGATAGCTCGTGCGGCTCTCGAATCCGGTATGCGCGCCATAGGAACGCTGTCTGCAGTCGATATTTGGCTAACCTGCACCCCACTCGCTCTAGAACGTTTACCGTGGGAAGCGTGGGAAATTGGTGAGGAATTAGCCCCCTCCAGCAGTATTCGGATTATTCGCTATCCGCTCAATGTCAGAGCCGAACTGGTTCATGTTTCCCGCACGCGATCCCGCCGCATGCGAGTGCTGGCCATTATGGGGGATGAAACGGGCTTGGACTTTGCCGCCGATCGCCTAGCTGTTGAGCGGTTGGCCCCAATCGCAGATATCCAGTTTGTTGGCTTCCAACCGGGTGTCCGGGCTGCCGATCTGAAAACTCTGATCGCCTCAGCAATTGACGACGATCGCGGCTGGGATATTTTGTTCTTTGCCGGTCACAGTACCGAAGCTGTAGACGGGGATGTCACTGGAGGGGATTTATCTATTGCCCCCGGAACCATCATGTCTATCCAGGACATCGTGCCTCACCTGAAGCGAGCCAGGCAGAGAGGGTTGCAGTTTGCCGTCTTTAATTCCTGCTGCGGCCTCACCATAGCCCGAACCTGTATCGATGCCGGGTTAAGCCAAGTGGCGATCGCGCGCGAGCCCATCCATAATGCAGTTGCCCAGGAATTTCTCTGTCGCTTTTTGCAACAACTGGCAGCGGGCGACGACGCCCATACTGCTGTGCGGGCTGTCAGACACTGGCTTAAGCTCGAAAAAAATTTTTCGTATCCATCAGCCCACCTATTACCGTCGTTTTTCTGCCATCCCCAAGCCCAGCCCTTTCGGCTGGAAACCCTAACCCTGAAACAACGGTTGGCCCGACTCCTCCCCGATCGCCATCAGGCGATCGCCATGGCTGGCATGGCACTGGTCGCCTTACTGCCTGCGGTTCAAGATGTTCTGCTACAGAATCGAACTTTCATGCAAGCCGTGTATCGAGATTTGACCGGTCAGCTTCCGGCTAACGAACCACCTCCCGTTGTACTGGTACAAATCGAACGGGAATCCATTGCTCGGGCAGGAATGGCCAATCCCTACCCCATGAATCGGCAATACTTGGCAACTCTAGTCGAGCGCCTCAATACGGCCTCCTTTCCGACCATTGGCATTGATTACTTGCTGGATCGTCCGCAACAAGAAAACGATCCCGCGTTCGCAACCGCCGTGCAAGAAGCCGTTCGGGATAACGAAACGTGGATGGTATTGGCATCAATTAGCGATCGCTACGCCGCTGCCTCTGCCACCGAGATTGCTCCCCTAGAATGGACATTGCGCGGGGATATTTATTCCTACCCCAACTATCTCAAGCTGCCGGGACAAGGGGCTTGTTACGAACATACCTGTCCGTTTGCCTACATGATGGCACTGGCCTTTTCCCTCAGCCAAGAGCCATTAGAGTCCGACCGACTGATCCCTCACCCCGAACGCGACGGTAGCTTGCAATCTCAGCTCGTGGACGCCGCCCACGCCATTTCGGCTCCCAGAAGCTCGGCAAAGCAATTGGCCAACCTGCATCAGTCACCGTTGACTGGCCTTTCCAGTTTTATCGGTCAGTTGTGGATGCAACCCATTTTGGATTTTTCTCTGCCACCCGATCGGGTATACACCAGCGTTCCTGCCTGGAAGGTGCTGTCGAGAGAGGTCGATCTGTCGGCTAGCGCACATCAAATTGCCTTAATTGCACCGGGAGGATATCCGGAAGCGGGCATTGAAGCCCCGGACTATTATCCCGTTCCAGCAGCCATGAACTACTGGCGCAACCGCCAACCAGACCCACAAGTCAGTACGGGGGATCTCCTCCCCCTTGAAACAGAGGACGTCTACACCGGGGCTGAGGCCCACGCCTATAGCATTCATCACTTGCTCAATCGCCATATGGTTATCCCGATTCCGGATGTCTGGATGGTGGGGGTGGCTGCCGTGCTTGGCAAGTACTTCAGCCTATGGATGATGAGCCAACAGCGACAGTCTCCAGAACGAAGACTAGGGCTGATTAAGCTAAGCGTCGCCAATGTCGTCTATGTGGTGATAGGTGTGCAGTTGTATATTTCAAGTGCCGTAGTATTACCGATAGTATTGCCCTCACTGACGGTGTGGGGGTTGGTACTGCAGTCATCAAAGAGGACTCTGCGTGAGTAAGCACAGATATTGTCGACTCACTTGTTCCTCGATCGTGGAGCGGCGAGCCGCCAACACTAACCAGCCAATTAGTAATCAGCCCAGCCATGCCATCCCCTCCCGAATTGTGGCGATTATCCTGGGGTTAAGTGTTTCAGGGTTGATAGGCATTAGCTTTATTGTTCCGAGCGCGATCGCAACTCCCCTTTCTCCAAATTCTGTTCAACAAAACGAAAGCACGGATCGCCTCAACGACAGTCAATTTGCGCACCAGCACTGGAACATTTGTCCTCAGTGACGCAAATTCCGCTGAAGCAGGGGTAGACCCTTCATCCGAGATCGACAATAGAGATGCCGATAGCAACACACATCCGAACAGCCCCGACGACAGTCCAGCCTGGGAGCAGCTTTAAGAGCCTTACGCGAGCAACTAGAGCGTCAAGAGCGCCCGTTGGGATCGCGAGGCGTGCAGTGTCCCTATTCCCCTGGGTTGGTGGGAGCCGATGACACCATCTGGAGCGATCTCCCGGTGTTTTATGGCGATCGACCGGTCACACCCTCAGCCTGTACGACTACGACACCGACGAATTGCTTTGGCAGCAGCAGGTGGAAGCGGGAACAGAGGCCGTTGTTTATGACGGTGTCCCCCTACAGCCGGGTAGCCTCTACCGTTGGGTCTTGATGCATCTCGCCACTTCGGACTTTATTGCCACGTTTATGGTGATGGAGCAGCAAGAGCGAGAGGCATTAGCGACCGAGTTGGAGCGAGAGGAGGAGCGGTGGACAGCAGCCGGTTTGACTGAGCAAGAACAAGCCGTTGAACGAGCAACGTTCTTTGGCGATCGCCGCTTGTGGTCCGATGCCCTCCAAGAGCTGCATGTTGTTCGAGACAGCCCCGATGTAGACACCATGATTCGCGAGATTTCAGTCTATCTGTGCGGTTCCCTAGAGTCAGACATCCAAGCCCAAAAACAGAACTCCGAGCAAAGTTCCCTACGAAGCTAAGCTACCAGTTCCATTGGCCATGACTCTCCTGACTATGATTGTCCCCTAAGCTGCAGACCGGCCACCTCCCATCAAATAGAGCAGCGCCATTCGCACCGCCACACCGCTGGTCACCTGTTGCTCGATCAAACTGAGGGCCGCATCTTCCATCAATTCCGAACTCAGTTCCACTCCACGGTTTACGGGGCCAGGATGCAGAATTTTGGCACCGGGATTGCATCGACTGAGCCGTTGGCGAGTAATCCCAAAACGCTGGTGATATTCCCTCGAACTTGGCAATAGATGTCCTTCCATTCGCTCCTTTTGTAGCCGCAAGGTCATGACGAAGTCCGTGCCTGCGAGATGTTCGTCTAAAGTCCAATGCACGGGCACACCGTAGGTACTTTCAAACGCTTTGGGTAACAGGGTAGGTGGAGCGATCAGGTGCAGATCTGCTCCTGCCGTTTTCAGGCTCCAGATATTCGATCTCGCTACGCGCGAATGCAAGATATCCCCAACAATTAATATCTTCTTTCCCTTCAGCAATTGGGGGTGGGGGTCGGATGGGTTGAGATGGCGGCAGAGGGTGAACAGGTCTAAGAGGGCTTGAGTGGGGTGGGCGTGCTGGCCATCCCCTGCATTGAGAACCCCAACCCGACCTGACAAGCGCTCCATTTCATCAGCGATCGCCTGCGGCACCCCTGCTTGTTTGTGGCGAATCACCATAATGTCGGTGCCCATTGCCCAAAACGTGCGGGCCGTATCTAGGATGGTCTCTCCTTTACTGAGGGAAGATGTTCCTGGAGAAAAGTTAACCGTATCGGCGGATAGACGCTTGGACGCCAACTCAAAACTAGTGCGGGTACGAGTAGAGGGTTCAAAAAAGAGATTGGCGACTACTTTGCCTTGCAGGGCAGGAACTTTACGATTGCGGCGGGATAGGACTTCCTGAAAACTGGCCGCTGTTCGAACCACCATTTCGTATTCATCGGCCGAAAAATCTGCCAGCGAGAGGACGTGTCGTCGCTGCCATTGCCCGCCCATACAACCTCCTATTTGCTCTGCCATGAAGTGTAGCGACAGAGCCTGTGGGGCTCCACCTCATCCGTACACGGCTGGATGACATCCCCTCATTGCAGGCCCGACAAGCTAGGGGCTCCAAGCTGTAGGCGCAGCCAGTTCCTGCTGCCGAAATCACCCAATCACTCCAAAATATTCAAACAAAGAAACACATGAACTGGTTGAACATCGATAAGTTTGAGATGCATTTTACGAAAAAAATATTTTGGTGTTAACGATCTTTGTTGATTATTACTCGATATGGCAATGGTTTGGATGCTTATGAATACTTGATGTGCTCTCGGAAAACACTTTTTGCTTCCGTGTCACGCCATGTACTGAGTAATTCTTAATAAAAAACCTTAGGTCTGGCAAATTGATTGCTTTGGTCTCGCTGGCAAGGTAAGAAATCACGCGAGAAATCGTGATTGCCTGCATACTCGGCATTCGAAGCCTCTACACATTCTGGCGCTGCTTTTCGCAGTAGCGCCCGCTTTTCTATACCATCTGTCACTTCATTTCCCATAGCTTGGTGTATTCAGATGCAGTCAATTCAGGTTGGCCTTTTCGATGCCAATAAAAAAAATTAATTGCCCTCATTGAGGACAGCACCCAAATTCTAGCCAGTCTTATTCAAGGGCGAAATCTGCCTATTTCGGCGACAATCCCCTCCAGCAGTCCTTTGTTCGGACAAGTTGAAAGCATTTTTCTCAATTTGAACAATGGTCAAGTAACCCATCTTGACAATGTGGCGCCCTATGCTTTATTCAAAGACAGTCGACGCGGTTTTCGTCCTGGCGGCACTATTCCATCCGGACAAAGCATCCTTGAGCTAACGCTATATTCCGAGAACCGTCGAGGTGGCGATGTGCTGGGTATTATCCTGTTATCTCTTACGATTGGGGATGTTCCGCCGAATATCCCCCCCACGATTACAAGCAGCGATCGCGTCACCGTAACGGAGAGCAGTACTGAAGTACTCGACATCAACGCAACAGACGACAGCGATTCCGAGGGGGCTGGACTGACCTATGCTCTGAAAGGAATAGTTGATGGGGAGCTGTTCAACATGAACGCCAACACTGGGTTGCTATCATTTATCTCCCCGCCTGATTTTGAAAATCCGACCGATAGTGGAGCCGATAAAACCCATAACGTAAAGGTCACCGTTACGGACTCCGAGGGGTTGCAGGATGTCCGACAGTTTGCTATTGCCGCCAGTGACGTTGATGAAGGCACAGCAAACCTACTCCCGACGATCGCAACCAACAATACGGTCGCGGTGCCGGAAAACAGGGTATTGGCCATTAACGTTAATGCCACCGACGATCGCGACTCCGAAGGGGCAGGTTTAACATATCGACTTAGGGGCAATGGCGACGATGAACTGTTCTCGAATGATGCCAATACGAGGATACTTTTATTCAATTTGCTTCCCGATTTAGAAGCACCATCAGATGCTAACTCGAATAATATCTATGCGGTTGAGGTGACCGTTACCGATTCGGGAGGGCTGACAGATACTCAGAACCTCTCAGTCACGGTCACCGATAAGCAGAAATGGGGCGGCAATACCGTTCCGGCGATCGTCAATAGCATTGACATCGATCTCGATTCTGAAGCAGCAGGGCTAACTTACAGCATTATTGGTGGAGCCGATTGCGATCGCTTCCAAATTGATGCCAGAACAGGCGTGGTCAGCTTTGTACAGGCACCACAGGTTGCGACCCCTGAAGATGGCAATGGCGATTTTACGTACGAACTGCAAGTAGTCGCTAGCGACTCGGACGGTCTGGCAAGCACTCAAGATCTGGCCATTACTGTTATCTCCGAGTTTTTTTTAACCAATCAATTCGACCACTTCATTACCCATAACGACGGTAATGCCAATGATGTGGATGACATTTCGGCCTTGGTGATTCAGGCCGCGCTTATAAGTGCTGCAGGGTTGCAGGATCGGACGACGTTTTTTTATAACAACAACTTGGGCGAGCCCAACAACACTCGACGAGGAGAGTTATTCAATGAGTTCAATCAAGTTGAAGTCATGCGCACCAGTGCGGCATTTGCCGAGAAGTTAGGCATCCAAACCTACGACTATCAATCGGGAATCGAATGGACTACGCAAAAGCTGGTTGATATTCTCAATTCGGGACAACGAGTGTTGATTTTGGAAGGCGGCCCTCTGGAAGCAACCTATCGAGCGCTAGAACGGGTTACTCCTGAGAATCTGTCAAACATCACAGTGGTATCCCACGGTTCCTCCACTTTCAATCAAACGCACAACCTGGCCACACGGAGGGGTGTATCCTTCGCTCGAAATCAAGCTGACATTCTTCGAGACTTTCCTGAACTCAACCGCATCGCAATTCCCAATCAAAATGGCCCCGATAAATCCGGAGACTTAGGCTTCAATAGCTCCTTATGGGAATGCTTGGACAGCACCTCAGACCCAATCCTCCAAGAAGTGCGCGCTCTGATGAGCAATAACGATGGCAGACGGGCGAGCAACGATGCCTCTGATGCAGGGATGGTGTTCTACTTACTTACCGGTAACGAGACCGCCGATCCGCTGGATACATGCGACTTCTTCCAACACTTCCCTCCGTCACTGGGCTCTGCCCCCACCTTAATTGCCCGAGAACCACTCAGCATTGTTGAAAATCAACGACAGGTTCTCGATCTACAAACTAGTGCTCCTAATGGAGACAGCGAAGGTAATGGCCTGGCGTACACCATTTCTGGTGGGGCCGATCGCGATCGCTTCAAGGTGGATGCCAACGGGGTTCTGCGCTTCAGAACGTCACCAGTATTCAATTCCCCTAACGATGCCGATGGCGACAATATCTACGAAGTTGATGTCACTGTCAAAGATTCTGCCAATCGAACCGATACCGATCGCCTAGACATCCAAGTGCGTCCGTCTGGTTCACCGCAAATTATCTCCGTACCCGCGGCTACTGTTCCTGACGAGCAAGTAATCGCCCTCGATATTGATGCGGTGGACGATGTTGATGAAGAGCGATCGGGCCTGCTCTACAGCATTACCGGAGGAGCAGATCGCCAAAACTTTCGGGTTGATGCTACTACCAGCGGCAGTACCGGTCTACTGACATTTGTCAGTCCTCCAGACGTAAATTCACCATCAGATGCCAATCGCGACAATATCTATGAAGTTGAAGTAACGGTCACCGATTCGGAAGGGCAGACAGACTCTCAGGTGATTCGCGTGATAGTAGGCGATGGGGGAGGAGAAACTGGCGTTGCACATTAAGGGGCTGATGGAGTAGGAAGGTCGCGATATCGAAGAAAGTGCAGCAGCAATCGAATCGAGTATTTGAGCATAACTTCTGACTTGGAATAGCAGAGAGTCTTACGACCCAATCGGGCCAAGTAATGCAGCAGCCTAGTGTTCTCCCCTTCCACCCGATACATGGCTGTTTTGCTCACCAGATGGTCGCCGTCGTCAATACAGCAAGCGTAAACTGGCCATCCATCCGTGATGTAGAGAAAACATTGCCAGCCTCGAACCAACAACCACAAGGGCCAGAACGTGTCCAAGCTCCGCTCACCTAGTTGCCAGGCCAGGATACCGGAGCGCTTACCATCTACGGCTATCCACAACCATCGCTTGTTTTTTTCGACCCGACAAAGGTTTGAAGCTCATCCAATTGGGCTAATTCTGGAATCTGCTCGGGGGGAGGGGCATCAGGAAGGGAGTCGGCTCCTCGCTTGACCCACTTAATCACTGTGTTGTGATTAACCCCTGTGCACCGTTCAATGGCTCTAAACCCCATTCCATTGACATAGAGTTTTAGGCAGTGACGTTTGACCTCGTCGCTGTAGCCTCGCTGACTATAGGACTCTATAAATTGGCGACGACACTGTTTGCAGATGTAGCGCTGCTTGCCACTCTTGTGACCGTTCTTTGAGCAATTGCTCGATTCGCATCTTGGACATTTCATCACTACAGTATGCAACGCCAAATATATTTAGGTCGAAATAGGATGAGGTTAATTGATACTCTGGTTCTGTTGCAGAAAAGTGTTGAGTGACAAGGACCTTTCGCAGCTGTTGGATTGTTATACAGCAATCCCAAAGGGCTGATGGATGAAGTTTATCTGAGCAATGACGTCACCCCGAGCAACACCAACCAGCTGCTCCTTTCTAAAACTCAGTCAATACCTCAAGTACCACCTCACTGCCATGATGATGATCGGCGGAGGGAAGTGACTGCATTTGAATGGAGTATCGGCTGGCATACGGTCGCTAATCAAGGGAAGCACAGGGGTTCACACTACCATCTCTCTTCAGTTTCTCCAAAGTTTGCAACACCTATGACAATATTGGAGCTGTTTGAGCTTATGACAGCCTTGCTTTGAAGTCCTCGTAGCCGAAGGTTTTGACCACGCGCAATTTGTCTGTGGATGAATCCCAAATGGCGATCGCCGGTAACTTAGTACCGTTAAATGTCGTAGTTTTTACCATCGTGTAGTGGGCCATGTCGTCAAACATCAACCGTTGGCCGATGCGCAAGGGAGCATCGAAGCTGTAGTCCCCCATGACATCGCCGGCCAGACAGGTTAGCCCTCCCAATCGATAGGTCGATGCTTTGTCTCCAGCATTTCCCGCACCGAACACCTCAGCCCGATAAGGCATTTCAAGAGTGTCGGGCATATGGCACGTGGCAGAGGTATCCAGAATCGCGATGTCGATGTCGTTCCGCACCACATCCAACACCTCGCAGACTAATACACCGGTATGGATGGCGATCGCCTCCCCCGGCTCTAGATAGACTTGCACCCCATACCGTGCTTGAAAGGCTCGAATTCGGTCGATCGATGCATCAATCTGATAGCCCTTGCGCGTGATGAGGTGCCCCCCACCAAAATTCACCCACTCCAACATGGGTAGCCAGTCCGCAAACTGGTCTTCAATTACATCGAGCGTGCGGGATAGAGGGGGGAAATCTTGTTCGCACAGGGTGTGAAAATGCAATCCGCTTAGCCCGGTTAAATCCTGTCCGTCAAATTCAGATTTGGGAATACCGAGTCGCGACCCAGGTACGCACGGATCGTAAATCGGGGTCGCGCCCTCCGAATGCATGGGATTGACTCGCAAGCCAAACTTGAGCTGCGATCGCACTTTCAGAGCCTGCTGAATCATCGGCTGAAACCGCTGCCACTGCCCGAAGGAGTTAAAAACAACATGGTCAGAAATCTGCAGAATCTTATGCAAGTCCTCTGCAGAATATGCTGCCGAAAAGGTATGCACTTCTCCACCAAATTCCTCTGCCCCCAGTCGAGCTTCGTGCCAGCCGCTGGCACAAGTCCCGCATAAGTACTTCGAAATTAGCGGAGCCAAACTAAACATCGAAAACGCTTTCAGGGCCATCAACACCTTGGCTCCGGACTCTGCCTGAATTCGTGCCAGGATCTCCAGATTTAGTCGGACGGCCTCCTGGTCCACCACGAAACACGGGGACGGAACCCGGGAGGGATCGAATCCTAAGAATGACTGGCTATTTATCACTGCAACTGTAAGAGAGGGTGGGGTCTTGAGGCCTGAAGCGGCAACTCACTTCAGGACAAAGTCGGGATCTTCAATCACCGTCCAGGGCAGTCCGTATTGGTTCATGTAGTTCATAAATGGATCGGGATCCAACTGCTCGATATTCCACACCCCCGGCTGCATCCACGTCCCGTCAGCCATCAGCTTTGCCCCAATCGCCGCCGGGACTCCAGTTGTATATGAAATCGCCTGAGACTGTACCTCTTGGTAGGCTGCTTGATGATCGCAGATGTTGTAGACATACGCGGTTTTTGAAGCACCATCTTTAATCCCTTTCACAACGCAGCCAATACAAGTCCTCCCGACTGTGCGCGGCCCCAGCGTAGAAGGATCGGGCAACAGGGCTTTAAGAAACTGAATCGGGACAATGTCTTGCCCCTGGAAGGAAATTGGCTCGATGCCCGTCATGCCCACATTGCCGAGTACTTCCAAGTGTTTGAGGTAGTTATCTGAAAAGCTCATCCAAAACTGAGCTTTGGTCAACGTGGGATAGTGCTTGGTCAGGGACTCTAGCTCTTCGTGATACATGCGATAACTGGTGTAAGTT
This sequence comes from Synechococcus sp., assembly GCA_051439425.1. Classification (GTDB taxonomy): domain Bacteria; phylum Cyanobacteriota; class Cyanobacteriia; order Thermostichales; family PCC-7336; genus PCC-7336. The sequence goes on from JBFRWD010000046.1 coordinate 37,970, forward strand.
CCCACTTTTTCCGGGCAGGCATATGACTGCTGCATCGACATGGCAGGAGTCGTAACAAAACGGCCATGTTCCCAATGGCGGCACTCTGCCGTCACTTCGCGGATGTTGATTTCTGGATTGAAGTTGGTGGCAAACGGATAACCGTGATCTCCACCATTTACGTCGATGATATTGAGCTCGTGAATCTCGTCAAAGTAGTGCTTGGCACTATAGGCGGTGAATACGTTCGTTGCTCCCGGATCGAACCCAGATCCCAACAATGCCATCAACCCTGCCTGTTTAAATCGCTCCTGATAAGCCCACTGCCATTTGTACTCGAACTTGGCAGTATCCAGCGGTTCGTAATTGGCGGTATCTAGGTAGTGAACTCCCGTTTCCAAGCAGGCATCCATAATGGTCAGGTCTTGATAGGGCAACGCCACGTTGATAATCAACTGAGGGTTGGTGTGCCGAATCAGTTCCACCAGTTCTGGAACGTTATCGGCATCCACTTGGGCGGTTGCAATGGGGCGATCGAGTTGAGCAGCAATCTTGCGGCATTTCTCTTCCGTGCGGCTGGCCAACATGATGTCGGAAAAGGTCTCTGACATTTGGGCGCACTTGTGGGTTACGACCTGGCCGACGCCACCCGCACCAATGATTAATACTTTGGCCATTGAGTTTCAGAACCGCAATCACGTCGCTAAGTATAGCTAGCTTGGTCTCGCGATAAGACAGTCGGAAGCGTAAAAAATAAGTTGATACTCTCAATAAGCTCAAGACAGACAGATTATCCTTCTTGTTACGCCGCCATACTGTCTTTCAGGGAGACCGCAATGTCTGTGCCAAGAGATGGCATTCATCAGAGTCAGCCTGACAAATGACTAACACCAGCAAGTGATAGAGAGGTTTTGCGGTAGCGGTAATAGGCAGCACAAGCACCTTCGGAAGACACCATCGGAGCCCCCAGTGGATGCTCGGGAGTGCAGCGAGTTCCAAATGCCGGACAGGTATGGGGCTTACGAATTCCCTGTAAAATCTGGCCGCTGATGCAGTCTGAAGGGGATGTACGTTGGGAGAGTCGATCGCTGCTCAGCAATCCCTTGCGACAAGCGTCGTAGGCGTAGAATTCTGGCTTCAACCCCAAACCACTGGCCGGAATGTCTCCTAATCCCCGCCAATGTTGAGGCACGATTTCAAACACTGTTTTCATCAAGCCTTGAGCGGCCTCGTTTCCCCGCTCCCGCACAGTACGAGCATATTGATTCTCAACTTCGGCCTTGCCTGCTTCCAATTGCAGCAGGCATCGATAAATCCCTTGCAAGATATCCACCGGCTCGAATCCTGTGACCACAATTGGCACGTGGTATCTGGCAGCGATCGCTTCGTATTCCCGATAGCCCATCACCGTACAGACATGTCCCGCCGCCAAAAATCCTTGCGTGCGGCTATCCGGTGAAGACAGAATGGCCTCCATTGCGGGGGGAACTCGGACGTGGGAGACCAGGAACGAGATATTTGAGAGGTTCTGTTGTGCTGCCTGATAAACGGCTAATGCAGTGGCGGGGGCCGTGGTTTCGAAGCCGATCGCGAAGAACACCACATTCTTATCCGGATTACTGTTGGCGATATTGAGAGCATCCAGTGGCGAGTACAGTACCCTTACATCCGCGCCCAGTGCCTTCGCTCCAAGCAGGTCGCCGCGATCTGGACTGCCAGGAACTCGCACCATATCGCCGTAGGAACAGAGAATGACGTTGGGTAACTGGGCGAAGGCAATCGCCGTATCGATGGTTTCGGCAGCTGTGACGCAGACAGGGCAGCCGGGGCCGTGAATTAGGGTAATGTCTGCCGGTAGGAGAGCGTCGAGTCCGTATTTGACGATGGCGTGAGTCTGGCCGCCGCAAATTTCCATCAGGGTCCAGGGGCGGGTGACGAGATTGGCGATCGCTTGACTGAGGTGACGAACGGCATCGGCGTTGCGATATTCATCGAGGTATTTCATCGGGTACTCATGCCTCCATCTGTGCGCGCAGTTGGCTCAAGACCTGTAAGGTTTGTTGAGCTTCATCCTCGTCAATTGTGGCAATGGCACAACCTACGTGGACGACGACGTAATCCCCTACCGCAGCTTCCGGCACGTAGGCTAAACTGACCTGCTTAACGACTCCGCCAAATCGCACCTTTCCCATCCGATAGAGGCCATCGAGATCGTCTGACATTGAAGACTCGACAATGCTGATAATTTGGCCGGGAACGGCTAGACACATGGCGCTCCTCCGGGCGAACGATGCTGCAATTTCCAGGTAGCCCCCAAGATTTGACCGACTGCCAACCCTCCGTCATTGGACGGAATGTTTTGGTGCCAGTGAGGGGTGAATCCAGCCGCTTGCAAACCGCGAATGCTGGTCTCCAATAGATACCGGTTTTGGAAACAGCCTCCCGTTAAAAGTACCTGAGAGATGCCGACACGACGAGCGATCGCCACAATCGCATCTGACAGAGTGTTGTGGAACCTAGCAGAGATCTGGCCGATGGGTTGGTCCAAGTCTGCCAAAATTGCTTGCAACATGGGCTCCCAATCTAGCAAGAGAGGGCCATTGTCCTGTGAAGTCAGTGTGTAGGGATATCGTCCGGTTGTATTGGGCCCAGCAATCGCAGACTCAAACTGCATGGCGGCCTCTCCTTCATATGTAGATTGCTGACAGAGGCCGACGATCGCGGCGAACGCATCGAATAATCGCCCCACGCTAGATGTTCGCGGTGAGTTGACCTGTCGCCGCAACATGGTGGTCAGCAGCTTGAGATCGCTGTCTGAAAACGCCCGCAATGCAGCATTGTCAATGCCAAATGCACTATCTCCAAAGGTTTCGTAGAGCAGTCCCAACGCCGAGCGGCGCGGTTCTCGTGCGGCGCGATCGCCTCCCGGTAGAGAAAACGACCGCAGGTGGGCTACTCGATCGAATCCCTCTCGGTCGGGAACAGCTAAAAACTCTCCCCCCCAAACCGTGCCGTCCAATCCGTACCCGTTGCCGTCCCAAGCCACGCCTAAAACGGGTGGTTCCAAATGGTGCTCGGCGATTGCGGAAAGGATGTGGGCGTAGTGGTGTTGAATGGGGATAACAGGAACCTGCAGTGACTTTCCGAGGTGGTGTGCTAGCTGGGTTGAGGCGTAATCGGGATGGGCATCGCAGGCGATCGCGGTTGGGCTTGCACCGTATAAATGCAGGAAATTGGTAACCGTTTCACGGACTCGTTCCACTGTTTCTGCTGTGTCCAAATCCCCCAAATGCTGGCTAACCAGAATTCGATCGGGGAGAGACAGTGCCACGGTATTTTTCAAGTGACCGCCCACTGCCAGTAAACAAGGTAAGTCCTCAGCTGATGATGGCTGGAGGGGAACGGGGGCGTACCCTCTGGCTCGTCGGATGGGAACTGCACGATCGGCCATTACGCGCACCACAGAATCATCGACGGGGCGAGCAATGGGGCGGTTGTGGACGAGGGAGGCATCTGCGATAGAACCGAGGTTGGCGAGCGCTTCCGAGTTATCGATACAGATTGGTTCGCCTGAACGATTACCGCTGGTTGCGACGATCGGGAAGCCCAGTTCGGCCAACAGCAAATGGTGCAGTGGAGTGTAGGGCAACATCACCCCCAGCGTGGATTGATGGGGGGCGATCGAAGCTGCCAGACGGATTTGGGGATTAGCCTGTGGCGTCAAGAGGACAATCGGAGCAGCTGCAGACAGCAGCTGCTCCTTCTCAGTAAGTGATATGCAGCAGTCCTGACTAAGTATCTCCAGGCTGGGATACATTACTGCTAATGGTTTACTGGGTCGGTACTTGCGATCGCGCAGTCGTTGGACTGCGGCCTCATTCCGCGCATCGACCACCAGATGAAAGCCCCCCAATCCCTTGAGGGCGATGATGTCCCCGCCTCGAATGCGATCGCCCACTTCCCGGAGCGGATCGCTACCGGAAGCCATCGAGATCGGTTGTCCCTGCTTGTCCAGTAGCTCCAACTGCGGCCCGCAGATGCGACAGGCATTGGGTTGAGCGTGAAATCGTCTGTTGTTGGGGCTGTCGTACTCTTCCTGACATTCCAGACACATGCGAAAGCTTCGCATGGTGGTGTTGGGGCGATCGTAGGGGAGAACGGTTTGAATACTGTAGCGGGGACCGCAGTGAGTGCAGTTGATGAAGGGGTAACGATAGCGGCGATCGCTGGGGTCAAACAATTCTTGGAGGCAGTCGGCACAGGTGGCTAGGTCTGGCAGCAACCAGGCTGATTTCGATGATGTATCCGAATGGGAGGCACGGATCTCGAAGCGCTCGTAGTTGCAGGGATCGAGCCAGGTTGAGTCGAGACCCGCAAGGTGGGAATGGGGCGGCCGATCCTGCAACAGTCGTTCTTGAAATGCTGTCAGTTGGGAGATTTCTCCTTCTATTTCGATGTCTAGGCCGCGATCGCTATTGCACACCCATCCTGTCAGTCCCAATTCCGAGGCCAGGCGATAGACGAAGGGCCGAAATCCCACGCCCTGAACGATTCCTTGGACTTGAATTCGCAATAGTCGTTTAGTGTTGGCATTCAAGGGTTGAGAAATCGGATGCCGTTGCTGGTGTTGGGTTGAATGGGTTGGCACAGATGCAGAGAGGACTGTTCTCTATGTAGGAAACTGGATATTCCAATTGTCGGTGACAGCATCTATGCTTGGACGATCGCTCCTGAAAAGTTCATATCCATCACGGTTAGAAGCGAAATGACTGCCACAACTGAAAGAACATGATTAAGCCAGTAGTGGCCCTTGTCCTAAACCCTCTCTTGAGTGCAGAGTCGGACTAACGGGGTCGCTGCAGCGAGCCTTTTGTGAAACTTTGCTTTGGGTTGGTTTTAGGACTCATCCCATCGCAAGAGTGCTAGCGACGTCGGGTTCTTTGATTCGTGGACTTTGTCTTCTTCGCACCAACACGAAACCATGAATATGCCAACCAAAGGATGGTGGTGACGAGGGCAACTCAAGGCAGTTCGCCAATCGGCAACGATCTCGCGCAGTTCATTCGATGTGTGTGGGGCGGAGGCCAGCCAGGAAATGAGGCCACTATTAACCAGGAGGAGCCCCTCAAGCAGGATTGCCGCAATAAGAAAAAACAGGAGATGGTTTTGCGGTCGTTCATTCAAACTCATCCCTGATGAGCCCAAAAGTCTCAAGGTCTGTTACCACAGATGGCAGCCACAGCAAGTGCCCCGTCATGGAGTCACAGGCCAACGCTTAAAGGATAAGAGCAGGTGTTGTGTCACGGTTGTTGGAGAGATTCGATCTGCGATTTTAGTCGCCTCAAGATTCAAACGCTCGTAAATGGGCTCATCGCCGCTGGCGAACGAGTGCGAGCGCGAACGGAGGCCCTCAAGGAGTAATTAACCTTGAGGCTGATTTTTATGAATTTGCCTCCTTCCTTCCCATTGACTGAAACCAAGGCAATAGCTATGGTTTCAGTCATGCAGAAACCTCCTCACTAGCGGCGAGGATTTTCAATATAAAAGCGTAGTCAAATGCCTTTTCTCGCAGTCTGGTATGACGAGCAGCAGAACCCTTCGCAGTGTAATCAGCCGATCTGAAGGTGTGAGGAGAAAGAAGCTATTCCAGCCAATAAGTCCATCGAAACTTTCAGCCAAATCTACCTTTCGCAAATCGCACAGATACCATGTGTTTCCTGGGAAACACTGCATTGCAATCTCAAGCATAGAACTTGAGAAATCAACGCCTGTTACTCGGAAATTACTTGAGATGAAATGGCTGGCTATCGGTTCCCCAGAACCACATCCGAGATCGAGGATGCGGGCTCCTTGATGAAGACATTGGGTAAATCGGTCAAGCCATTTTCGCTCGTGTAAATTCTTAGACCTCTGACTGTCAAAGGCTACAGCGTTACGTTCGTATACTTCTTGCGTTCTCTTTTCTACAGCCTTGAAGTCAGTCAAGATAGTCTCACTCAAGCACTAATATTATTAGGTGGCTAACGTTCGAGATAACTGAGTCGCGATCGCTGATTATCCATTCAAAAACCGCTCGATTGTGTGATTTCGGTTCATTGCATTATTATGCATCCTTCTTAACACAGTACTTTAGCTGGACGAACCCAAACTCATACCGCTTTGCGTCAATACAAGACAAAGTTATATCAGTCTTCAACGAACCAAACAGTGAGATGCCCTCCCCAAGCAAGATTGGAATAATAGTTATTGTTAGTTCATCGACAAGCCCTGCTGAGAGAAACCGCTGAATCGTGTTACCGCCGTCAATGTAGATGTGATTGATGCCATTGCGCGATAGCCGTTTGCATAATGTGCTTGGGTCTTCAGATGAGTGGGTAACGGTGTCCGGGATTCCGTCTGGGAATGTAATGGGATTGCTGCTCAACACGATCGTGGGTGTTTCACCGTATGGCCACGGGCCAAATGAAAGCACTTTTTCGTATGTCTTGCGGCCCAGGATCAGGGTGTCGACTGTTTGCATCAGCGATCGATAGCCGCAATCTTCACCTGCCGGGACAGTCACGTTGGCAGCGTCGAGCCAATCAAGGTCACCATTTGTGCGTGCGATGTAGCCGTCGAGGCTTGTTGCGATAAAAACAGAGACTTTTAGCCCCATAGATCACCAGTTACTTGATGCGTAATGTCTTCGAGGCTAACGCTCGCAGTCAGGGGCTTGCCGGAGTGGGGGGAGGCTTGTGCTATCAACCACAAACGAACACCGCGGAAGGTAAATCCATCTCAATTGCCATTGTTATGCCCTTTCTTAAAAAATATATCTAGTCTTCGGGTAGTTACAATCATTGCTTATACCTCGAAAGAACAGTAGAATTTATTTACGAATCACAATAGTTTTTCTGTTTAGTATTCGAGCCACTAGCAAGAATAGGAGTTGTAAATATGTCTTTAGAGCAACTCGAAGCTTTTTTAAAGAAAATGCAGTCGGAACCCGACCTAACAAAAGAGGTTGTCGCTGAATCAACAGCAGATGATGTAGCGCGTATAGCTCTAAAACTTGGTTATGAATTTTCAGGTGATGAATTATTGAGAATGTCAGGCAAAAAAATTGGCAAGGTTACTGTTAAGAAAACCGATCTTCCTGGAGAGTACAATTAGATTATTTTTAAATATTTGACAGAAAAAGCATACGAATACTAATCGCCATACTTGCCTCAAACCAAGAGTGTCTTGACTCGAATAACCTCTCTCTTTAACAGCTCTCATAACTCCTTGTTTGCATATTGTCCTTGAGCTCAGCGCTACCATATAAATTTTGAGATCGAAGAACGATAGTTTGGCATCCCCTACAGTGAATGGTTAGGGCTAACGATCGACTCGCTGTAGCCAGATTGATTCTCGCTCTCGCAAGTCAATAGCCTCCATTTCCTCCAAAGAACTGAAGGACTGCAGAAGCCTATTGATTAGCGAGCTCAGGCGGTCCTCCGATTCTACTGACAGAAGCGAACCGGCAGCATTAGGCCCCGTACATCGATTTGTTATGCAGCGATCTCGGTGTCAGTTGGGATCGCTTTTTTCTCGGATGAGCAGGTACCAGGCGATAAGAGCCAACACAGGATCGAGAATTGCGAACATTGCGAGCATGTGCGGGAAGATGCCGGACATTGCTAGGGGAACAAGAACGAGGGGGACCAGGACAATTCGATCCAGTACCGACGCAGCCACAATTTGCCTGCTGCTTGCTCTGCCACCAAAGAAGTAGAACCAACCAATAACGGTGACGGTCATACCCAGAACCCGCACTAAGGCTGCTTCCCTACCCACAAACTCCGAATCCAAAAGAAGAGTTTGCACTGCACCCGGCCAGATCAGGAGCAAAGCCCCCGCAGACATGTAAATGATGCCGTTTAGCAATGTGAACTTCGAAGAAGGTGCCAGGTTCGACGGCGATTCCAACAGGTCTGCAATTAAAGACATGCCGCTTGTCCTTTTGCGATTTACTGTCTTTCTCGAATCATAAGGTGCTCGTAACGGGGTTGGGATGCATAAAGTATGCTAGCTTCCTGGG
>JBFRWD010000047.1:0-5274 GCA_051439425.1 Synechococcus sp.
GATGGGTCTCGTGGGCTCGGAGTTGTGTATAAGAGACAGGGATAAAAAAAGTGGCAGACAATTTCGGACAATCTCGCACCCGATGACACACTTCAGGCCCCTTCATCCCGGGCATCATCCAATCGCAGACAACCACAGCAGGAGTCAGAGCGATCGCCTTCTCTAAGCCAGCCTCGCCATCCGATGCAATCTCTACCTCGTATCCCTGCTTCAGCAAAATACGCTTGAGAGTCAGTTGAATGGTGATGTCGTCGTCGATGACAAGAATTGTAGCCATTACCCTGGGCGCGTTGAGAATCGGGATTTTGAACGCGCAAAACGTGCTGCACCTCTATACGCCAATCAGCACAGCACGCTAGCGATCCAAATTTTCGTCACCAGACGAGGGTTCCTCGAAAAACAAGATCTCCCCAAACCAGGGAAATCGATCGATGACTATGCTGCCATGCCACCTTGTTCGCTCTCAACATGATTATCGGGCTCGGTAGACACAGATGCATCGTCTAGGGTGTATACGGTAGAGCGAGACTCGCGAAAATCATCAATTCTGCCACGGACTGCGCTGACTAAGCGATCGACTTTCTCGTTCAACCCTTTTTCGTAATACAGCTCGTTTGCTTGATTGCCTAAAGAGATTGCCTGAGTGCCGGTTTCCGCAAGCCAGTGGAACGTTGCGACCGAAGATTTGCCCACAAAGAAAATGACCAGAGCCATAATGTCAATGACACCAGACACATATTCCGTCGTTTTGGCTACAGCCTCGGCATAGGCCGGATCTGCCTTGTAATCCCACAGCTCTTGGGTGTTCGAAACAATAATGTTCGACCCTTTGTTGTTCACGTTGTTCTCGTCACTCATAGCTCACCTCAGCCCTCTATCTATCGTTGCACGCTTGGCTATTGCATTTCTGGCTTGCCACATTCATCTTCCCCGACCATTTTGCTTTGGGCAACGGCTCGCACTTGGCTGCAAACCACTCAAGGTAATGCATCAAACTGGGGCGACAATCGTAGTGAGCAAGCTTGCAGAGACCGCAATCACTTACAGCGCCAGGATTCTAACGTGGCAATGGAAAACCGTCTACCGCATAGCACCATTATCGCTCTGCTATCAGGCTGGCTGGTTTTCCTGAAGAATGCCTGAAGATTTGCCCAAGATTCTCTTTAGAAGTTATGAGGAGTTCTTGGGTTGGGATTGATTGACTGAAAGCGTACGTTATTCCACTCCGTACAATTGCTGTCCTTCCTTGTTGGGGCAGCATTTTCTAACATCAGTCTGTCCGTCACTGAGTCACGTTACCGTACGCTCCACCCCCTGGTGTTTCAATTGCAACCATGTCACCGGCGTTGACTTGCAGGCAATCGCAACTCTTGAGATGAATGACAGAGCCATCGTGACGTTCCACACGGGTGCTGCCCACTTTACCGTTTCCCCCTCCTGCCAATCCCGGTGGTTCCACAAGCCGGTGGCCGGACAGGATGGCAACTGTAGCGGGCTCCAAAAATTCTAGTTTGCGGATGACGCCATTCCCTCCGCAATAGCGACCACTGCCTCCGCTGTTGCTTCGAATAGCAAACTCTTTGAGCACCACGGGGAACCGCCATTCCAGTACTTCCGGATCGGTCAGTCGCGAGTTGGTCATGTGGGTTTGGACAGAATCGGTACCCGCAAATGTAGGGCCAGCACCCGACCCACCGCAAATGGTTTCGTAGTACTGAAAGCGATCGCTCCCAAATGTGAAATTATTCATGGTTCCTTGTCCGGCAGCCATAACTCCCAACGCAGCATACAAAGCATTCACAATTGCTTGAGAGGTTTCTACGTTTCCCGCAACAACAGCAGCAGGATAGTTGGGGTTGAGCATACTCCCACTGGGAATGACTATTTCTAGAGGGGAAAGGCAGCCAGCATTGAGGGGGATATCGTCATCGACTAGCGTGCGAAAGACATAGAGGACGGCGGCTTTCGTGACGGCAAGAGGAGCGTTGAAGTTGCTAGATAGCTGAGGGGACGTACCGGTGAAATCGATGCGAGCCGAGCGAGCATTGGCATTCAGGGTGACTTGCACTTCAATTTGGCTGCCGTCATCCATGGCATAAACAGAGGACTGTGGCGAGACATTTCGAGTTTGTGCTGCAACAAGAGTGGCGATCGCCGTCCGAACCGATTCTTCTGCATTCGCTTGTACGTGACCCATATACGCTTGCACAGTGTCCACACCGTAGTGATTCACCAGTTTGCGTAGTTCTTGCACTCCACGTTCGTTGGCGGCAATTTGTGCTTTCAGGTCAGCAATATTCTGGGCGGGATTTCGGGCGGGATAGGGGGTGCTAGTGAGTAAATCGAGGAGGGCTGATTCGCGAAACGTACCTTGAGAAACCAGTAGGACAGTGTCCAGCAAAATGCCTTCGTCTTCGACTGTCGTGCTGTTAGGGGGCATCGAGCCAGGAGTAATCCCACCAACATCGGCATGATGACCGCGAGAGGCAACATAAAACTGAATTGACCTACCGGCTTCATCGAATACTGGGGTAATGACCGTGATATCGGGAAGATGAGTGCCACCGTTGTAGGGGTTATTGAGGACATAGACATCACCGGTATGCAACCGATCGCCTTTCGCCCGCATCAAGCTTTGCACGCTCTCGCTCATAGAACCCAGATGGACAGGAATATGAGGAGCGTTAGCGACAAGCTGGCCGCTAGCGTCGAATAGGGCGCAGGAAAAATCTAAGCGTTCTTTGATGTTGACCGAATAGCTGGTGTTTTGTAGAGCGATGCCCATTTCTTCGGCGATCGCCCGAAATAGATTATTGAAAATCTCCAGCAACACTGGGTCGGGGGCCGCATCAATGCTGATACTGCGGGGAATTGTGGTGCGGTTTACTGTTGCGTTTGACGAGGCTGTCAAGATGAGATCGAGACGCTTGGTAACGGTTGCTTGCCAACCTTCCTCGATGACGTTGGTGCCTGCCGATTCAATCACAATGGCTGGGCCGGTAACGCGATCGCCCGCCTGTAGTGTCTCTCGTTGAAAGATGGGGGTTTCATGCCAGGCGCTCGGTCCAGAGATGGTGCTGATGCCGTAGACCGGAACCGTGGCGATCGCAGCCAACGTATCTCCCTTTCGAGGGCTGCTTGCGACAACGTTAGGGGGAGGCATACAACCGATGGATTCCACCGATAGCGATTCCACCACCAGTGCCTTGTCAGTCATGACAAACCCATAGCGTTGACAATGCTGTGTTTCAAACCGAGATCGCATTGCCTCCAATTCTCTCAGTGCATTCCTCTGTTCTCTACCATCTAGCTCTCCCAGTTCAATCAGAAGAGGTGCATCGGTTCCCGCATATTTCAACTGTGCGTTGGCCTCACATTCAATCCGATCGGCCTCGACCCCTTGCGCTTGCAGTTCTCGGCGTCCTTTGTCTGCCAGTACCTGTACGCTTTTCATGAGCTGGGTGAGTAACTCGACAGTCAGCTCGGCCTCAACCGCTGTTTCCTGCAACACCCGTAAATCTGCTAACCCCATTCCGTAAGCTGACAGCACACCGGCATAGGGATGAATGATAATTTTCGGGATGCCCAGAGAAGTGGCGATCGCACAGGCATGTTGTCCACCGGCTCCGCCAAAGCAACAGAGGGCATATTCAGTCAAGTTATGTCCCCGTTGAATGGAAATTTTCTTGATGGCATTGGCCATTTTCTCAACAGCGATCGCCACGAATCCTGCAGCGACTTCCACTGCCGATCGCCGATCTCCCGTTTGCTCGCGAATCGTATCGGCTAATAACTCGAAGTGCTGCTTCACCACATCGGCATCCAACGACCCATCCCCTGCCTGGCCAAAGACGTGAGGGAAAAACTGCGGCTGAAGCTTGCCCAGCATGACGTTGGCATCCGTAACCGTTAGAGGTCCACCGTTTCGATAGCAAGCTGGCCCCGGATACGCCCCTGCCGAGTCCGGCCCAACGCGATAGCGGCAGCCATCGAATTCAAGAATGGAACCGCCCCCTGCAGCAATAGTGTGGATAGCCATGACCGGTGATCGCAATCTCACCCCAGCTATTTCAGTCTCAAAGGCGCGTTCGTATTCACCGCTGTAGTGGCAGACATCGGTGGAGGTTCCCCCCATATCGAATCCCACCAGCTTGTGAATTCCTGCTGTTGCACAAGTTTTGACGGCTCCAACTACACCTCCAGCAGGTCCGGACAAAATACTGTCCTTGCCACGAAATCTACGGGCATCGGTCAGCCCGCCATTCGACTGCATAAACATCAGTTGGGTATCGCCGAGTTGTGCTGCAACTCGATTCACGTATCTCCGCAAAATGGGGGACAGATAAGCGTCTACAACTGTCGTGTCCCCCCGGCTAACCAGTTTCATCAGCGGGCTGACATCGTGGGACATCGAAATTTGGGTAAAGCCAATCTCGGTGGCAATCTCTGCCACTCGTTGTTCGTGAGTTGGATAGCGGTAACCATGTACAAACGCGATCGCGATCGCCCGTATCCCAGCATCGAATGCAGTTTGCAACCGCCGCCGTGCCAAAGCTTCATCCAAGACCAGCAGAACATCCCCATGGGCAGACATCCGCTCGGGAATTTCTACCACCCGCTCGTACAGCATGTCTGGCAGGACTATTTCGCGAGCAAAAATATCCGGTCGGTTCTGATAACCAATCCGCAGCACATCCCGAAACCCACCCGTCACGGCGAAAACCGTGCGATCCCCCTTTCGCTCCAATAACGCATTCGTGGCCACCGTCGTCCCCATCTTGACGGCTTCAATCCAGCCACAGTCAGCAAGAGTCGGTTGCTCGGTCATCGGTCGATCGACCAATCCCAAGCACTCCCAAATACCTTGCAGAGCCGCATCTTGGTACCGTTCGGGATTCTCGGAAAGCAATTTTCGCAATTGAAGCTGGCCATCCGGTTGCCGAGCCACAATATCGGTGAACGTCCCGCCACGATCGATCCAAAACTGCCAACCCCGCTGCAGCTTGTCTTTCCTAGGCTGTACACCTTGTGACCTGAGGGTGCTCATATCGCCAGCTTGAGAATTCGCATCCCTCAGCCTAGCGTCTCGCGCGAGCTCGACACATTACTGCCTACGCTTCAAAATATTCAAAATGTTATGTTCCCTAGCTAAGTACAGGACAAAAACTCAAGAGCATGTAGAAAGAGTGATTTTTTATGCTGAAAGTCGAGGATGACCGAGCGTAGGCGATCGAGTCCATAGCGGAAGATACTGCGTGCCCTCCTGCCATGATT
>JBFRWD010000048.1:0-12106 GCA_051439425.1 Synechococcus sp.
TAGCCGGGCGTCAGTTTGATGATGAGCTTGACCTCGTTGACGCCATCATTGTTGGCATTGAGGCTCGGGCCAATCAGCATGGACGGGCTCTCGAACGTTTTCTGTTTAATTAAAACAACCTACTTACACACCGATCTACGAACAAATCTAATGCTACCCATGGGGCCAGGTGAATCAGTAATGCCCGAACTCGTGACTCTGGCCAGCCAACAATGGTTGGTGGTTGAAAATTTTCTTGCTGCATCCATTCTGCGATTATTTTGCTATTGCAATCCGCTGTAAGGTCTGGAGTGCGAGGACAGCTCAAACCCTATATCTACCGGGAAAAATGGCTAGAATATTCTCCCTAGCTGATTGCAGAAAGCTATATCGATCGGCATCGTGCTGATGACAGGGAACCAAGACAGTGAGGGAAAGCTTTACCAGAGTCTTAGCCCCCCTTTCCTGTGCCATGAGCCTTACCGATTGCACCCACAAGCTGAAGACCCTGATGCGATCCCTGCATTCGGTGGTGGCGGTCGAAACAGTGGAAGAGGAGCGGGTACAGACCGTCATAGGCAGTATTGCCAGCGAATTACACCTGCCTCTGATGGAGTGGTCAATTACGCGCGGGCTCGCTCGCCCTCCTCATGAACTGGGGATGAACGGGACTCAAGAGCCGAGCAAGCTATTGGCAACCCTCTACAAACAGCCGAATGAAGGCATTTATATCCTGAAAGACTTCTCCAAGCATCTGACAGGTGCGTTTGACATTCGCCTGTTTCGGGAGGTGGCGCAGAAATATACAGGTGGGCGATCGGTACTGGTTTTGGTAGATGCCGAGCTCAAAATACCAGCAGAACTGGAAAGCCTAGTAGCCCGCTGGGAAATGCCATTACCGGATTATCACGAGTTAAGAGCTTTGCTCAGGTCGGTGGTGAGTCGACTGAGAACCCAGCACAAAACGGAAATGAAACTGCAACCGAACGAGATTGAAGAGCTGCTACGAGCGTTAAATGGCATGACGTTGGACTGTGCCCGACGGGCTATTACCTACGCCACACTAGTGGATGGCAAGTTAAGCCGCGATGACATTCGCACAATTCAGCAGCAAAAAGCTGAGATGGTGCGGGCGCGAGGAATGTTGGAATATTATCCTCCCAGCGATAATCTCTCGGAGTTAGGAGGATTTCAGTCGCTCAAACGTTGGTTGCATCGGGCACGAGTGGGCTTTACCAAGACGGCTCAGAGCCTCAATCTCAGTCCACCTCGCGGAATTTGCATTGTAGGGGTGCAAGGATGTGGGAAATCTTTGGCGGTGAAGGCAATCGCTCGCGAATGGCAACAACCACTGCTCAAGCTGGACTTGGGACAGGTGTATGACAAGTACGTGGGCGAGTCGGAGAAGAACTTCCATAAAGCGATCGCCATGGCAGAGGTCATGGCTCCAGCCGTCCTGTGGATCGACGAGATTGAGAAAGCCATCAGCACCGGTAATGATGAACTGGGCACCAGCAAGCGCATGTTGGGGGCATTCCTCACATGGCTGCAGGAGAAAAGCGCCTCGGTATTTGTGGTAGCGACAGCGAATGACCTATCCAATTTGCCCCCAGAGCTATTAAGAAAGGGCCGATTTGATGAGATTTTCTTCGTCGATCTGCCCGATCGCGATGAGCGCCGACAAATTTTTGAGATCCACTTACGCAAGCGCAAGCAGGAAGTGACCGAATTCGACCTGCCAGTACTGGTTGAGGAATCCAAGGGATTCAGCGGAGCCGAGATCGAACAGGCTGTGACTTCGTCTCTCTATCAGTCCCTTTACCTTAACAAGCCGTTTACGACCGAAATGATTTGCTCGGAAATGGCCCAAACGGTTCCTCTATCTGTCTCGCGCCAGGAAGACATCGCCATGCTGAGAGCCATGGCAAAGGAACGGTTCGTCAGCGTTCGATAACGGTGACAAGCATTGGGTCAAATGGAACGCCTCTGATTGACTCTAGGACAAGGCAATGCTGAGAGTTAGGCAGCTTCAGCGTTTGTCAGCCACTCGGCTAGCTCTGCGGCACGCTCTTCACCCCGTCGCACGCAATCCCCAAGCGAGACTCCATCCAAGTAGTTGCTACACAATACAACCCCCGGATAGTCGGCCAGAATCTCGTTCATGCGAGCGATTCGCTGACGGTGACCCAAGGTATATTGCGGAATCGCTTGCTCCCAGCGCCGTACCCCCATCACCCGCGGTTTAGCCTCTGTCACCAACAGAGTTTTGCTCAAATCCCCATGCACTACATCTGCCAGCTCCTCATTGGTCAGCTTGGCAATGTCCGGGTCGGTGGCACCGCCGATGTAGCTGAGAGTGCATTGATAGCCATCGGGAGCGCGTCCGGGGAACAGGCTGGACGTCCAGATAGTGCCCAGAGTACGGATGCCTTGGTTGCGGGGGAAGAGCTGTCCGAATCCGGCAAATGGCTGGGGTAGAGCTTCGGCAGGATAGGCCAACGTTACGGCAGCCACGTGAGGGTAGGGAATTTCGGCCAGCTCGGCAGCTAGAGCCTCATCCAATGATTTGAGCAGGGGCGCGGCTCGGTAAGCAGGAGCCGTAATCACGATCGCCTTCGACTCCACCGTCTGAGTCCCGCTAGGCGTAGTGAATGTGGTGATGTAGCGATTGGCCTCTTTCACCACCTGAGTGGCTTCCCACTGCAGCTTGACGGCATCCCCAAGCGTTTTGGCTACAGCATCCGGCAGCTCTTGCAGTCCTTCACGGAAATTGCCCAACTGTCCGCGTTTAGGTTTGGGGTCGATTTTGTCGGAGATGGGGGGCTTTGCTTTCTTGGGAGAGCGAATCACGCCGGCGATAATGCTGCCGTAATCTCGCTCTAGGTCGGCTACTTTCGAAAAAGCCGCAGAAGCACTCAGTTGCTGGGTGCTACCGGCATAGACTCCGGAAGTAAACGGCCCCACCAGACGCTCTACCACTTGCGGGCCAAGCTGACGGGCAAAAAATTCTTCGACGGTTTCTTCTTTATCTTTGGGAGCCTTGGGGCCCAATCCAAGGACACCAAACAGTGCCCGTAGTTTGCCCCCAAAGCTGAGCAGGTTGGACTTAATCAAATCGGGAGGGGTCATCGGCACGGGGGTGAGGGTGCCGTCGAGATAGACAAAGCGAGGCAGTTTTCCATCTGCCCACACGAGGCGATCGGCCACGCCTGCATCAGCAATTAAGTTGAGCAAAGCTGGAGAAGGGGTGAAGCTATTCGGGCCTTCCTCCCAGCGGTAACCCTCTTGGGCTCGGGTGGTAATCACGCCACCAACGCGATCGGCACGATCGGCCACCATCACATCCACCTGTTTTTGGTGTAGGCGAAACGCAGCAGACAGCCCGCTGATGCCAGCACCTAAGACAAGAACATCGGATGTTAAAGAGGACATTTCTAAATAGATTTTTTAAAGAGCGATCTCTGCTCTAACAAGTTCTTGGTGTAGGTGTCAATTGCTGGGGTGTCTTCGCAATAAACGGTTATCCGTTGAGATAGTGTGTCTGGCTGACTATGGTAGAGCTTCTATTCAGTACAGACTCTGCAATCTGCCTGAACGGCCGTTCAGCTCATCACGGCGGCATTAGAAACGCCCTCTACCTCTCTCCCTAAACTGGAGTCCCCCCGAACTTGGAATCTCCTGAGTAATAATGGAGGTCGCCAACCCGGTTAATCCCCTACATGAGCCTGAAGAATTACAAAACCCTAGTTGATAACCGCCGTTCTCGCTTCCAGTACGAGCTACTGGATCAGTTTGAAGCAGGTTTAGAGTTGGTGGGAACGGAAGTGAAATCAATTCGGGCCGGACGGGTGAACTTACAGGATGCGTTCGCCCTGATTCGGGATGGAGAAGCCTGGTTGCTGAACATGCACGTTGCCCCCCACGAAGCGGCGAGCAAGACCTTTAACCACGAACCTACCCGCCGCCGCAAGCTGCTATTGCACAAAAAAGAAATTCGCAAAATTGAGGGGGAGCTGGCCCAGAAAGGCTTGACCTTTATACCTACGCGTCTGGTGTTGAGCAACGGTTGGATTAAAGTTCACCTAGCGATCGCCCGAGGCAAAAAGCTCTACGACAAGCGCCAATCCATGAAGGAAAAGCAAGTGAAGCGGGAAACACAGCGGGCTCTCAAAGATCGCTACTCGTAGGTGTTGAGAGTTCCCTTGAAGAATCTGACAAAGCCCGGCCAGCAGAGACTCTATCAATGAGCGAACCATCTGCGTACTCAACCATCACCACCAGTGATGGCTCCGTGACTTTCTTCTCAGAAGAATTCCAACAGGCATTTCACAACTTCAGCGGTGCCCGGCAAGAGGCACTGGAAAAGTACGTTTTGCCGACGAATTTACTGGCATTAGCGATGGAACGGCAGGAGCTGCACATTGTCGATGTGTGCTTTGGGTTGGGATACAACTCTGCCGTTGCCCTCGAACGGATCTGGCACGTGAATCCCAACTGTCGCGTATGGATTCATGCGTTGGAGCGATCGCCCGATGTGCCCCAACAGGCTTATTACCAAGGACTGTGGGACGACTGGGACTTTAAGTCAATGTGGAAGCAGTGGTTCGATGCTGGTGTGATTGAGAGCAATCGCCTCTCAGCTCGCCTGCATTGGGGAGACGCCCGCCAGACATTGCAGATGCTACCCGAGCAATGGGCAGATGCTGTGTTTTACGACCCGTTTGCTCCGCCCAGTTGTCCGTACCTGTGGACGGTGGAGATGTTTGCTCAAGTGGTTCGCTGCCTGAAGCCACAAGGACGGCTAGCGACGTATTCCTGTGCTGTCGCCGTGCGATCGGGGATGGTAGAGGCAGGGTTAAACATTGGTTCAACGCCCCCTGTCGGCCGTCCCGGTCCTGGCACGGTTGCGTCCCCCAATCCCCAGAAACTGCCGCCTTTATCGCCGCGAGAAACAGAGCATTTGCAAACCCGAGCGGCGATTCCTTATCGCGATCCCACCCTATCTGCATCAATTCAAGACATTCTTGAGCGTCGCGATCGGGAACAGCAGCACAGCCAACTCGAGGCAACGTCAATATGGAAGAAACGCTGGAAGCCGCCTTCAGTTCGAACTCACGAACAAGCGCAGCAGGCTTGAGCCATATCTGTCACAGTTGCTCCTACATAACGTTCAAGGTGCGCAATTGAGCGCATTACATCACTCTCGCAAGGCACAAGCTGTAGATGGGCAGACTGGTGCATGGTGCGCTTGCGCATCGAGATTTGGAGTTGCGACCGCAAGAGGTTGATACAAATGAACGTTGCAAAATTGGCGATCGCCCTACTGGGGGTCAGCACCGGCCTGGTAAGCACTGAATTAACAACAGCAGCGATCGCAGAACCGATTGGCATCGAAACAGAGCCCGACATCATCGCTCAGTTCAACATTAACCCTCCAGGCCCCGGCAGCGTCCGCATCAACACCGGAGAGAGCAGTTCTAGCGACAGCGACACCGAGACCAATCAATCGGATAGTGGCGAGTCCACCTCAGTTGCCGCTAACAGTGCCGATTTTTCAGGGCAATCCAGACCCTATCTGGACGATTACAACGGTTTTGCACTCGAAATCCCAGCCGAATTTACCCTGGGAGACAACGGCCAAACTAGCGATTGGCAGGGTCCAATTTTGGACGGTTCCGGCACGCTGATTTATGTAAATGCCGCTCCCATTCCTGGCGTTCCGGCCCAGACGCTCTACGATGCCAATTACCAGCAGTACCAGCAGGACCGCTTTTACACCGAAGTAGAACCGGTCGAGATTTACTTCGAAGCTGAGGGGCAACAGCCGGTGCGAGTTCCCGCCTTCCGCGCCAAAGAAGTTGACAACCAGCGAGGGTCACGAGACTCCAAATTGCCGGATGATATCCACCGCTGGCACCTATTCGTTTTTGGCAACGATCGCACCTACACCTTCGGCTTTACCGGTGCGTTCCAAACTTTTCAAGACAACGACGTCCAAGCTCTATACGAAGAAGTTATTTCCTCCGTTCGCTTGGTTCCCGTTGTCGAGTAATCAATTGTCGAATAATCAATTGTGAAATAATCGACCGCACTCATCAGGGTAGCGATCGTCAAACCGAAGAGCTCCCAGACACACAAGCTGGGAGTTCTATTTTTTGAGCTACCCCGTATCCAGCCATACTCGCTCGTTCCGACAGCACGAGACGGCACTTTGGTAGGCTGCAATCGGTACCGCTCGTCGAGATGAGGGATGTGATGGGGATTGAGACTATCGCAGCATTGGCAGCCATCGTCATCGCCAGCATTGCTATTGTGTGGCTGGTGAAAGTGGTCAAAACCACGATTTTTGCCGCGTTGGGTATCTTGGTGATTCTCATCTTATTATCCGTTTTTCTCGGCCTGACCCCACAAGCAATCTGGCAAGCGGCTCTCGACCTGTTTGAAACAGCCTCCGGATGGCTACCGAGTTCGTCCGGCCAATGATGGACGGGTAAGTGACCGCCTGTGCTCCTCACACTCAACTCTGAGCTGGTGCATGGTTCTCGTGCCAGTGGCGAGCGATATCGATGCGGCGACAAACCCAAACGCGATCGTGGCTTTGTACGTAATCTAAAAATCTAGCCAGCGCTGCCGTCCGCCCCGGTCGCCCTGCCAACCGACAGTGCAGTCCCACACTCATCATCCGGGGGCTGGTCATTCCTTCGCTATACAACATATCGAACGCATCTCTGAGGTATGCAAAGAATTGATCCCCCGAATTGAACCCTTGCGCACTGGCAAAACGCATGTCGTTGTTGTCGAGAGTGTACGGGACGATGAGATGAGGCTTGCCATAGCCGTGATTCCAGTAGGGTAGATCGTCGGCGTAGCTGTCAGCGTCGTATACAAAGCCCCCTTCTTCCACTACCAGACGGCGAGTGTTGGGACTCATGCGTCCTTGATAAAACCCCAGCGGGCGACTGCCAATAACGTCGGTATGAATGGCGATCGCCTTCTGAATATGCTCCCGTTCCACCTCTTCCCCAACGTACTGATAGTCAATCCAGCGGTACCCGTGGCTAGCGACTTCCCAGCCTGCGTCTACCATCGCTTTGCCTGCGGAGGGATTGCGGGCTAGAGCCATCGCCACGGCATAGACCGTGACAGGCATGGTTCGCTGAGTAAACAAACGGTGCAAGCGCCAGAATCCCGCTCGACTGCCATATTCGTAAATGGACTCCATGTTGATGTGGCGTACCCCCATCAGGGGCTGGGCTCCCACAATTTCGGAGAGAAACGCTTCGGAAGCTGGGTCGCCATGCAGAATGCAATTTTCTCCCCCCTCTTCGTAATTGATGACAAATTGCAGGGCTAATCTTGCACCATTCGGCCATTGGGGATGGGGGGGCGTTTGACCGTAGCCCACCATGTCACGGGGATAGGAATCACTGGAGTTTGAAAAGGTTGCCATTGCAATGGACGCCTCTGGCATGACGGTAGGAGACAATCCTAGCGCCATCA
Organism: Synechococcus sp.; assembly: GCA_051439425.1. GTDB lineage: Bacteria > Cyanobacteriota > Cyanobacteriia > Thermostichales > PCC-7336 > PCC-7336. The sequence goes on from JBFRWD010000048.1 coordinate 7,480, forward strand.
GCATCCGATGCGAGCCCAGCCGACTAGCGCTGACGGTTGACCAACAAGTTTCTTCATAGACTCATGGTGTGCTCAGTTGAAATTCAGTACCGAACGATAAAGTTGACATGCTTCATCGATGTCGGCTCGACACGAGCAGCTTTTCGACAACAACCATCCAGGTTCTGGCATATAGCAATATCGCAAGCGCTAGATCGTTAGGCGGCGCTTCAGACGACTTCAGATATCAAGGCTGAGACTATTCTGCCATTGCTGGATTGCGAAGCTCGGGAGGCTTTGACATCACGAACCTCAATCAAGGTCAATCTCATGTCCAGAATGCAATCAATAGCAGCAGTAATAGCGATCGCATCCGTCTTAGGACTGGGGGGACAAGCAGCTGTCTCCGCCCAGAGTGTGTTGACGGATGGAGACGTCTTGCAAACAGCAAGCTTTATCGGCCAGAGCGACCATACTGTTAGCGGTAACGTTCGGTTGGTTCAAGATGGCGAAGTCTTCTATTTGGTACTAGGTGAAGACTTTCAGTTTGACGGTGCCCCCGATCCCCGCTTGGGCTTTTCCACCAATGATGAGTTTGATTCAAGCAGTATTTTCTCCAGCTTGAATCTAGACAGCGGCCAACAGGTTTATCGCTTGCCCGCCACTCTCGATGTATCTCAATTCGATGAAGTGACGATTTGGTGCGAAAAGTTTGGCGTGCCTCTGGCTGAAGCAAAGTTCTGAGGCTAGCTGAGTTCAGCAGTAGATCCGTTCTAAGCTGCTCGTCCAATTCCAATTGTTGGCTGTGAAAGGTCTTGGCAGGGCGTCATATCCTTGCCAAAATCATATTTCCAACCCACCCAGACGGCAGCTTCAGTGGCCGTCCCGAGCTTCACTTCCTGCCAATTATCGAGGATGTGCTCTCTTGCGCTAGAGGTCTAGGCACGCCTAAGCCATTGGGCCACAATCATTGGCATACTTGCATAACAAGTGCCTCCTGCAATTCGGCCTCACCAGCATCGCCATCCCTAGCTGGTAGATGTGTGCTGTGGCAGTCAGATTGTGCATAAAGCGGTGAGCACGCTATCCCCACATTTCAGTAATGGCGGGCTCTCTCTGACTTGGCAGGCCGAATTGCAAGGTCGCAGATTCGCCCCATACCTGATAAAGATGCAAACGCTGACGATTACTCGACCCGATGATTGGCACCTACATTTGCGCGACGGCGAGGCACTGAAGGCAGTGCTGCCCCACACTGCCCGCCAATTTGCTCGTGCAATTGTCATGCCGAATCTGAAGCCGCCTGTCCGCACCGTTGCCGAAGCCGCTGCTTATCGAGATCGCATCATCGCCGCTATTCCGGCCGGACTAGAGTTCCAGCCACTGATGACGCTATATCTGACGGACAACACCAGTCCCGAAGACATCCGTGCGGCCAAAGACTCTCAATTCGTTAAAGCAGTGAAGTACTACCCCGCCGGAGCAACCACCAACTCGGACTCCGGCGTAACCAATATTCGCAACTGCGATCGCGTCTTTGAAACAATGCAAGAGGTTGACCTACCGCTGCTACTCCACGGGGAAGTGACAGACTCTCGGGTAGACATGTTCGATCGCGAAAAAGTATTCATCGAAACACACCTCGTTCCCCTCAAACAGCGGTACCCTCAATTGCGGGTTGTCCTAGAGCACATCACCACTGCGGATGCCGTGCAGTTTGTCCTTTCGGCAGACACCATCGCTGCCACCATCACCCCCCAGCACCTGCTATTCAGCCGCAACATCATGTTTCAAGGGGGAATTCGCCCTCACTACTACTGCCTGCCCATATTGAAACGGGAAATCCATCGACAAGCCTTGCTAGAAGCAGCCACTTCCGGCAACCCTAAGTTCTTTTTGGGCACCGACAGTGCCCCACACTCCCGAGATCGGAAAGAAACATCCTGCGGCTGTGCGGGCTGCTTTTCCGCTCTGCACGCAATCGAGCTATACGCAGAAGCCTTTGAGAGCACCAATGCACTGGATAAGCTAGAAGCCTTTGCAAGCTTTTACGGACCAGATTTCTATCAACTTCCCCGCAATACCGAACGGATTACGTTAAATAAAACCTCTTGGCGCATCCCCGATGAGCTACCATTTGGCGACTCCGGGCTCGTGCCGTTACAAGCAGGTCAAGAGCTGACATGGAAAATGACTCAATGACTGGAATCCAAAGCGATCGGATAGCTGTAGAGATCGATCCGATCTCTCGTCATTTGGCAAGCCGCCAGGCAAAGTAGGCAACAGCTGCAACCCATGCCAAACGGACAGCGATACTAAACCGCGAATATCGCAATCGCAACTGCTCGCGCTGCACGGGGAATGGCAGTTCCCCTTTCCAAAAACGATTGGCATTGAGGCCAAACTGATAAATTTTTGAATCAGTCCGCACTCGCAGAACATAGCCAGGAATGAACATTTGTCGAGTTGAAAACAAGACGGCTTCTCGAATATCTGAATAGCTGATGTGCCAATCACCACATTCCAAACTCTCAGTTGTAATTCGAAGTATTCCTCGACGTGACATGAGCCAGTTCTGAGAGTAGCGAATATCTTCTCCCTCCGCTGTTGTACCTTTTGTCATGCATTTGTGAAGCGTTTCTGGCATGGTGTGTCGTGTGAGGCAGTTATCATTCCAGTCGGAGGAACATCCCTAAGGTTGACCGACTCTTGTAGATTTATTCAAACGATTGGCTCTATACGAATTGCAAAAAGGTGATGTGCAAGGACGAGCGAGCCATTTCCACATCACTTTCACCACACCGGAATTATTGAAGGACGGCCAATCCGGCCAATTATGGACTTCTCATTACAAGTACGATGAGCAAATCATTTACGCCGGAATATAAAGCCCTGTGAAACCGGGTGTAACGTCCCGGGTAACTTTTGGTTGCAGTGTCATCCCCACTCAATGATGAAAAATCCCCTTCTAATGTTCGGAGCCTGTGCTGTGGGATTAGCTCTCACCGCAGCGGTACCGCACGACGCTGAGGCACAACAAGTCAACGTTGATTGCTCTCGGGCCAATTACTCAGGGGACTACTGCGACTTTGTTTTACCCCCCCGCTTCAATCCCGATCCCGTCACCGGAACCGGCGTCTCGGGTGGCCCCGATTACACAAACGACTGTGGCTACGTCGATACAACCCCCGACCACATCGTTACAGTGACCAAAGGTTTTTCGTATCTGCGTGCTTACGTTGATTCGCCTGGAGATGTGACCCTACTCGTTACCGGCCCCGATGGTCGCTTCTGCCGCGACGACGTTAACGGCCTGCTCCCTGTTCTATACGGCTCTTGGCCCCCCGGCACCTACAACATCTGGATTGGTGATTGGAACAACAGCAATCATCCCTACACCTTGTACTTGACTGAGATTCAGTAACCAGATCTATAGCAATCCGCTGTAAGGTCTGGAGAGTGGAAATGCTTCAAAGCCTTGATTTGCAAGCAGAGATGCTCGGAAAACCTTCCATAGCGGATTGCCGATTGCTGTATGTTGGCTCAACCCTAGGACGTTAAGCTTGACGCTTGCCCAAATCGGTTCCTGCTCAACTCGCCCGAGCACTGATGCAGCGACAACACAACTAAACGATCGCTTTGAGGGCCGAGACTCGTACTGTTCTCGGCCTTCAGTGTTGCAAGTCCGCTTGAAACATGGGCTGAAAACTTCCCGTTCTGACAGTCCCGTTCCTGAAAACTCTCGCTATGCTCGGAAACACAAGCGCAACATCGAACTTTGAGTTTACCGATCGTAACCGTGCATCCCATTACAGCAGCCAGTTTTGCAGCAATCGATCGCGAAATCGGCCCCCATTCGTGGTCAGAACAGGAGTACGCCATCGTTCGACGCGCCATACATTCCACTGCAGACTTCGAACTCAAGCACCTATTTCAATTCAGCAACGACGCGATCTTGTCCGGTATTCGTGCCATTCAGGCTGGGACTCCAGTTGTGGTCGATGTACGGATGGTAGAAGCGGGCGTCACAACCGCTCTGTCTCGCAGTCAATGCCAGTTACACTGCGCGATCTCCCACGCCCCTGCTAGAAGCCCGGCTCCAAACGTCTCCAACGCCAATTCCACAGGCTTAACCCGGACTGCAGCCGGTATGCGATCGCTAGCCGTGAAATATCCGAACAGTGTATTCGTAGTCGGCAATGCCCCAACCGCTCTGCTGGAACTGGTGAAATTGATCGATGCACAGGAGATCGCACCCGCACTGATTGTGGGAGTCCCAGTCGGGTTTATTTCTGTCGAGCAAGCTAAAGCCGCTTTGGCAGACGTGCATGTTCCGCAAATTGCGGTGCAAGGGCGAAAAGGAGGCTCGCCGATCGCAGCAGCGATTGTCAATGCACTAGTCGAGTTGGCCCATACTCGTGAATAAGCTAACTGTGGTAGGCATCGGGCTCGATGGGTTAGACGGATTGTCTACCTCTGTGCGATCGCTTCTAGAATGCAGTGTGGCGATCGCCGGCCCCACATCTCACCTCAATCGCGTGTCATCTTGCCAGGGACGCAAACTTCAACTTCCCAAAGCAGTTCAAGAATGGCCAGAATGCCTTCATCAAGCACTACAAACCTCCGATGTCACACTCCTCGCCACAGG
>JBFRWD010000049.1:0-30672 GCA_051439425.1 Synechococcus sp.
CGTTTTGTCCGCCAGCAAACCCAAGTTCGCATCGGCGTCGTAGTACATCTGTGCCATGACGGTAGTTCCGAGGTGGTTCTGAATAGTAGAAAAGCCTAACTAGGATATCAAGTTCTGGGGAAGGCTAAAGAGTTTTCGCAAAATCCAATAGATGATGGGCCATTTCAAGCTTTGAACAGAATGGAATTTCTAACCTCTGTCCCTCTCTGCCCAGTACAGTCGCCTGATTGAAACCACTGGCAAACCCACTGTCTCGACGGTCGATCGCATTCGCAACAATCGCATCCAGCCCCTTACGTTCTAATTTGGACAATGCTGCCGGGATCGGATCGCCCACCTGCGCCGCAAATCCAATCACACGTTGCTGTTCGGTTTTGCGCTGGCACAGCGATCTCACAATATCGGGAATCCCTGTCAGCGGGAGACTTTCGGGTAACTCCGCTTTTGGCAGCTTCTCTGTTGATTGAAACGAAGGTCGCACATCCCCCACCGCTGCCGACATCACCGTTACATCCGCCTGCCCGAACCGTTCTTCCAGACCAACTTTCATCTGCTCGGAGCTAGTGACCGCTACCGTCTCGATACCATCTAGCAACTCCCCTCCCCCCAACGTCAACGGAGCATGCACAAAGGTTACCTGCGCGCCGCGATCTGCAGCCGCCCGAGCGATCGCCCATCCCATTCGCCCGGTAGACGGGTTACCAATAAATCGCACCGCATCCAAAAATTCCCTCGTCCCCCCACCGCTAACCAACACCCGCTTCCCGCGCCAGTCAGGCAAGCCCTTTTTCCACAGAATGGCCAACAACTGAGCGGCGATCGCCTCCGGTTCCGGCAACCGCCCCATGCCTTCTGCATCGCAGGCCAGCCGCCCTTCCCCCGGTGTCATCGAGCAGTAGCGCGGATCGCTCAGCACCTGCTCCCAGTTTCGCTGTACCGAGGCCTGCTCCCACATCTGAGTATTCATGGCCGGCACCAGCAACACCGGGCAGTTGGACGCCAATAAAAGGTTGGTGAGTAAGTTGTCCGCCAACCCGTAAGTCAGTTTCGCCAATGTATTCGCCGTTAGCGGAGCAATAACAATCGCATCCGCCCAGTCCGCCAATTGAATGTGCAGCGGACGCCCCGCACTGCGATGCCAAAACTCAGCATCGGTATAAGCAGCATGTCTGGACAACGTTGCAAATGTTAGAGGAGTGACGAATTCCGTAGCCGATCGAGTCAAAACCACCCGAATCTCTGCCCCAGCCTTGGCCAGCGTCGACACCAATTGGCAAATCTTGTAAGCGGCAATTCCCCCGCAAACCCCAATCGTAATCCGCTTCCCAGCCCAAAACTCTTGCAACGAACCGTCCCTACACATGCCCTTTAGCATCATGCAAACCGCTCGCCAGTTTGTTATGGCGTTCTTCGGCGGAGAGCGGCTGCACTATCACTCTATCGAAGTGCTTCGTCCTTTGTGGCATTCCCGCTGGTCACACTGGGTTTGCCCAACCTGACCTCAACAGCCATCACAATAAACAAGACGGTTACCCATTAATTGCCGTGATTGACTCCACCCAACTGCGCCAACTGCTCGACGCTGTCGCTGCTGGAACCCTGTCTCCAGAAGACGTCTCATCAAAACTGCAGCTCGCGGCCATAGACGGCGCAGGCTATGAATCCGTCGGAGATTTTGCTCGTATCGATCATCAGCGCCCCATGCGCAACGGCATCCCTGAGGCTATTTGGGGTCAAGGAAAGACTCCCGAGCAAATCGCACAAATCTTGCAACATTTGCGCGATCGCGGCCAAATTGCGATGGCCACTCGCATCGAGCCGCAGGTGTGGGATCGCTTGCGCTTGCGCCTCCCCAACCTGCACTATTCCAAAATGGCCCGCATCGCCTATTTCTCTAGCCCTGAAAGCGTAACGAAACTCCCCGGCCAAATCGGCATTATCAGCGCTGGTACCTCCGACTTGCCCGTAGCTGAAGAAGCTGCTCTTACCGCGGAGCTATGCGGAGCCAAGGTGGAGCGCTTGTGGGACGTGGGAGTGGCCGGAATTCATCGCTTACTGGATAACCGCGATGTCCTGACACGTTCGGACGTGTTGATTGTTGTGGCGGGAATGGAAGGTGCGCTGGCCAGTGTCGTGGCCGGATTGGCCAATTCTCCTGTCGTAGCTGTGCCCACCAGCGTCGGTTACGGAGCTAGCTTTGGTGGCGTATCCGCTCTGCTTACCATGCTCAATTCATGCGCAGCAGGTGTGGGTGTCCTCAATATCGACAACGGATTCGGGGGAGCTATCTTGGCACTGCAAATCTTAAGAACAGCGGCGCGCTTGCAAAGCAACATCTGAGAGATGTGTTAATTTCTGTAAAGAAGCGATTATCTCGCGGCAGCCTCCTGAAAAAAGGGACGTTGCGGGCGGCGAGCATTCCCGACAGCTGCAAGACTGTCGCACAGATGAATTCGCTGGCGATAATAGATTCACCCTTTTGGACACCGTATGGACACCATCAGTCTCGATCTACTCAACGATATTTTGCGATCGCTGGAATGGTCGGATTTGCTGGCAATTGGGGCTCTGGTACTGCTGGAAGCTGCCCTGTCGGCGGACAATGCCGTCGCGCTTGCAGCAATGGTGCGTCACTTGGAAACCGAGAAGGAGCGCGATCGGGCCCTGCGCTGGGGAATTGTCGGAGCCTACTCCTTCCGCATTGCAGTTATTTTGGCAGCCACCTGGATTATCGGTTTCTGGCCCGCCAAGCTGGCTGGAGCCCTCTACCTGTTCTGGTTGGTTATCCAGCACTTTCGAGATAAAGCCGACGACGACATAGAAGCCGTTCCTAACACAGCCAACTTCTGGCAAACCATCATTTTGGTGGAGCTCACCGATATTGCCTTCTCTCTTGACAGTATTGCCGCCTCTATCGCCGTGTCATCCAAAGTTTGGGTGATCATTCTGGGGGGCTTGATCGGCATCACCTTGATGCGATACATGGCCTCACTGTTCGTCAATTGGCTGGAGGATTACGTTCGTCTGGAAGATGCGGCCTACTTCATGATTGCCCTAGTAGCTAGCCGCATGACCATTGAGCTGGCGACAACGGGATTAGAGCTTCCGGAATGGGGGCTGATGGTGGCGATTGGTGCGCTGTTTATATGGGGGTTCTCGGAGCGATCTCCAGACACTGACGATGTCTTAGACTCCCAGCATCCCATCGACTTGCAAGCGCTTTCGTCAGAGGAGCGCCAAGGACAAAACTCTGACATCGAGCCGCTTGTTCTCGAGTCATCGATGGTAGAGCCAGATCGATGACATTCAAAGAAGTAGCTTGACGGAACTCGTTGGATCGCTGTCTAAATGGTCAACGGAATTCTCGGGCTCCTGTTTGGACTCTCTGGTTGTCAGCGAGATCGTAGATGTCCTCCCCCCTCAATCTTCTACTTTGTCAGAGTGAAGGATGATGGAATTTCGATTCCCCGCTCGGTGAAGAAGATATTCATAGATACGCGGTCAATCATTTCACCAGTCCCAGTCATCAATTGTTCGATCGCTGTTTCCATCTCCCGCGATATCTCCTCACCGTCTCCAGATACCCTTGCTGTTGCATGCTCGGCCTCAAGTGCTTGGCCAACGATCTCGTAATATCGCTGGTTATCGAGATGAATGCTCAAGATCGGCGATACATCGTCAGCATTCGCATTGAATAGATCGGATAGTTGGTTAGCGGAAGACTCTCCAATCGCCACCGCCAAGCTATCGTCGGTCATGGCAACGTAGGTCGAATCAAAGGGGCCCGGCACAAACTGACCGGTCAGCTGCGACACATCCAGTTGGACGGGCTCACCATCTGGCTGCAGATTAAGACTAGCTATTTGGGGGTTGAAGAATCCGAGCATGCCCAGTAACGACTGTGGGTCTTCGTTGGCTAGCAGCAAACGTGCCCCGATTGATGTTGGAGGCTGAGGGTTTGCGAAGTCTAGACCGTCAATGGTGTCGATGACTGCAAGGAATCCCCGAATCCCGTTGAAGGGGGGAACCAGAGGTTGGTTCAGAGCTTGGCGTCCCTCCAGCAGGTTATTTTGTAGTTCTGCTAATAGGTCACATTTGTACGGATCGGCTTCTAAGGCGTCCAATTGCCCGGCCAAGAAGTCGCGGGCGGCCAACATATCGAGACTGAGGCCAAACGAGAACAAACCACCGGGATCGATGCCCAAGCCGGAAACCGGTGCGGCCAAGGTGGACAATCCACTGGCGAGATCGCTGCGCAGCTCCACCACTGTATTCGAGCTGATTTGAGTGGTGGTCATGTCGGTGTAGCCCGAGACGACGCGAGGCATGACGGCAGACATGTCGCGAATTTCGCTGCGGCAAACATCGCTCAGCTCGCTAGCATCGTAGTCCGCCAGGACCAGCAATTCTGCATTTACACCGATCGGTTCATCCAAGAATGTTGCGACCATGCGCTCCACATCAAAGAAAGCCAAGGCATATGGAGTAAAGTCGTAATTCTTGGCTAGCTCCGTCAGTTCACCAGATTGGGCCAGACTTTGTTCGGGTAACTCCAGACCGAGAACATCATCTAGTAAATCGTCGGATAGCTCTGTCGGGGTGATCGTGGCCACCAGTTGATCGTCAAAAATCCCCACGATTATGCGTGCGTCTTCATCACCGATATACCGATACGGGCGACCTCCGATCTCACTCTTCAACATGTCCTCACCGGCAGTCTCTTCTAATTCGGCAATTTTGGCCTCAAACGCGGCAGGATCCTCCAGGCCAACACGGAAGACCGGAAGCAATCCGACACCATAGACAGCGATCTGCGGATTGCGCGGTACGCCCACTGCTTGACGCTCTTCGCTGCGCATCAGCGCGGCTAAGTCTTTCACCAGAGTCAGAAATTGACGGGATTCATCTTCTTGCCGGCTTTGGGAGCCAAGTTCGTTGACCTCGTCCAGCATGGCTTCGAACAGGGTCTCGTAGGAGGAAGAGATTTTGTCGGCACTGGTTTCAAGTTTGCCAAGGACGTCTTCGGGGATTGTTCCGGAGGTTGCGAACACGTAGGGGGTGTTTGCTGGAACGTACTGCAATACCCCGTCATTCTGGCCCAGCACGGACGCGCCATTATCAGCAGTATTTCGACCGCAGGCTACCATTCCAAGGGTTACGGCACCGAGGAGCAAACGTTTAGCGGGCTTAGATTGCAACATTGACATAAGCTTCGTAGGGGAGCAGACCGCGCAGGCCAATTGAACCTGCAAACGTCATTTCACATAAGGTGCCCCTTGGTCACTGGAAATCTCGGCCGTGCTTGGATATGAGGACAATTACTTATATCTTCGAGTTTCCTGGGCAGAAAATGTATGCCAGACATCATTCAATTTGGCGAATTGCAACGATTTAAAAGTCAGGGTCGCCCCGAACGTTAAGTTAGAATAAATACAGTTATCAAATTCGTTTAATACCCATGGCAAAGACCGGAGTTCTATTCCTCAACCTTGGGGGGCCGGAAACTATTGAGGATGTCAAGCCGTTTCTGTATAACCTGTTCGCCGACCCCGAAATCATCCGGTTACCCTATGCCTGGATGCAAAAGCCTTTGGCCCGATTCATCGCCAACACGCGCGCGAAAAAATCGGAACGCAACTACGCCAAAATTGGTGGTGGATCTCCCCTACGCGCATTAACGGAAGAGCAGGCAGATGCTCTGAGCAATCACCTGAAATCAGAAGGGTACGACCTCCCGGTATACATTGCCATGCGCTATTGGCATCCCTTCACCGAGGATGTGGTGAAGCAGTTGGTGTCTGACAGTATTGAGCGAGTCATTGTTCTGCCGTTGTATCCCCAATATTCCATTAGCACCACCGGCTCAAGCCTCAAGCTACTAGATAAGTTATGGGCCGACGATCCGAAACTGGCCAAAATTGAGCGCTTCACGATTAGTTCTTGGTACGACCAGCCAAACTATTTAGAAGCAATGGCGTCATACATTGCCAAAGAAATAGACGCACTCGACGATCCTGATAGCGCCCACGTTTTATTTAGTGCTCACGGCATCCCCCAAAGCTATGTCACCAATGCTGGCGATCCCTATCAGAAAGAGATGGAAGCCTGCGTGAAGCTGATTTGGAAGCACCTCGATCGCCCCAATGACTACACGTTGTCGTATCAGAGCCGGGTGGGACCGGTGAAGTGGCTGACTCCGTATACTGAAGACGCGTTACCTCAACTGGCTGCCCGTGGAGTTAAAGATCTGGTGGTCGTTCCCATCAGCTTCATTTCCGAGCACATTGAGACGTTAGAAGAAATCGACCAAGAATACTGCGAACTTGCACTAGAAGCAGGCATTCGCAACTTCCGCCGTGTCCCCTGTCTTAATAGCGATCCCACGTTCATTGCCGGGCTGGCGGATATGGTACGCGTCTTTCTGCGCGAAGAGGACAAGAGTGCTACTCCATCTGAGTTAAGTTCTGTTGCCTAGTTCGGTTCTATTCGAGTGGTGAGCTGCGTATATTCGAGGACTTACCGAGAAAAAGCCAACGCTATTGCAGCGTTGGCTTTTTCGTTAGGACAGAGCACCTGATATGTCGCAAGAGATCGAGACCTTTAGCAATCTGCTGTAAGGTCTGGAGGGTGAGACCGCGAAAATACTTGATTTCAAGGAAAAGTAGTCAGGGAAATCTCCATAGCGGATTGCCGATCGCTATAGCGAGATGTGCCAGAGTTTAGGCTAGTTGGCTGCTTGAACAGAGTCCGGCGAGATCTCTCCGTTACGCACTTTTTCGAGGTAGTCAAACACGGATTTATCACCAATGTCGGGGGGAATCGCTTGCAGTGCTTTGCGGGCAGCAAATACCAAGAATAAGGAGGCCCAAATCGCGAGGAGAATGACTTCACCCTGCAACCGAATGAATCCTCCTAAGTGTCCTAAAAGCAACAGCGGCACGATTGGCGCAAGGATCTTGGTTTCCAACCGGTTAAAACAAAACGCCTCTTTGACAAACAAACCGGTTAGGGATGCAAATGTAAATCCAATCCCCAGCAGCATGAAGGGGTGTTGGTAAGTAAGCAGGGCTAGCGGGTGGGGAAACGACGCTGCAGCAAGGGCCATCGCACTCACCGAACCAATTCCCCAAAACACCTGCAAGGCTCGATGTAGCGCTCTCATATAGATGTGAATCGTCCACAGTGCCACCCCCATCGCCACCGAAAATAGTCCGAAAAGGCCAGTGACAATCCAAGCGATCTCGGAAGGGGAGAGAGCCTGCGGTTGCCACAGCACCAACCCAGACGAGACTGCAAAACTGAGTGCTGCCACCATTAATGCCGAGCGATAGACAACCACGCCTCGACGATCGCCATCCGTAATCGTAAATTCGCCGAATTGCCCTTGATAAACGTCGGATTGAATCCCTTCTGATGACATGTTGTCTGATTGCATCGTGTAACCTCCATGCAGCCGTGCTTCTAGTGTGGCAAAGCTTTCTATTCTGTTCTATAGCAATCCGCAGTCAGGTCTGGCATGGGGAGACAGCTCACGGTCTTTATGCACAATTAGGAGCGCTTGGAATGCTCTCCATTGCGGAATTTCTGGCGCGATCGCTGCGGGTGGGGAGTGGCTACAAAATTGGGAAGTTCTCAACTGCGGTGCGGCGGTTGGGGAAACGTCTTAGTCCTAACTGTATGGACTGGCTTCGTAGGAAAGTTTGTACATCAGCCGTTAAGCCCGACCAACACAGTTGGCCTCGCAGTGCCCGGCAATGGTTAGCTGTGGCGACAATTGCGCCCAATGCCAACATGTCTGCTGATGTCACTAAGCTCATATCCATGACTATATTTGGAGAAAGTTGCTCGGCGATATCGAATAGCTCTTGACGAAGTTGCTTGTGAGGTCGTCGCTCCAGTCGTCCCCATAACGTCACCACGCAGATCGAGCATCCTCCCCGGGTTTCGGCGAACTCAATATTCATGGGAAGCAGCAGTGGACGCTCTAGGGGCGATTCAGTATTGGCGACGGATTTTGCCCGCTGGACTAGCGATCGCGCAAAATAGTCAGCTGTTGTCTGGCGGATCAACCCTTGCTCGGCCAGTGCAACCCCCAATGGCATTAGTTTTTGCTCTTGTTGTAGGGAATTTAGCGTTAATTGAACTTGCCGAGATGTGACCAACTGGGCGTCTTGAAGATATTCTCCAATGCGCTTGCGTTCTGCTAAATGTCGCGACCACAGTGAATCACTGAAGAAATTGATTGTCCTCATTCCTAAGCCTGTCTCCTGCTGGAGAATCGTGGCGATCGCTCCTCCATTGTCTTGCCATAGGGTCTGAACGCAGGCTAGTTGCGCGACACTGAGCAGCTCGGCCGCCTCAAGGCGTCGGAAGATAGGGGCGTTAGCATCCACCTCAAATTTGAGGCCGTGAACTTTTAGGAGCGACTCGTTCACCAACAATGACGGAACGGTCCGATTGGGGATGGGGCGCGATGCATTTATTGACGATGGATCGCTGGTGGGTTGAGCTGACGACTTCCGAGTACCGGTAACCATATCGGAGACTTTACCCGACCCCATTCGATCGAGATCGGTCGAGTCAGAGTTAAGCGTGTTGAGCCAGTGGGTGACCATCAATAATTCACGCACGTTATCCGCCGTTCGGAGGTTAATAGCGCTATTCGCCACTGTCTCAGACGAGAGCGGCTTGAATTCGGCATCGGGTTGACGAACGTCCTCAGACTCCAAGTCACTCCACAGTGCCAATTCGGGTTGAAGATCCAAGCTGGGTTCGGTATCTGCTTCAGAGAGTTCATCACGATCGGAACTGGATTCTAAATCCGAGTTCAGTTCTAGAACCGAGTCAACTTCAAGAGCCCGATTAACTCCAAGAGTTATGTTGTCATCAAGAGCTAGGTCGGTGTCGAGATTTGAGTTCGTACCCATCCACTCAAGAGCAGGCTCAATGGTGGAGCCGACTTCAGACTCACTTGGGACCTCAATTGACACTGGTTCCAGCGTGGCATTATCAGTGGTGCCGATACTTTCTAGTTCTGGCTGACGTTCGAGAACTTCATCTACGATCTCTTTGATTGCAGGACTATCCGATTCCAAGAAGGAGTCTGAATCAGTTGTGCCTGAAAACAAGTACGCTGTCACGAGGGAAGCATAAGCATCGGTTGGCAACGAAAGAGTTCCAGATATCTCGTCCTCACCTGATGATTCGGAAACTGTTGTTCCGGAAGCTTTGGATTCGGATATTGGTATTTCACTCGGAACCGTATCTTCGTCCCCCAGTCGATCGCCGTCTAGCTCCACGTCGAAGTTTTCTAATGAGTCTTGAGGGGCGACATCCTCAACAGAGAGAATATCGTCAGCAGGTTCAGCGGCATTGGATAACGCCAAGTCAATGTCGGCCAGGCAGAAATCGCTCTCGTCAGCATATCCCTCTGGGTTAAAACTACTGGATGCGATCGCCTCTTCTAATGGTTCCTCAGTTTGTCGTTCATCGACTTCAATATTAGCCGTTAGATTCACAAGATTTGCATCATCGGCTGACTCGGTTACTCGTTCTCCAGCGCTATCACTGATACTGTCGACGGTTTGTTGCTTGTCATCTACGTCTCTGTCTCGGTCGTCCCCAAAGCCAAGCGTATCTAAGGACTTGTACTCTTCTACAAAAGCCGTACTAGTTGAATCAGTATCGAGCAGATTAATAGAATCCCGTTCTTGATTGCGATCTGCTTCAAGAGCTCGACTACCCGGCTCGTTCACGCCTTCGGATGCAGTAGAGGTGCCCAATCCTTTAAATGTCGGAACGGTAAAGTCCATATCAGACTGAGTTTGAAAGTCTGTTGCTTCACTCGCTGCGTTAGGTTGTGCGCGGACTCGAATATCTGTTGGGCGCCAAGAATCCATTGAAGGTATTGGGGAAAGAGTTGGCGACCTAACTTGTTGCATATCTTGCAATCGGACTTTCTGAGGCCCCCGCGCAACAGCCAGAGTCAGTACGGATACAAACAAAACCCAAAAAATATTGTCGTGAGCATAGAGCGGATGTTCCGAAAAATTAGAGAATAAGAACAGGCAGAAAAATAAAATCGGGAAGAAGTAGAGGGGAGAACGGCGAGTCCCAATGGCCCGAGAGAAATTCAGCGTTGCTGACCACAAGCAAATACAGACGCAAAGGGTGCCAATAAAGCCGACGTTCAACATTGATTCCAAAATGCCGCTGTGTAGGTGCGTGTCAGCGGCCGTACTGGCTATTTGGGATAAAGTCTCTGATGGAATATCTAAACTTCCGTTCCAAAAGCTTTGGTAACCGTAACCAAGCAGAAATTGTTGCTTGATGGCGGTAAAAACTTCTGGGTCGGCAGCAATTTCACTGGATAGGGGAGAATCGAACTTAAATACCCCCAGCAAGGAATTAGCATTCACGGCAAGAGCATACAGAGTGAATGCGAAAATCGGGGTAACTGCGAATAGGAAGATTGTGCCTGCCCGTCCTTTTCGCCAGCGTGGGACGGCGATCGCTGGTGCTGCTGCCAGAACAACCAGTGCGCATTCTTGGGCAACGCTAGAGCCAGACAGGAATACGCAAATAATCGATACTACACACAGGACAACCCACGCTTGCCGTCGTCGCCCCTCTTTTTTTTGCAGAGCCAGCAGAAGAAATACCACAGTACCCAGCAGGGTTCTCAGGCCAAACGCATCGGGGTTCGCAAACACCCCACGGATTCCGGTCGAGTCTTGACTGACATCGCCCATAACCCAGAAGGCAATGGTGAAGAGGATTGACAACCCTAACAGCCCTACAAGGGTGTATCCCAACAGGCGTAGGAGGGCCGGTAGCGAAAACCTCAAGCCGAGATAAATGCCAAATAAACTGGCCTGTAATACAGAGAAACCACCCCACAGCGTTATAGCAGGATAGTCCGACCACAACGCTGACAGCATTGGGAAGAGAGCCATAACCCATAAAAGGCTCTCCTTCGGGAGGAATACCAGGAGTTGAACGCGATACCTTGTAAGCAGTAAACCGGTCAAGATCGCATAACTTGCCAGGAATAGTAGCTGGGTAACGAGGTCGGATGCGTTCCCCAGCACCACTCCGAATATGGCGTCGAAATAGAGAATCAAGGAAGTAACTGTAAATACTTGCTCCAAGGAGGCCGCTCGGCCACTACGATTGGCTAGGTTGATCGCATTGTGTATCCATGCTTGAACGGAAACCATGTGAGCTATCCCGACTATCACCCAAGACTTGTCTCCAAGTTGGTTGTGCTGTTGCGGCTCTTTGCGATGCGACTAGAAGTAGCTCATATCAGCGTTGCACTATTGCAGGAATTTAAGGACCTGGAACCAAGGCTCGATCCGGTTTCGGCTGAGAGTTAGAAATCGCTACGCCAGTCGCATTGACGGATGACACGCATAAAACAGGTGCACGGCATCAGACCTGGAGCAAGCCATCAGGGTTTCTACCCATATTCGTATAATTGTAATCCTAAGAGGCGCCTGCATATACTTAGGATTTACGTAGGCTGTAAGACATTTCTTACAGTGAAAAGAAAATACTCGCTCTGCTAAATCATTGTGCTGGTGCTGGCATCAGGACTAGAGAATCTAAGAGCTAATTTCTAAAGTAGAACCGAAGAGAGTTTCCAACCTGCCGTTTGGTGGCAATGCTCTGGAGATGGGCTTGGGTGTGCTTGCTGACAAGTCGTAGAGGAAGAGTGCCTTGCAGCCAAAGCTTAAGCTTTTTCACCTTTAATGAGGCTTGCAGCAGTTTTGTGCAATCGTTAGCTTTACAAAATTCGTCAGGAGTTGGCACTGCGGACTCGAAAATGGACTCGTTTTTCTGGTTGCAGACAACCACTTTGCGGCCATTCCGTAGCAACCCTATGGCGATAGGGCGATCTCACCTGGTGCGAACAACCTTGCACTACGAGGCTGAAAAACTGGAACCCTTATAAAAATGGATGGCACAGACGTGATTTGAACACGTGACCAAGGGCTTATGAGTCCCCTGCTCTACCACTGAGCTACTGTGCCTAACATGTCCCGGTGCATGCAGCATTTGCAGGACGGCTACTAAACTACCACCTTGGTGCGATCGCTGCCAACTATTTTTTGGAACAGTTGACTAGCAAATTTTCAGCGGGTTCAGAAACCAATTAGTATTTCAGGCGGAACATCACAGTCTGGACTTTGACGGTGTTTCTCCACGCCCAGTATTTATTTCTACTGCATAGCCAAGCTTGCGATGAGTCAGTGTCACCAAGCTGCATATTCTTGCAGCAAGCTAGATGAAGATAACTAACTCATTGTTCCAACGTTGACAGAACATGAGCTGGAGAGGGCTTCCGTGCTTTCGCGACAAGGAAAAATACGGGAGAATTCTGCCTGACGCTCAGTCGAAGACTATATGACAATGCGTCCCAACGACAGAAAGATCGAACAGTTGGCGATCGCAAGATTTGTAGGGCTCTGGGATTTCATACAGATTTAAAGGGGGGCGATCAAATTCTCCCGAATACAGTGTATTCACCACTGAACCCACTGCTTTGAGCGCCCAAGTTTGGGCAGAGTTAATGAGGGCTGCTCCTTCAAGATAGTGGATGTATTCTGTTGCTAGAAGAGTTTAAGTGTCATCACACTCAGTGATAGTGTTTCTGAGTTGCTAGACTCGATCGCTGTCAGGCCCTGTTGGGTAAGACGTATACTGCACTCTCAGATGTCGATTTCTTGAAACGTGGCTGTGGCTCTGTACTCCTTGATAGAGTTTATACCTACGGTTCATTCTCTGTTCATTGGTTTTCCTGTCTGCATCGAACGGTGCCCTTTCCAAGATGGCTAACAGCTCTAGCGACACTTCAAAAGCAAACTGCCGACATGTTTTAGCGGTAGAGGACTGCGATGGAGTTCGGGAGCATGCCCTCAGCAATCCGAAGTACTTTATTGGTCGGGATATTGCGAATGATATCTGCTTAAATTCTGAGTTTGCGTCCCGCTACCACGCCCTTTTGTTGCGGGTGCCTACTCCTCAGAATGGGGAGTATCGATATCGGATTTTAGATGGTGACGTAGAGGGAAAGCCCAGCACAAACGGACTAACTGTGAATGGCGAAAAAGTCAGTGCACATCAGCTAAGCGAAGGTGATGTCATCACCTTCGGTCCCGATGCCAAAGCCATCTATCACATTATGCAGTAAGCCTAGTTCGTTGGAGCGCTGGTTATTCAGCAACTTTGCTCATAGCTTTGAACTTGGTCTCCAGCCTCACCATGGCACGACTACTGTGATGGGGGAGGAGTAAATCCTTCTGGCCACTGAGTGGTGTCATCGTAGGTGATTGCCATCAGATAAGCATTCGTCAGATTTGCAGTTCGTAGATCTGCACCTGATAGGTTAGCTCTGACCAGGCTTACCCCCTTTAAATTGGCCTCTGAGAAATTTGTATTGGTCAAGTCTGCATCGTAGAGCCTAGAACCGCTAAAGTCAGTTCCTATTAGATTGGCTTCCCTGAAATTCGATCGAGCTAGGTACCCATTGATGAAAACAGCTCCAGAGAGGTCGGCACCAATCAAGTTTGCTTGGCGAAGAAATGCGCCATTAAAGTTGGCATCAGTCAAATCTGTCTTGCTTAGGTTCGTGCCTTGAAGCGTTGCTCCGATAAAACTTGCTCCGCTCATTTGGCAGCGATAGCATGTACCATTCTCAGACAAGTAAAGCAAGGCTTCATCAATGCTCAACTGACTGAGATCTGGGTTCGCAGTCTCTTCTATAGCAGTAGTTTCAGCCCCTACTAACTGGCCACTCACTGTAAATGCGGTGACCATACAGACGGCAGAAAATGATGCAATCTTAAAAACCTTCACGTTCAGCCCTCCTTTTTCTCAAAGATTCACGGCGCATTGACACCAGTGCAAGAAGCAAAATATTTTTCAAACTATGCGGAGAATAAAAAAACAGGAAAAACGATTTTTCATCCACTTAAGTATTTACCACTATGTAACGACAAAAAGGGTGTCAAAAAAAACAAATTACAAATTCGCTTTGGGGTCAGTATGAAACGGCGCAGGCAGCCAAAAGCTTATACTCTGCCATAGAGGGAAATTGGCTCAAGACTCGAAATATTGAAGCTTATCCACGACTTGAGTATCAAACTTGACGCACACACCAGAATTAAATTCTCTGTGCCGTGTCAGACAGGGTTTGTACGGACAATCGTTTGTTGTGATTGTAACGATGAACGGTTGGCTTAAGTGAATATAGCATGTATCACAGAGCCAAAATGTGTCTGCTCACTGGGGGGCCAGTACTACCCAATTATGGACTGGATCGAGATCGTCAATTTTTGGTTCCACGAAATTAACCCCAAGCAGTGGTGGAGAAAAGATCCAGCGTTCGACTCCCTGCTGAATGAAAGATTTTGGACGGTGCATCAACGCGCTTCTCGGTGCGAATTGTATGCTTGGAGGAATTCTCCTTTAGGGCGCTTGGCAGAGATTATCGTTCTCGATCAGTTCTCTAGAAATATGTATCGAGGTACCACAAGAGCATTTGAAAATGACCCTTTAGCATTGGCTTTGGCCCAAGAGGCGATTTCAAGCAATGTTGACGAAGAATTGTCGCAGGCCGAACGAGGGATGTTGTACATGCCATTCATGCATAGTGAATCGTTGAGTATTCACGAGATTGCTGTCGATTTGTTCAGAAAAAACGGAATTCTATCTAACTACCAGTACGAGCTCAAACATAAGGCTGTGATCGAACAGTTTGGGCGTTACCCTCATCGTAATGACATTTTGGGACGGCAATCTACTCCGGAAGAACTTGAGTTTTTACGGCAACCGGGATCGAGATTTTAACTCAAGGTTTGGGGCTACCAACCCTTGCCGGGGGGTGGTGATTGGCGTATCGGCACGGTAATCGTTACTGTCGTGCCATCGCCAGAACAGCTCTGAATGTGCAACTGTCCATCCATGGCATCAATGGCTTGTTTGGCAATAGCCAAGCCTAGACCGGTTCCGGGAATGTGATAAACGTTGTGCCCGCGCACAAACGGCTGTACCACTTCACTCACCTCCTGTTCGGGGATTCCCAGTCCTTTATCGCTAACCACGAACTCGATGCAATCGTTAGTTCGACAATCGATGGAAAAGACGATGGGTGGTAGTTCGGGATGATTGCCACTGTATTTGACGGCATTGCGCAAAATGGGTTCTAACGCGACCTGTACGAGATAGCTATCAAGGTAGACAGTACCGCACGTGCCGTAGAATTTTAGGTCTATGCAAGTATGTCTGACTTCGCGACAGCGACTGACCAGATCGGCACACAGTTGTGGGAGATTCACTGGGGCGAGTCTAGGCGCTAGGCTGCTTGAATCTAGATGGCGTAAGCTGACGATGCGATCGAAGGTGTGAGCTAACCGACCAATTGCCTGCTCCATCACCTCTGTGTATCCCTTGAGCTGGGTGGGGTGGAGGGTGGTTCCATAGTCTGATAGCAGCGTTATGGCCTGTTTTAAGTTGGTAAGCGGACCGGTCATGCTGTTGGAAATGGTTTTGACAGTTTCGTCACGCTGCAGGCGAATTTGTTCTTGCTGTTCTTGTTGTCGAACTTGCCAAACAAGGCGTTCGCGCTCTGTACGTAACTCGCGATCGCGCAATTCTCCCCGAGTCTTTTCTGCCCGCTGATGATTGGCAACGGATAGCCCTACGGCAGTAGCAGCAGCGATGCCCCCAAGTCCAACCAGCCAAGCCGACACTAGGAGGTAAAAACTGTGACGCTCGAAGTCTTGATGCGGGATGGCTAATCCCAGTACCCAGGCTGCTTCTCTCAGGCGCGAGTGGGCCACGTACATATTGCGTCCGCCCACGACCATGGGAGAGATCCCTTGGTTGGAACTGTTCATGACCCTAGCCAGTTCATGCCATTGTTCGGAGTCGGGAGCGGTCCAGCCATCTAAGTGCTCTGATGAAATACGTTCGGGGGTAAATAGTGGATGGCCGCTTTCGTCCAACATGAACCAGTAGCTGCGTAATTCTCCCCCGATAGATGGCAATGATGGAGTCAACAATTCGAGAGAGAGAGGGTCTATCCATTGGCACTCGTCTGGTGGCCCGTACTTCGGTCGTAACTGCGTGGGGAGTTTGTTGATGTCAACCGGAAGAGCGAACTGATGAGCATTCAGCTCTTTAGTTATGAACGGTATGAATGTCTCGATTGGCAACACCTGATTCGCTATTGATGGGGTAGAGCGAGAAAAGCCTCTCTGTAATTGGGCCAAACGATTATCGGGAAATTGTTCTTCTAGCGGTAGTTGTTGAGGCAGGCAGACCTGGCCTTTCTCATCCAACGGCAAGTCCATGTCCGCCCTGAGCAGTGCGATCGAGCGATCTAATCTCGATGCCGCCAATTCAGCTTCGGCAAGTGCGTACTTCTGGGCAAAGGATTGAGATGCTTGAAAGGCATACTTGAAACTCAATCCGATAGGTATTACGAGCCCCAACAAAACTGCGGCTGTTGCGCATGTGGCAGGCTGCTTGCGGAACCGTTCCCGAGCTTTAGCCATCGGTACGGCCATCGACATTCGTAGCCGTTCGAACACTGCCACCCATCAACTCCTTACAAACTGAGGACGTAAGTGGTAAGTAGATGCCAAGAGGTTCTCAATGAATACCACGATACTTACGCACAATGAATCCGTGTGTCTCAAAAACTAGCACATACTTGCTGTGCTAGTCGATATAATTTTACTCACTCCTGGGCAAGATAAGGTGATCTAAGTACAGTCTTCTGCTGGAACTTCACCGTAAAACCTGAGTTAGATAGCCTTTCGTTTCGGTCAAGAGGATTGCTCTGATGTGGCATAAAGAGTAACTGCTATGGCGCTAGGCAATCCGCTATAGAGAATTCTCCAATCATTTCTTCTTGCAGATTAAGGCTTTGAGCTGTCTCCCTACACTAGACCTTACAGCGGATTGCTATATCGAACCTCGGGACTGTTACGTGCGGACCCGACCTGGCAAATCATTGATGGAGCAATTAGAACAATTTGAGTAAGGGGTCTTTTAAGACGCCAGTCGTTTTTCTAGCCACTCTACAACTCTAGCTCCCAGGTTTTTCCCATTGAGCTGAGCGATTTCCTTCAGCATTGTTGGACTGGTGACGTTGACCTCGGTTAATCGCTCGCCAATCACATCAATGCCGACAAAGTACAACTGGTTAGCTCGCAAAACAGGCCCAATCTCTGCACACATTTTCCGTTCGCGCTCGGTAATCTCTACCTTGGCAACACTGCCCCCAGCAGCAATATTCCCGCGAAAATCTCCTTGTCCTGGAATGCGATTGACTGCTCCTATGGGCTCACCATCCAGTAGCAGGATGCGTTTGTCGCCATCTTTGGCCGCCGGTAAATATTCCTGCACCATGACCGGGATCGCTCCAAAGCGTGTGCTCACTTCGATCAATGAGTTGAGATTGCGATCGCTAGCCTGCAGCACAAAAATGCCTTCGCCTCCTTTGCCATCTAAAGGCTTGAGTACGGCCCGGTCTCGGTTGGCCACAAAGTCCAAAATTGATTGCTTATCACGAGTAACAATCGTCTCGGGTGTCCAGTTGTGAAACTGAAGGGCAAACAATTTTTCATTGGCGATTAGCAATCTGGCAGGATCGTTGAGAACGAGCGTCTTTCCGCCTATCAATGACAGTAGCTGCGTTGCTGTTACATAAGCCTCATCGACGGGGGGATCTTTGCGCATCCATACGGCATCCATTGTGCTCAACGGTATGCGGTCCCGATCGATTACCTCATACCAGCTTGGCTGGCCGGGGAATAACTGGAGCTGTTGGACAGTCGCCCAAGTTCCGCCCGCCGCAACGAATACATCGGAGATCTCTAACGCAAAAACATCGTGCCCCCTTTGTTGAAGTGCCTCCATCAATGCGACGCTGGTATCGTGGTGGGGCTGAAGGCGGTCGAGAGGATCGACAACAAAAGCTACGCGCACAAACTAGGCCAACTGCAACAACGAATCGAGCTTACCGTCTTGTTCGAGAGCGTGGATGTCGTCACACCCTCCAACGTGAACGTTATCGATGAAGATTTGGGGGAGCGATCGCCGCCCGTTTGCCCGTTCAGCCATTTTTGCCCGAGCGGAATTATCTCCATCAATTTTGTATTCGGTGTAGGAAACGCCTTTATCTTCGAGCAATTGCTTCGCTCGAACGCAGTAGGGGCACATTTGCCAGGTATAGATTTCGACAGTTGCCGACATAAGCTCGCTATTCCACTCTGCGCGAGAATTATAACTTATGTAAAGACTCCTCTGGCTTAAAGCACAGGAACAGATTGCTCGGATGTCCTTATTCTTGAATTCCCCCCTGAACGGACAACACCGCTAAGTCACTCCCTTCAATCGCTAGTGGCGTATTCGTTGCGTTGTGAACATCGAATTGACCGTTCTGAGCAATCGCATTTTCCTGAATGATGGGGGCCGAAGAACCGATCGCGACAATCCCATCTTCACGATTCCGGGTGATGGTGTTTTCACGTAGGATGGGTCGGGCCGCTCCAGTCACCAACACGCCGCTGCGATTGTTCGAAATCGTATTCCCGACAACTACCGGACTAGCGGATCCGCTAATCGACACGCCATATCCACTGTCGCTTACCGTATTACCTTCGAATACACCGCTGCTATGGCGGGTAAATGAAATCCCATTGCCCCCATTGTTGGAAAAAACATTGGCCCGTACCTCTGGAGCCGAGGTGCCCGAGGCGAATACCCCCTCGCGGTGGTTGGCAACAAACGTGTTGTTCGCAATCGATGGAACTCCAGATTCAACCCAAATGGCCGTTCCACGTATGTCTTCATTGGTAAAGGTGATACCGGAAATCCGGGTCCGATCGCCCGCAACGACCGTTACAGTTTGCCCTCCCCAAGTGGCACTTAGGTAGCGGCCCCCACCAATTACTCGAATATTCATGCCACGTCGCAGTTCATCGCCTACCAGTGCAATGCCTTCACCCACAATCAATGGAAACTCTTCTCCCGTGGCTTCTGAGTAGCTACCATCGGCCAAGCGGATAATATCTCCCGTTTTTGCTTCAGTTAATGCCCTCGAAATGGTTTGGAAGGGGGCGTCTAGACTGCCTGTATTGGCATCCGAACCGGCAATGGGATTGACGTGCAAAATTGCGGCGGTTGTCTCCACTTCCCCACGTTCTTCAGCGCGATTCGTCGAGCGGTTGGGGGGTGTGGCTACAGATTGAGGAGACTGCGGGGTTTGAGACTCAATAGTATTGCCGGACTCAACAGTATTTCTGGAATCAGTGTTGGGTTCGCGATCGGATTCAGATGATTCAGATGCGTCTGGGTTGCCTGCATTACTGCTGCTGCCGTCGGTGTTTCTGAGCACTTGCATGACACGTCCCAGTCCATAAGACACTTCGACGGTCTCTCCCGAGCGAAATGCCGTTGAAGTCTGGCGATAAGTGCGGCGATCGGTCGACAGATCGCCGTCCTCGCACTGGAGGAAGTAATCAACCTTGCGCACTAATGTCAGTTCGCTGCTATCTTCCAATCGTTCGGCAGCATTGTCGACAGTCTCGGGGGAGGGGCGAGGGGGAAGTGCTGGCCACCAAATGCCATCACCATCGGGTCCCGATACTGCACTATCGGGTTCTTCGCGATTGCGGTTGATCAGCTCGCTGCCTTCAAAGAATTCCGAGCGTTCCTGGATGCGGCTGCTAGTGGAACGACGGGGAGAATAGTCCACTCGCCATCGATAGCTGGCACGGGCGATCGCCGCACTGCATTGGGTGGTGCCGACCGGATCGGTATCCGCCGCACAACTTGCCAACAGTGCGACTAACACGCCGGAAGCTATTCCCATCCAACTGCGGGTATTCTGACTGTGAAGCTTGCTTACCATGACACCCTGCCCATAAAGCCACCACATCACAGCTCTAGTGTCCAGCAGATATGGATCGGAGGGAGTCTGTCTGGCAGTACATTCCTTTACCGTCTGCCGCAACTTTAGTGACTGTAACGGCGATCCTTGGCGATCCTTTACACTCCGAAAACGCCTGGCATCCTCGCCAGAATCCGCAGCCACCCCTAAAAAGCCTTATCTTTCCATGCTGTTTGTCGTCATATAGGCGGGAGTCATATCAAAATTCTGGCAAAACTTGCGAGTTGTTGCGAGTTATCACACCCAGTGTCATGGTCGTCCCCAAAAACAAACTTGCTCTTATAGTGAGATTGTTAAAACAATCTAAAGGCGAGGAGGAATGATGACCCCTTCCACGATTCGCCAATTCTGGCAAACGGTCGATAGTCTCGACTGGTCCCGGATTCGCCGCCAAGACAATGACGAAATCCTGCCCCTGTTGTTGGCTGCTTGCCAACGTCAGCCAGCGTTCGATCAAACCGATCTGAATGCTTTAGTGTCTTACATCAGCAATCGCTTGCCACTGATTCGCGATATGGCCACCGGTCACTAGTATTCTGATCGATCTACAATCTGTGCGGTTTGTTGTATTGTCCGGCTTTGTGTCTGGCTGCCTCGGATCGGAATGAAACCACAGTTGTTTTTCAGGGAGGCTATTTGGGGAAGCTATTCTCCAATGGCTTCTGTCTAAACAGTCAATTGAATTGACTATGCCGTCGATAGCAGTTCCATAGCAGTGGCCATACCACTGCGGATATTTCAGCTAATCAATCCGCTGTAGGTTTTAGAGCCTAGCCTCTGCTAAAACCCTTGGCTTGCAATTAAATAGGGCGAGGACACTCCATAGTGAATTACCGATCGCTATATGCTCAATCCTGACTGCGATTGGAACCTGTGTCCTAGCTGAAATGGCAACCTCTATATCTGACACTGTGCGTACCGCTGGAGCTGCAAATGCTTGGAGTTTGTAACTAATGTGGCGCGTATTAAGTCGATCGGCGTGGTTGGCCGATGGTTGTTATGTACAACACGGCTTCTTCTGGGGGAATACCTAAGACTTCGTTCACTAAGTTGTCAAAGAAGCCTGCAATTCCGCTGACTCCTAGCTTGAGCCTCACGGCGGCAAGATTAATTCTTTGGCCCAAATGGCCAGCATCGAGGTGTAAGTAGCGATACCCGCGATCTCCGTGTCGTTGCACTGCTTGCTCGAGATCGGCAGTGTGGACAATAGCTACGGCAGCATCTCGGCCTAAATCTTGGCCCAAACAGAGATAGTGAACATCTTGGCGGAATGACTTGAAACGAATTTGGCGCAGTTGTTGGGCGTGGGCTGCATAGTAGTAACAACCATCATCCAGGCCCTCTACTCCATTGGCAACGACAAAGGTTTCAATTAAAGATGCATCAAAGTAATCGGGTTGGGGATCGAGCCCCTGGTCACGGTAGTGCTCTGGTTGGTAGGCAAAATCAAGCAATTGTCGCAGGCGATCGATATCGATGTTGCCCCCTGTAAATTGGCGGGTGGAGCGACGGTGCAGGATGGTATTGGCCAATGGCTGCAGCATCTCTCCCCAAGCGATGGGAAAGGCTTGGGCCTCAATGCGATCGCAGAACGGAAAGTTGTACTTATCCTCAATAGAGGTGGGAGTGTTGGATTCAGGGGGCTCACCAGATATAGACGGACATTCTTGCCAGGTGCGCTGTATTGCCGATTCGTCTACGGCAATGCGGGTGTGTCGATGCAGGAAGTCAAGCCATTCTCCCCGACTGGGTTGAGTGGATGGTCGGTCAATAGATGCATCGCTACTTACGCGATCTCGATTGAGTCGGTATCGCCGGATCGATGGGTTCACCAATAAATCCTGTAGGGGCAAGAGGGCAAGAGTACCCTCTTGTCGTTCGTCAAGCGAGAGTAGTCGCTCGATGGGTTCGTCTTGAAATTCCCCAATCGAGGATGCCCGAAACCCGGTCATATTAGCGGATAGTTCAATGTTGCCTAACAGGTGACCGGTATCCAGGCACAATCGGCGATACGCACGATCTTCGTAACGCCAGGCCGATCGTTGAAAGACTGCTGTGAGGACAATGACAGCGTCCGATGCGGCCAATAGCGGATGGGAAAAACAGGCGTCGGACAGTATGCTCCAGTCGCAGTCATCCCAGTACTTCAGGAGGGCATGGTCGAGGACTTGATAGTTGTAGATTCCCTCAGGGAGTCCTGGCCTTCCTTTCGATACGAGATAGATTTCGGCAGGGTACAGACCTCCAGCAGATGGAGCACTGCGCAAAAAAATCGGGCGCTCTCTCGGGATAATCGCCGTAACACCGTAACTGAGATGCAGCAAACGCGATAAACGTTGCAAGAAGCGCTCCCCACTCTCTGGATTGACAGCAGGTGAGGATAAGTGGGGTTTCAGCTCTAACGAATGGCCGATCGGATAGGTTTTGAAAGGAGAGGGTTGTTGAGACCAATCCAACGGGCGGCTGAGAGACGCGATGGTCTCTGGATCGTACTTGGTGAATTCGTGGTAGGACGGGCTGACGGCAATCACTGTGAAGTAATTGGTAGGTGATGGAACATCAAAATAGTGACTTCATTGTTAGAACTGACCCCGTTGCTGTCAACCAATCTAGTGTTTCTTTGCAAGTATTCGCGTGGCAGTTCTGTTGCAGGAAAGTGTTGAGTGACAAGAACCTTTCGCAGCTCTTGGATTGTTATACAGCAATCCCAAAGGGCTGATGGATGAAGTTTATCTGAGCAATGACGTCACACCGAGCGACACCATCCAGCTGCCCCTTTCTAATCATGTTGATAGTTGCATATCCCCTGAGAGTTCGTTGAGCACTCCAGGAGTTCTTGAAATGCTGGCTGGCTTATCCTCGATACCTCAAGTACCACCTTACCTGCCATGATGATGATCGAAGGGGGGAAGTGACGACTTTTGAACGGAGTATCGTCTGGCACATGGTCGCTAATCAAGGGAACTACAGGGTCTTACACTACCATCTTTCTTCAGGTACTCCGAAGTTTGCAACAGTACCAGATAAATAGGGACTCAGCTTATCCGCCAAAACTTCAACATATGGTTCAGCTAATATTTGAAGATGTGAACCTGGCACTTCATGTATTGTTAGATTTTCTTCACTAACTATATTGCCCCAACCAAGGTCATCCTTGTCATCAAACCTAACTGAAGGAAATGCAAAGAAGGGATCGACGGCTCTAAAAAGCACGACCTTACCTGCGTAGAACTGTGGAGTGTATGATTCCTTATTAGTTATTCGTATTCCTAGATAATTATTGAATGGACTTTCTGAGTGAAATAATTCCTTGTTAGTTACTGACTTGATTTTCTCTCTAATGAGATCACTTACTTTCGTTGCGAGCAAAAAGGGGTTTCTATAGCTCAAATTATACAGCTTGTACGCCATGCGAAAATATTTCTCCTGTCTTGATATCTTTATTGTTCCCTCTTTGGTATAAGTATCAAACAACGCAAGAAGATTTACCTTTTCACCTTTATCTTGTAGTTGCTGGGTAATTTCAAAAGCTACAATTCCACCCATAGAAGCGCCAGCCAGAAGATATGGACCTTTGGGCTGAATAGACTGAATTTCTTGAACATAGTGTGTCGCTATTTCACTTATGCTTAGCTCAAGAACTTTGTCTTTCCTTTTATCCCAATTAGCTAATCCATATCTTACGCCGTAAATTGGTATATTTACTTTTAGGTGACGTGCTAGATTGCGATATAAGTTTTTATTATTGCCATTGGAAAGAACATGAATTGCGAACAGGGGGTTATATAACGAATTCCCAGGCCAAATTCTTACCAAGGAATGCGGATGAACTGAATGTTTGTATTGAGATTTATATTGAGAGTTGCCAGGATGGATTAGGAAGCTGCCTTTCTTGACTTCTGGGCTGTCATTCAGGATGGCTTCGATAAGAGTAGTTAGTTCAATTATAGTTGGGGATTCATAAAGAATTCCGAGGGGCAAGTCTATGCCTAAAGCTTCCTGTAATCGGTGGATGACCTGCATTGCTAGGAGCGAATGACCACCTAAGTCAAAGAAGTTATCGTGAATCCCCACCCGCTCAATCTTTAGCAGTGTTTGCCAAAGGTCAGCAACTCTTTGTTGCAACTCATTTTCTGGCGCAACGTAAATTATTGGCGTATAAGGAGCGCTTACGTTAGGACCTGGCTCGAATGTCTCAGTTGCGGTCGTTGCCCCAGGCAGCACCCAATAAGGGTGATAATCGAACTGGTAAAACGGGACATCAATGAACTGGCCTGGAAAAAATTGATACAGCTGCTCCCAATCAATCTGGATGCCCTCCAGCCATTGCTGAGCCAAGTAGCGGAGGAGGTCTGCTTGCTCTGAAATGGGGGTTTCTGGAGCAGGATAAATGAGTGCTGGAGGTTCCTTGCTCTGGCGACGACTGCTCTTATGCCCAAAGTGAGTGGTGGATTGAGACAGCAAATCATCGAGCTGCTGGCGTAAATCTTCGAGAGAGTGAGCCACGATCGCCAGCCGATAGGCAAAGTGAGATCGTCGGGTGCTGGCTGTAAAGCATATATCTCGTAGCGCGCAAGCGGGACGTTCGCTAAGCTTGTCTCGATAGGCCTGTGAGAGCAAGCGCAAGGATGAGTCACTCTTGGCAGACAAGGTCAACAGAGCCGGTTCAATCATGGGGGCCGGGTTAGGCATCTGGTCAGGGACCGGGTCAGACTCGACACCGGTCAAAACGACGTGGACATTCGTTCCGCCTAGACCGAAGCAACTCACGCCGGCTGTCGCCGGGGCATCCTGTACGGGCCAATTGCTTAACTCTGTCTGGATTTTCAGGGGTAATTCGTCAAAGGCCACGTAGGGATTGGGCTCCTGGAAATGCAGATGCGGCGGAATTTGTTGATGCTTCAATGCCAGGGCAACTTTAATCAACCCCGCCATCCCAGAGACCACTTCGGTATTTCCCAAGTTCGTTTTCACAGATCCTAAGCGACAGGGATTACCCTGTGAGCGATCACGCGCCATGAATTCTCCCAAGGTTTTGAGTTCTAGGGAATCTCCAAGGGGCGTTGCTGAACCATGGGCTTCAACGTATTGCACTTGCCCAGGGGAAATACCTGCCCGGTGATAAGCAGTTTCTAAGAGGGCTTTTTGTGCCTTGGGATTGGGCGCAGTCAGCCCATTTCCCCGACCATTGTGATTAAGGGCTGTTCCCTGAATCACCGCATAAATGCGATCGCCATCCGCCTCAGCCTGGGATAATGGTTTTAAGATAACAGCTCCAACCCCTTCCCCCCGCGCAAAACCATCCGCCTGGGCATCGAAACTGCGACAGCATCCGGTTTGTGAAATAAGACCAGCTTTGGCTAAATTGGCTGTGCCTTGACTAGACAGTACCAAATTAACCCCACCGGCAAGTGCTAAGGTGGATTCCCCTAGAATTAAACTCTGACAAGCTTGATGAACTGCGACTAACGAGGAAGAGCAAGCCGTGTTAATTGCGACACTCGGTCCCCGAAAATTAAACTGAAATGAAATGCGATTAGCCGAGATCGAGGTATTTTGAGTTGTCGAATCGTAAGGATTTTCTGGAGATGCTTCGAGGAGTTTAGTATAGCGATTCGCCGCGACGCCCACAAAGACGCCGGTTTGACTTCCTGCTAAATTCGTAGGAACCTGTCCTGCATCTTCTAAAGATTCCCAGGCCACTTCCAACAGGAGTCGTTGTTGGGGATCGATTATCGCTGCCTCTTCAGGGGGGATGCCAAAAAATTTAGGGTCAAACCGCTCGATTCCCTTCAGAAATCCGCCCCAAGTCGCCCGTGACTCTGCTTCAGGAATCGGGTCCAGCGTGTAGTCAATGCCTTGACGATCAGTTGGCGCAGCTCCCACTGCATTAACTCCATTGCGCAGCAATTGCCAAAATTCGTCAGGCGTCGCTGCCCCTGGAAAACGGCAGCCAATACCAATAATTGCAATTTCGATTTGACTCATAATGATACGTTTTGGCTAATAAATTTACATAAAATCAGGGGGAACCGTATCTAAAAATAGTTAGCTTCAAGTGAATTGCAAAAAAATCCCGTTTTTAATTTAATTTCCAATAACAAATAGTTTCACTTGCTCAAATACAAATTTGATATGTGTCTTTAAACACTAGGATTAAATGTTATGGGTAAAGACGTTAGCCCTCTAAGGGTAATACTTTCGCGCCACTCAGGCTGTTCTGTCCTTAACATCATCCCATTTAGTCGCTGAACAAGCGTCTGAATGCCAACTTGTCCTTGTATTCTGGCCAGTGCTGCTCCCAGGCAGTAATGCATGCCACCCCCAAAGGGAAGATTGGTATGCTGACGTTCCCAATTCAATTCATCAGGATTTGGAAACTGAGCCGGGTCGCGATTTGCCGCACCCAGACAGACAATTACTTTATCCCCCGCTCTAATGGTCTTACCTCCAATGTCCACGTCTTCAGTAGCTAGCCGGGCTAAGAACTGTACTGGGCTGTCATATCGCAGAAGCTCCTCCACGATCATCCTAGTTTTATCGGGATTCTGCTTAACAAAAGTAATTTTTTCAGGCTGTTGGAGCAATGCTAAGATACCATTTCCGATCAGGCTTTTTGTCGTTTCTTGACCCACAATAAACAGCATGATGCAAAAGCCGAGGAGCTCATCTTTACTCAGTTGTTTGCCCTGGTCGCGGGCCACGATGAGACGTCCGATCAGGCCATCTCCGGGCTGCTGTTCTTGTTGGGCAATTAGATCCCGCAAATAGTTTCTCGCCTCAATTGCCATAGCGTTTTGTCGTTGATATCCTTCCAATGACATTGGTTGGTCAAAGACAAAAAAAAGTTCATGGGACCATCTCACTAGTTTGTGAAAATCTTCGCACGGTACTCCCAAGAGTCTCGTAACCGTCATTGCAGGCAGCGGTCCGGCAAAGTCGGCCATCACATCCATTTCCCCTTGATCCGCTACCCGATCAATTAAGTCATGGACTAAGGTTTGAATCATTGGTTTTATTGCATCAATGCTACCAGGTGCAAATGCTTTGCTGACTAACCCTCTAAGACGAGTATGATCGGGAGCTTCTAAGAAAAAAAGCCATTTCTCGATAGTGTGAGCCAGTGGGTTAAGGTCGCCCTTCTTCAGAAATCGATTCTTCTGTTGCAGGCGTTCTGGTAGATCATCCACTCTAAAGCGTTTATCCTTTAGCACTAGAGCCGCATCTGCATATCTAGTAATGACCCAAGCTTGCAGAAAGCTCCAGTGAATCGGATCCTTATCCCGTAAGCGTTGATAAGTAGGATATGGGTTTGAGTGAAACTCTGATGAGAACGGATTAAATTTAACGGTTTCTGTTGTCATACTGATGAATAAATTGAATAACTATTGCGATAGAGAGAGTGATCTGGGAAGCAAGACTTCTTCTATCCCTTGCATCTATTCAATAGTCTTACTTGTCTATCCGTTAACGTATCTAGCCATGATGACCAGTCAAAGACTGGGTCTTGTGAAACAGGTATTGAGTCATTTCGGCGATGTTAGGATACTCCCAGAATAAAGTAGGCTCTAAATTGCAACCGAGCCAATCAGCAAGCTCCCCGGTCAAACTCATTGCCACAGAAGAATCAAGTCCATATGAAGAAAATGGAGCTTCAATGTCAATTTCATCGGGATCAACTTGAGAAATAGTTGCAAGACGTTCAATCAACCAATCTTGAATTGAGTCTTCAGATACAGTGTCCACATCGCTAGGCTCTTCTTTGTCTGAAGTTTCTTCAACACTATCTTGATATCGAGTCTTTTCTTCAAGATTTTCCACTGCCTTGGGAGGATTCACCACTTCAAGCCGGGATGGGTTCGTACTGAGACGCCACTCACCAACAATGTTAAGGTCACCGACAATTAAGCCCTTGCGACAGGCATAGCGCTGAATTTTTCCACTAGAGGTTTTGGGGATACTGGCAGTCTTCAAGAGGGCAATTACAGCTACTGATAAATCATGCTGCTCTGCGATCGCCTGACGAATTGCTGTGGTAATCTCGCCAACATTGAGGTTGCGGAGATAGGTGCGCTCAACCTCCTGAACCACAACTAGACGCTCGACTCCATCCACCTCCATCGAAAATGCGGCTCCACATTCCGGACGTAAGGCCGGGTGACTCTGTGACACGTTCAACTCAATATCCTGGGGGTAATGATTGCGGCCCCACAGAATAATCAAATCCTTCAAGCGGCCAGTAATAAACAGTTCTTCTCCTCGCAGAAATCCTAAATCACCGGTGCGCAAGTAAGGGCCATCCTGGCTATTAGCTAAATAGGCTTTAAATGTGGCCTCAGTCTGCTCCGGGCGTTGCCAATACCCCTTTGCCACACTGGCACCAGCCACCCAGATTTCCCCAATCTGATCGGACGCACAAGGTAGGCGGGTTTCCGGATCGACAATCATTATCTGAGTATTCAGCCTGGAATAACCACATCCCACTAGCGATATCCCCTGATCCTCAGGCTGGATTTCGCGCACCCGATTCTGTTCCAGCTCCTCGGCCTTTACTGTGCAATAAAATGGATTGGCATTGACATTTCCCCCCGATACCATGAGTGTAGACTCTGCCATTCCGTAGCAAGGATAGAAAAAGCGAGGCAGAAATCCACAGGGACTAAACTTACTGGCAAAATTCTTCAGTGTTTTCTGGCGCACTGGTTCAGCCCCACTGTAAGCACTCTGCCAGGTGCCTAAATCGAGGTTCTGTAGCTCCTTTACTGGAATTTTTTGCGTGCAGATTTCATACCCCAAGTTCGGCCCACCACAATGCGTTGCTCCATAGTGCGAGATGGCCCGTAACCAGCGAATGGGCTTTTGCATGAATGCCTCAGGCGGCATCAACACTCCGAGAAAGCCCGTGTAGAGCGGTTGAATAACTCCATCAATCAACCCCATATCGTGGAAACTGGGCAGCCAGCTGACGGAGACACTTGCTGATGAGAGTTCAAAGGCTTTCCGGATATACTCTGAGTTGTGCAGGATATTGCTATGGCTCACCATTACTCCTTTAGGGGTGCCTGTTGAGCCGGAGGTGTACTGCAAAAAAGCCAGGGTTTCAGGTAATGCCGAGGGCGGTTGCCAGCCGGCAGCTTGAATATCTGTCAGGCTATCGGTAGCTAGCCATTGCATATCTCTTAATGCTTGAGCTTTTCCGGGTCGTAGTTGAATACTGGCGAGCAGTTCAGTTGTTGTAAGGGCGATCGCCGCCTGGGCGTCTATAACAATAGCCTGCAAGCGAGATAATCGTTGATTGCTCCGGGGTGGATAAGCGGGAACCGCAATCACTCCGGCATATAGACAACCAAAGAAGGCGGCAATGAAATCTAACCCTTGAGGGTAAAGGAGCAACGCCCGCTCACCACGAGCAATCAGGGTCTGTAAACGAGCCGCAATTTTTCGTGCTTGCCAATCCAGTTCACCATAGGTCCAATGCCCTGTCTCAGTTTCGCCATCTGATAGGAAAGTGTAGGCTCGCTGGTCAGGTTGGTGATTAGATCGCCATCGCAGCAATTCCACTAAGCTAGAGAGCTCAGCCGGCAACTGTACCTCAGTGGTTTGACTAATCATCAGCCTCTCTCAATCTGATAAAAAAACTTTCAGTGCAGAAATTTTAAAGGGGCCATGGAGCCCTCAATTCCCCCCCCCTACTCATTTAATTAGGCCATGTTATCTAAACACAACCCACAAGTAGGTGATGTTATCAGTTTTACCTATTCAAAATGTAGCTGAACTTAATGCTTGGGTAGTGCCTCAGGTACTGTTGCAAACCTCGGAGTACCTGAAGAGAGATGGTAGTGTGAGCCCCTGTGCTTCCCTTGATTAGCGACCGTATGCCAGCTGCAAAATGACCGAAACTTCGGCACCGAATTCACGCGTAACTTCGGCAGGCAAATACAGCCAAACTTCAGCACCTAATTGACGCCATCTTCGGCAGGCGATTCACGCATAACTTCAGCCCCCATAATCAGAGTTCATGAGTAACGCGAGAGGAATGGGTGGAAAGAAACACCGAGGCCAAGGAGGCCTTCTGCCGATGGTGATATTTCGAGAAATCTTGCGACTCTACGAGCCGGGGTACAACCAATCGGAGATCGCCCGTAGCTGTTTGGTGGCGGAGCCATCGTGCAAGATTACATCCGACGAGCGAAAGCCAAAAGCCTGATGTTCGAACAACTGCAACAGTTAAGTGATAGCGAGGCTCAAACTCTTCTGGGAAAAGGTCAGCAAAAAACGCCAAGACCAGCAGCCCAATTTGAATTCGGGCGCGTGCACCGAGAGTTAAGCCATAAAGGTGTAACTCTCGCCCTGCTCTGGCAGGAGGGACTAGACCGTCAAGAGTGGGACTGTAGTTACGGCAACTTTTGTCGTCGCTACAACCAGTGGAAACGTCGTCACAACTTATCGATGCGGCAGGTGTACCGATGCGATGACAAACTGCTGGTGGATTACTGCGGGAAAACGGTGGAAGTGGTTGACCCACAAACCGGCGATCTGACTACAGCTCAGATTTTTGTGGCTTGTTTGGGTGCGAGCAACTACACCTTCACAGGAAAGTAGGAGTGACAGTAGGCTAGATGGCCCAAGTAGAAGTCCACTCGGTTACTTTGAGGCTTCTGGGCTGATGTTGCCGTATCAACCTGAGTGGCCAATCCCGCTTCGGT
>JBFRWD010000050.1:0-27957 GCA_051439425.1 Synechococcus sp.
CAGTAGGGATAAAGAGGAGATTGTCACCTGCCTGCGTATTTACAATGAATTTTGAAATGATTTTGCTACCTTGATATCTAATTGTGAAGAGCAAACGATCTGAAAAGCCTTTGTGATGTGAGTAAACTGTTTTGTTCATAGAGGTTTATGCCGATTTTATTGAATTAGAAATCGAAATGACTGATAAATAAAGGGAGGTGATTTTTCGGTAAAAAAATAAACAATCTGTCCGTCTGTTCACCGTACTCTTGTCCGGTTTGCCCCGATCGCCTTACTGTGTATGATATTTTCTGTTCGCGAGCGTGTGAGCGCATCAATGGATTCTCAACTTTGGGTGCTTTGGGCTTGAAACGCATTGCCTAGATGAATTTGAGGTAATGACTGAATTGATGTATTGCTCCGAGCTGACGTTGAGTAGCATTTGCAGGTTGTTCTTAGCTTTGGGGAGGGATTGGATTGCGACCTGGATGCGGGAAATGAGGACGTAGAGAAGGGATCCTCCTACTTTGGGAGCGAACCAAGGTGTTATTTGATAGAGTAAGCGTGGCATTTAGCCAGGTGCGTGTTTGTTTTCCCGGTTGACGTGGAAGTGGGTTCTGCCCACTTTTTTGTTGTTTTAGGGGCTCGGATGCAAGCGTTTTGCTGTTGCGGAGAGAATCAACAATAGGTCGATCGCTTTTCTGTGACACTCCAACGCTCCATTTGCAATCACCACGCGTTTATCGAGATAGGAGTAGGAACTAGCTGTGGCACATCCGCTTACCGCTGAATTTGCCAACATTGCTGGCCCCATCGCTCAGTCTTTGGGGCTGGAGCTGGTGAATGTGGTGTTCTACACCAATCAACATCCACCCGTTATGAGGGTTGATGTCCGAAACCCGGCGTCGGCAGATACCAGTCATGAGGATTGTGAAGCCATGAGTCGTGCTCTTGATGCGCGCTTGGAGGCAAGCGATCCGATTCCTGGAGCCTATGTGCTGGAGATCTCGAGTCCCGGACTCTCGAACTGTCTCGATAGCGATCGCGATTTTGAAGTGTTCAAAGGCTTCAGCGTTGTCGCTGTTTTGACCGAACCGTTCAAGGGACGAACGGAGTGGTTGGGGACGTTGCAAAAGCGGGACGAGGAACGGGTGTGGCTCTCTCAAAAAGGTCGCCCGGTTAAGCTGCCACGAGATCTGGTGCAACAGGTTAAGTTGTTGGATGCAGAAGAGGAGTAAATAATATTTCTCCTTTGTCTCAGGACTATCCTCCATGACTGACGTGTTGTACTCGTTCTCGTCTTGTTCGCTATGCATCTGCTGCGTGAATTCGCACATTTAGAGTGTCTAATTTGCTGACTCAGCCGCGATCACAAGCGATACCTACCAACTGAATATGTCTTAAGGAGCGCTCGCCATGTCTATGGTGACCCTGCCCGGTCTGGGCGAAATGGTTGATGTCATCAGCCAAGAACGCAATCTACCGAAATCTGCTGTCACGGCAGCCTTGAGAGAGGCTCTGCTCAAGGGATACGAGCGCTATCGCAAAACGCTGGAGCGCGATAGTCATGCTTTTGAAGAGGAATATTTCGATAATTTTGATATCGATCTAGATGTTGAATCGGGCGGTTTCCGGGTGTTAGCCACCAAAACCATCATGGAAGAGGTGGGCAATGACGATCACGAAATTAGTTTGGCGGAAGTGCAACAGGTAGCCCCCGAAGCAGAGGCTGGCGGCCAAGTGGTGGTGGATGTCACTCCCGAACAGTCTGATTTTGGTCGCATGGCTGCGATCCAGACCAAGCAGGTGCTGTCTCAGAAATTGAGAGATCAGCAGCGTCGATTGATTCAAGAGGAATTCAACGATCTTGAAGGAACCGTTTTGCAGGGGCGGGTGATTCGTCTTGAGCGCTCTTCGGTCATTATTGGGGTGAGCAGCGGTTTCGGTCAGGCGGAAGTGGAAGCGGAACTGCCTCGGCGACAGCAACTGGCCAACGATCGCTACACCATTGGTTCTGTGATGCGGGTGTATCTGCAACGGGTGGCGGAGGGGTCTCGTCGCGGTCCGCAGTTGATCGTGTCGCGGGCGGATGCCGGACTGGTGGTGTATCTGTTTGCCAACGAAGTTCCGGAAATTGAAGACGATATCGTTCGGATTGTGGCAGTGGCTCGCGAGGCCAATCCCCCCTCCCGCAATGTGGGCCCTCGCACCAAAATTGCCGTCGATACGTTAGAGCGAGACGTCGATCCGGTCGGTGCTTGCATTGGCTCGCGTGGGTCTCGCATTCAAGTGGTTGTAGGAGAGCTGCGTGGAGAGAAAATTGATGTCATTCGCTGGTCTCCCGACCCCGCTACTTACATTGCCAATGCACTGAGTCCTGCCCGAATTGTCGAAGTTCGGCTCGTGGATCCTGAAATTCAGCAAGCTCACGTTCTGGTTCCTGCCGATCAGTTGAGTTTGGCGATCGGTAAGGAGGGTCAGAATGTCCGTTTGGCGGCTCGACTCACCGGTTGGAAGATCGACATTAAGGATGCTGACGAGTATTACGCAGCTGAAGATGCCGGGCAGGTGATGTACGTCGCGCCCGAGCGTCCTCCGGCTCCTGTGGTGGCCGAGCTAGAGGAAGAGGATACTCTGGAGGACTTGGAAGAGTTGGACGATCGCAACGATGTGTCGATAGAAGAGTTCGACTTTGATAGCGAATACTCTATTGCTGAGCCAACCGCCTCCCTAAATGAGGACGGTGAATAGTTAGAGCCTTAGTGATTGTATGGGCCACTGTTGAGTTCCATTGTGTGTCTTCAGTGGCTTCTGTTCTCACTATTGAGAATATTCGAGCTATCGGTCGGGTTGGCCGTGAAGCATGCCATCAAACGACGAAGGTATTGCCGCAGACTTAAGGGGAATCGCCCGTTGGCTGATTCGCCGATAGTATCGATACGATTTAGCTCTCGGCTTTCATCACAGATCGGGGTATGGCCTATGGAACGCTCTGCTGGCGAGCTGACATTACTCGACATTGACGACCATTATTGAGTTCCAACTGCCTCCCGATCTCGACTGGCGCTGTCTCGACAGAACCTGACGGGCTCCCGTCACAGTTCCAGATCGATTGAAATAGGGGCTGTGTCCCTGAGCAGCTTCAACTACAGCAACCTGTATATCAGTCCAGCCATGTCCAGCCATTGCAATTGTGTTATTTCCAGGTTGCAGATAACCATTCAATCTCAGACCATTGAGCTCGCTTAAGCGGCCAATTGTCCTGCCATTCATGGTGACAGTACCTTCTCCATCCCCAGATACCAGCAGTACGTAGTCTCGGGTGGAGAGATGGCCGATGGGAATGCTGCCAGAGGAAGAGGTGGAAACGGTGGAGGAGGATGAAACATTGCGGGAGAACTGCGGGCTGTTTGAATATGAGGTGCCAAACGACTGGTGAGAGGAGAACGACTGCGAGGAGAACGATTGGGACGAGTTATTGGTACTCACGACTGCTCCTTCGCGATTGGTGTCTACGCGAACATCATCTGTTACCACCGTAACCGAGCCGTCTGCTCCCGTGCGGACAATGACGCCAGCCCACACGCCGTAACCGCCAATCGCTGCAATTCCTAAGGCAATCGCCCCGATTTTTAGCAGATTAACCATGAGTTGCCTCCCACCCAATTAATACATCTAGGGGTTGTTGCATCACCTCAATTCCCACCTCTCCCCCTCTCTGTTCCCTCGTCTTTAGGCTTGCTGCAATACATTTGTCGTTTGATGACACATTCCATAGCAAGCCTGAACTATCAAGACTAGAAGGGCGATTGCTTCCCCAAGGACGTTAGAGGAGCGATCGCCCGTGGGCGTTTATCGACGCAAGCGTATGCGGGGCAAGGCTAATTGAATTTGTTGCCCGTTTTGTACGCTAACGGCATTTTGAACACTGGGGGCCACCACAATATCTTTATCGATGGGGATATTGCGGCGATTGGGGCCGCGTCGGCGCGGAGCCCTGGGTCGACCGTTGCGTACCTGTGCCTGTCCTTGCTCTTGGATCAGAACAGCTTCTTGGCGATCGACGTCGAATCCAATTTGGAGCTGCTGAGCGTTTTGGACACTAACGGAGTTTTGGATATTGGGGGCGATCGTAATGCTGCCAGCCATGACTGGTGCTCCGATCGCCAAGGCTCCGCCAATGCCTGCAGTCGCTGTAGCGAGTCGCAACCATACCATTGTTCAGTCCTCCCGATTAGCGGCCGCGACGAACGCGACGGACTGCCGTGTTTTGGTCGAGTAGGTTGACGTTATTGGAGTTTTGGATGATGTCAGATGCTCGGCCAAATCCCAACCCCTCTTGCTCTTGGATGTTGGTTTGAACGCCGGTCACAGTTTGCTGCACTGTTCCGCGACGACCGCGCCCGAAGAACCTACCGCGTCCTCGACGACCCGAACCGGTTCGTTCGAAGACATCGGCTCGTTGATTGAGGTTTTGAATGTTGGTGCTGTTCTGCAAGATGTCACCATCCCCTTCAGCGTATTGAAACTGATCGGATTGCTGAATACCGGTGACAGTTTGGTTGACACCGGCCATTGCAGGAGAGGCAAAGCCGAGTGCTAGCAGAGAACCAATCGCCAAATACTTAATGGACATGAACCGTAAGCCCAAAACAACTATGGGTTCAGCATATTCTCCACGTTTGGGGAGGCTCTACCCTCCAGCACGTAGTGTCTGTCGCCGGGATGGGAAGAAATTGGATGGGGTAATTGCAGACTGAATTACGCGTGAAAGAACTTGAAATGGAGGGGAAAGACTGGCTTGTTGCGAACGATGAGGTTTGTATATATGGCTGTGGTTGTGGGACAGAATAGCCTCCGCCAGTCGTCGTAAGGGGCGAGAGGTACGAGATTTCTCCAGTTATTGGGGAGGAATGAATTTGTTTGAGGCTTTTGCGTTGAGGTCTGAGTACCGCCTCCATTGCAGTTCTTGTCGAAAAATGCCCTGCCCTTTATCAAGGCCAAGGCACACATTCGGTGGGGTTGGGTCAGTTGCGATCTCCACCCATATGGAAGGCCGGGTTAAGAGGGCTCTACTTTAATGGTGATTTTGTCGGATAGGACAGGATTGTCGTGGGGAATATGTAGGTGGTTGCCCAGTAGAAGTTGTAGGGTGTGTTCGCCGGGGGGCAAGGTGAGTTCTGCTTCGGTTTGACCTTTGCCAAAGTGGCGGACGCTATCGCTTTTGGGCAGTGACATTTTCATGTCGGGTAATTCTGCCAAGTCCACCAGCAGGTGGTGGTGACCGGAGTTGGCTTTTTCAACGCCTGCAGGAGCCACTTCCATGCCGGAGAGTCCGAACTGAATACTAAAAGGGCTGGTGACGGTATCGCCATTTTGAGGCTCGACGATGTAAGCACGAGCGGATTTGGGGGCGTGAGAGATGAATTCATCTGCTGTTGCCTGCGGTGTTCCCGCAAACCACCAACAGAGCACCAAGGCGATTGCTCCCAAGAGCACAGCAGTTCGTTTCATGACGTCAATCTCTTCCGCAACATCTGTTTACATAATTTTTGCACGAGGAAGTGCGATCGCACTACATTGCTGAGACTCAGAAAAAGATTCCGATGTGTCCTGTAAGCCACTAAAGTAAGTGAGAGCAGAAAGAGATTTTGTTAATTCAAATCAAATTGAGACTTATTTAAACACAGACTCCTCTCATCTCAGAACTTCTGATTTTGCGATTGCCA
Organism: Synechococcus sp.; assembly: GCA_051439425.1. GTDB lineage: Bacteria > Cyanobacteriota > Cyanobacteriia > Thermostichales > PCC-7336 > PCC-7336. Next base: position 5,709 of record JBFRWD010000050.1, read on the forward strand.
GTGGGTAGGTGGTGGATTCGAACCCCAGTTGTGCCAGTAAGTCGTCGAACGACCCTATGCTTGGCTGGACAGTGCTCGACGCTTAACTCGGGATTATGAAGATCTACCAGAATTTCACAAGAATTTTGTCTATCGGGCTAGATTCATCTAACTAATACGTCGATTGGGTTGCAATCGTAGACTATGCTCCTGGGCTGCTTCTCTTCAGAAACTGCTTCTTAGGCTCGCAAGACTGTTTATCCACCATTAGGTTGCACCTCTGGCGGATAGCTCAACAGCCATAGCCGCACCTCTACCCAATTTTCTATTGGAGCACGATCTATTCGAGCGTCTTCTTGTTAGCTAACTTGCTGTTTAAACGCTCAAGGGCTTTATTTCTACCGCTTAATTCGCAAAATAATTTCGAATATCAACGAAATGCAAATACATGTCCGCCCTAAAACTGTTAGCCAATGAAGTTCTGTAACGGCCAAATAGTTGCTTGAAGCCTCTGATGACATACTGTTATTGGCTATTAACATGCTGAGATTTAAGGAAACATGAAAAAACTTCTTAAAGAATTATTTCCCACTTTCTGGAACCAAATTTCAGCTCCAGTTCCACCTGAAAATGCCGTTTGTGAGTTTGACTGTCGGGAGCTTGAGTGTTCTCAGGAGGAGTGGGAGCACTGCGAACGACGTCTAAAGTATGTCAACTCAATGAATTCCGTTAAGTGGCACAACCCTGAAAAACGGAGCATTCATTGACCGCTACCTAATCTAATGTTGAGGCCAGCGATTATCAATTTCCTTTAAGACGGTTTCTAGGTCTGCATCTCCGCCAGTCAGGTTGAGGATGCCTTCCCAGAACGCTCCTGTCCCTACTTCTCCTGGCATCAGATCCGAGCCATCAAAGCGTAATGTGTCTGCCGCTGCTAGAATCTCTGCTTGCTTACGAGTATTGGGTTCGGTGTAATTCGCGATCGCAATTCCCCGAAATGGAGACACGAACCCCTCGGCCTGCGACCAAATACGGTGGGGCTCTTCAGTCGTCAGATATTCCATCATGGCCAGTGTTTCCTGTGTTTCGTTCAACAGGCCAAACTGCTCTCCCGAGACCAACAGCGGGTTGCCAAACTCGGGGTTCATTGCAGGAAATGGAAACACCCCCACATCGCGGCCGGACTCAACGCTATCAGGGAAAAACGTCGAAATAAAACTAGCCTGACGATGCAGGTAACATCCCGGAGGATCGTCAAACAATGCCGCGGGTGAATCTCCAAACGGAGTACTAAGCGTTCCTATCGCACCTCCCAAAACGCGATCGCCATCCTGTACCAGTTCAGTAAAGGAATTAAACGCTGCCGCGATCGCCGGATCGGAAAACGGCGTCTTTCCACTCACCCAACTGTCGTACACCTGTGGCCCCGACTGCCGCAGCACAAATTCCTCCACCCAATCCGTCCCCGGCCACCCCGAAGCTGCCCCACTCTCCAACCCAATACACCAAGGAATGTTGCCGTCGCCTACCATACGATCGCTCAGTGCCTGTAACTCTTCCCAGCTGTTCGGCACCTCGTACCCCTCTGCCTCAAATGCTGGGGGACTGTACCACACCAGACTTTTGAGAGACACCCTGGCCCAGATGCCGAAGGGGCGATTGTCTACGCTGGCCAACTCCAGCCACTGGAGATCGAACGCCGATGTCAGCTGCTCGTCACTCAGCACGTTATCCAGCGCCACCAGCTCCCCCTCTCGTGCTAAATCTGCCATCAACCCCGGTTGGGGAAATAAGGCAACATCGGGGGGATTGCTCGCCGCCAATCGAGTTATCAACACCGTGGCGAATTGGTCGGTGCCTTCATACATAACATCAATGCCACTGGCGTCTTCAAACGGAGCAAATACTTCGGCGATCGTGGCCTCTCCATCTCCCGTTATGCTGCCCAGAATGGTGACAGTTGGATTGGTAGGGGGCTTGCTACAGGCAGAAAGTATGGTGAGGGACGCGATTGCCCCACCGAGAACAACAGCAGATCGAGTGGACGCGAATGGCGAACTCAAATATCTATTCCGCGTCAGCCCCAACCTCTTCCGGTTCAGTTCCGTCAGCATCGAGCACATCTCCACCCGTATTGTCCGTTCCATCTATGCTTGCTTCAGCATCTGTGGGCTCGCCGTTGCCGTTACCCTCAACATCCCCCTCAACCGGCTCGGGAAATGCTGGAGCATCCTCAACAATCGTTGCCCCCCTCGGAATCACCAGCTCCACTGTTGTGTCTAGAGTGGTACGTGGCTCTACTTCAACCTCCGTCTCCTCGTCCACCTCAAACCGAGCTAGGGGTGCCACATCATCCTCTGCCCACTCCTCACCAATCTCAGTGGTCATTCGAGTGACTTGGACTTGGTAAATCTGCTCTAGTTCCGCCGCATTTAGCGTGGCATTCTCCTCTGCCTCATAGTCAGACTCAGCAATTTCCTGAACCCGAACTTCGCCGCGATCGTCAATCGTCCACAGCTCTAGCCGACTGCGCGATCGCAAACTCAAGGTATTCGTCTCTGTGGCCTGACTGAGCACGTCCACCTTGACTACCACCAGGGCCTCTAACCCCAAAAAATCAAAAAACTGATTGACGTTTTCCTGCTCGATCTCGTCGTGTTCCAAAATGTCAAACAACGGGCTGCCAATCTCCTCCAAGACGGGCTGTAGGTTGCGATTATCCAGCGGTAATACATTGCTAGATTCGGGGACTAGCCCCAACCGCACTGCCTCGGATGCCATCCGCTGCGATAAGAATTCCGTGTGGGCTAACGTGCCAACCCCAATCACCCCCAACCGGGTGCGGGGCTGTGGCCGAATGGGAATGGAAAGCTGCACGGCCACCGGAGTGGTCAAGCCGCCAAATAGCCAAATCTCCTCGTTCAAGTCTTCGTAATCGGGATGTCGCACCGACAGCAGCCAGCGCCCGGGCAATCCCCCATCCAACTCGAATGTCCCGCTAGAGTCAGTGCGAACCACCTGCCGGAATAATCCCGTCCGCTCGCCCCCTGTTCGGGAACCCCGCACAATTACACGAGCGCCATCAACTGGGCGACCGGCTTGATTGGTCACTTGGCCGACCACTTTCCCCAAGCTATTGCTCTCAATTTGAACGGTGGTCTCTTCAGTTTCTTCGTCGGGTGTGTCAGGCGATGCCGATTCCTGCGCCAGACAGGGATAACTGGTAATGCCCATAGCAATGGCTGCGGCTAAAGAAAGCGATGCCGATCTGATGATTGAGTTGGTTTGTAGAAATGTCATCTCATTACCAAATCTCACAGTTCTTTGCCTCAAAAAATTCGTCTCAATTAGCAGCTACGGTCTTTAGGCATCTTGTTTTCAGCTTTCGGCATCTGGCTAGACATGGCAAATAGCACCAATGTCTTGGCTACTACGAAAACGGTGCTCCAGCCTCTTGCCACTGTTCCAGTAAATCTGGCGCCATGCTCTTCGCTTGCCGCCGGAACAAACCGGCTGCCGCGTCTTCAAACATGCGATTGCCCCCTACTTCGTCCTTGTCAAACGCTTCGTAATATCCTGCCCGATCTCCAGGGTTGTCCTCCTGTAAGTCCACCACAATCATGACTCCTCGGCTGCGCAGTTCATTGGGGGTGAAATCGGGGATGTTGACGGGTACTTGGGGGACAAAATAGCGGATGGCTAAATTGAGGAATGGGTTACCCCGTCGGTCAAACTCGCGCGAAATATCCATGTGGGTGAGGACGATGTAGCGCAGCCCCAAACTGTTACCAATCACTTTCAGCCGCTCTAAATCGGGGGTGAAGCGATTGTCGCGATCGATAATGTCTAGTCCTTCTGCTAGCGGTGCCAGTTGCTGAAACTCTTCCCAGACACCAATCGGACCGATTAATAATTCCACCGGTCGATCGCCTGCTGTTTCCTGTAATGCAGCATGAACTTGAGCGGCCAGGTCATCGGAGAATGGCTCGCGATCGGGAATCACACCAATGCCAATACTGTCTTCGGGAGGACGACCGGGGGGCAGTTGAATTTGGGTGGAGGAGACGAAACCGGAGCGCACTTGAATCTGGCTACTGACGGTGGGAAAGCCCGGCACGCTGATGTCTGCTAAATAGACCCCGGTGGGGACATTGGGAATCAGAAAGCTACCGTCGGGTAACAGATTGAGTTGAGTATCGGGGGCATCTCCGCGAATGTTCTTGAGTCGGATAATCCCTCCCGACACCGGATTGCCTGCGAGATCGACTACGCGGCCCGCGGCACTTCCCGTATTGGGGCGGGGGGCTAAGTCTACAGCGGCTTCAGGATCGATGTCCGGCAACTCCAGCCAATTCAGTTGTGGTTCACCCGCCTCGGCCACCAATATTGCTGGACCATTTTCGGTTGGCAGGAATGATATTCCAATGGGGGAATCTCCCAGGTCGTACACCGCTTGCAACTCACCCGTTTCTAGATTGGCCACTTGTAGGTGATTGCTGTCGCGAGAGGTTGCGTAGGCGAACTGACCGTCAGAGGAGAGAGCAACGCGGGTGGGTCGCCAGTTGAGACCAATGGTTTGCACGGCTTCGCCACTGGCTCTGCGGTCAAATACGGTTAGATCGCTGGTCTCAGAATTCAGCACCACCACCCGTTGAGATTCCGGGTCGAGGGCAATGTCTTCGGGGTTGATGCCACTGCGTAACATGGCCAGCAGCTCACCATTGTCGGCATTGAGCACCACCAACCCGAGCGGACTGTCGTTGTCGACGGTAATGAGCAGGTTGTTGGAAACCGGGTTGAACGCGATCGCCAGCGGAGGCACGGGAACCGGTAGTGTACGGGCCGATTCCTCCGACAATTGCATGATGGAAATGCTGTTGAGGTTGGGATGGGTGGCAAAGATCCGACCGTTTTCTCCGTCAAAATCAATATCGAGCACCCCGGCTCCCAATCCGTAACCCTTGCGGATTTCCAGAGTGTTACCTTCCAGCACCACTAGGCCATCCGAGTTGATACCGGCGGCATACACCACATTGTTGATGGGGTCGTAGCGCACGGTGTTGGGCTCGAAGCCGATCGCTGTTTGGGCCAAAATTGCACCGGATGCCAGATCGACCAATGCGACGGACTGCTCTTGCAGTAGGCCGACTGCCGCTAGCGTTTGCCCATCGCGCTCGACGATATCAAACCGATCGACAGCACTTCGTAGCGGGATGGTTGCAACTGATGTTAACCCAGTGCCAGACTCCCCTTCGCCGTCAGCATCAGCCGTTTCTGTATCGTCGGTATCATCTCCAAGTTGTTCGTTTTCAGATGCGGTATCTCCGGAGGCGGTATCTTCAGGCTCGATTTCAGTACTTCCAGAAGCGGCATCACCAGGTTCGATGTCTCCAGACTCAGCAGTAACGGGGTCGCTTGTCGTGTCGGTTTCTGGATTATCCGTATCTTGACTATCAATCTCTGAATTATCAGCTCCTTGGCTACCAGTCTCTTCGCCAGTGGTGTCTTCGCTAGCAGCTTCATCGGGCCGGTCTTCTGCTTCCGATTCGACAGAATCAGTAGAATCCAGATTGACTAAATCGAACAGATCGAGAGGCTCGGAGTCTGGTGCAATCTCTAATTCTGTTGCAACCTCTAACTCTGTCCCCTCATCAGGCTCGGATAATGCTTCAGAACCCGACACATCTGACGGTATTTTTTCCTCCGCCTGAGCTCTAACTTCAATAACTGTTAATGGAGTCAGCGCCCATACAGGCAACAGCAACAAAGCAAGCAGCGACAGGTATTTCAGCATAGAGAGAGCAGTGTATGGCATGCCAACCGACAAGCTATCGGAGAGCAGGTCACCGATAACCGATTCAATTGAATCAATCATTCAATAGGAAGGCATCCTAAAGCGCGATCGCCTTCCTAGTCTCTCAATACATATCCCACACCGCGTACGGTTTGAATGAGGCGTTTTTCCCCCTCTTGTTCTACTTTCAAGCGCAAATATCGAATGTAGACCTCAATAATGTTGGAGTCTCCCATAAAGTCGTAGCCCCAGACATTTTCTAAAATTTGCTGGCGGGTGAGTACCTGGCGGGGGTGTTCCATCAAGTAGCGCAGTAGGTCGAACTCCTTCGCCGTTAGCTCGATGCGGCGGACGGCAGCCTCATCGTCATCCGATCTCCGCATGACTTCGCGGGTAATGGGATCTAAGGAGAGATCGAGGAAGCTGAGTTTTCCTTCCCCTTGGCCGCCATATCGCCGCAGGTGAGCGCGAACCCGAGCCAGTAATTCCTCGATGCTAAAGGGCTTTACAACGTAATCGTCGGCACCGGCATCTAACCCCTCGACGCGATCGACTACATCATCTTTGGCCGTCATCAAAATCACCGGTACCCGATTGCCAGTTTGGCGCAATCGCCGACAAATCTCTATACCCGAAATCCCCGGTAACATCCAATCTAGAAGAATTAAATCGGGTTCTTGTTCGCGAGCGGCCATCATTCCACTCGTTCCGTCATTGGCCACCGATACGCGATACCCTTCGTATCCCAACTCCAGCTCGATAAATTTAGCCAGCTTTTCTTCATCTTCAACAATGAGAATGTGCCCTTTCGGAGTCGAACCCGTCATTCACCAAACTCCATTTTTGTTCATGCATTGTATGCAACTCTAGCGTATTTCTTTCTAGTGCGAGCCCACTCAAACCCCATTCACTGCTTGGGATTTGTCAAGTCATGATTGCGGTCAGTTATTTGAGGAAAAGGCTGAGGTGAAGGGGCACAAATTGCTCAATCTTTGTCCGAACGGTTTTAGAGAAACAGTGAACGCTATCGTTAGGAGTAAAGACTGCACCGTTGACACTTGTGAAGAATATTTCGGTGCTCTACTTTACAGGAAAGAGCCTATGTTGCTCGGTTAATAAGTTCAAAATCAGACCCGATCGCTCGGATTGCAGTAGGCTAGTTAGCCCGTGTCGAATCGATGTGTTCAGTCGAGTTGCGATCGCTATTCAGTACTAGGAGACTGCCGTGAAATTTATCGATCGCTCTACGATTGCTGTCAAAGCCGGTGATGGCGGAGATGGCATGGTCGCCTTCCGCCGCGAGAAATACGTTCCTGCAGGTGGACCATCTGGAGGGAATGGGGGACGAGGTGGGTCTGTTGTCTTAGTCGGGGATGCCAATCTACAGACACTGTTGGATTTTCGCTTCCAGCGATTGTACGCCGCAGAAAACGGCGGCAAAGGTGGACCAAAGAACATGACGGGTCGAGGAGGCAAAGACCTTGAGATTCTAGTGCCTTGCGGTACGGTGGTGTTTGACGCCGACACCGACGAAATAGTGGGGGATATCACCGAGCCCGGTCAGTCGCTGTGTGTGGCCAAAGGAGGGGCTGGTGGAATGGGGAATGCTCATTTCCTCAGCAACCGCAACCGTGCCCCCGAACGGATGACGGAGGGCAAACCCGGGGAGGAGCGCCAGCTCCAGTTAGAACTGAAACTGATTGCTGAAATCGGTATTATCGGCCTGCCCAATGCCGGAAAATCCACCCTTATTTCTGTCTTATCCTCCGCTCGCCCCAAAGTCGCCAACTATCCTTTTACAACCTTGGTTCCCAATCTGGGGGTAGTCAGACGTCCTACGGGAGACGGAGTAGTGATTGCAGATATTCCCGGATTGATTGAAGGGGCTCACGAAGGGGTGGGGCTAGGGTACGAATTTCTGCGCCATATCGAGCGCACTCGCTTATTGGTGCATGTTGTGGATGCCAGCGAGATGGATCCCATTACCAGCTATCAGACCATCCAAGCGGAGTTGCAATCTTACCAGCGTGGACTGCCAGAAAAGCCGCAGATTGTCGTACTCAATAAAATAGATGCCCTGCTGCCGAACGAGCTGGAGGAGAAGCAGCAGCAGATGCAAGCAGCTTGCGGTGCAAACGTTCTGACAATTTCTGCCGTTACGAAACAGAATTGCGATCGCCTGACCCAATCGGCATTCCAACTGCTCGATCTCCTCAAGGCATCTGCCGCCGATCGACCATCCGAGCCAGATGACTTAGAGGAACTGCGCTTAGCTCGCTCTGCACCTTCAGACGATAGTGATGGCGATAGCAGCCCCGATGTTGAAGTGTTTTACGTCCGCTAGCCAGCATTCATTGCCCCAATCCTTGCGGTCAGCCATTGAATGGTGGGTATTGCCCGAGATTTGCCGGACAGTCATTGGATAAGATGGGAGCCAATTTATCGATAAACAGATAAATACGTGGAGAAAGCGAAATATCTTGGTCAAGTGATCCGGTGTTGGGGGGAGCACCTTAGAATTAACTCTGTGTGATTAGCCGTAACTCTGGAGCCAGTCCCCCGCATGAGTTCTGTCCCTAACTCCATAGCGACCAACCGTTCCCCAGCAGAGACTCCGGCTCAGACGATTGTCTCCAACGACCCGTTGTTGTCCCAACGCCTGCGTCTGATCGAGCAATTGTGGGAAACCGTTTTATTGCAAGAGTGCGGTCAAGAATTAGTGGATCTGCTGAAGCAATTGAGGCAGATGTGTTCCCCGGAGGGTCAAGCTCCCAAGTATCCGGCGGAAGAGGTGCTAGACATTATCACCCACCTGGAGCTGAAGGAAGCCATTCAGGCATCCCGAGCCTTTGCGCTCTTCTTCCAGCTAATCAACATTACCGAGCAGCATTACGACCAGGCGGTACGTACCAGCCGCGATCGGATTGGTTACGGTACGGTTGATGGTTCCGTAGGAGCAGTTGCTACAGGTGGCGAGACCGGTTCGGCAACCTCCAAGGTTGGCAATCCAGGTGTCGCAAGCTCCGAGAGCGGCACGGAGTTAAACGGAGCCGATAATTCTGTAGCGGAAACTGAGACGGCGGCTGGAACGAGTACCAGTATCGCCAATAGTCGCAAGAACGAGCGGTTCAACGCCCTATTTACCCACCTAAAATCTCAACAGGTGTCTGCCGAGCAGTTGCAGTCATTGCTGCACGATCTAGACATTCGTTTGGTGTTCACCGCCCACCCAACAGAGATCGTGCGGCACACCATTCGAGAAAAACAGCGATCGCTCTCCAAGCTACTCGATACCTTCGACAGCCTCAAAGATCCAGTGGGTTGGGAAGCGGAATTATTGCGCCAACAGCTGTTCGAAGAGATTTTGCTATGGTGGCGCACGGACGAATTGCACCAATTCAAGCCCACCGTGCTGGACGAGGTTGACTATACCCTGCACTACTTCGAAGAAGTGCTGTTCAACGCCGTTCCCCTGCTGCACGAGCGGCTATCGCAGACGTTGCAGGCGGAATACACCACGGTTGAGCCCCCCAGTTTCGATTTTTGTAGCTTTGGTTCGTGGGTGGGGTCAGACCGCGACGGTAACCCCTCCGTTACCCCCGAGGTGAGTTGGCAAACCGCCTGCTATCAGCGCAATTTGGTGCTGAACAAGTACATTCAGTCGGTGAAAAGCTTAGTGCGGGCGCTGAGTATCTCCCTGCACTGGAGCGATGTGGATTCCGAACTATTGGGGACACTGGATCAAGATCAAAGCCAATTCCCCGAGGTATACGAATCCCTCGCCCTCAAGTTTCGCCAAGAACCCTATCGCCTCAAGCTCAGTTATATCCAACGCAAGCTGGAACTGACCCGCGATCGCAACGAACAACTGCGCAACCCCGATCCCGTGCAGCGGCGGGGGGCGAACGCCAGTGGCTATGCCAGCGCCGAAGACTTCCTCGCAGATCTACAACTAATTCGTTCCAGCATTGATCGCTGCAATCTACACTGCCGTCAACTGGATCAGTTGATTGCCCAGGTCAAGGTGTTTGGGTTCTATCTGGCTCGGTTAGATGTGCGACAGGACAGTCGCATTCACGAGAAAACCCTGACAGAGATCGTGCAGTACTTGCGCTTATTACCCGACAGCACCTATGCCGATCTGCCCGAAGAGGAGAAAACCGCTTTGTTGGTGCGGGAGCTACAAACCCGTCGCCCACTGGTTCCAGCCGATCTTCCCGGCCCCAACCTTCCGTATACTCCCCCCGGCTTCAAGTCCCCCGAAGAACCGGAACCCGATGGGTCGTTTGTGTCCTCTAAAACCATCGAAGTGATGGAAACCTTTCGCACCATTCGGGCCTTGCAGCAGGAGTTCGGCCATCCTATCTGTCACACTTACATCATCAGTATGAACCGCTGTAGCAGCGACATGCTCGAAGTGTTGCTGTTTGCCAAAGAGGCTGGGCTGTACGACCCCATTGCCGCCACTGGTTCGCTGTCTGTGGTGCCGCTATTTGAGACGGTTGACGACCTGAAACGGGCCCCCTCTGTGATGGAGGAGATGTTCCAGTTGCCTTTCTACCGCGACTACCTGCAATCTCGAAAAAACTTGCAGGAAGTGATGTTGGGCTACTCCGACAGCAACAAAGATTCCGGGTTTCTGAGCAGTAACTGGGAAATCTACAAGGCCCAGCAAGCACTGCAGGTAGTAGCCGAGAAGTACGGTATTAAACTGCGCATCTTCCACGGCCGCGGAGGTTCGGTGGGACGCGGTGGTGGCCCTGCTTACGAGGCAATTTTGGCCCAGCCCGGTCGCAGTATCGGTGGACGTATTAAGATCACCGAGCAAGGGGAAGTACTGGCTTCCAAGTACTCGCTGCTGGATGCGGCGGTGTATAACCTCGAAACAGTCACCAGCGCTGTAGTGCAGGCTAGCTTGCTGTCCTCTTACGCTGACGGTCAGGAGGACTGGCTTCAGTTGACAGAGGATCTGGCAACGCGATCGCGCCAAGAGTACCGCTCGTTGGTGTACGAGACCCCCGGATTCCTGGAGTTTTTCCTAGAAGCCACCCCGATTGAGGAAATCAGCAAGCTGCAAATCAGCTCCCGCCCTAGCCGCCGCAATACCAAGAAGAAAGATCTGGATGGGTTGCGAGCTATCCCCTGGGTGTTTAGTTGGACTCAAAGCCGTTTCCTGCTGCCCTCCTGGTATGGCGTCGGGACCGCGCTGGAATCTTATATCAGCCAAAGTCCAGAGGGCCATCTGGAGCACCTGCGCCACCTCTATCGCACTTGGCCGTTCTTCAAAACGGTGATTTCGAAGGTGGAGATGACGCTGGCTAAGGTGGACATGCAAATTGCTCGCCACTACATGCGTCAGTTGGTCTCCGACCAGCATCGGGACACGGATGAGCAACTGTTCGAGCGGATTTCTGCCGAGATGAATCGCACCCGCGATCTAGTATTGGCGATCGCGGGGCACCAAGACCTATTGGATGGAGATGCCCAGCTGCAGCGTTCCGTTCGCTTGCGCAACAGCTCGATTGTGCCCCTGGGCTTCTTGCAGGTGTCTTTGCTCAAGCGCTTGCGCCAGCACGATCCTCGCTCTCGCCACAGCCGTTCTGAGCTACTACGGGGGGCCTTGCTTACCATCAACGGAATTGCGGCGGGGATGCGCAATACTGGCTAAGGTTCTGTCAGCTTTAGTTAAGAAGTCATGCCTAACATCAGACTTGTAGCAAGAAGAACATGTCAAGAGATGACCTCCCTAAATATCAGTCTGACAAAGTGTGAACCCGATGCTCTTTTTGCTGGCCAACCGACCTGTGCTGAATGGGAAATTCTGAGGTGGTTCGGCAATCATTGCGAGAGTGGAGGTTAACAATAGTGGGGCGTTCCCGTGTCCCAAGTGTGACGATATGTAGTGTATGAAAACTCGAATTGCTGGTGGGCTGAATCGATTCCTTTGTTTAACCTTCAGGGAACCGTAAGCGTCTCCCAAGCATCATAAAACGCCGGTAGGGCTAGCTTCAGAGTTTGTAAAACCTTGCTGCGTTCGCGGGCATCTAGATGTAGTAACCGACATTATGTGGCTATTATCGTCAGAGGCTCGTGATGTACGAATCGTATATTTGGTAGTTGTCGTTGCTAGCATTCCCGACTATTGTTTAGCTCTACTCGCGTTTAACTCGCACATCACTTCCTCCGAATCGCTCTCATCGAATCCCTATGACCGCTCTTGTCATTGTTGAATCTCCCACCAAAGCTCGCACCATTCGAGGCTTCCTGCCCAGTGGCTATCAAGTGGAAGCATCTATGGGTCACATTCGGGATTTACCTCAATCGGCCACCGAAATCCCGGCTGAGGTGAAGAAAGAGGACTGGGCTCGCATTGGGGTGAACGTGCGATCGAATTTCGAGCCGCTGTACGTCATTCCCAAAGACAAACAGAAAAAAGTCAAAGAATTGCGCAGTGCCCTCAAAGGGGTGGACGAGCTAATTCTGGCGACAGACGAAGACCGCGAGGGGGAGAGCATTAGCTGGCACCTGCTGCAGGTGCTGAAGCCCAAGGTGCCCATCAAGCGGATGGTGTTCCACGAAATTACTCGTGACGCGATTCAGAAGGCGCTGGATGATTGCAGAGATATTGACGTCAACCTAGTCCACGCTCAGGAAACCCGCCGCATACTCGATCGCCTGGTGGGCTACACCCTATCGCCGCTGCTGTGGAAGAAGATAGCCCGTCGTTTGTCTGCAGGTCGGGTGCAGTCTGTGGCGGTTACCCTGCTAGTGGAGCGGGAGCGGCAGCGTCGGGCGTTCAAGCAGGGGGAATATTGGGATCTGAAGGCCGATCTGACCCACGCTAAAAAAGCATTTACGGCTGACTCCATTTCGGTGGGGGGCAAGCGTCTGGCTACCGGTCGCGATTTTGATGAATCAACGGGTCGAATCGCTGCCGGTCGGGATGTATTGCTGCTCGATCGTGAGCAAGCGGAAGCCATTCAAGCTCGCCTGCGGGATAAGACCTGGACGGTGAGCAATGTAGACGAACGGGCCAGCACCCGCCGTCCCTCTCCCCCCTTTACTACTTCGACGTTGCAGCAAGAGGCCAACCGCAAACTGAGGATGCCTGCCCGCACTACCATGCGGACGGCCCAAAAGCTTTACGAAGAGGGCTACATCACCTACATGCGGACGGATTCAGTGAATCTGTCCCAACAGGCGATCGCCGCTGCTCGCAGTTGTGTGGAAGCAAAGTACGGCAAAGACTACCTCAGTCCCAAGCCCCGTCAATACTCCACGAAGAGCAAGGGTGCTCAAGAGGCCCACGAAGCTATTCGTCCGTCAGGATCCACGTTCCGAACTCCTGCGGATACCCCATTAAGCGGTCCGGAGCGGGCATTGTACGACTTGATTTGGAAGCGTACCGTTGCCACCCAGATGGCTGATGCTCGTCAAACCCACACCACTGTCACCATGACTGTTGAGGATGTGGAGTTTAAGTCCACCGGCAAGCGAATTGATTTCCCCGGTTTCTTCCGGGCTTATGTAGAGGGTTCTGACGACCCTGATGCGGCGTTGGAGGACAAGGAGGCTATCCTACCTTTGCTGAAGGTGGGCGATTCTCCCAACTGCAAAACCATTACCCCCAACGGCCACGAAACACAGCCCCCGGCCCGCTACACCGAGGCGTCGCTGGTGAAAGCGTTGGAAAAAGAAGGCATCGGACGACCCAGTACTTACGCCAGCATCATCAGTACGATCCAGGATCGGGGCTATGTGCAGGCAATTGGCAATGCACTGACCCCCACCTACACAGCATTTGCGGTTACCAGTCTGCTGCAAGAGCATTTCCCGTCGCTGGTAGATACCCATTTCACCGCGCAGATGGAAGGGACGTTGGACAAAATTGCCACAGGCAAGGCGGAGTGGCTGCCTTACCTGACCGATTTTTATCTAGGGGATGACGGTCTGGAGCACCAGGTAAAGGTGCGCGAGGACGGCATTGACCCCAGCACGGCTCGGGCAGTGAAGCTGGACGGATTGGATACAGAGATTCGCATCGGTCAGTACGGCCCCTACATTCAAGTGAAGGGGGAAGATGACAAGGATGTGCGGGCCTCGATTCCGGCTGATGTCCCCCCTGCCGATCTTTCAGCGTCGGATGTAGAGCGAGCGATTAAGACCAAGTTGGAAGGACCGGAGCAGATTGGCACCTTCCCGGAAGAAAACGAGCCTATTTACCTGTTGGTTGGCCCTTACGGCCCTTACGTCCAGAAGGGGCAAGTCAGTGATGACAATCCCAAACCGAAGCGGGTGTCTCTGCCCAAGACGATGAAGCCTGAGGATGTGGATGAGGAAAAGGCGATCGGTTTGTTACAACTGCCCAGACGGTTGGGAGAGCATCCAGAGTCAGGTAAGAGCATTCGGGCAGGGATTGGGCGTTTTGGTCCCTACATAGTCTGCGATGGGGATTATCGCTCTCTCAAGAAGGACGATGACATCCTCACCATTGCTCTACCTCGTGCGTTGGAGATGCTGGCTCAGCCGAAGCGTGGCCGTGGCGCTACTGCCAAACCTGTACGCGAGCTGGGGGCTCATCCCGAGGATGGGGAAACGATTGGTGTGTTTAACGGTCGTTACGGGCCTTATGTGAAGCATGGCAAGGTAAATGCGTCGTTGCCAAAGGATGCAGCGATCGAGGAGCTTACTCTCGAACAGGCTGTGGAGTTGTTGGCAACGAAGGGTAAGACCAAAGGCAAGAAGAAGACTACGGCCAAGAAAACGACTGCTAAGAAGAAGACAACCACTAAGAAGACTACGGCCAAGAAAAAAACTACGGCCAAGAAGTCTACGGCCACTAAGGAGGCTTAGAGCTTACGGGGTTTGGATTCAGCTATGGTTCGAGGGGTTCGAGCCTATTTTTTAGCTGCTTCTGGAACCTTGAACCAGAATTCAATCTCATCAGTTTCGACTTCAAATCGAGCTGAATGCGGTTCTTGAGCTGGGACATGATACCAATCACCAACTGATACTCTCTGGGTTACACCACCCACGGTCAAGATCAATTCACCACGAGTGATTACACCATAGTTATCGGTTTCGTGGGTGTGGCTTGGAATTTCGGTACCTGCCGGATACGAGGAGAAGAGAACGTCTGCTCCATCCGCCGCCAATTTGCGGGCATCGAAGCGACCATCGTACTCGGGTAGCGCTTTAATTCGCTGTGGGTACTGTCCTGGCATTTTGTGTGCAGTCGAATGACTTACGGTGCTGATCTTTATAATCAATAGCGCTTGATTGGGTATTGGGGCAAACTCATCTGGGGTTGCGTACAGGGCACCGATCGCGGACAACCAATTCTCTGTGAAACGAAGAAAATTGAGACAGAGAAATTTCTTTGTTTTTTGGTTGAAGAGATAGCTACTGTCCAACCTTATTAGGGCCCAGATATCGGGTCAGCAGATTTGAGAAGACTTCAACAATTACAGTCAGGGGGTGTTGATGGTGCCAGAGTACATAGTGCCGTCCCCAGAAAGGTCCTTCAACCCCAAATTCCCGCTCCAATTCTTCCGAATGCCCCAAATACAGCCCGTGTAGTTCTCGAAATAGCTCGGTACGGTGCAAACTCAAATCCCGACCAATAGGTTGCTCGGGATGGCGCAAATGAGAGCGCATACACTCGTCATTCCACCAAGACACCCCATAAGCCAAAGGCGTCCCCGATACCGTCCGCAACATCACCTGACGGCGCAGATTGGGAGTGTCCAACAATGACACCGCCGCCGGAGCCTCACTCAGTCCAGACTCCAGCGCCGCTGGAGCAATAGCCGTCGTAACGATCGTTGTTGCTGCAATGTCCTCCCCCGTAATCAGCCCCAGATTGCGAGTGTTGTACCCGTCATTCAACAGCAGCAGCCGCCATGCAGACGGAATCGGAGGAGCAAAGGTCTTCTTTTGCAAGTCAAGAGTCTTCGCCTCCCACACGCAATCCAACTGCCACCAACCAGAGGGAGCAATCGAGCGTAGCGTTTCAGGTGGGGGAGAGGTTGCTGTCAAACTAATGCCGCCGTGACATTAACGTTCCGTTACATTCACTCTAGTCTATTCGCCGAAAGGCGAAAAGGTATATACAGGGTTCCCAAAAACATAAACGGGCTTAAAACCGGCGAGATACCTGGAGATCGGGCGATCTCATCCAGCATTGAATCACCGAGATGCGATCGCACGCGACAGCTTCTCGTTTACGATCTGTAATAGAAAGCAGTGAAGCCGAGGCCATCCACAAAGCAACGCCAGCAGATGGCGATCGCTGCATCATTGACCAAACCTGCAGGGGAAACCGATGCCACACACTATCGTCACAGACATTTGCGAGGGAGTTTCCGATTGCGTTGAAGCCTGTCCCGTCGCCTGCATCCATCCCGCCGACACCAAAAACGCTAAAGGCACCGATTACTTCTGGATTGACTTTGACACCTGCATCGACTGCGGCATCTGCCTGCAGGTATGTCCCGTCAAAGGCGCCATTATTCCCGAAGAAAAGCCCGATTTGCAGCGCCTCCCAGCCTAAACGAGTAGGGTTGAAGCAAGGGGTTCTGGCTGAGTTTCTGAACGTTCGATTGCAGCTCGACACCCCGACTCGACACCTCGGGGGGAGAAGCGTTGATACTCAGATTCTGTAAGTCAAGAACCTACCACGACCCCCTGCACGGGGCAATCCAGCTCGATGGCAGCGACCCCACCGAAGCCCTCCTAATTCGCCTCATCGACACCCCCGCCTTCCAGCGGCTGCGACGCATTCGCCAGCTCGACACTGCCTCCCTAACATTTCACGGTGCCGAGGGCTCTCGCTTCACCCATTCTGTCGGTGCTCTGTACGTCGCCCGACGAGTGTTTGACTCTATTGCCAGCCACTACCCAGAGCTACGCCCCTACCGCCCCCTGGTGCTGGTATCTGCCCTCCTGCACGACATCGGTCACAGTCCCTTCAGCCACGCCGGCGAAGAAATCTTTGGCAGCCACCACGAACTGTGGACGGGACGCATTGTCACCGAAGATCCGCACATCTCCCGTCTATTCGAGATTTACAACCCCGAGCTTCCCGAGCAGCTCTTACAGGTATACGGCCACGAATTTCCCATTCCTCTCATCGCTCAACTGATTTCCAGTCAACTGGACTGCGATCGCCTGGACTACCTGTTGCGAGACAGCCACTACACCGGAGCCCAATACGGACGCCTCGATCTCGATCGCATTGTCACCGTGCTGGACTACGACCCTGACAAGCAGCGTTTGATGATTCCCGAACGCAAGGGATTGGGTGCGATCGAGCATTACCTGGTGGTGCGCTATTTCATGTATACGCAGGTGTACCACCATCCCAAAAGCATTGCTGCCCGATTTGTGATGGAACGACTTTTTCTGCGGGCCAGACACCTGTGGGAAGCAGGGGAACTGCAGTGCGATCTCATTCTGTCTGCTTGGCTAGAAGGCCCTGTAGACGAGCTGCCTCTTAAGACCTACCTGGATGCTGACGACACCATGTTCCAGTACCCCATTCGCTTTTGGGCAGACCATCCCGATCCAGTTCTGTCGGATCTATCCCGCCGCTACCTCGATCGCGACCTCTTCAAAGCCCGCAGCATTGCCCACCTCCCACCGCAACAGCAAACAGAACTTTGGGCTACCATCGAATCCGAACTCAAGCGACTCAAGCTAGACCCCACCAGCTACATCGGTCTCCACTCTGCCCACGCCCGCGGATATACCCTCTATCACGAAGGCATTCACCTCAAAGGAGACAGCGGCTATCGCGAAATCGCCGATCTATCTCCCCTCGTACATTCCCTGACTCAAACCGTCCCCATTCCCCGCATCATCTACCCCCGCGAAGTCGAAGAATCTGTGGAATACTTCTTGCGACAGTCTGTCGCTCCACCGTCCAGTGTCAGAGTGTAAGCCCCACTCTGCTAAAAGCTCTAAGCTTGCAAATCGGAATCCAGCACAGAAGTGGGCTTGGGCCTACAGGGGAGCGATCGCTAATTGAGGAATCTCAAGTTAACTGAGACTCAGCTTTACCGATTCCTGGGGGGAGCAACTGTAAGCACAATTATGATTGCGGTTCCCCATTCTGTTACATCGATACCGTTCGATTCACTCCATCTCGGTATCGCGGCCTTTGTCGTGTTGGCATTTGGAACGCTGGCTAGTCAATTAGGCTCGAACTTCATCGAGACGCTGTCGACGCTTTTGGCTGACACGGGGTTGTATTCAAAGCCCTATTGGGGACATGTAGAAACTCGTTTCCAGGAGCAATGCCGTTACACGCGATAGATTCACACTACAGATTCAAGTGGACTGGGGTGCGGTTTTGGCGAACCGTGTAATCGGCAGGTAGCAACAGGGATTGTCCGGTCATTTCTTCCGGTTGTGTGACGCCTAAAATTTCCAAAATAGTCGGCGCAACATCAGCCAGGCTGCCATCTTCCCGCAAGCCCACATCGTTGCCGCGTCCTTCAAGCTTGAGCCCTTCCCCTTCCACCAGCATCAACGGCACGGGGTTACTCGTATGAGCCGTCCACGGACGACCGCTATCATCCCACATCACTTCAGCGTTGCCGTGATCCGCCAGGATAAGTGCAGTTCCCCCAACAGTAATCGTTGCTGATAACAGCCGACCCAAACAGGTGTCGACTGTCTCAATTGCCTTCACAGTGGCCTCGTAATTGCCGGTGTGACCCACCATGTCAGGATTAGCATAGTTCAGAACAACCAACGAATATTCCCGTCGTGAGATGGCTGCGATCGCTTTGTCCGTCACTTCCCCTGCCGACATTTCCGGCTGCTGGTCGTAAGTGGACACAGGGGGACTGAGGATGAGTTCTCGATCTTCTCCCTCAAACGGTTGCTCGATACCGCCATTAAAGAAATATGTGACGTGGGCGTATTTTTCGGTTTCTGCAATTCGCAATTGCTTCAAACCTGCTTCACTAATTACTTGCCCCAAAATATTGTCCAAGTTTTGGGGGGGGAACGCGACCTCAACTGGCAACCCAGCTTCGTACTGAGTCATGGTGACCACGTGAAGGGAGTCAATCGCCTGCCGCTCGAAGTCGGAAAAGTCTGGTGTGACAAACGCATTCACCAATTGGCGGGAGCGATCGGGCCTGAAGTTAAAGCACAGAAGACCATCCCCAGGCTCGACAATTCCGTCTGCTAATCGAATGGGTTCGATAAATTCGTCATAGATATCCCGATCGTAAGACGCTTGCAAGTACTCAACCGCAGATTGGGATGTTGTATCGCTATTGGCCTCCGTCATAACCCGATACATCTTTTCGGTGCGGTCCCAACGGCGATCGCGATCCATCGCATAATATCGGCCTGCAATTGTTGCCAGCGTGCCTCCAGCTTTGTCCAGCTTCGCTTGCAATGTGTCTAGATAGGCAATCCCACTTTGCGGGGTGGTATCTCGACCGTCCGTAATTACATGCACGTAAGGATGTAGCCCCCATTCTCTTACAACATCAATTAGGGCTAGCAAATGATCGATGTGGGAGTGAACCCCACCGTCAGAACACAAACCGACTAGGTGTAGCTTTGTTCCCCGTTCTTTTACTCCCTGACACAATTGTGCGATCGGCTCGCGCTCTCCCAGTTTGCCGTCCGCTGCTAAGTCCGAAATTCTCACCAACTCTTGAGGCACGACTCGACCGGAGCCAATGGTTAAGTGACCTACCTCCGAGTTACCCATTTGCCCGGCCGGTAGCCCCACGCGCTTGCCAGAGGTTGCCACTAGCGTGTGAGGATACGTTGCCCAAAGACTGTCCATGACAGGAGTACTGGCGTTCACAATCGCATTGCCATCTTCAGACGTACTGAACCCCCAGCCATCTAAGATCACTAACACCGCTGGTGAGACCGGTGCAATTGCCATGCTTGATAGTCCTCGTCAAGAGCTGGCTGCATCATATCATTCCGCTGAATTCTTCCTCCAGCAAAGACAGAGCCCATCGGACTTTCAGACGAAACGTCCATTTTCCTATGGCTATGTTTTGGCTTGTAAAACTAGTGGTTTGAGACGCGTTGGATGTGGAAAGACCGTTCTAGGACCAAAGGAACCCAATCGAAGATGCAAGATTTCCCGTTCAGGAAAGTCCCGGGATTCAGAGGAGCAACTTTTGCCCATTGCTTCCAGCTTTCGTCGAAACAAGAGGGCTGCCACGATAGGATTGCCAGTATTCGATTAGTTCGTATCTAGAGTCTGGCATGGCAAATCTACAGCTGAGGGTGTACGTTCCCCCCCACCCTTCCATCAAGCATTGGTTGGCGATCGTTCGCGATGCCGATACCCCTATGCCACTGTTTCGTACGGCTATTGGTGAATTGAGTCATTGGCTGACTTACGAGGCAGCGCGCGAATGGCTACCTACTCAGATGGTGCAGGTGCAGACCCCCTTGACTCCTTGTGATGCTGAAATCATTGATGTCAGTCAACCAATCGCCATTGTTCCAGTTTTGAGAGCAGGGCTGGCGATGGTGGATAAATGCCAGGCCATTTTGTCGAATGGCAGAGTATATCATTTGGGATTTAAGCGCGATGAAACTACGCTTGAGTCGAATTGTTATCTCAATCGACTGCCCGAGACCTTTGCCACCAACACTAGAGTTGCCATTCTAGAACCCATGTTGGCCACGGGCGGTACCATCGTTCAGACACTGCAAGAGCTAGAACAGCGTGGCGCGGACATCAGCCTGGTCAGAATCTTGTCGATTATTGCCTCTGCCCCGGCCCTAAAGCGGATTGGCGAAACTTATCCCAGCCTACAGATCTATACGGCAACGATTGACGAGCATCTTAGCGAACAAGGGTTTATTGTGCCTGGTTTGGGAGATGCAGGCGATCGCGCCTTTGGCACCGAAGGCTAAAACTCAACATTCAGCAAGCCGTCAGACAGGCTGTTCAAACTACCTTATCCTCCTAGACACCGCAAAAAGCACCCCGCTAGCGGGGTGCTTTTTAAAGCTAAAAGAAGCTCAGAAATTAAGCATCAATCGCAGGAGCGGTCAGAGCTACAGGGGTTGCATCGCCAGCAGCCAAGTCCAAGGGGAAGTTGTGAGCGTTACGCTCGTGCATGACTTCCATACCCAAGTTGGCACGGTTGATGATGTCTGCCCAAGTGCCGATACCACGACCGGATGAATCCACGATGGACTGGTTGAAGTTGAAGCCGTTCAGGTTAAACGCCATGGTGCATAGACCAACACCTGTCATCCAGATGCAAACAACAGGCCAAGCACCTAAGAAGAAGTGCAGAGAGCGGCTGTTGTTGAAGGAAGCGTATTGGAAGATCAGACGACCGAAGTAGCCGTGCGCTGCAACGATGTTGTAGGTCTCTTCTTCCTGACCGAACTTGTAACCAGCGTTCTGAGACTCTTCTTCAGAAGTCTCGCGAATCAGAGAAGAAGTTACCAGAGAGCCGTGCATGGCGGAGAACAGAGAACCACCGAATACACCGGCTACTCCCAACATGTGGAAGGGGTGCATCAGAATGTTGTGCTCAGCCTGGAATACCAACATGAAGTTGAAGGTACCAGAGATACCCAGAGGCAGACCGTCAGAGAAAGACCCCTGACCGATGGGGTACACAATCAGTACCGATGCAGCGGCGATTACGGGAGCTGAGTACGCAACGCAGATCCAAGGACGCATGCCCAGACGGTAGGACAGTTCCCACTGACGACCCATCCAGCAGCAGATGGCAATGAAGAAGTGGAAAACAACTAGCTGGTAAGGCCCACCGTTGTACAGCCACTCATCCAAGGAAGCAGCTTCCCAGATTGGGTAGAAGTGCAGGCCAATGGCTGCAGAAGACGGAACAACTGCACCAGAGATAATGTTGTTGCCACCGAACAGAGAACCTTGTACGGGCTCGCGAATGCCATCGATGTCGACAGCAGGGGCGCCTACAAAGGCAATGATGTAGCAGATAGCTGCGGCAAGAACGGTCGGGATCAACAGAACACCGAACCAACCTACATAGATGCGGTTGTCAGTACTAGTAATCCACTCGCAAAACCGCTCCCATACGCTGCCGCTCTTGCGGCGTTGTACTAGAGTTGTCATTCTGTATTACTCCAAATTATGAAGCGAGTACTATGTGACAGAATCTAGGCCAACCGTAATATTCAGTCAATTCACGCAACAACATCTAAGCGTTCTGCAATCTTTCTAGGCCTATCCGCACAAGGTGCGCAGCACAACAATAAGAAATGTAAGCAAAGCAAAGGTGCTCCCTCCGACGGACGGAGGAAGCACCAGTTGCGTCAACTATCTAACTGTTCGGGTCCCTAAAGACTCAAGACACTAAGCGTTGATGGAAGGAGCGGTGAGAGCTACAGGAGCAGCATCGCCAGCAGCCAAGTCCAAGGGGAAGTTGTGAGCGTTACGCTCGTGCATGACTTCCATACCCAAGTTGGCACGGTTGATGATGT
>JBFRWD010000051.1:0-38676 GCA_051439425.1 Synechococcus sp.
AATCATGGCAGGAGGGCACGCAGTATCTTCCGCTATGGACTCGATCGCCTACGCTCGGTCATCCTCGACTTTCAGCATAAAAAATCACTCTTTCTACATGCTCTTGAGTTTTTGTCCTGTACTTAGGGGATTAGTAGTGAATTACATTTCATACGATGAATTATCTAAGGATATATACTGCAATTTAGATAGAATTCACAAATTGAATATTGACCTTGTTGTCGGAATACCCAGAAGCGGCATGATTCCGGCATATATGATAGCGCTAGCTTTAAATGTAATCTGTATCGATCTCGACGCCCTTATCCATAATAGAGAAGTAAATAGAGGTCAAACAAGAAAACTAAGGTTTGATCATGAGGAAAAACTTCCTCATGATTTTGGCAATATTCTGTTGGTGGATGATACGATTTTCACAGGCAACTCTTTAAAGCGTGAACTACAAAAAATACCTGCTTCGTTAAGAGGGAAAATAACTACTTTTGCAGTCTATTCCAGCAAAAAGAAAAGAAACGATATAGACCAATACCTTAAGTTTTTGCCAGGCCCAAGAATATTCGAATGGAGTATTTTTCACCATAGATTTATCGGCCGATCGTGTGTCGATATTGATGGCGTGCTTTGCTTTGATCCAACGGAAGAACAGAATGATGATGGGGAGAAATATATTAATTTCATCTTGAATGCTCCCCCTAAGTTCTTGCCAACTGGTGAAGTTGATGCGCTGGTTACCAACAGATTAGAGAAATATAGACCTCAAACCAAACTTTGGCTAGATAAACATAACATTAAATATAAAAAGCTGATCATGTTAGATTTACCCTCGAAGGAGGAAAGGCAAAAGAGTGGAGCAAACTTTACTCATAAACCAGAATACTACAGAAAAAGTGACAATATAATTTTTATTGAAAGTGATATTTCTCAGGCAAAAACAATACATCAAAAAACTGGAAAGGCCGTTTTTTGCGTTGATGCAAATATCCTTATTGATTCAAACTATTTTATAGCAATCAAGAAAGATCCTGTTCGTGGTATAAAATCATCTATGAGGATCCTATACAAGCGTCTGAAGAAAAACGTAAGGCGAAGTCTGAAGAGAAGCATAAAGTGATACAAAACCTGGAAATCCTACCTCAAAAATAGAAATCCAAAAGCGCCACATTAGCCTGTTTTTGAAAGAAGAAATGCTTTCTGGGGTCTGCTCAAAAGGATTTAGTATGAGCTCGTCAAGAGGTATGTACGGGAGCAAGAAAGTGGAGAAGCCAAGGAAAATAAAAGGCAAATCCAGCTATTTGAGCTGTGGCACCCCGGATACCCCGTAGCTAGCTGCGGGGTATCCGCTAATCAGGTTATCTATTCATTCCCCTGATTTCTCTAGTTCTGTACCGGACGGCATCAGGCCAGTCACCATTAACGGAATGCAACTCGCATTCGCTGACTAACCATATCCACCACAAACGTCAGCACCACAAAGCAACCAAAGGTAACAGTCAACCCTCCATAGTCAAAGCTACTCAACTGCTCGTTCATCAACCGCCCCAATCCCCCTGCACCAACCAAGCCAACGATCACCGTCTCTCGCATACACACATCCCAGCGATAGAGAATGTAAGCTAAAAAACGCCCCATATTCTGGGGCAACACACCATACAAAATCACCTGCCCGGAAGACGCACCCAACGCATGCAGCGATCGCACCGGACGGTCATCCAAATTCTCATTTACCTCCGCCATCAACCGCCCCAAAATGCCAAAATTGTGCGCCGCCAACGCCAGCGCCCCCGGCAAAATCCCCGGAAACAGCACGTACAGCAACACCAACGCCCAAATCGGGGCCGGAATCGCTCGACTCACCAACAGAACGAGGCGACTCAAAATCAGTAGACTCTTCTCCCAAACCGGCCACCGTACCCTCTGCCCCAGCGGACGCAACCATCCTCCCGGTAACAAAAACGTGTGCGCTGCCGGAAACGACAGCAAAATCCCTCCAATGCCAGCCCAAGCAATGGCCACAATCGACATCGCCACCGTCTGACTGGATAAATCCAGCAAGTAACTAGCTCCATCCCACCCCGGCCAATGGGGCACCGAGTCGGAAACTACGTCTGCAAACAACGACCGCGATCGCTCCGACCACAACCGCTGCCACTCAATCCCCAATCCCCAAAAACACAGGGGAATCGCCAACACTGTCAGGCTCCATGACAGCCGCAACTTCCAGTCAAATGCCCGAACCGGTCGCAACTTAGCAGTGTGGCTAGCAGGAGATTCGGAAAACAACGCATCCGACTTGCGCGCATTAATATCCAACCGACTGGTGAACCCCATCCGCCGCCGCACCCAAGCGCTCCACATATCCACCGCGCCATTCAGCACAATCAGCGCGTAAAATCCCGTCCACAACTGGTGATAGCGCAGCGACTGCAAACTGAGCAAAATTTCGTACCCTAGCCCCCCAGCTCCAATAACCCCCATCACCGCCGCTGCCCGCAGCGAGCACTCAAACCGATAAAAGGTATACGACAACAAATTGGGCAAAGCCTGCGGCAATAACCCATATAGCCAAGCCGTCGCCGGAGACCCCCCACTATTCAGCAACACTTGCAGCGGCTCTTGCGGCGTCTCGTCCAAAATCTCAGAGAAGACTTTAGAGACAATCGCCCCAAACGGAATCGCGATCGCCAACACCGCTACCAGCGGGTCCAGCCCGAAGATATTGAGAAAAATCAAGCCCCAAATCAGCTCGTGAATCGCCCTTGGAACCGACAGCAACCCGCGCACTGCGAACCATAGCGATTGCCCCACCCACGCATGTTTCGCCGTAGCTGGAAACACCGTCCGCCACCAAGTGCGCGATGAGAGAACGCCCCCCACAAACCCCAAGCCCACACTCAACACCGTGCCGCACACCGCATAGGCAAACGTCACCACCGTCGCTCGCCCAATCGTCTGTAAAAAATCTGGAGTCAGTTCCGGGGAAAATGCAGCCCACCAAAATTCAGCGAGCTGCCTGCGTCCCCCCCAATTAATGATGTTTGCTCCTGGTTGGCCAATCCCCGCTTGATAAAACGACCAGCCAAGAGCAATAAGAACGCTTGCCCACCACAGCCAGCGGCGATCGAGCCGCCACGGTCGCCTAGGAATTTCTATAGGAATGCGAGGTGAGGCCATTGAAAGACAAGGAGTTGAAGCCGTGCGATCGCCCAACCGTGTCAGAACGAAATCGCTGCTCAAAAAGAAAGCTGCCAAGAAAACATGGCCTAGACATTCTCCCTTAGTCCGGCATTTCCCGCAGAATTAGCTCGATAACCGATACAGCTCGCGAATGTCAGTGTCAGAAACCTTAGATGGCGGAGCATCAAACACCAGCCGCCCCTGCCTCAACCCTAACAAGCGATCGCAATATTCAAATGCAAATTCAATATCGTGCAAGCTCACCACCAATGTCTTGCCCGTCTGCTGCGTCAGCTCCCGCAGAAATCCCATCAAGTCATGCGATCGCGCCGGATCCAAACTAGAAATCGGTTCATCTGCCAAAATCGCCGTTGGGTTTTGCACCAACACACGCGCCAATGCCACCCGCTGCTGCTGCCCTCCCGACAGGCGATCTGTTCGGACGTATAGCTTGTCCGCAATCCCCACCTGCTCCAGCGCCTGCATTGCTGTCTCCACATTCTGAGGCCACACCAACGACAGCGCCGCCTTCGCCAACGACCAGCTCCCCAACTGTCCGGCATTGACGTTATGAATCACCGACAAGTTCGTCACCAAATGGTGCTGTTGGTACACCGTACCAATCTGCCGTTGAATCTTGCGTCTCTGCCTCGGTGTCAGTTCGGACAAATCTTGTCCCAAAGCTGTG
The DNA here is from genome assembly GCA_051439425.1 of Synechococcus sp. Lineage (GTDB taxonomy): Bacteria > Cyanobacteriota > Cyanobacteriia > Thermostichales > PCC-7336 > PCC-7336. The sequence goes on from JBFRWD010000051.1 coordinate 3,863, forward strand.
ATGCTACCGGAACTCGGCAGCAATGTCCCGTTCAACAGACTCAGCAACGTACTTTTACCGGCACCGCTAGGCCCAATCAACGCCACCCGCTCCCCTGCCAAAATCTCGAGCGATAGATCGGAAAGAGCTGTGAGCTTGCCGAAGTAATGAGAGACGGTATCAAGTTGAAAGATGGTGCTTACATCTCCCATCAAAGAATCCTGCCCATCACTGGATTTTGCCAATCTCGCGCCCAATGGCCTCAATCTGGGCGTAATTGTCATTCTCAGTGGGGATAAACTCGTTGGCTCCAAACAAATCGAGAATTTCTTTCTCTTCGGGAACCTCGGGGTCGAGACCGGTCAAGGCAGACTGCAGCTGCTCGGTAAATCCGTCTCCATAGCGTTCCTCTGCTTCGGGACTGACGACCCAGTGATAGTCGTAATAGGGCGGCGTCCACCACACCACTTGTACTTGCGATTCGTCGATCGCCCCTTCCGCCAACCGCGCTTCCCACACCTGCGAGTTCAGCGCTCCTGCTTCATACGTTCCTGCTTCCACCAACTTAATCGTGGCATCGTGGTTCCCAGAAAAACCGACTTCCCCCTGAAAGTCCTCCAACGTCATGTCCGCCTGTTGCAAAAAGTACTGGGGCATTAACCGACCGGACGTAGAGGATTCGCTACCAAACGTGAAGGTGCGATCGCCTAATACCGTTAACTCTTCAATATCCTCAAACGGATCGATGCCGCTGCCGGTGTTAGCGATAAATACACTCTGGAATTGCTCGTCAATATCCCGTTGGGCGATCGCCTCGGCCCCGTCCACCTGCAACCGAGCTTGCACACCGGTCAATCCACCAAACCAAACCAGATCGAGATCTCCAACCTTAAAGGCCGTCACCGCTGCCGCATAGTCTGTAACCGGCTGATATTCCACCGGAATCTCCAGCTCGGCCTCCAGATACGTCGCCAAACTGTCCGCTAACCGCTGTACTTTTTCGGGATCTTGATCGGGAATCGACCCCACAATCAGAGGTGCAACGTCTTCCCCGGTACTGGTCTCATTTGTCGAAGTTTGACTGGGCTGTCCTCCACAAGCACTCAGGACTATCAGTGCTGCAATTCCAACTGCTGCCGAACGGCGAAGGATAACGGTCATGACTGTATATGTGTGAAACCTAAAAGCCAGTCAATCCTACATCACAGCAGAGATCGATTACTTTCCCTGTTTGACCGACGTTATCGAGACAGCCTGCAAGTGAGATTTCTGTGCCCAAATAACAGAGGGGGTCAACAGATGCCCTCTGGTCTGACTAATCCTTTAGCCACTCATCAACCATTCGATGGGAGATCGACACGGCTGGGTGGTCGAATAGCGTATCGAGGGCAGCGTCACCCCCAGCTTTCAAGACTCGCTTGACCTTGTTCTTGAGACCAGGTTCGCGATCGATCATCGCCGTCACAATTTCCTCGGGTGGAGCGTTACTAGCCTGAGTTGCACTGGCACGATCCATAATTTGCTGCAGTTCCCCTTTCAGTTCTCGCACCATTTGAGACGTTACAGGAGGCGGGGGAGCTGGGGGGTTGGGGCGATCGCCACTCATCAACTTCTGTGCCGCTGCAGGCACATCAATGCCCGTACTGTATTTCACCTGCTCGAACGCAGAAATCAAGCTACCGACGGCCCCCGAATTGGTGGGGTCAATCACCGTCACGTTGTCCACTTGCACTTCTGGCACTGTTCCTGCCAGTAGCTCCAATAACACATCCAACTTCTGCAGCAAGAACACATCCCGAGCCATCGGGCCTGCCGCCTGCCACGACTGCACCAGCCGCCGAGTCCCCTCTGCCTGGGCGCGCCCGTTTTCCACTACCTTTGAAGCGCGGGCCTGGGCCCGAGCGATCGCCTGCTTGCAATCTGCCTCTGCCGGAGCTACGACATCTGCTTGCAACTGCTGCTCTACCTGCTTAATTAGCTCCTGCTGAACGGGAATATCCGCCTCAGCACGAGCCACTTCCGCTGCAATTTCTGCCTCCGCTTCCGCAATCACCGCCGTGCGTTGAGTTAAAGCATTTTGGATGCGGCGATCGGCCTCAGCCCGCGAGATGGCCTCATCTCGTTCGATGCGTTTCAGCGAGGTGATCTTCTCGTTCTCAGCCGCCTGCACTGCCGATTCAGCTTTGGTTTCAGCCTCGGCAATTCGAGCATCCCGCCGCAGCTCTACCTGCTGCTTGCGACCGATGGAATTGAGATATCCCACATCATCGGAAATGTTCTGCACTTGCAGGGTATCCAGCACCAGCCCCAAGCGTTCCAGATCGTCCTCAGCCTCCTCCAGCAAGCTTTTAGCAAAGGCAATTTTGTCCTCATTTACCTGTTCTGGGGTCAAGCTGGCCAGCACTCCACGCAAGTTTCCTTCCAGAGTTTCGCGGGCGATTTTTTCAATTTCCTGCCGATTTTTCCCCAACAGCCGCTCGATCGCGTTGTGAATGGTCGGCTCTTCACCCGCAATTTTGATATTGGCTACCCCCGTCACATTCAGAGGAATTCCCCCTTTAGAATAGGCATTCGATACCTGCAGTTCGATGATGGAGTTGGTGATGTCCATCCGAAAGGCCCGCTCCAACAGCGGAGTCCGCAGGCTACTGCCCCCCTTCACCAGCCGATATCCGATGTTACGCCCTGTAGCGGTACGGCGTTTTCCCCCTGCAAAAATCAGCACTTCGCTGGGTTGGCAGATATAGTACAAGTTTCGAATAATCAGCAAACCAGCCCCGGTACTGGCACCAAGGGCAATCAAAATGGCAATAACAGCGCCCATTAGTTTTCTCCTGCGGTGTCGGGGTTGGTAGGTTCTGAGTTGCTAGATTCTGGGTTGGTAGATTCTGATGCTTCATCAGACAACAGGTCGTCTATCAGCTCCCCAGCCATACTGATGTCAGTGGTAGATGCTTCTGTGGTAGAAGTTCCTGATGTAGAAGATTCAGGGGGCAAAGACTCCACGATGGGTGGTTCGGCGATCGCAGAGGCCCCACCGGAGGCTGCATCAGCAGGCATCGACGAATTGCTGCTTCGTCGCAATGTTTTGGCCACATCCAGCCCTAATGTCAAATCCACCCGATTGATAAACTGCCGTACCATTTCGGGGTAAGCATTGGTTAAACCTGCTAACGATTGCCCCCCTCCGCTGTCAATCACGTTTACCCGTCCCAACTTGAGTTGCTTCGGTACCTTGGCCGCTTGTTGCAACACCATCTCAATTTGCTGCAACAAGTACACATCCGCCGCGTCGGTACCGGTTTCCTGCCACACCTGAGTCAGCAGGTCGCTGGCAGTTGCCGATGCTTTTGCCTGTTCGGACAATTCTGCCGCCGCCCCACGCGCTTTCAACACAGAGGCTTGACGTTGCGCCTCCGCCGGTAGGACTTTATCGACCTCTAACCGCAACCGCTCCAACTCGGCCCTCAAAGTTTGCAGTTGCTGTTCTGCTCTTGCCCTCGCTTCGATTGCCGCCGCTTCGGTACGCTCCTCTTCCGATCTCGCTTGCTGTTCCAATTCCGCTTTAATCTTCCGCAGGTCGTTTTCCTGTTGTTGCACGATACTCAACGCTTGAGTTTTGGCCACCTCCGCCCGTTGCTCGCACTCGGCCTCAATCCGCTCTGCCTGACCCACCGACTCGGCTTCCGCAATTTCGGCATCTCGGACAATATGAGCAATCCGCTGGCGGCTAATCGAACTTAAATAGTCCACCTTGTCCGCCACGCTCTGAATTTTCAGGGTGTCCAATTGCATCCCCAATTTGGCCAAATCTCGCGATACATCCTGGGCAATGCGCTCGGCAAATTCCAACCGATCTTCGTTGACTTGCTCGGGAGTCAGGGTGGCAACAACACCACGCAAGTTCCCTTCCAGAGTCTCGCGGGCCACCCGAGCAATTTCGGAGCGATCGCGATCCAAAAAACGTTCGATCGCGTTTCCCACAATGGCCGGATCGCCAGAGATTTTCACATTGGCGATCGCCTGCACGTCAATGGGGGTTCCCCCTTTGGCATAAGCATTCGTGACTTCCACCGGTACCGGCACGATCGTCATGTTGATGCGCTTGACAGTTTCTAGCACCGGAATGGTAATCACCCGTCCCCCAAACACCACCCGGTAGCCGACGGTTTGTCCTTCGGGAGTGCGATACTTGCGCCCTGACACAATCAAAATCTCGTTGGGATTGCAAATGCGCAGCAGGTTCTTAAGGACCCAAATGACAGCTGCAATCAAAAAAATCGTGATGGCGATCGTAAACGAAGGGCTAAAGAACGCCAGCTGATAAGCTCCCTGAGAGTTTGCATGAGGGGATTTCGCACTGAGGCTGGCTGGCGACACCTCCTGCACCAGTTGCAATTCGGCTTCATGTACGGATTCATTCATAGCCTTATATCCTGATTGAGCCTTTGGCCCTGAAATACGGTTGGCAAGTTTCTACCTGCTATCTCCAAAGTGGTTAAGTGGATGATTTAGATTGAAATACAGCTTCTGGTACTACCCAGAGACGGTTGTCTTTAATTCGAATGACCACTACTCTTTCATCCGGCTCCAGTTCAGTTTCTTCATCGGTGCAAGCCAAAAATGCCACGCTGGAATTGCCTAAATTGAGGCGAATTTTCCCCGGACTATTGACCTGTAACGGGACTTCCACCACACCCACCTTGCCGATCAAGTCGGTCGGGCGAACCATGCTGTTAGACGGGTTGCGCCGCAGCAGATGCAACACGTAAGTAAATGCAGTGCCGCTGATGAGTCCAAAGGAGATCGCCAACAACGCCCGCAGGCTCGAAGCGAGTGAGGGGGCTAACAGAGTGAGCAGCAAGCCGGTTAGGCCAAAAAAGCAGGTCCCAAATGTCCAGAAGCGCAAGCTGGTAAAGGGTAGCCAGAGTTTAGGGCGAGAACGACGAAAGGGACTCTCTTCGCGATCTCCAGGTCGGGGGCGATCGCGGACTTCCACATCCATATCGACGCCGTCGGCCACATCCCCCTCAAATTCCAATTCTCCTAACTCGATATCTCCAAAATCGATATCCCCCACTTCGAGATCGCCGAGTTCAAGATCGCCAAATTCCACTCCATCTAGACCACTGATACTGGCCAGAAACACAAAAAAGCCACCGACGATCGTGCAAAACCAATAGACAGGTGTCATGGAAACAAGAACAGATAGGAATACAGGTGTTGTGACATAACAATTTGAGGTTGCACCCCAGCCATCATGACCGATGCAAACGTTACAATCGATTAAATTTCTGAGTATCTCTTCAGGTTCTTTAATACAAATTCAAGTCTGTCTCTGGTGGCTCTTCGCGAGTAAAGATGCAAGCATTCTCAAGATTTTGTTGGAAAGAATCCAGCACTGCCAGAGGAATCCAACACCTTATGCTAGGTCGTATAAACAGTCTTTTGACAACGCAAAAAAGCAGTTTTTGCAAGCCAGGGAGAGGCATTCACCTACTGTCTTCGAGCTGCCATCCTATTACCACAGCTCGATCTGTGGTGGACACGCTTTATCAATTGGGGTGAAGTTAGGCACCCTGAAAACTAGTGATACGCACGAGTGCGGAGAAGTCTGATGTCTGCAAAAGCAATTGGAGCAGTAGTCACCCTAGGGGTTGTGGGAGTGGGCGGCTATTTCGCGTATTCCGGTCTCTCTGGCGTCCAAACCAACTTGATCGTGAGTGAAGTTGAAGCGATTGTGGCCGATCTCGATCCCCAAGCGACATTGGACTACGATTCTGCTCGCAGCGGCTTCTTGTCAAGTAGCGCAGAAATGACCGATGTCGTTGTCATGTTAGAGACCGGTGACACCATTCGCGCCGATCGCATTGTGGGCAATAAGAGCGGCGCAGGCGAAATTGAAAACATAATCATCAGCTCGACCAGTGGCGAAGCCATCAGCATAGATCGCATCATCGTGCATGAAGTAGATACTGAAAACGAACAGCCAACATTTGCGCGAGTCTCGGTTGAAGGCCTCAGCTTTGAAGGAGCAGCAGCGGCATTTGGGCCTCAAACCCTCGTGTTTAATTCTTTGGGATACAGCTTTGATGATTTAACCGTAGACCTGGAGTTTGCCTACAACTTCGATGAAGCAGCTCAGCAAGTAAATGCCTCCTTCTCTCAATCAATCGCAGAAGTCGGAGGATTGTCTGGTGAGATGGTTCTTGGAGATTTTAGTTCGGACGATTTCTCGATGGTATTCGAGTCATTTGATGCGGATAGTCTTTCCGACGAAACAGCCACGTTAGAGTCGTTGGATGCCACCCTTGTTAGCGTGGAACTGTCTTACCAAGACGATTCCCTCATACCGCGCGTTTACGACTTTGTCTCCGCTATGCAACAGGTATCTGTTGATGAAGTCGAACAAATGGCCTTGCTGTTCGTTGACCAGTTGCAAACAGAACTGCCAGATGGAGAGTTTCGACGTCAGGCCACAACTGCGGCTGCCACTTTTATCGAAAACCCCAAAAGCCTGACGTTAACAATCGCCCCTAGTGCACCCGTATCGTTCGACTCAGTGTCCCAAGATCTGTCAGCCAATCCAGACTTAAACGACATTGCGAATGCCTACGGTCTCAGCATTGCAGCCAACCAATAGCTCCTGTCAGATGCCGTCGTTCTTGCACCAAGGCTGTCAAGCCTATAAGAGTCTCTCGCTAAGCAGCAAGCACAGCTTTGGCCTGAACGCTCTGGTAAAAGTCTTCCAATTGGCTAGTTGCAGCTTCCCAGCCCCACTGTTCGGCCTCGCTTCGAGCATTGGTTCGAATATCTGCCATCCGATCGCGATCGTTCAGCATTTGTCGGGCTACCGCCACAAACTCGTCATCGGAATTAGGGGCAAATAAATATCCGTTCACCCCTTCATCAATGATGTCTGTAATACCGCCCGAGCGAGCCGCCATTGCGGGGCACCCTGCCGCCATCGCTTCTAGTAATACCAGCCCCAATGTTTCGGTACGAGATGGGAAGACGAATAAGTCCGCAGACGCAAACGCAGATGCTAACTCTTGTCCTTTGAGATAGCCGGTGAATACCACGTCATGGCCTTCGAAATGCTGCTCGATACCGTCGCGGTTGGGACCATCACCGACAACAGCTAACCGAGTCTCCGGAATCTGCTCCAAGATGGTGCGAATGCGAGTCACCTCTTTCTCTGCCGATAGACGACCCACGTAAAGGAGCAGCGGGCGATCGGGTTGACCGTCACTCAACCGAAATCGCATTTCGTCAGACGTAGCATTGGGGTGAAATAGCTCGGTATCGACCCCTCGCTGCCACACATGTACGCGTTCAATCCCGTGGCTGCTCAGCTCCTCCTGCATGGCTGTCGAGGTACATAGATTAATGGCAGCACGGTTGTGCCCCATCTTCAGAAGGCTCCACAGCGTTCCTTCCAAGAATCCCAAACCATAATGTTGCAGGTACTTGGGCAGGTGGGTGTGATAAGAGGCTACCAACGGCAAATCCATTGCATCGCTGTAGTAAATCCCTCCTAAACCCAGGACGGCAGGATTAACAACGTGAATTAAATCCGGCTTGAAACTACGCAGAACCCTCCCCACGGCAGGACTGGGGGCAGCCAACTTCAATTCGGGATAAAGAGGGAGGGGAACGCTGGGGATGCCGTAAACACGTGCCCCGTAGTATCGATGGGGGGCTCCTTCAATTTCGGGAGCAATCACCGCGACTTCATTGCCGTGGGCTGTTAAATTCTGAACGGTGTGACAGAGACGAGTGACGATACCGTCGATCTTCGGCAAGAACGTTTCGGTGAATAGGGCAATGCGCATGGTATCCGAACTCCTTACCGAGATTGCACCTACGGATCGATAGGTGTCGATGCTGCTGAGCATTTTACAGTAAAGAGTGAAAGTGAATAGCTTTTTGTGTGCAGCTCTTCGAGCGATAAAGTCTGATTAAATCTAATGCGATCCAGCCAACATTTTCATTGCCGATCGATGGTCACTCCCAAATTAATTGACACAAAAATATCACTCTCAGTAATTTGTTCCTCGAATTGACTGGCCTTGCCTAGCATAAACGTGAGGCTTCTCATGCTGCTGTACCGTGCAATCGGCTGCGGTGCATGCACTGCAATTGGTGCTTTTACGACACGAATGAGAGGCATGTTTTACGGTGAATTGGTTAGTCTTTTGTGTTTCGCCGACGCCGACACCGCTCCGAGCAATATTTGACATCCTCCCAGCAACTTGCCCACTTTTTTCTCCACGAAAAAGGGCGATCGCACACAGGACATATTTTGGAAGGCAAATCGGACTTAGATATTTGACGAGGCATAAAGTCCTTCTGATTGACTGGCAAATCTTGAGTGGAGGAAGAAGGCGGTGCAATTTTGTATACGTTTGGGTCTTACGGCAAAGTGTCCAGACACTTTGCCGAACCAACCTCGCTAACAGTTTCTGGTCGATGCTTAGTTTTCAGATAGATTAGTATCGACTGCGGACTACTATCAACATTCTTACTTGCTACCATGCCAGCCGATTCTGCTACGCAAACCCTAACAGCCCCTGGGCGCGTGACCGAGCGGGTACGCAAACCCTATCCCAATTTTAAAGTGATTGTTCTGGATGACGACGTCAATACCGTCGATCACGTGCAAAGCTGCTTACAGCGATATATTCCTCAAATGACAGCCATGCGTGCCTACGAATTGACCATGCAGGTTCACAAGCAGGGACAAGCACTCGTCTGGGTGGGACCTCAGGAACAGGCAGAGTTATACCACCAGCAGCTCAAGCAAGAAGGGCTGACAATGGCCCCACTTGAACCAGCGGCGTAACACCTCACTTCTGTCAGGCTACTTCTACGCAATCAGCCTCCATCTGCACGGTAAATACTATCAACCAGAGAAAATTAGCCACACGCACAATACTGGTCCAGAGTTTGCAGCATTCTCTTGCGCACATTGGGCTCAGTTTCCGTCCGAAGCGCTAATTTCAAGCAATCCAGGGCAAGTTGGCGTTGTTTAGGAGTGACTTGTCTATTTGATAGGGCCTGATTCACTGCTTGTACGGCGAGCAAGCGGATGAGTGGATCGGTGGACGCGATTTTCTGTAGGGATCGATCGAAATTATGGAACTCATTTGAGGATGGCAGCAATACCTGCATCCCCAGCACGCAGAAGATGCCAAAAGAGACGAGTCCTCGCCCGATCGCCCCACTGGGCAGCCAGCGATCGCCCCCTGCCATCCACATGGATAGTCCCGTGTAGGTTCCCAACGTTGCGATTGTTCCCCCTATAACTGTCAGCAGCAATGTCAACCCATATCCGTCGGGTAATTGGCGGCGCATCCACGCCAATCGGTTCTGCCATGTAGGAGATTGCATCGCCGAACCGGTATTCATCGCAAAACTACCTGCCAGCAAAGCTAGGGCAAATCGCCAGTTCCAGAGCAATAGGATTCCAAACAGAACTGGGACAAGAGCACTGGAAACAGCCATCCGATCGGGAGCTATTTTTGTCGTGCTGCCAACCGCAAACGGCAGACGAGGAGCGCGGGGGGGGGGACGTTTCGGGGCGCTTGTTTCTTGGATGGGGCTATCGAATCGTTCCATTACACCAGTTTCCTCTGCCAATTATCGCTAACGCTCCGGCTTCCAAATGCCCAATAAATTGGGTGACGGGGAACGGCTATAACATGCCTTTCGAGCTGGGAATCTGTGCGGCGCGGCGGGGGTCAACTTCCGTTGCCATACGCATTGCGCGGGCAAAGGCTTTAAAGGTTGCTTCCACGATGTGATGGGAGTTGATGCCAGCCGCTTGACGAATGTGCAAGGTCATTTGGGCGTGATTGACTACCGCTTGGAAAAACTCCCGCACCAATTGAGTATCGTAAGTTCCGATGCGCTGGGTGGGAATATCGAGGCCAAATTCTAGATAAGGGCGACCGGAAAAGTCCATCACCACCTGTACTAGCGATTCATCCAGTGGCGCCCAAAAGTGACCGAAGCGATGAATGCCTTTGCGATCGCTGAGTGCCTGGGCCAGCGCCTGCCCGAGAGTAATCCCCACGTCTTCGTTGGTGTGATGGTCATCAATTTCCAGATCGCCAACGGCTTTGATGTCAAGGTCGAGTAAGCCGTGAGTGCTGAGCTGCACCAACATGTGGTCTAGGAAGGGAATGCCCGTATCCACCGAGTGCTGACCCGTACCATCCAAATTAATGCTGACTCGAACGTCCGTTTCCCCCGTCCGCCGGTGTATTTCTGCTTGGCGGCTGAGGGAAACAGCCTGGGAAATAGGGGTAGAGGTCGGTGACATGAGTATCCAAAGGGGAGTGTGTTTGATGCCTGACGCTATTCAACTATTTCAGACACCGCAGAAATCGACAGTGGGGCAATTGCCGATCGTAAGAACGTAGGTTCAGTGTATCTCTCGTGTGAAGCGAAACTGGTGGTTTCGCCAACCACGCGCGAAAAAATCCCCCCTGAAGCAACCGAGGGGATACTGGCAAACCCATTCTGTCAAGTTGAGATCGCCCAGCCCAAAGCTGAGGACAAACAAGAGAGCACTCTACGACATGCGCACCGGCCACGAATCGGGAAACCCGCCCTCTAAAGTCATATTGCCTAGGAACTGGATTGTGCCGGCATTGAGCAACCCTTGAACGGCGATCGGCACCTGAATGTGCGAAAAATATTTCCCTAAACAGGAATGAAGGCCGCTGAAGAAAAATAAGTAACTATCCTCGGGGCGCCCCACCTTAAATTCGGTGGGGTTCTCTATATAGTCGGCGTCGTGCATGGCCGAAGCCGTGGCTCCGTAAACAATCGTACCGGCCTTGATCGTGGTGGCACGAGGCGTTCCTGCCGCTATCGTGTAGTCCCGCACACAACTGCGAAACAAACCGGTGCCAGGTGGCTTGAATCGCAAGGCTTCCCAGACGTAACTCGCTACAGCAGAATGGTCGGGCAACTGTGCCGCAGCCTTGGCCTCAGGTAAGACATCCGGGCGGCCAGCCAGTACTCCATATGCGCTCAAAATCGCAATATTGGTGAGCGATAAGGTACCGACAAACATCCCCAGCAGGTTGTCGCGAATCTGGTCATCGTTCAGATAGGTCGTTTCGTTTTGCTGACAAGCCAGCAGTCGATCCATCACCGTCACGTTAGGGGTGCCCAAATTCTGGCGCTGGATGGTGCGGCGATGGCGGGCGATTTCTCGGGCGATGATGGGGGCAGCGTCCGCTTGGGCGTTGACGGCGGCTTCGGCGATCGCCGGATCGCCAGCAATATTGGCAAAAATGTCCCCAAAGATAGCCCGCGTCCACTGCCAAATTTTAGTGTGAGGAATTGCATCTAATCCCAAATAGCGTCGAATCACTAATGCCGGTACTAAGCGTGTGTACCCCTGGATCAGATCGAATTGCTCTCCCGGCGCGATACCCCCCAGAATGCGGCTGGTTTCTTGTTTGACTAGAGTCTGAATGCGGGTGACGTCTTGGCGGGAGAAGACTAACCGTAGGATGGACTTTTGGCGTTCGTATTCTGCCGAATTCTGCATGCCCAGCACAAACGGCCCAATGTCTCGCATAATCTGTGGTGCAAAAACGTCGGTGGTGAAGACATCATCGGTGTTGAACATCTCCATCACGTCAGCATATTTGGTGACGATCGCAAATGGAGGCCCTAAATAAATGGGTTGTTTTCCCCGCAATTCTGCAAAAAATGGCAAGGATTCACTTTTCAGCCAACCACCGACTAGTGCGGCTTTTTGTTGGGCCGCTTGCCGGGGGTCAGAGGTGGAGCGATCGATTGCAGCTAATTGGTCTAGATATGACGCTATACCACTGGTCATTGCAGCTATCCTCTCAGAGGGAATGTCTTGTTCGTTTGGAGATTTGAGAAGTCTGCAGAAGCGTTGTATTAATTAGCGCGGCACGGAGCCGGGATTTGTATAGCACCGTTCTTAATGCACCATTAATCAATGACTATCCGTAAGAACGGCCAGCGAATTTTAAGGTTTGCTAGTGGCAACTTCAAAACTTCCACCTTGCCTATCGGAGTCGATTATCAGCATTGAAAAGTATGGGAAGACTGCCACAGATAGGCGGTCCCATCCTCCGCTACCGATGCCAATTTCTGGCCGTCAGGACTAAAACTCACCCCCCAGACTCTGCTCTCATGACCCTCCAGTTGATGCAACAGTTGACCCTCTAGATTCCAGATCCGCACTTTTCCATCGCTCCCCCCCGAAGCAAACGTCTGTCCGCTCGGGTTGAACGCTACCGACAGAGCACCTCCCTCGTGGGCATTGAGAGTCTGCAGCACTTCGCCTGTTATCGTCCACAAACGCACCGTTCCATCTGCTCCAGCCGACGCCAGCACTCTACCGGAAGGAGCAATGCTGAGACTGCGAACAAACCCTCTATGTCCGGTAAACGTGCGCAGTAATTCCCCTTCGATCGACCACAAATCGATCGTGCCGTCCTGATTGCCTGACACGATGTTCTGCCCATTGAGGGTAAATAAAGCCGTTAAAATCCATCCTCCGTTGCCCTCCAGAGTTCCGACCAAGTCAGCACTGCCGCCTTGTTGCCTGCGGGAGACATCCCACAATCGAATGGTGCGATCGGAGCTAGCAGTAGCCAGAAGATCCCCATCAGGACTGTAGCTAGCATCGTAAATAATGCCCCGGTGCCCATCGATGCTGGATAGTCGTCTACCATCCCGAGTCCATACTTTGGTTGTCCAGTTGGAATCGGCGGAGGCAAACAGGCGTCCCAGTGGACTGAACTCCACATGAACCGTCATCCTCCCCATCGATTCAAGGGTTTGTAGGAGCTCACCTTGCGCACTGACCAGCTCAATGCGGCCAGAGCTACCGCCGATCGCCATCAATTCGCCATCCGGACTAAAGGCCACGGTTGTAAAACTATCGGGTTCGATTGGTAACGCAATCCGTTCGGGCGAGGAACAATGAGCTGCTGACCCAGACTCGTTGGCTCGAACAAATTCCCGAGAAGCGACAACATCAACAATCGTCCCGATCGCCCCAATTCCACAAATCGCCATTACGGCAACGATCGCGCGTCTTATCCGTATCCACCGAACCACGGCATTTTCCTCACATCACGCCCGTTCCCCCTGCAAGCAACCCTATAGCTAGAGGCCAGCAGATAGGTAGATTTTTGGAACATCCGTTCTTGCCTCCTAACCCCGAGCTACTATCGCTAGTCAATACCTTCTCGAACAAAATCTGGAAACGTCTATGCAGCTAATTGGGATGCTCGATTCGCCCTACGTGCGGCGGGTGGCGATCGCCCTTCAATACCTAGATTTGCCGTTTCAGCACCAGTCGCTATCTGTCTTTCGCAATTTCGATCGCTTTCAAGAACTCAACCCGGTCGTCAAAGCCCCAACCCTGATCTGCGACAACGGCCGGGTTCTAATGGATTCCACGCTGATTCTCGATTACGCCGAAGCAAAACGAGTGCAGTTGGGGAAAGGGAGATGTCTGATGCCCACAGAGTTGGACGAGCGTCAGCAAGCATTACGAACCATTGGTTTGGCACTGATGGCTTGCGATAAAAGCGTTCAACTGTATTACGAACAAGAACTTAGACCCAAAGACAAACAGTACCTGCCTTGGATCGAGCGGGTGACGGGGCAGATAGGGAATGCCTATGCTGCATTGGAAACAGAGCTGGTGCAAAGGGAGGCAATCGTGACATCAGAGGCGATCGATTTGGCCAGTATAAGCAGTGCAGTAGCGTGGAATTTCACCAGCCAGATTATTCCGGGGGTTGTTTCGGCATACGACTATCCCCAGCTGCAAGCACTATCGGAACAGGCTGAAGCACTGGCAGAATTTGCTGCTGCTCCCTATGGAGATTCAACCTACAGTCCAGCGACTTAACGGCTAGTTGGCTGCGTAAGACCAAGGCACTTGGCATTCCGTATAAAGGCGATCGCTAGCCACAGCACAACAGATCGGCTCATCAAAGAGTCCGCAATCAGTAAAGGGTGGAATTCATAGTCCGTTACAATACCCAGGGATTTGGTATTTCTGGACATGGCAAAGCAGCGGACGTTTTCTGGAATTCAGCCCTCTGGCGAACTACATTTGGGCAATTATCTGGGGGCGATTCGCAACTGGGTTAACGAGCAAGACCAATACGAGAATTTCTTCTGCGTGGTGGATCAACATGCCATCACCGTTCCATACGATCCCAAAACGCTGGCCGAGCGCACTCGCCAAGTGTTTGCCCTCTATCTCGCCTGTGGCCTCAACCCCGAGCACTCCACCGTTTTTGTTCAATCGCACGTTGTCGCTCACACCGAACTAGCCTGGTTGTTCAACACCTTCACCCCCATGAACTGGTGCGAGCGCATGATCCAGTACAAGGAAAAGCAAGCCAAAGTTGGGGAAGAAGCTAGTGTCGGTCTGTTCAGCTATCCTGTTCTGCAGGCCGCCGATATTTTGCTGTATCAGCCCAATTTTGTCCCCGTAGGAGAAGACCAGCGGCAACACATCGAACTCTGTCGGGACATCGCCCGCCGCTTCAACGATCGCTTTGGCGAGACATTTGTTGTTCCCGACGCCCGCATCCGCCAGGATGGTGCCCGCGTCATGAGTCTGACTGATGGCACCAGCAAAATGTCTAAGTCCGACCCTTCCGAACTCAGTCGCATCTACCTGTTGGATTCTCCGGACGACATCACCAAGAAAGTCAAAAAAGCCAAAACCGATCCCACTCGCGGTTTGGAGTTCGACAATTCCGATCGCCCTGAGGCATCCAATCTCCTTACTCTCTACTATTTGCTCAGTGGCAAGGAGCGGGAAGTAGTTGCTGCCGAATGTGCCGATATGGGGTGGGGACAATTCAAGCCCCTGTTGGCAGAGACAGCGATTTCTGCGCTAGAGCCTATCCGTCTCAAATACCAAGAGATCGTCCGAGAGCCAGGATATTTAGACAGCTTATTGAAGAGCAATGCCGAGCGGGCCACAACCGTTGCGAACGAAACGCTTGCGTCCGTTCGAGCGGCTATGGGTTTTCTTCCTCGTCCTCATTAATCCTTCAAAGCTGCGGAGATGAACAGTCGCAGGAATCAGACCCGTTCAATTGCAGTGACATCGCTAGTGTAGGGTTATTCTTTTACTAGCCTGGGGCATTGTAAATGTTATAAAAAAATGCAAATATTCACAGACTTGTTTCAAGCCTCAATGTGACAGCCTCGTATCAGTAATGTGGCGGCATTATTTATGTCGACCGACTATTCTCCATCAGGCTCTCTATTCCAGCTCTACCACCTGCAACTTCAGACCTATGAGCAGCACTGAACCAACTCCCGAAGTCAGCGTTCTGATTCCAACTCGCAATCGTCCCGAACTTGTGAAACGGGCGATCGCTAGTGTGCAAGCTCAGACCTTTACCAATTTTGAAATTGTAGTCACTATTGATGGTCCCGATCCCGCAACCGAAGAAGCATTAGCATCTCTTGACGAATCTCGCCTGCGCTGGATTGTCCACCCAGAAAACCGCGGTCTCCCTGCAGCCCGTTCCACCGGTATTCAGAATGCCTTCGGAGAATGGGTTGCCTATTTAGATGACGATGATGAGTGGATGCCCAATAAGCTAGAACGCCAGCTTGCCGTAGCAAAAGCATCCACATATACCTACCCCGTTATCTCCAGTCGTTTGATTGGCCGTACATCGAAGGGAGATTTTGTTTGGCCGAGAAGAATTCCCAGCCCCTCGGAACCATTGAGCGAGTATTTATTCGTTCGCAAATCACTGTTTTACGGTGAATCGTTGATGCAACCGTCAACATACCTGGTTAAGAAGGAACTGTTATTGCAGACGCTTCCCGATCCCGCCGTCAAGATGCATGAGGATTGGAACTGGTTACTCCATGCAATGACGATAGAGGGGGCAGGGGTAGAATTTCTCGAAGAGCCTCTCAGCGTTTGGTATCGTCCTGCTGGCCATGCGCAGATGAGTAATAACAACAAGTGGGATTACTCGCTCAACTGGATTCGCTCGGTCAAACACCTAGTTACTCCGAAGGCATACGCAGGCTTCATCATGAGCCACGTAGGTTCCCAAGCTGCATTAAATGGGGATCGCGAGCGATTCTGGCCACTTCTTTCAGAATGCCTGCGAGAAGGCCCTCCCAGTGTCATGGATACGTTCCTGTACATGCTGATGTGGATTGTTCCTAGTGACACGAGAACCAATATTCGCAATTTCGTCGTCAAAAAAATGATGAAGCAAGGGGGAAGTGCCTAGAAGAAACCGCTACTGTGCTACCGAGCATGAAATATCAGGCCTTCTCAAGCCTTTGCGAGCGTTATGAATTTCTCAGCCGCTAATTCTCAATTAGGATAGTTAATGACCTCATAGTAACCGATGACTTTTCATGGCTGGTAAGCAAGAACGAAAGCTAGAGGATCGTTTCATCGAGAACGTCTCCCGCTACCCTCTCTACATCTTCTCCGTCATGCTGGGGGGGCTGTGGGTACTGATTAAGCCTTTGGTCGAGCTTTACAAACGAAGTAAAGTGGCGGCGATTTTGGTTTCGATGGCTTTTGTCTTCGGTCTGGCTTTCGTTTACTTAACCTTAAGGGCGATGACCGGTGACCTGTGGTTGCCAACAAGCCTTGCTTCCTAACTCTTTTACACAGATTGGCTTCTGATGGATGACCATTGCACCATCAGTTATATAAATTGACAGGTGGCTGTATTGTTCTCCGCTATTTGTGCAATCTGCCCTATTACGTACCAAATGCTGATTCCCTATCCAGCGCTGTCTGAGGAGTCCCCGTGGCAAATGACCGTAGAGTAGCTCGCGTCTCGTCATCGATTAAGCGAGAAATTAGCCAGATGCTGATGATGGGCATTAAAGACGAGCGGGTGGGCTCTGGCATGATCAGTGTCACGGATGTGGAAGTCTCGGGCGATCTACAACATGCCAAGGTATTTGTCAGTATTTACGGCACTGAAGATGCCAAAGCTGAGGCGATGGATGGTTTGCATGCCTCAGAGGGCTATGTTCGCCGCGAAATTGGCAAGCGAGTACGTTTACGCCGTACCCCGACTGTTACCTTTCACGAGGATACGTCTCTGGAACGAGGAACTCGCGTTCTCTCGTTGCTGAATAAGCTTGAGGCTGAGCGGAACGGAGATCGTGAGTTCGAGGCTCCTCCTGCCGCAGACTAGTACTGTGCAGACTAGTACTGTGTCAGTGGAGAAGTGATGTGCTAATCGTTACCATCCAGCTTGCTAATGTATTGTTCAGCTTGATGGCACCCCTCATAGTATGCTCGGCAAACCACTAGTGTTGACCTGGCTCGTTTCAAAGCATTCAACAATTGTCGAGCCCGTTAGCGTCTTCGACCACTCAACTTTAGATCTCTTTGCTAGGGGAGCAGACGCAACACGATGGCAACGGACGAATCATCAATCAGTATCTCAACCAAGCAGCTTCTGCTTAAATGTTCGTCTTCTGGGAAAACTTGTCTTGAAAATGCGGCGAATTGTCAGAAAGAAAGGAGAGATTTACAGCTCTTCTGTATCGTTACTGATAGGGTTCATACCCAGCAGCTCAACCTGTAGATGTTCGATCGCCTCAGCTCGCTCGCGATCGCGTAGCTTTGACAAAAATCCCTGAAATTCCAGGGTTACTGAAGCGTTCTTTTCACGTTCGAGTTCTTCAGCAATCTGCTTGGCCAGCCCACTAAGCAGCGCGGCCAAATCAAATCTGTGTTCGGCCTCAGCACACAGAGCATCTGCTCGTAGAGGGGCTACACGTTGAGAAAGTTCGCGTTCGTAGTTTTTCTCAATGCAAAAACAGATAAAGTTCCACTGACTCAGTTCGTCAGTGTTTAGGAGGCTGCAAAGATCTTCGGAGTGTGACGGCATGAATCACGAGCCTCATCGCAGAACGTGGCATGTCCGGTACGTACAAATGCGAAAAAGCAGACTAAGTTCGCAGTTAACAGCACCTTTGTGCGCAATTACACGTATTTTACACAATACTGTCCACATACGTGTATCTACTCACAAAAATTGCAAGACGGATGTCTGAAGGGTATTGTAACTGCGGCTAAATTGGAAGGATTCGAGTTCCCCTTTACTCAAACAAGTAAATAACATGCAATGTTCGAGACCCAAGAGCTGAAAATGCATTTGGGATAGCGACCAAAATTTCAACATTCCCACAGGAACAACCTGTGCAACTATTCGTGGAGGACGGTGCCTTTACGTTACTAATCTTGCGGTAAGGCTTTTTGATGGCAAGACTTCTTGTACTTTGGCTTGCTCGGAAAGTATTCACCAAACACATGCGTGACAGCAAGCATATGGACAATCAAGCACCGGTACGCTGAGGTCGTAGCCTGTCATCCTGACTTATTTGGAGGAAATCCATTAAGAACACTTAGCAAAGCGTAGGTCTACGATGACGCTACCAATCATCTGGAATCAGACCGTTGGGTGGCTGAACTTCGACTCGGCCAGTTGTCATGTCCACAACAGGAACAATAGCATTGACAAAGGGAATCAGTAGGCTTTTTGACTCTTGAGTCACCTCCAATAGATCGTTTCCTGCAGGGAGCACGGAGGAAATGACTCCCAGAATACGTCCGCTGGATTGCTCGATAACCTGCAAGCCGATCAAATCGGCAACGTGATATTCTTCCTCCTCTAACTGCGGTCGATCGTGGGCTGGAACCAATACGGACGCTCCCGTCCATTCTTCTGCATCATTACGATCTTGAATGCGGTCAAACTGAACTAAATAGAGATTCTTTCCCGGCTGAAGGTTACCTTTCATTAATTGCATGGCAGTGGGAGGAGCCCCATTTTTCTGCACCCACCGCTCCCCAGGCTGCAAGAAACGCTCTGGAAAATCCGAGTAGCTGCGAATTTTTACTAACCCCTTGAGTCCGTGGGGAGACTTGATTTTTCCAATCGTTAACCACTGGTTGTCTTGCTCAGGCATTTTTCCTATGTCCAATATTCTCCATGCGTCTTGGAGTCTCTAGTGTTCAAAGTCTAAAAATAAAGATGGGAAGTGCTCGTAGGCATACTGGCTTACAGCAAAGTACGTCTTGTCAACAGATGGCATTCGCTATCAATCGATTCACTGCAATCAATAAGAAATCAGGACGAGCACTTCGCAAGCAAAGCGCTCATCCTGATATTGTCCTGACAATTGTCGCTGACTTATTCAATCCCCAGCCTCCAGAACAGTAGGAGACGGAAGACAGTTATTGAGCAGCGGCAGCAGCTTCCCTTGCTTTACTGGCTTCCTCTGCACTAATGCCCAGGCGTGTGAGATTAATTCGACCGCGGTTATCAATGCTGCGTACTTTGACTACAACGCGATCGCCAACTGCCAGTTCATCCTCAACTTTGCCCACCCGATAATCGGCAATTTGAGAAATGTGAATCATGCCTTCTTTCTGAGGTAGGAACTCCGCAAACGCACCGATCGGGATAATTCGGGTAATTTTAGCCATATAAATTTGGCCTTCTTCGACCGTTTTGGTCATTCCCTCAATAGTCTTGCGAGCCGCTTCGGCTGCTCCTCCTTGGGTGGACGAAACGATGACCGTGCCATCATCTTCAATGTCGATTTTGGCACCAGTTGCTTCAACAATGCCTTTAATCGTCTTACCACCTGGGCCGATAATCATGCCGATTTGATCGGGCCGAATCTTAAAGGTCAGTAAGCGAGGGGCTGTCGGGGCCAAATCGTCCCGAGGCGCAGCCAAGACATCTGTCATTTTGCCGAGAATATGCAATCGACCGGATTTAGCTTGTCGAATCGCCTCGCTGACGGTTTCAACAGTAATACCTGTGATCTTCATATCCATTTGCAAGGCATTGATGCCGTCTTCGGTTCCTGCCACCTTGAAATCCATATCTCCCAAGAAATCTTCGATTCCCTGGATATCGGTCAAGATGCGGGTTTCCTCTCCTTCCCTGATCAATCCCATAGCAACACCACCCACAGGTGCAGAAATCGGAACCCCTGCATCCATCAACGACAGGGTTGAGCCACAGACCGAGCCCATTGATGTGGAGCCATTGGACGACAACACTTCAGAAACCACCCGCAATACGTAGCCGAAATCAGTGGACGCAGGCAGAACGGGAAGCAGCGCACGCTCTGCTAAAGCTCCGTGGCCAATTTCTCGGCGACCGGGAGAACGAGCAGGTTTAGTTTCTCCGACAGAGTAGGCAGGGAAATTGTAGTGATGCAAGTAACGCTTTTCACTAGAGGGATGCAGATCGTCCATCTCTTGGGCATCGTCGGGGGTGCCGAGGGTGGTGATGGAGAGCACCTGGGTCAGGCCACGAGTGAATAGGCCACTGCCGTGAACTTTGGGTACTAAACCTGCTTGGCAGGATATGGGGCGAACTTCATCAAGAGCACGACCATCTACACGGACGTTCTCCTCGACAATTTGCTTGCGCATCAATGTCTTGGTGAGTGCCTTGAATGCCTTGCCAATCGCTTTGGGATTGTCTCCTAGGTACAGTCGCAGCTCGTCATCTTCAGAGCGCTCTTCTACGGCAGCAACCACAGCCTCTTTCAGCTCATCTAGAGCCGTATCGCGCTCTTTTTTGCCCAGATATTGCTTGAGAATTGCTTGAACCTTGTCTTGGGCCTGAGCACCAATAAATTCACCCACGGCAGGATTCTCTTCGGGAGGGGTTCCCTCTACCTTCGGTAACTCAAGCTCTTTGAATATCTCTTCTTGAGCAGTCAGTAACTCTTGAATCGCTTCGTAAGCAAAGTCGATCGCCTCGATAACATCGTTCTCGGGCAACTGGTTCGCCCCAGCTTCCACCATGATGATCCCTTCGGCTGTACCAGCCACCACTAAGTCAAGGTCGCCGGCAGCTACCTCTGCATAAGTGGGATTAATAATGAAATCGTCGTTTAACAAGCCTACTCGAACAGCAGCCACAGGACCTGCAAACGGAGTACCTGCCATACGCACAGCCACCGAAGCTGCCGTGATGCACAGGACATCTGGGGGAACGGTCTCGTCTATCGACAGAGTGGTAGCAACAATTTGTACGTCATCCCGCAGCCAGCCGGGAAACAACGGGCGCATCGGGCGATCGATGAGCCGAGAGGTAAGAGTTGCCCGTTCGGGAGGTCGCCCCTCTCTACGCATAAAACTGCCAGGGATGCGACCCGCTGCGTACAGTCGCTCTTCGTAATCCACCATGAGGGGCATGAAATCAATGCCAGGTCGCCCTTTCTGTTGGGTAGCAGTTACAAGAATGCAAGTGTCTCCCGAGGTAATCTTTACCGCTCCTCCAGCCTGTGGTGCAAGCACGCCGGTAGAGATTTCGATTTCCCGTCCGTAGAAGGAAATCGACTTGCGATATTCGGTCATTCTGTCGTTATCTCTTTTTCTTTCGTTGCAGCTATCGTATCATCGGAGGTTGGCTGAAATCAGTTGGCAGCAATTGAGGAACACCCAAATCAAAGCAGAACGTCAAAAAATTAATTTCACGTTTAGCTGCATTATTTGAATTCGAAATTTTGTAATTCAACTCCACAGTCAACAAGACGTTATCGATAGCAGTTCATTACCACGGAGTCGTTCCCCAAACGTCGTGCCCCATACGTCGAGCAGCAAGAGATAGAAGCGGGTGCCGGGACTCGAACCCGGTTCTCTAGCTTGGAAGGCTAGGGCACAACCCATATACCACACCCGCACATAACCCAGTCAAAACAGGACTCATAAAAACATAAAGGCCCCACCTGACACAGTGTCGCTGGAGCACATCATTGAAAAGTCTGTTGATGCAAAACAAATTTCCTGGGTGGAGACAGAAACCGAGGGGGGTCAGCTCCTGCCTCCGGATAGCCATAATAACACCAGGTCTTTCTAATGGCACGCTTGTGCGAAAAACTTTGTTCAAAGCGAACCACAAAGCTATAGGCAACCACTAGCTCTTTCTGTGCAATTTAAGCCTGGATATGCCTCTAAAGGGGAACTGGGGATGACAACGTAGATTGTGAGGACGTTAGTGAAACGGACTTGAAATCTTGAGCCGTATCCAGAACAACTGCCGGGCAATTGATGGTTTGGCGACTGTCGTCGAAACAGCTCATGTCTTGGATCTCTATGGCTAGCTCGTCGCAGTCGACCTCAAAGTTATGAATGGAGATATCTTCTTTTCGCACAACCTCGAGCCCGTCGTATCCGGTCAAGATAGCTTCAAACGGAATTTCGGTTATCGATGAAGCATCTGGCCCGGTCATGCGCAACATTGCTTCGACCCTGCGTACAGGCTGTTCTATTCCTGTATATAGCAGGGTCTTGGGACGACAGAATTCGGCGGTAGGGTCAGGGTAAACCGATACTGTGAGCTCTTCGGTTGGCTTAAGGTGGGATTCGGGAAGGCTTGCAGAATCAACGGGACTACAAGCGGCGGCTGTCGCTAGTGCAACTAGCGCGATGCTAGTGCGATAGGGGTGAATTTGCATTGAAATCGGGGGAATGAGAGTGAGGGGAAGCCAAGATGCCATTGTTGTTGGCAAATAGTGAGTTGAGGCAACAGTTTTACCAAAACTTTACCTATTGTATTGAATCAACATCACCTTGAAGATGTCAAAATTTGGACAATCCTTTACATCAGTTGCTGGCCAGATCTCCTTTGTTTCCAGTCGTTCCATCTGCAATGTCCTCATGAACCGTTGTAGACGGCCTTGTGTTGTAACCACAATTGAACTTTATGCAGCTCATCCCGGAAATTTTGATACCATTCTGCGCGCGCTCTCAACTCTTCGTAAGTGGGTCGGACTAGTATCGATAAATCTTGCAATCAGCGATCTCATATTTTTGCTTCGAGCGGTTTCGCTCTTGCAATCAATGCACGCCCCACTGTGGCAGGGAATGGAGATGTGCTCGATCTCCTTCCCGAAAAAGGACTGGCAAAGGGAAAAATCCGTACAGAGTTGTAACAAGGAAAAGCCCATTGAGTTCGCGCACTATCATAGAGACAACATCTTAGGCAGTGCAGTGGATCTGGCAGCATTAGCAACACAATTGGATAGCGATCGGCCGGCCGATCGCATGCTAGCACTGGTGCAATTAAGAGAGGTGCCGGACGAACAGGCAGTACCACTGATTCTGAAAGTAGTAAATGACGAGCACCAACAGGTGCGTGCATTTGCTGTGTTTGCCCTCGGCACTAAGCATACGGAAGCATGTCTACCTGTGTTGCAGGAAATTTTGAATTCGGACGAAGATTACGGTATCCGTGCGGATGCAGCCGGAGCATTGGGATATTTGGAAGACCAGAGGGCATATGAAGCTCTAGTGCGGGCGTTTTATGAAGACGTCGCATGGCTGGTTCGATTTAGTGCGGCTGTGGCACTTGGCAATCTCAAAGACCCAAGAGCATACGAGCTGCTCGTTGCTGCGTTGGATGAGTCAGATGGGTTGATTCAGCAGGGGGCGATCGCCGCTTTAGGGGAAATTGGCGATCCTCGGGCAGTTAGCCATATTCTTAGATTTGCTCAATCGGAAGACTGGCTGGTGAGGCAAAGACTCGCCCAAGCATTAGGCAATTTGCCAACATCCAAAAGTCGTTCTGCCCTAGAGTATCTATCTCGCGATCCGCAGAGTACGGTCGCGTCCACTGCCCTACACGCACTCCGCCGACTTGATTCAAACTAGCCAAGACCATAAAAATCTGTCGTCTCTTCGCAATCGCCGCTTTCTGCAATTAGACCAACAAAAACCTGGAGATGGAATGGGTACCACATCCAGGTCTGCTGCGAAATCGGCTTAGTGAAAAAGTTAGCTCTCTTTGCGATCGAAACGCTGCTTAATACGGGTCGCCTTGCCAATGCGATCTCGGAGGTAATAAAGCTTGGCGCGACGTACTTTACCGCGTCGGGTTACTTTGATGGATTCGATACGCGGAGAATGAACGGGAAATACACGTTCGACCCCGACTCCTTGGAAAATTTTACGGACGGTGATGGTCTTGTTCGCACCACTGTTGTTCTCAGCGATTACGGTGCCTTCATAAGGCTGAACCCGTTCCTTGCTGCCTTCCCGAATACGAACACCTACCTTCACGGTGTCACCGATATAGATTTTCGGGAGGTCTGTTTTGATATATTCGGCCTCGATCGAGCGGATAATTTCTTGAGCGTGCATAGCGTGTCTCGAATTTCGCAGAATTACATCTTATCACCCAAGTTGAAGATCGAAATGCAAATTTGATAATCAGTCGAACTGCCCTATGGACTGGTCTCAAATTCCAAGAGCTGCAAGCCCTCTGGGTCAGATTGACGGTGTCGCAATGAGACCAAGCCCCAAGCTTTACAACGCAAAATTACCCAAACCGACAACCTGCCGACAGATCCAAGACTACGCGCCGATATGCTGATAACACCGGGTTGAAGGAAATAAGTGGCTGAGACAATTGTGACTCAACTGGAAGCGTTGCTTGGGACTGAGTCGATCGAGGGAAGGGGAGACGTAGAGCCGCTGCTGCAGGCTGCATTGGACAACATTTCCCATGACTCACAAGTGAAAGCAGTCGTCTTTCCAAACACTACCGAGCAATTGGCCGAAGTCGTTACTTGGGCCGCTCGCGATCGCCATTCGTTACTACCACTGGGGTCGGGGAGCAAGCTCGGCTGGGGAAACTCGATACCCAATGCCCCATCAAGGAAAACAGTGATTGCAGTTAGTCTGGCTCGACTCAACCGGCTGGTGGAGCATGCAGTCGGAGATTTGACCTTAACGGCTGAGGCAGGAAGTCGGATCGAAGCGCTGCAACAGACGCTACAGCCAGTTCATCAACAGCTTGGGGTCGATCCTGCGTTTCCCGATCAAGTTACGTTGGGGGGAATGGTGGCAACAGCAGACCAGGGATCGCTACGGCAGGGTTATGGTGGCATTCGCGATCGCGTCTTAGGCATTACGTTTGTGAGATCGGACGGGAAAGTGGTCAGTGCTGGCGGCAGGGTCGTGAAAAACGTCGCGGGCTATGACCTCATGAAGCTCATGAGTGGAGCTCATGGCACCCTCGGGATTTTGGCCCAAATGACCCTACGGCTTTACCCACTTCCAGAAGCGTCAAAAACACTAATTGTCTCTGGTGCTCTGGATCGATTGGCAGCCCTTGTCAATCGCATCCGCGCATCCAGCCTGAGTCCTGCAAAATTTGATTGGCTATCTCCCGCTTGCGCGAATGTCATCCTGAATGAATCGAACCACCAACCGGCAATCGCCCTGCAATTTCAGAACCTTTCGGCCAGTGTCGAACAGCAAGGAGAACTCGTTGCGGATTGGGCAAACGAAGAAAGCTTGGAGGCGATCGTGATTGATGATGGGGGGCCTATTTGGCGAGACATTCAGACAGCTCTTGGACGCCAACAGGTCATTCATACAAACAAAACAGTGGGCTGCAAATTCGGACTCCTCCCAGTCAAGGCAGCAAACTTCCTTGAAGCATTAGAACCATCCGTACACGCTCAAATCCATGCCGGGAGTGGAATAGGTTGGGCTTGTTTCCCAACCGTACCGTCCGTTGAAACTCTGCTGAGTTTGCGCAAACTCTGTCAGCAGAACAGCGGCTATTTCTCCGTCTTGCAAGCTCCCACAGACTTCAAAAACGGTCTCGATATCTGGGGCTATGCTGAGGACAGCCTCGGATTGATGCGCGCGATCGCCCACAAGTTTGACCCCAATCAATTGTTTATTCCCGAGCGCTTATTCCCTTCTCGCTAGCGTGTGCGTGCATTTCTTGCCTGATAGTTTCGACATCCATCGCACGCAGGGATTGCTTGATCCATGACCACCGAGTCCACAACCCCACCTTCAAAATCCTTAGAACCGGCAGAACCGGCATCAGCCCGCAGTAGCTTCGATCCCATTCATCCCCCCGAACAAGACAAAATTGATGCCTGCGTCCACTGTGGTTTCTGTTTGAGCACCTGTCCTAGCTACCGAGTCCTGGGAACTGAAACCGATTCTCCCAGAGGGCGGATTTATCTGATGGACGCTCTGGCCAACAATGAGATTGCGATGACTCCAGACGTTGTCCGACATTTTGATAGCTGTTTGGGATGTTTGGCCTGTGTCAGCACCTGTCCGTCTGGGGTTCAATACGACGAATTGATTGCCGATATGCGAGCTCAGGTGGCTCGCAACCATCCGAGATCCCTGACCGAGAACGCCCTGCGGTGGATGGTATTTAATCTGTTTCCCTATCCCAACCGCCTTAGGCCATTATTACGGCCGCTTCAGTTAGCGCAAGCTCTTGGGGTGACCTCTGTGTTGCGTCGCTCAGGTTTACTCAAGCGTTTATCTCCGCAACTTGCCAGTATGGAAGCGATCTTGCCGTCCATACCTGGTAGTGCATTTAGCCGCACCTTGCCCACTGTGATTCCAGCCAAAGGGGAACGGCGGTTCAGGGTGGGGATGATTTTAGGGTGCGTACAGCAAGTTCTCTTCGATGATGTCAACCAAGCAACAGCGCGAGTGTTGAGTGCGAATGGCTGTGAAGTGGTTATTCCTCCAGACCAAGGATGTTGTGCAGCACTCCCTTATCATCAGGGAGAAGAGGCCCAGGCGGCTGAACTCGCCCGCCAAACGATCGACAGATTTGCCGGGGAAAACCTAGACGCGGTGGTGATTAACGCAGCCGGTTGCGGACACACCCTGAAAGAATACGGTCGGATTTTGCGGGACGACCCTGACTACGCCCTCAAGGCAGAGCAGTTTTCTAATAACGTCAAAGACATCCAGGAATTTCTGGCAGAGGTGGGACTGACAGCAGACTTATCACCACTTCACAGTGAACCTCTGACATTGGTCTATCAAGATGCCTGCCATCTATTGCATGGGCAGCAGATCTCTGTCCAGCCCCGCCAATTGCTTCAAGGTATACCCAAGGTATTTTTGCGAGATCCCGTTGATGCCTCCCTCTGCTGCGGCAGTGCCGGCGTATTCAATATCCTTCAGCCCGATATCGCAGAAGAACTGGGGCGCCAAAAAGTTCGGAATTTGCTGGCAACTGGTGCCGTCGCGATCGCATCAGCCAACCCTGGTTGTGCCCTTCAAATTCAAAAACATTTAGAAGAAGACGGGCAAACTGTACCGGTTTACCATCCTATTCAATTACTCGACTGGTCAATCCACGGGCAACCGATTCCAATGCCGTAAATCACGCTTCCAGCAAAACCTTGAGTGAAGTGTCGCATAGTAGAAATCACGATTAAAGAAAGCATACAACTTAGGCGAGTTACGCACAATCGAGATGAAGCAAGAGATTAATCATATTGATCGATCCTACCCAAAATCCCCTTTTCGATATCGGGGATCGCCTTCTATGAAAGAGATACAGCGATCCCCAAACTTGAAGACAATATTAAGTAGGAGGCGATCTAGGCCATCTGGATTCACAATAACGTTCAGGGAAAAACAGACGGTGTTTTGGCCTGCGACGTCTTTCCCTTTCAATCGGTAGTATGGATAACTTCTTTTTTCGGTGAAAGATGTATCTTCATAAATAGTTGTTTGATTCATGCCTACAATTCGAGTTCTCTCCTCTGGCGTTAGGTTTACGTTTTAGGCGTCCCGTTTTTGTGAAGCTCGTCACCTCAGATTCACACTTTCAATACAGATTTAGTTCATTTTGGCGGTTGTGCTCGTCTTTACTCCTTTTCAATAAACTTCATCTATAGAGATGGAATTCGACTGAGTCACCGAGCTCCAGCTCAGTAGGCAATTTGATGTACGTTTTTAGGCAGGTTTTTGTATAGATATATTCTGCTTATTGCCTGTTTTGCTTGTTCCTTCTACCTATTCACCCCTTGCTTAGGAATAACACCTATGGAATCCCCTCGCGCTCTTTCAACATTGATGTCCGGTACTGCAGCCGATCTGCAGAAAGCGGCCTATTCTTACCGATACCAAAGCTTTACGAGCCAGCCTATTGTGTGGGTTGGAACATGGGGCGATCGCTCCGTGGAAGGCTCTCTGTCTGAATGTTTGGATTATTTGGGAATCTACGGATCGGCGCGTGATTTCCATATGCGAGAAGCCCACCGTACCGGTCAAACGGGGGGAGATTTGTGGCGAGTTCAGCGTCTGCAGAGCCGAGTTGCTTGTTAAACGAGCTCCGCCAATCAAGCCATTACCCACATTAGGGGGCTGTTCCACTAGTCCAGAATAGATATAGACATAAACTCTAGGGGCATGCAGTTCAGTATGGCCCTAGAGCTTATGTCTGCGCGTTCTGTAAGTCGGCGTTGCGCATTAAGGGGCTGATGGAGTAGGAAGGTCGTGATACCGAAGATAGTGCAGCAGCAATCGAATCGAGTATTTGAGCATAACTAAATCGAGGTAAGCCCCCGGCTCTGCCGGGGAGACTCCCAAAGGTTTGACCGTGTGAAGCAGTAGCAGAAAAATTCTCCTTGAACTTCTCAAGCAAGGAGAAATTCTAATGAATGTCAAAAAGCTAAATCACACAAGTTGGAATTGCAAGTATCACATCGTATTCATCCCTAAGCGTCGTAAGAAAGTAATCTTTGGCCAGTTGCGCAGTCATTTGGACGAGATGTTTCACGAGCTGGCGCGGCAGAAAGAGTGTCAGACAGCAGAAGGCCATTTAATGCCCGACCATGTGCACATGTGCATGAGTATTCCTCCGAAACATGCAGTGTCTCAGATAGTGGGATACATGAAGGGCAAAAGCGCGATAGGAATCGCCAGGGAATTCATGGGTCGTCGTCGAAACTTTAGCAGTGAGAGCTTCTGGGCTCGTGGCTACTGCGTGTCGACGGTGGGATTGGAGGAGGAAGTGGTCAGAGCATGTATTCGTCGCCAGGAAAAAGAGGAAGAACGACTGGAGTAATTGAGATTACCGACAATCTAAGAGAGGACTGCCCCTTGGGGGCTAAGCCTACTAAGCCTCCGGCTCTGCCGGAGGTAACTTAACTGATGACACACCCTAGTGGATTTACATAAAAAATCACTAGGAATGTGTTAGTATTTATACGCTAAGTTGAGGGGATTAGCTTTATGAAAGTAGCTATATTAGCTGGAGGGTTCGGAACTCGTCTTTCTGAAGAGACACATTCGAAGCCTAAGCCAATGGTAGAAATTGGTGGTAAGCCCATTCTGTGGCACATCATGAAAGGCTACTCTTCTTCCGGCTTTGATGAGTTTATAATTGCCTTAGGATATAAAGGCGAAATTATCAAGAAATACATGATGGATTATTGTGTATTAAATGGTAATTTCACGGTTAATCTACTTGATGGAAAAGTCCAGAAGCATCCTGGAGGAAGTAGACAAGAATGGACAGTAGATTTGATTGATACGGGACTGAGCACAAACACTGGAGGCAGGATTAAACGACTGGCACCGTACCTAGGGGAAGAAACCTTTATGCTTACTTGGGGAGACGGAGTAAGTAATATTGATGTAAGAAAGTTACTGGAGTTTCATCGTTCCCACGGTAAACTTGCAACTCTCACAGCAGTTCATCCTACAGCCCGTTTTGGTCATTTGGAACTAGATGGCGATCAAATTGTGGAATTTTCAGAAAAGCCCCAAACAAAGGAGGGATGGATAAATGGTGCATTTTTTGTTTTAGAGCCGAAAGTTTTTGATTACATTGATGGAGATAAGACGCAGTGGGAAAAAGAGCCTCTAGAGTCATTAGCCAGAGACGGACAGTTAATGGCATACAAATATAATGGCTTCTGGCAATGTATGGATACTCTCCGAGATAAACGTCGTTTGGAGACCCTTTGGTCTGAAGGCAAGGCACCCTGGAAGACATGGGACGACGAAGTAGTCTCGCCAAGAGAGTACTAGGGCGTGTCATCAGTTAGCGAGATGTGGGATAAAAAGCCTAAACCGAGGCGTAAGAAGCGTCGCTATTGGCTGCAAGACGATCGGTAGGAACAGATAAAAGACTTTCTACCCGGCAGCGACGGACATGTGGGTGGCGATGCCTTGGAAAACCCGACAGGTTTTCACCTCACTGCTGGGCAATGTCATAGATTTACGGGGCTCTAATGTCTTGCTAGAGAAACTGTATGACGAGGTGGAGGCGGTGCATGGGGACAAAGCCTACGATGCTAATGAGCGTGTCCGTCAGCAATTGAAAGCAAAGGGATGTGTTGCGGTGATTCCACCCAAGTCCAATCGCAAATCTCCCCACTCTTATGACCAGCATCTCTACAAAGCTCGTCATTCGATCGAGAACTTTTTTGCCAAGCTCAAGCAGTACCGAGCCGTGGCCACTAGCTACGACAAAACCGATAGAAACTTCCTGGGCGCTATCTATCTGGCTGCTTCTGTTCTCTGGCTTAACTGATGACACACCCTAGTGGATTTACATAAAAAATCGCCAGAGTTGTGTTATGATTTATACGACAATCCGAGGGGTAGAGCTTTGTATGCCCCAATCAAGTTAATGCATGGAGTTCCGGAGAGTCCTCTGTCCGTGATTCTGAGAACTAATCGGTTATCTGAATTTATATTTTATGTGGAAATATACCATCAAAAAATAAGCAAAGCTTTTGACCTAACTGAAATGCACATTAGCAAAAAAAATGAGGCGAGGATATTTACATGAGAGTACTTGTGACTGGGCATAAAGGATACATTGGAACAGTACTAGTGCCCATGCTAAAAGCTAGAGGACATGAAGTAATTGGATATGATAGTGACCTTTATAGAGACAGTACTTTTGGTGAAGGCTTAGTTGAAGTCCCTGAAATCATAAAAGATATTCGGGAGGTAGAAACCAAAGATTTAGAAGGAGTTGAGGCCGTATTACACTTGGCTGGATTATCAAACGATCCTTTAGGCAATCTTAACCCCAAGCTGACATATGAAATTAACCACAAAGCATCGGTGAGATTGGCAGAACTAAGCAAGAAAGTTGGTGTCAGCCGCTTTATCTTTTCATCCTCATGCAGTAATTATGGCGCTGGAGGTACGAGCTGGTTGACAGAGCAGTCAGAATTTAATCCAGTTACTCCTTATGGAATTTCGAAAGTAAAGGTTGAGCAAGATGTTTCTCAGCTGGCTGACGATAACTTTTCGCCTACTTTTCTACGTAATGCCACAGCGTACGGAGTATCTCCCAGACTAAGATTCGATCTAGTACTGAATAATCTTGTGGCTTGGGCGTTTACTACTGGCAGGGTATTTATTAAAAGTGACGGCACGCCATGGAGGCCCATAGTTCATATAGAAGATATTTCTCGTGCCTTTGTCGCCGTTATGGAAGCGCCCAGAGAGATGGTACATAACGAGGCATTTAACGTCGGACGCAATGAGGATAATTATCAAGTCCGTGATATTGCAGACATTGTAAAAGAGACTGTACCCGGGTGCCGGATTGAGTATGCCGAAGGTGCAGAGCCAGATACTCGTTGTTATCGGGTCGACTGTAGTTATATCGGCAAACAATTAAAAGATTTTCAGCCTCAGTGGGATGCGAGAAAAGGAGCAAAGCAGCTCTACCAGGCATATCAGAAAGTAGGCTTAACTCTTGAGGAATTTGAAGGACCAAAGTATCAACGTATTGCCCATATACGAAAACTAATAGCGGAAGGAGCCCTAGATGAAGAGCTACGTTTTAGTACCACGATTCTAGAATCTGTAAACTAATTTGAGTGGCTTCGCTATGACACAAGCTATCCCGGTCTGTCGTTCTTGCGGTAATTCTGAGAGGGAAAAAATAATTGACTTTGGGTATACTCCGTTAGCAGATAGGCTGTTAACAGTAGAGCAATTGCAAGCTTCGGAGTATACAGCTCCTCTAAAGTTAGTGTTCTGTCCAAGTTGTGGTTTAGTGGAGATTACTGAGTCAGTTTCTCCAGAAATTCTTTTTTATGATGATTACCCATATTTTTCATCCGTGTCACCATCCCTTGTGAAATACTTTGGGGATAGTGCTAAAGAGATTATAGGAAATCAGAAACTGACTGAAGAGAGCTTAGTGATTGAAGCTGCATCCAATGATGGTTACATGCTGCGAAATTTTTTGGATGCTGGAATTAATGTTTTGGGAATCGATCCCGCAAAGAGACCTGCAGAAGTAGCTAATAACGCAGGCATCCAGACCTTATGTACATTCTTTGGCAAGACATTAGCTCTCCAGCTTAAGAGAGAAGGTAAAGAAGCTGATGTGTTTCTTGCCAATAATGTACTGGCTCACGTTCCAGACTTAAATGGATTTGTGGCAGGGATTGAGATTTTGCTCAAAGAAAAAGGCCTCGCGGTCATTGAAGTTCCCTATGTCGTAGATTTAGTGGACAAATGTGAGTTTGATACGATTTACCACCAACATCTATGTTATTTTTCCGTAACAGCTCTAGATAAACTGTTTAGAAGGCATCATCTATATCTCAATGATGTAGTGCGGACAAGGATTCATGGTGGTTCCTTACGTTTGTTTGTTCAAAGATATGAAAACGTCAATGAATCAGTGAAGTCTTTATTGCTGATGGAGCGCGAACGTAAAGTAGATCGAATAGATTATTACCAAGAATTTGGAGGTCGTATATCTTCTATCAAGCAAAAATTGATGGATATTCTTTTAGATCTGAAAAGGCAGGGAAAGAGGGTTGTCGGTTACGGTGCTGCAGCCAAAGCAACTACGCTATTATCCTACTTTGGCATAAATAAAACGTATTTAGACTATGTAGCTGATTTAAATCAGTTTAAACAAGGACGTTTTATGAGTGTCAACCACTTACCGATTGTTTCGCCAACTAGAATCGCTGAAGACATGCCTGATTATGTTTTGATTCTGGCTTGGAATTTTGCTGATGAAATCATGGAACAACTGGACGAATATCGTCAAAATAATGGAAAATTTATTATTCCCAT
Organism: Synechococcus sp.; assembly: GCA_051439425.1. Lineage (GTDB taxonomy): Bacteria > Cyanobacteriota > Cyanobacteriia > Thermostichales > PCC-7336 > PCC-7336. The sequence continues at coordinate 36,765 of JBFRWD010000051.1, forward strand.
TCCAGAACCTAAGATTGTATGAGCTTTATTGTTTTCAAAGTGGCCTACCTAACTCCCTTCGGAACTTCTACTCCGTAACTATAGCAATATAGTTCCTTCGATTCAACAATATATTGCCTCAACTGTGCTTGAAATAGATATTCCTTCTTTATCTTAGTTTGAAGTGTCGATGCTTGATTGTCTACAAATAGTTTGGCTGTTCTTGCCAACCTGCTATCTTTATTGAAAGAAAGGAATTTCTCATGAATCAAGAACCTTATACGGCTCTGGGCAAAAAAAAGACTGCGTCATTAGAAGACAGCATTTGCCCCAATTGTGGACATAAAGGTTTGGACGCATTTTATGAAGTAAGGAATGTACCTGTTCATAGCTGTTTAATGATGGAGAATCAAGAGAAAGCTCTTCATTTTCCATCTGATGATGTTATATTAGCTTACTGCGATCGTTGTGGTTTTATTACCAATACTGAATTTGATTCTAAATGGTCAGCTTATTCTCCGCATTATGAGGATCAGCAAAGTTTTTCTCCTACGTTCAATAAATTTTCGCTTGACCTCGCAAATCATTTAATTGAAAAATTCGATCTGCGCAACAAAAATATATTGGAGATTGGCTGTAGTAAAGGAGACTTTTTATTTTTAATGTGTGAATTGGGGAATAATCATGGTGTCGGTATCGACCCAAGTGTTATCCCTGGCAGAGTCAAGAGTGAAGCCAATGAACGTGTTACATTTATTCAAGATTACTATGGTGAACAACATGCAAAGTATGTGGGGGATTTTATATGTTGTCGCCACACTCTAGAGCATATACAACCCACTTCTGAGTTCATCAGTATGCTTCGTCGTTCCATTGGCGATCGACACGTTCCAGTATTTTTCGAGATTCCCGATAATACGCGTGTTTTGCAGGATTTAGCTTTCGAAGATATTTACTACGAGCATTGCTCCTACTTTACTCCGGGTTCTCTTGCTCGTTTGTTCCGTGAATCTGGCTTTGAGGTTACCAATCTATATCGAGATTATGGCGGTCAGTATCTATTTATTGAAGCTCTCCCTGCCAAAACACTTTCAGAGAAAGTACATCCATTGGAAGAGACAATGTTACAAATGGCTGATTATGTCAACCATTTTAAAAGTAACATTTCTGAAAAGCTAGATAGATGGAAGAATTCTTTAGAAGAGATGCATGCTGATAATCAAAAAGTCGTAGTGTGGGGGTCTGGGTCAAAATGTGTAGCTTTCCTCACTACTCTCGATACTATAGATAAAATCCAGTTTGTCATCGATATTAATCCTCATCGCCATGGCAAGTATATTCCTGGAGTTGGTAAACAGATTATGCCTCCCGAATTTTTGAAGGAATATCAACCAGATCGAGTTATCCTTATGAATTCTATCTACTTTGATGAGGTCAACGAAATGATTGAGGAAATGGGAGTTACTACAGAAATAATTTCACTTTAATCTATATACCATTGGATATAAGTAGCCTGCTTAAATTAACCGCAACATAGAAATCTGTCAGCCCTTACAAGGCCTCAGCTCGACTTTATCCAGTTAAGCAGCATAGATGAGTGCGTCAGTCATGCGGTCTAGCAAAGAGCGAGAAACTTTTACCATCTCAGGTGAATCATGAAACATGGAAAAAGTGGCAAGCCAAAGCGCAGAGCGGACCCAAGCCATTGCATCTGCAAAGGTGGGTAAAGACTTGGAATACCATGCTGCCTGTCGAACCTTGAGCTGAGATTGCCGCTGCAGTTGATGGGCCATCAGAGTGACCATTCATCGTTGGGAAATCCAGGGTCTGAGAGGACTGTGGGAGGCCCCCGGTCGAGGTCGTCCCCAACGCTGGAGTGAAGCCGACCTAGCGTTTATCGAGACCTGTTTGGATGAGGAGCCTCGCACCTACA
>JBFRWD010000052.1:0-17208 GCA_051439425.1 Synechococcus sp.
TGTTTGAATGTCAGACCTACTGGCCCCAGCGAAAGCTTTGGTAAGCAGCCTGTTGGCCGTGATGCCAAGCCACTATCAGCGAGACAGTCTGCAAGCTCTGTTAGGACTGTTCCTGAAAGCATAAGGAACTCCGTATCCGGAGCACAGTCAGCTCAAATCCTCCTCAGCCATGAGTCGATTCCTCAATTGTTACTCCTGGCCCACCCGGCAAGTGATTTGGTTGATGCGTCGCCGAGTAGTGAACCATCTTTTGGCTCAGCGTCCAAAAGGCAGACGCCCCCACCTGCAAGTGATTGTGGATTTGACCTGTCTGCCAAAGCGAGGCAAGTTCAAGCAGCTGGGGAGTTTGATTCGAGTGTTTAAGCGAAAGCGGGGCTTACATCTGCTGGTGTTGGACCTGGTGGTCGGTTCCTGGCGATTGCCTTGGAATTGGCGCATCTATCGAGGCAAAGGAGAGCTGACTCAGGTGCAATTGGCCCTGCGGATGATTCGAACGTTGCCCCGTCGTCTACGCCAGCATTATCAGCTCATCATCCTGGCCGATAGTACCTTCGGCAGTAGCGAATTTTTGCATCAGATTCGTCGATTGAACTTTCATGCGGTTGTGGGGACAACCAAACGTCGCACACTTGCAGAGGGATGCCGGATTACCCAGCTTCGGCAGCCTGAACAGCAGCATTACCTCAATGGCATGAAAGTTCCGGTCTATGTCGCTTGGTATTGGCTCAAGCGGGATGACGGTACTCGGGTCAAACGCTTTGTGCTCTCCACTCGGCGACTTAAACAAGGCGCTATCTACTTCTGGGGACGGAGACGCTGGCAGATTGAGGGGTGGTTCAAAACCGCTAAACATCGCTTTGGACTCCATCGATTCGGCCAATCCACACTCCGAGGAGTTTATCGTTATCTACTTGTCTGCATGATTGCCTTTGTCTTGGCTCACTGGGCCTCACTATTGGCAAGCTCGCCAGCCACATTGGATTGGGGGCACGCAGCTCGGGATGCCTTTGAGATTTTCCTGCCTCTGGTCGCTCTTGCACAACTCTTGTTTGAGCTGGAACGCCTTCGGCCACTCGCACTCAACCATGGCATTTCACTTCAAGCTTTTGGTGCAAGATCTGAGTTATGCCTACCGCATTGAAGTTCGATGTTACGGCAAACCACTCTGGACGCGGAATACCGATCGCTATCCTGACATTTGGAGGACTATCACTTGCCGACCTCGTAAGCTCGGTTAGTAATTAATTGGGCGATCCTCAGCTCGAACATGGCGCATCAAATCGTCCAGACTGTTTGTAGAGTAGCCGAAGCTGTAGCTCGATTTTTTTATGGAGAATTCGAACAGGCCATCCACAAAGTCAAAAACAGCGACGTTGTCGTACTGGCCGCAAATTGCCTCTGCCCAAACCTGCCCGCTTTTTTCTGTGATGGTGAGCAAGTTCTCATAGATTCCGGGTAAATCGCTGTAGCTTTTGACGCGGCCTAGTTTGTGCGTTGACACTCCTGGTTCGCTTTTCATGCTTCCACACCACTATTCGGTCACTGTGAGCAATATTGCTTCGCCAAAGGAATCCGGCAACAAGACTCCGCCATCGAGATCGGATAGCTCCACCCCTGTTCCAGCTTTGTCAACGCCGAGCAGCTACAGCGAAAGTTTGGCCACCGGATCGCCTTTGGATTCACATCTCACAGAATCAATAGTATTTGGATTTTTTGGGGTTAGACACTCCTGCCGTTAGTGACCATTGATTTGCTCCGAAAGCGAAGGTCCCATATTGAGAGAGGACGTATCAGGGCATTACGATCGCCTGCAATTGCGCAGTATCTGCCACACTATTCGACGTCTTTATTCCAACCGTTAAATTTCCAGATTTCGGCAATATTTGAATGAAACCTTGCTCAATCAACCCCCAAATCAAATCCGTCGAGTAAGGTGATGGCAGTGATGGAAACGTGTATTGGCTGCATCGCTTGCAGAAGAGGCGATCGCCCTTCTGATTGACCTAGCCGAACGTGGAGAAATCGATCCGTGGGATGTGCAAGTCATCGACGTGATTGATCGATTTTTGGCGAAATTAGCTCCGACAGCCACGACCCGAGATTTATCCGAATCTGGCCAAGCATTCTTATACGCCTCCATGCTGGTGTACCTAAAAGCGCTGGCCATGGCTGAAGCCGAGCTGGAAGATGACGATGAATTTGAAGACGCCCCCTTCGAAGGGGAGCTGGAACCACTGCCCAGCATCCCGCTAGAGCATACGTTAAGGGCTCGTCCCGTTGCCCGAATTCAGCGCACTCGCCCCGTCACGCTAAAAGAAATCATTGCCCAGTTTCAGGTGCTGGAACAGGCGGTACAGGAGCGCGCGGCCCGACCGAAAAAGATTCGTCCAAAGGCGGTTAAAGGGGAACGCATCACCAGCATTGCTCAGCTATCTCACCCAGAAAATCTTGCCGAGACCGTCTCGTTAATCGAGCCCATTCTCTCGGATGCTTGGCAGACATCCTCTTGCCTGACGTTCGAAGCATTGGTAGCCCTGCAGCAAGAACTCTATCCGGGTAAAGCAAGCCTAGCGACGGTGTTTTGGGCCCTGTTGATGATGGCATCGCGATCGCAAGTGCGCCTGCATCAAGAAGAGTTCTATCGCGACTTGTCCGTGAGCCAAGTCTTCCAAGTTGACCCCCCAGAAACGGAACCCATTACGCCGGAACCCATTACGCCGGAACGTCAAACGGCTTAGTACTGATTTTTGGGGGATTGTGGGGTTCTGAAATGCCTCTGGGAACACTCATGATTGGATTAGTCATCTTCGAGGTTCGAGCCTCCTTATGAGGGAACCCAAAAAAGCTGCCCAACGAGATCTGGAACGGTGCTTACTGACATGGTTGGCGCTGGAAGGACTCTGCTTCGCGGCAATGCCGCTGCTCCAGGTGTATCCGTTTGAAGTCGTTGAATTTTGGTTCTTCCCCAGCCTCGCGTTTGGACTGATCGGATCGTTCATTATTTCGTTTTCGTCTGGGGCCGTTGTTGAAGCCCAAAACACATTAGATCCGCGTAAGAAACGTCGCCGTTTTTGGTTAGCTCGCAGTTTAGGTATGACAGGTTTCTTGGGGGTGTCGTTTCCCCTGACCCTGACCCTGATCTCGTTTGGCAATGTGCTGAAAGAGTTTGGCGATACCCTTTAGGTTCGGCTGAATACCCGATCGCCCGATCGCATTCGGTTCGCCACCCAGCAGATGTATAGCAATTCTCTGTAAGGTCTAAAGTCAGAACAGCTCAAGCCCTCGACCTACATAGAAAAATGGCTAGAGGTTTCTCCATAGCTGATTGCAGAAAGCCGTACAAGGCAAATTGATTGGAGAGTTCTCCGTAGCGGATTGCCTAGCGCTATATCGACCTGATCTCTCTGTCTCCCATCAACGGGAAGACGCCTAATTTCTACAACCCCCTTTTCGGTAACGTCACTGTTGAAATAAGGCCTTGAAGCTATTCGCGCTATCGGGGTCGCTTAAGTGTGATGCCAGCTCTTGAATAAACGCGTCTCGATCGCCCGATGCTGAATGCTTGTTGAGAGCTTGTTGGATTGTGAATGCGGCAATAGGGCCGATCTGTTTGGCCATTTCTATTTGGCACTGTTCGAGAAAATCGGTGTCATGAACCCATGCTCCAGAGGTATTGGTAGGAGCTGCCGATGTCCACGCGACTGTTTGGGGACGAGAAAAATAGGTTGTTGTTGATGCATTGCGATCGGCTTGCGACGCTCGATCTCCCTGAGCTTGAGAGCACACTCCATTGGCAAACTTGCGAAAAGAGGATTGTTCATTCGGGGGCAGCCATCCCAATAACGTCTCGATAAATTCCTGCTGAGACTGCGCGGATTTCAAAGCATTCCTAATCGTTACGCCTGCCATCGGCCCCAGAGACTCCGATAACGTCTGACTAAGCTGTTCAATCTGTTGTGGGGAAAGCATCACACCAACAGAACCGGTAGAACTACCTGCCATGGTTGGCCGCGAGCCTGTATTGCTCGAAGTGGGTTGGAATTGCGGTGTTGGTGGTGATTTCTCGACGTCAGCTGACTCGCTCCCAACGGTGTTAATTGGTCTTAAGTCTGAAGTAGGAGATTGAGAGGAAGGGCCAGTGGACATGAATGGCTGGGAGGTCGAGCCCGAATCTGTAAACTCGGTCCCCGGTTGAAAGCGCGATCCTGTCTCAGCTCGTTGGGTCGAGTCAGCATTGATATATCGCGTTTCGTCGATTGTGGATTCCCCCCCTTGGTTGGGGGCGGATGAGAAGCTTGGAGTGGAAGATATCGCGTCTGAATTGGTGAAACGAGCATCCGAACCAGTTTGAAAGGAGTCGGATACCGCCTGGGGTTGAACAGATGGACTGGAGGGCTTGCGACCGCCAAACAGTCGGTTAAAGAAGTTACCTCCAGACGGTTGCTGGGCTGATTGGGCGGTAGCAGAATCGGGGCGAAATTCTTCTGCTCCTCCGCCCTTCTCCGTCCTCAACCCGCCCCCTGTGGTCAAATTTCTGTGAGTAGTGGGGACAGCTGACGAAGGATCGTACTGCAGAGGGTCGGTAACAAACCCCCTTTCCCTAAACTGCATGAATTGTCTGACCGCTTGCAGCGCTTCACCAGCGTGCGCGAATCTGCACTCTGGATCGATGTGGGTCATCGAATTGAGTAAGTTCGCCATCTCCTCGCTCACCTGCACGCTGTCTTGACGGATGAGTCGTCCCGTTTTCCCTTCTGCAGAGAAGACCTGCACGGGAGCTATGCCTGTAACGGCTCGTAGGGCGATCGCTCCAACCGAAAAAATATCGCTTGCTTGCAGCGGATATCCCGATGATTGCTCTGGGGCCATAAACCCAGGAGAACCGACGATCGTGCCCTGTCGACGGAAGTCAGCTCCAGTTTGGGTCGCCATCGCAATGACTTCTTTCACTGCCCCAAAATCAATCAAAACGATCTTGCCGTCCGATTTACGGCGCATGAGATTGGACGGCTTGATATCTCGGTGAATGATGCTTTTGCGATGGACGATCTCCAATCCTTCAAGGATGGTTTGCAATAGCTCTAAGGTCTCAAATTCGCTGAGTCGGCCCCGGTATCGAAGTTCCTTTTCTAACTCCTCTCCATCAATAAATTCTTGAACTAGATAGAATTCTCCTCCCTCTTCAAATCGAGCATAGAACGTCGGAATGCGATCGGTACTGGAGCCCAATTCGAACAAAATTTGTGCTTCTAATTCAAACCATTCCCTTGCTTTAGCCAAATCCACTTTCGGATTCATGGGTTTGAGCTGCTTGATGGCGCATTTCGGCTGTCCGGGCAAATCCAACGCTTTGGCCACGTAAGTTACTGAAAATCCTCCGCTGCTGAGGCTGCCGAGAACTTCGTAGGAGCCACCCAGAATCGTGCTTGGTTGGGGTACGACTGGTATGGAAGATGCCTCGCGTTCGGAGAGAACAACCGTTGTAGCGGGCTCCAAAAACGGTTGGGATACGCCTAAAGCGGTGGCGTCATTTTGCTCCCAACTGTTGTCTTGCCACAATAGTGGGGTTGTAGAGGAGTCGTGGGCGATCGCGGGCAGCCACGAAACATAGGGAAGTTCTTCGCTATTGTCCTCCAGCAGCAGGCGAGCTTGGCGCAGTGCAAGATACAGTGGCTTACCACTGGTGAACGCCTGCAAGAAGTATGTCAGAAACCGTTGTGCCACCACATTCGGCACGGGCTCTCGCATGACAATCGAAAGAGGAAAATGGACATCCTCAAGTTCGGCTGCCAGCCCTAGTCCATCGCAGGAGTTAAACATTCCTAGCTGCAAACCGCCATCTCGAACGGCGATTTTCAACGCGCTTTTGAGCTGTGAAATTTCAATCGGGCCTTGGGAATTGAGATACAGAACTCCCGTACTTCCATCTGGGTTACTTGCGCTATGGCCACCAAAATAGAAACTGTCCCAGTGCGAATTGGTCAGTGCGGCCCGTAACTCTTGCAGGCTGGGTTGGTAGAGGAACTCGGCTTCGACATTGGGCAAGGCTTGAATGGTTTGCCGATCGCGATCCAGATCCAATCCCCCCTCGTATCCAAGCACTGCTAGCAGTTTTAGATGACGGCTACCACCTGTCGGAAGCAGGGCGTTACCGTAGTTATCGTGGCGGGTGTCTCCGATCGATAGCTCTGCCTGGTCAAAGCGACTGAGGAGGCTCCAAGCATGCCAGGGCAACCGACGGACGTTTGGATCGTCGCTCTCAATTGCGATGCGTATTTCGCGGTCTTCTAAGTTGAAGCGATCGCTGAGCCAATTTTCAATCCCGTCGCGAAACGAGGGCTGGCTACTTAACCAATGATTGAAGGCAGAGACTAAATCGTCGGAACAAACTGTCAAGTTCTTCTTGCAGGCTTGTAGCTCGATTAGTTCTTTTCCCTGCAACTGCCCCAGCACATCAGCCGGATTGCAGCCATCTCTAAAGTTGAGATGTTGGTAAAAGCGCTTATATGCCTTTCTCCAAAGTTCGTAGCGATCGAGAATCTGCGGATCGGGTACCAGGCGAGCATTTGAAGTACGGTGAGAATGACGGCCAAGCTCCCACAATTCAACAAATACCCGACTAGACTCTTCCTTAAAAAAGTCTTCAGAGGCAAACACGACTCTAGCAACTTTGACTCGGGTATTCATATCTCCCACACACCAAATAACTAATAATGTAGAGAGGTCACATCAACAATTCATGGATGTATTGATGTGTTGATAATGAGCACCCAGAAGCCAATGAAAATAGGCTCAGCAGCATAGTATGGTCAGACCTCAAAACCAGCCAAGCGAATGCACAGAGTTTTACCAATATAACGTGTTCGATTTAAGCATGGAGCCGCAGACTGTGGTACATTCGAGCCCTCTCTTCTACTGGGTGTAATTTGGCTTCCTGCGCTAGTCAACCTTAGACGTTACAAACGCTTCAACTACGACTTTTTGCCTAAGGACTCTTTCGCAACAGAAATCGTATCAGCGATCAGAATACGCGCTTTGCTGATGTATTGGCTGCCCGAGTTAACCGCCAGCCCACCCATACGCGTGGCGCTATCTCGCACGCGCATAGCGAACCCTTGGGAGAGGCTCAAAGCCTTTCTGCCTACTCCGGTAACATAGCGTTCCACGATAAACCCACCAGCTCGTCACGACTGTCATGCAAATGCCATCAGCATACCGATCAACAGCTTGAGCGGTCTACAACCAACTCAGCTCGCGCCAGTAATTTCAGCAAATTACAGACCAATACCTCCAATCTACCGAACCCAACAGAGCTGAGGTGAAACCGTTACGATCGCTGTAGTAGATGTAACGCTATCCAGCAATCAGTACTCCAGGGGTACTCTGCTGCGGCACGACATCGAGCGTATCGAGAGCGGCACAACAGGCGAGATCGGCATCTTGCCCCAATCGTAGCAATCGCTGGCCGTGACTGGCGCTGCGCATCAATCCCAGCAAATTGTCTTGCCATTGATGATAAAGAGCCATGGCGGCTATCGCCTCGTCATTCATTTCCTTAAACGAGGAAGACTGTTCTTTTAAGGCTAAAGCGATTGCCCCGGCGCATACCGAATCTTCTAGGGCATAGGCCCCTTGCCATCCTGAATTCACAATCCAGATGTGCCCAAAATTGCGATCGAGTACGTGGCTGACAACAGAGGAAACGTTAACCAAAGCCGCCGTTAACACGGTAGGAGCCGATTTAACACAACTGAGTGCGCGAGTGCCGTTGGTCGTGCTCATAAAGATACGCTTGCCAGTCACCCTTTCCGCAACATAGTCCAACGGAGAATTGCCCAAATCATACCCATCCACCATCTTTCCGCCCCGTTCGCCCGAGCGGATTCTGCGATCGTCCGGCCATTCTGAGGCAGCAGCGTCTAGATCGGCCAGATCTTCGTAGGTCTGGACAGCTTCTGCACCCGCATGCAGGGCTGTAGCAATCGTCGTTGTGGCTCGCAACACATCAATGACAATGGCACAATCGGGTGATTGGTCAGAGGCGATCGCGCTCAGGTCAGGGACTTCTTCGGGGGCGTGAAATACTGACAGTTGCATGCGCACAATTGCGGAATCAAAATACTTGTTCGATCATGCCTTATTGCGGTCAGATTATTACGATGAAAATCGAATTCGCTACCTGAATGCGAGCTTAAACGGCGCTGAGAATTTTCTTCAGAGGTATTCACAGGATTGATTCTTCGGAATAGGGGCAGGCCTAATATTCTGCGAGTTAACTTGAACGTAGAGAGAGTCATCGTTTCTCTCTTTGTCGAACAACCCTTCAATCAGGTTGACTCCAAATCAGATGCGCCCGGCATTTAGGATGTTTCTTGATGCCGGGTTTTTGTGGATGGGGTGCCCAGAGGAACTGTAGCAATCTGCTGTAAGGTCTAGAGTCTGGGAACCACTCAAACCCTCGATCTAACGAGAAAAATGGCTGGTGGACTCCCCATAGCTGATTGCAGAAAGCTATATTGCTTGCCGGTAGCGAGTTGAGCGCTCTGAGTCCTGACGCTGCCAATATTCCCAAGCCAGAGTTCTTAAGGGATAGCGGGCAATGAGTTGGTCGGGAATTGGACGGACAGGGTCTGTTGGCAATCGCCGTCACGCGTTCGAAGGAGCTGCCCCCCCATTGCCTCCAACATCATGCGTGGCACATGCCAATAGAGAGCCTCACGTTCGCTGCTCTCTCCGCGTAATTGTCCGGTGGTTGCCAGCACTATTCGCGGTCCTTGATTCCATGTGTCATCTTCTAAAGCAGCTTTGGAGTCATTTCCCATCGTCAAGGGCGTCCTATCCACCATCACAGACAAAGTACCGTGTATCAGTTGTCCCAAACTCCACATCCCCAGCCCCAATACAATTTGTTCGCAGCCATGTGGATCGGCAAGCAGGTCAACATCGCTGATAGTCCATTCCAAACGCAAGCCACGATCTTTAGCGATCGGCAACAGCAACGGTTCCACCGGTTTCAACACGGTGGATAGAGAGATGGGGCGGGGAGAGAGAGGAAGAACGGGGCTTTCGTATCGAGACAGAGCAATACAATCAATAATCAATTGCAGGTGGTTTTGGGCAGATTGGCGGGCGGCCCCCAGAAACTCTTGGATTTCCGATTGAGTCTCGCACAATCCAGATAGGACTAAATCGAGGGAGCCCAACTGACTGCTGAGGGGGCTGCGCAGTTCGTGTCCCAAATTTCCGAGCAAGTCTGTTTTAAAGCGGCGCAGCATTTCTGATCGCCAAAATGCTAATTCCCAATCGCTGTCCCTCTTACCGAATGGACTGGCCAAGCTGGCATCGTTAGCATCGGCCGCAGCATTGGTGGGGTCGGTCGGGACCGAACTGTTCAGCTTAGAGTCGGGCAAGAGGTCTCCAGCTGAGATCTCTCGAACAATCGGTTGGCCCATAGTGATTCCGTCCCCGGATACGTATTGGAACTAATCAGATAGTTGATAAGCCCCCTGGCGTAAAATTTCCCAAGTTTGCTCCGTTTCGCTCCATCGAACCACGGATGAAGGAGTGGCTGCTTCCGGAAACGGGCGATCGAGCACGGTTACTGACGGGAATGTGGCCTCGATTTGGGCTGGCGATGTCAAAGGGGCCGAGCCGGAAAGATTGGCGCTAGTCGTGGCCAGTGGCCCGGTTACTTGCAGGATTTGACGGGCAATGGGCGAGGCGGGAATGCGGAGACCCACGCTGTCTCCATCCGAAATCGCTTGGGCTGGGACCAGAGGACTCGCTGGCAGCACTAATGTGAGTGGCCCCGGCCATCCCCGATCGATTTGCGCTTGCCAAGCCGGATGCCAACCCACAACGTAAGGTCGTAATCGATCGACAGAGGCTCCCATCAAGATTAAGGGCTTCAGGCGCGATCGCCCTTTCAATCGATAAATCCGATCGGCTTCTGTTGCCAACACTGCCAGGGCCGGAACCGTATCGGTGGGAAACGACACAACATTCCCGGCAAGAGCTTGTGCAACGGTTTCGTCAATTGAAGCCAACACCACTATTTTCAGTCCTCAACAACCAATCATTCCCCAACAGCCAATCTGGATGAGTTTAATGCTCGTCCTGATTCATAACTAATCGGCAGACTCAAATCAAATTGGCAGACTCAGTCAAACAGTCAGATTCAGTCAAACAGGCAGACTTAAACATGCCGAGCACTGACAAATCGCTGGTTCCCATCTAGATCTGGGTGACGTTCAATGCGCTGGTAGCGCCCATCTTCTGCCAGTAACCTGGCAACCTTGTCGGCTTGGTCGTACATCAACTCTACTAACCAGCATCCCCCCGATTGCAAAAAATTGGGAGCCTCTTGAATGAGGTGGCGAACTGCATCCAATCCATCCGCTCCACCGTCCAAAGCTAATCGGGGTTCGCGATCGCGCACTTCTGGAGCCAAGTTCTCGACTGCTGTTGTGGGAATGTAGGGGGGGTTAGACACCATCCCTTGTAGCGGAAGCACCTTGTTGGCAGTTCCTCGCAAGGCACCGAACCATTCCCCCTGCAGTAACGTAATCTGCTGCTCTAGCCCGTGGCGTGACACATTGCGGGCAGCCACCTCCAGAGCTTGCCCGCTAATATCGACCGCGATCGCAGACAGCTTGGGAATTTCGCGAGCCATACCAATTGCGATCGCTCCGCTGCCCGTTCCCATATCCACCCATGTCCCTGGCTGGGGGAACTCAGCCAAGGCATCGAGAGCCAAGTCCACCAGCAACTCGGTTTCCGGACGGGGAATCAGTACAGCATCGGTGACGGTGAGCTGCAGGCGTCGCCAAGTCACAGTATGCAATAACTGCTGGAGGGGAATGTTGCGATGAAGGCGTTGCTGCCACAGCGTATCCAGCTTCTCAAGAGAATATGAGTAGGGGGGAGGACGATGCATGATCCGATCCAATGCCGTCCAACCCGTAACTTCTCGAAGCAACCAATCCACCTCGGCTGCATCAATATCGAAATTGGCTGCCTGCTGAATCGCCTCTCGACGCCAACGATCCAGGTCTACTGCATTTGCCTCCATAACAATTCCCCTTATTCGGTCTTGATTCTCGCTGGTATTTTGCACTCCATCCAAAAAGTTACAAATCTCAATACGTGGCGCTAATCTTTAGGCCACTATCTTGCAAATCACTTCACGAGATTCACCGCTCGATTCCTGACAGAATCTTCACAACCAGAATGGAAACACACAAGCTTTATAGAAATAGTCATAGCCTACAAAACAGTAGAAAATACCTTGTACAGCTCAAATCTCTTCGTAAGTTTTCTACGCTATCCCACAGAAGAAGAGCCTAAGGAACTTCATTCTCAAACCCCAATTTTCTGCCAAGAGGTTGTACGAGATATTCCCATCAAGATTCTTCAGTAGTTTCCCTTAGATAAGTCAAATCTGCCTTAATACAAGGCTGTTTGGAGGATCGGCATGTTCATCTCATCGGTAATGCTTGCAAGTGTTGCTGCAATATTCTGAAACGAATGAAATTTCAGTGAGATTATGTATTGACATTTTTTGGTCTTTGTCTGGTATTGCCTTTTTGGGCTTGGGTTGTGGTTGAAACCACGCATTTCACACATATTTCATTATTGTCATCTAGTTTTTATTACTGGGGTGATACAAATGGGTACTTTTAGCAGGGGCTAAATTTCAGTCTCTACTCATGGCTTCAACCATGAACTTCTGCGTACATGTTTGAGCAATTGAATACTGTGCTCTGAGCGAGCAGAAGAGATGCGATCGATACGGAATCCGAATGAAAGTTAACAGCAGTTCTCTAGCTCTATGGGCAAGGCTTAACGGTCAGACAGATATCAACGATCGCGCTTGTGCAAGGTTCCATTCTTTCTCCGCAACATCGCTGGGAACGCCTTCCCGTGGAGATTCGGTCGCTGGCCCCTGCGACGGTTCCTCTTCCACCACCACCTTTATTGCAGAGTGCCGTTCCCCAGAGCCTGTCAGCATGATGTCCACTACTTATTCCGAAATACTCTTCATCGATTCGTCTGTAGAAAACTACCAATCGCTGCTGGCATGTCTGCAACCCGGTGTTTTGGCGATCGTGCTTAGCCCTCAGCGGGATGGTGTGGTGCAAATCACCGAAATCTTGCAAGAGCATCTGAATGTCGAGACCGTTCACATCCTGTCTCATGGCTCACCCGGTTGCTTGTACTTAGGTAATACCTATCTAGGACTCAACAATTTACGCACGTACGCTTGGGCATTGACGGCTTGGTTCAAGCGATCGGCCCTCCATCCTCAGAAACCTACTCTTGCACTCTATGGCTGCAACCTGGCAGCAGGAGATGCCGGCCAAGAGTTTATTGACAAATTGCACAACTCGACTGGTGCAGTAATTGCTGCATCTACAACCGTTGTGGGTAATTCATTGAGGGGAGGAAATTGGCAGCTAGATGCTGTTTCTGCTCCTTGGGACCCTGAAAAAACTGACGCCGAAAACACTCACACTAACTCTATTCACATCCCTTTTAATCAAGGAATCCTTAGCAACTACGCTGGGATTTTCATGTCAGGTGGCTCCGTTAATTCGACGTTTACGGTCAACAGAACAACCTCACCCGCCACCGCCAACCTCACGTCGGCTCCAAGTACTGGCTTTTCAGCACCTATCTTTGATACGTCTACACCAGGTGTTTTGTCATTTGAATCTACCAGCCCTGGCGAAACCTCTAGCGACGGCTCGGCAGATGTTGAAGGGACTGTCTCCAACGCATTCATTCAGCTCAATCGAGACCCGTCGGAAGAACTCGTAAGTTTTACTATCGATTTGACCTATGATGCCGGCTTCGATGATGGCCTCTTCTTAGCAATCAATGGGGTCACTGTCGTTGATTTCGATGAATCCGATCATAGGACATCTACTATCTCAACTCGATACGGCAACGGTAATAACTGGCAACCGTGGAACAACGAAGGAAATCCTCAACTGCGTCTGATTATTGACAGCAGCGGAAATGCTCAAGTAGAGCTTCTGGTTGATCGAACAGATATCTCTGGTCGAGACAATATTCTCACCAGCATTTCAGGCTCGACCCCGAATCCTGTTCCAAACATCGATCTAGAAACTGGATTAACGTTCAGCTTTGCAGGCATTAACGATAATGGCCCCGGCGGTCGATCTACGGCTAACTTATCAGCGTCTGCCACTTTCAACTGCCTACCAACCTCCACCTCCATCACCTCCCAAACCTCTAACGATGGCCAGACGGTAACGCTGGATGTCTCGGAGAACTTCTCGGATGTGGATGGCACCATCACCTCCTACTCCGTCTCCGGCTTACCGGACGGCCTCACCATTGACGCCAACGGGGTTATCTCCGGCAGCATCAATCCGAATGCGTCGGACCAAGAGAACGATGACAACGGCACGCAGAATTACAGCGTAACCGTCACGGCCACCGATGACGATGGAGCGACGGCCAGTCAAACCTTCACCTACCGGGTGGATAACGTTGCGCCCGAGGCCGTCGATGACAGCTATTCCGTCGACGAAGACAACATTCTGACGGGTGTGAATGTCCTCGCCGGTAATCTCATCACTAACACCGGTGCCGATTCCGATGGTTCTCCGGATTCCGATACTCTCACCCTCATTGGCAACTCCGACCCCGCCAACGGGACAGTCACTATTACTTCTGACGGTGACTTAACCTACACCCCGGATGCCAACTTCAATGGAACGGACACGTTCACCTACACCATCAGCGATGGCAATGGCGGTAGCGATACCGCCACCGTTACCGTCACCGTCACCGATATCAACGACGATCCGACTTCAACTAGCGTCGTCCCCCAAGAATCCACCGATGGGGAGACGGTAACGCTGGATGTGTCGGGGAACTTCTCGGATGTGGATGGCACTATCGCCTCATACTCCGTCTCCGGCTTACCGGACGGACTGACCATTAACAGTAGCGGGGTAATCTCTGGCCGAATCAATCCGAATGCCTCCGACCAAGAGGACGACGACAGCGGCAGTCAGGATTACAGCGTCACCGTGACGGCCACCGATGATGACGGAGCCACCACCAGTCAAACCTTCACCTACACCGTCAATAACGTTGGTCCCGACGCCGTCGATGACAGCTATTCCGTTAACGAAGACACCACTCTGAGCGGCGTGAATGTGCTGACGGGCCCCGGTGTAGATGTCGATGGTTCGTCGGATGCCGACACCCTCACCCTCATTGGGAATTCCGCCCCCGCCAACGGCAGCGTCAGCATTAGCAATACCGGTGACTTAACCTACACCTCGAATGCCAACTTCAACGGAACGGACACGTTCACCTACACCATCAGCGATGGCAATGGCGGTAGCGATACGGCGACCGTAACGGTGAGTGTCAATGACATTAACGATGCTCCCACCTTCACCACTATCGATACCCAAACTAGCAATGATGGCGAAACGGTCTCGTTAAATGTCTCCGGGAATTTCTCGGATGTGGATGGAACCATCGCCTCCTACAGCGTCAGCGGCTTACCCGACGGACTCAGCATTGACGCCAGCGGTGTGATTTCCGGCAGTATCAATCCCAATGCCTCGGACCAAGCGGACGACGACAACGGCACTCAGGATTACAGCGTCACCGTCACGGCAACCGATGATGATGGAGCGACGACCAGTCAAACCTTTACATACACCGTCGATAACATCGACCCCAACGCCGTCGATGACAGCTTCACCACTGATGAAAACAGCATTCTGACTGGAGTCAATGTCCTCACGGGAGCCGGAGCGGACTCGGATGGGTCACCTGACTCCGACAATCTGACCGTGATTAGCAATACTAATCCTGCCAACGGTACTGTCACCCTCTCCTCATCAGGAGATCTTACCTACGACCCCGGCACCGCCTTTGACTCCCTGGCAGTTGGCGAGAGCGCAACTGAAACCTTCACCTACACCATCTCTGATGGCAATGGCGGTACCAGCACCGCGACTGTCACGGTGACAATTACAGGACAGAGCGAGCTTTCCATAACGGTTCCAGCCAGTGCCAGCGGAGTTGAAGACACAAATATCCCTTTGGGCATTATTCCTAGCCCAACTCTTACACTAGGAGGCTCCCAACTCGACATCATTGGCACAGAAGCGGGGTTCCGTGATGCTGCCGCCGGTACTGCCGCGACTGCTTTCACCATTCCACCTGGAACCACATCTGTTCGCATCACGGCTTATGGGGGGAACGACAATGGTGGCACCTCTGCTTCTGAAGAAGAGTACCAGACCACATCGATTCTGGTGGATCTGGCCGCTGGGACCTACTCGGGCCAAACCTTTCACGTTCAAGGTTTCGGTCAACCCACCGCAGATAACTACGCCTTCTCGGACGTCTCCCTAGGGTCAGCCTCCGACAGTGGCACCATCACCGGAGATAACGCGAACGGGTTCAACTCCATCACGGTGTCCCGGACTGGCAATACGCTGTCGATTCAAGAAAGCCAATCACTCATCGACCAGGCATACCTAGTCGAATACCAGACTTCAGAATCAACATCTGCCAACCTGCTGGGCTCGGTAGGTGACTTTCTTGCAGTCAATGAAACGCCCGGAACCTTGGCTCTGCCCACTGACACCAACTTTGTCGTATTGACATTGCAAGATGGTCGCGGTGGATTGTCGTTCGCAGAGGAAGACAAAGGCCTTGGCCGGATAGTGGTGGATTTAGACACTAATCTCGCCAGCGGTACGATTTTTGCTCAAACGGGACGGGGGGGAAACCTCACCGCTGGATTTTCGTTTTCCGGCTACGACATCACTTCAGAGGTTTCAATCCTCAACAGCGGAGCAACGATTACCGGTGACACCAGCGCTAATGTCGACGTACTTCCGGACCTGACCATTTCCCTATCTGGGAATGACCTAATTGTCGATAGGACAACAAATTCAGCTGGCATTTATACGTCGTTGTTGACCGCTCAAGCCTACGAACGACTAGCCGTGGGTTCTTCGGCTGCCAGCTTAGGTACAACCCAAACATCTGGCAATTACTTTGACAATGTCGCATCAAATACTTGGGAATTAGCATTGCCGGGTAGTGCTGAAACCGGCACAGTCTCTCTTGCTATGACCAACATTGTTGGATCGAACAACAATGCTAATGAAAATACGGGCACAGCTCAGATTTTTGTGGATCTGGTCAATCGAACTACTTCTGGCTCGTTCTTGATCATGCGAACGAGCCAACCCGATTTAATTACTTGGAACGAGGTTCCATTTGGCACTCGCCTAATCGATGGTTCCAGTACATCTAATCGCGCTACCGACACCGCTTTTCTTGATGAAATCGCCGCTGCCTTGACCTTCGATGTGGCAACCAAACCCGATGGAAGTCAGGTCCTGCAGGCAACTGCCAATCCAGTCGTGCAGACAACAGCTTCCTACGTAAATTATGCTGTCACCCTTCAGGCACAATGGGCTGGTCGTCTGCCAATCGAAATTTCTGCCTTACCAGTAGGCGGCAGTCTGTCGGCAGGATCGTTCGACCCGGACACTGGCAAATGGTTCATTTCTCCAGAAGAGCTGGCTACTCTGGAATTTATTCCAAATGAGCATTTTTCCGGCGATACCGTTTCGTTGGATCTGATTTTCAATGGCACCGTCCAGACGATTGATATCAGTGTCACTCGCGTAGCTGATGCCCCGACGTTAACAACCGTCGACCAATCCGGCGATGAAGACACGACCTTCGATATTTCTTCAGCCATTACTGCTGCATTAGTGGATGCGGATGGTTCGGAGAGCATCACTCTGATCGAACTGAGTTCTATTCCTGTCGGTCACACTATTTCCGACGGCACACCCGCAAATACTTTCACGGCTACTGCGGGTAACCAGGTTATCGATGTTACTAATTGGGATTTGAATTCGCTCACCTATCGCGGTGCGACAAATGCCAATGGTACTTTCACGATCGGTGTTCGGGCGCAGACTACAGATGATGACGGTTTCTCGGCCACAACAGATACTGCGGAGTCGATCGACTCTTTTGATGTAACAGTCACCGACATTAACGACGACCCCACTTCAACGAGCATCGACCCCCAAACCTCCACCGATGGGGAGACGGTGACGCTGGATGTGTCGGGGAACTTCTCGGATGTGGATGGCACTATCGCCTCCTACTCCGTCTCCGGCT
>JBFRWD010000053.1:0-8404 GCA_051439425.1 Synechococcus sp.
GGCTGTGTTAGCAACATTCTGTACTACTGCACGGTGCCGCTAGTCGGCGTTGGTGTGCTGGCGGGGACAACGCTGCCCCGGCGGCGAGCCATGACAGTACTTCTAACGCTGTGGTTCGTAAATCAACTCTTGGGGTTCACCGTACGGGGCTATCCCTATACGGTCAGTACCTTTGCCTGGGGAGGTGTAATGCTCCTGGGGGCCACCCTAGCAGTGTTGCTGGCCTCATTTATTCCGGCATTTCGCCACGACCAGCTCCGTCATGGACTGTGGCTAACACTGTCCCTACTGCTCGGGTTTGCCATGTACGAACTGGTGATTTGGCTGGGGGGCCTAGCCCTGGGTGGCGTCCACGGGTTCACGATACTAATACTGGCAGAAGTGCTGCTAGGCAATGTCATCTGGGGCGGTGGACTGGCAGCAGTTCATTGGGTCTTGGTGCAGCGCTGTTTGCGGTGGCAGGATGCACCATCAGATTAATTTCCCGGCCTAAGCCAACCCCTTACGATATCTGCCATCTACCCACACACTGGAGTTCTTCGATGTGAAGTCACTGCGATCGCAGTAGTCGAATGTGTTGAAGTGTAAGTGCCTGGATATTCGACTATTACCGCACCCCAGATATTTACTTCACCTTCTGAGGAGAAGCTGTCACTCTGAATGCACCTTGTCCTTGCGCGGTCATTCCCTTGGCTTCGGTGGCGGATAAAGATTCTGCATCACTTTTTCACCCCTGACCAGATGAGTCTCGACAATCTGTTTTGCTATCTCTGGTGTGACGCGGGTGTACCAGGTTCTATCACCGGAGTAAAACACCACCGGGCCAAGCTTACAGACCTCCAGACAGCCTGCATTCATGACCGTCACATCTACGTTCGCGTCCTCGACTGCTTGTTTCAGTGCTTCATAAACGGGTTGCCAGTTGCGGCAGGGATAGCAGCGGCTGGAACGACAAACTGAGATATAGGGTCGCTTCAAGGGATTGTGGTCGTACGGAATCGGGCGATTGCCCAACACATAAATCTGACGTAATTCCCCATACAAACTCAGCTTGTCTAACTGTGGTTTGCCTTCTGGCAATAGGTCTTCATCTGCGCCCAGAAACGGGTTGGGCAAAAACAAATTCATCATTTTCTCACCTGCCCCATTCCAGAACTGGATACCCCAACTGCGAGGTTGACCCCGCTCATTTAAGCGACGATACAGCGATGCTCGGTGGATTAACCGCTGCTGCCGTAGTTCAGCAGGTGTTTTACTGAGTGGACCGCCCAGATGTTCCTCTACGCACAGATGCAGATGCCATGCATCCGTAACAACCGTCAGGTATCCGTCATAGAAAATGCAGATTTTGGGCGGCTGAGTAAACTCCAACTCAAGAACGCTGCCCTCCACCACATGACCAATCTGGATGTCTTGCCAGCGTTCTTGAAACAGCGTGTAAAGCAGTGGCCCAGTAACATCAATCGCGCAGGAAAAATCTTCGTACTCGATGCTTTGCCCTGCATACAGGGGGTCAATACTGTGATGATGCAGTGGCGTGACCCAGCGAGAAAATTTAGTCATATAGTCACCTCTGTACTTGTAGCGGCCAGAAATCAACCTTCAAGAAACCGAGTGGTCACAGCAACGCTAAGTCTCGTGCGGTACTCGCTGAGAGCAGTGTCTTATTCAACTACTAGTTACCCATCTGTTTCTCATCAACAATCTGAATCTATTCAAGGATGCTCAAGGTAGTTACGAGCCAACTCCATAAATGCATCGAGATAATCAACTTCGAGATCGGTTCGACGGACGCCCAAGAAGATTTGCTTCTGGACGCCGTTGGGACCGAGTCGCACTGCACGCACGGGATATTTTTCAGAAAATTCCTCGACCAGCCAGCGTGGTAGAGCCGCCACTCCGCGTCCGCAAGCAACCATTTGAAACATCATGTCTGTGCTCTCGACCACTTTCTGCTTTCTGACCGTCCTGCCTGCAGGAGCGAGGAAAAGAGTGTAGATATCTAGGCGATCCCGAGAAACCGGATAGGTGAAAAGCACTTCCTCTCCGAGCTGACGGGGGATAACGTACTCCTTCCCTGCAAGTGGATGCTCTGAAGAAACCACCAGCACCTGCTCGTAGTCAAAGACCGGCTCAAAGTGTAGTGATTCTTTTCGCAGCGGATCGGGTGTCACCAGCAGATCGATCTCATGGGCGAAGAGTGCTCCGATCCCGCCGAATTGGAACTTCTGTTTGATCTCAATATCAACCGAAGGCCAAGCGAGTAAGTAGGGGGCGGTGATTTTCTGGAGCCACTGGTAGCAGGGGTGGCACTCCATACCAATCCGTAATGTTCCCCGCTCACCACGGGCGAACTGCCCTAAGCGTTCCTCTGCATGGACGAACTGGGGAATCAGGCGGTTGGCCGTGGCCAGCAAATGGATTCCTGCCTGGGTGGGGCGAAGGCTGCGTCCTTCCCGATACCAAAGCTTCACCCCTATCCGATCTTCCAGCTTGCGCATGCAATGACTCAGCGCCGATTGCGTCAGGTGCAGCGCATCCGCTGCTGCGGTCATGGTCCCTTGCTGGTCAACCGCACGGATGATCTCAAGGTGGCTGCGTTCGAGAAATGCCATCGGCTTCTAATGAATTTCACTCATTATTTCATGAATAAATACCATTTTTATTCATCGGTTAACACCAGTATCATCAAGTCCATATCAAGAATCCACAAGAGCGCCATCAAACCACATTCGCTAGATACCCGCGCATCGGAGCCAAGTTCTATGAGTGAATACCAGAAAAGCACCATCAAGACACATTCGCTGGGATACCCACGCATCGGAGCCAAGCGTGAATTGAAAAAGGCAACAGAAGCCTACTGGAAAGGCAACCTACCACTTGCTGAGCTGCTCGCTACGGGCAAGACTTTGCGCGAAATTAACTGGAAGAAGCAACAGGCTGCCGGAATCGATCTCATCCCAGTCAATGACTTCTCTTTTTATGACCAAGTACTCGACATGAGCTGCTTGCTTGGCAATGTGCCGCCGCGCTTCCAGTGGCAAGGTGGGCGAACAGATATCAACACCGCTTTCACCATCGCTCGTGGTACAGAGGGCGGTGCTTCTTTGGTTGAAGACGAGAAGGACTGTCAGACGGGAAAGGTTTCCACGTTCGCTAGCGAGATGACCAAGTGGTTCGACACGAATTACCACTTCATCGTGCCTGAGTTTCGGGCGGACGCAACGTTTTTCCTTAGCAGCACCAAAGTCTTCGATGAGTTGGCTGAAGCTAAGGAACTGGGGATAAACGCGAAGCCGGTACTCGTCGGCCCCGTGACTTATCTTTCCCTAGGTAAGGTGCAGGATTCTAGAAAACCAGACTTCGACCCGTTGACCCTCCTCGACAATCTTGTCTCCGTTTATGAAGAGATCGTCGACAAACTTGCAGCCGCAGGTGCGGAATGGATACAGCTCGATGAGCCAATAATTTCTACCGATCTAAGCAATTCGCAGCGCGACGCTTTGAAGACGACATACGATCGCCTCTCTCAGGCCAAAGGTTCGGCAAAGCTACTCGTCACTACATATTTCGGTGGCGTGGGAGACAATCTTGACGACTACCTTGCGTTGCCGGTTGACGCCTTGCACTTTGATTTTGTGCGGGGTTCGGAGGACATCGACACTGTTCTGGCCACCTTCCCACAGGACAAAATTCTCTCCGCCGGAATCGTTGAAGGCCGCAATATTTGGAAAAACGATTACGATGCTTCGCTAAACGTTTTGCAGAAGGCTAAGGCCGCTATTGGCGCGGATCGGCTTTGGGTCGCACCAAGCTGCTCGCTTCTACATTCGCCCGTCACCCTGCAAAACGAACAGAAGCTTGATGAAGAACTGACAAGCTGGTTGGCTTTTGCCGACGAGAAACTCACGGAAGTCACCGAACTCCGACAATTTCTAGATGAAGTCGGAAGTGTGGAGGCCCTTGAAGCCAACCGTGCTGCCGCTGCGTCTCGAAAGTCCAGCAAGCGCATCCACAATGACGCTGTGAAAAAGCGCCTTGCGGGGGTAAAACCCGGAGATTTCAATCGCGCCTCGGCCTTCGTTGAGCGCCAACCCAAGCAGCGGGCCAAACTCAATTTGCCGGAATTCCCGACCACGACCATCGGCTCGTTCCCTCAGACTAAGGAGGTGCGGCAGGCGCGCGCCCAGTGGAGAAAGGGTGCGCTAAGTAATGCAGACTACGACCAGTTCCTGAAGGAAGAAACCGCCAAGTGCGTTGCTTTCCAGGACGAGATCGGGATTGATATGCCCGTTCATGGCGAGTTCGAGCGCAACGATATGGTGGAATTCTTTGGCGAAAATCTCGAAGGCTTTGCCTTCACTAGTAGCGGCTGGGTGCAGAGCTTCGGCACTCGCTACGTGAAGCCACCGATCGTTTTTGGCGATGTCAGCCGTCCCAACCCCATGACTGTCTACTGGTCCCAATACGCTCAGTCTCTGACCGATCGCCCGATGAAAGGGATGCTCACCGGGCCAGTTACGATTCTCCAGTGGAGCTTTGTGCGCGACGACCAGCCCCGCTCCGTCACCACGCATCAGATCGCCCTGGCCATTCGCGATGAAGTGGTGGATCTCGAAGCCGCCGGGATTGCTGCCATCCAGATCGATGAACCAGCCTTTCGCGAAGGACTGCCGTTACGCCAGAGCGAGTGGAATCACTATCTCGACTGGGCGGTGAAGGCCTTTCACCTTCGTGCCTGCGGCGTGAAGGATGACACCCAGATCCACACTCACATGTGCTACTCAGAGTTTAACGACATCATCGACTCCATCGCCGCCATGGACGCCGACGTCATCACTATTGAGACCTCGCGTTCCAATATGGAGCTGCTCGATGCCTTCGTGGACTTCAAGTATCCCAATGAGATCGGCCCAGGTGTTTATGACATCCACTCACCACGGGTGCCCCCTACCGATGAAATGAGTAACCTCATGTCAAAAGCGGAAGCTGTGCTCCCACGTAAGAACCTCTGGGTAAACCCGGATTGCGGCCTCAAGACTCGCCAATGGTCGGAAGTGAAGCCTTCGCTCATCAACATGGTTGAGACCGCCTCAAGACTTCGAGCTACGGCCTGCAACTAATTGTTGAACCGCTCATTGGATATAGGGAGCTTGGCGTTGCGTAAGTTAGGTATGAAATGGATTCTCCGCCGCAAAACCTGCTTTTTGAGAGGGCCTCGAAGAGCCTGCAGCTAGCATTGAAATCTGTCAGAGTTATTCAGCTTCATCCTCTGAATGTGTAACGCCCAATTTCCGTTACCCCACATAGAACTCAGCACCAGGGAGTTGCCCCCTGAGTAGGTTGGGATTCACCTGATGGAGAGACTGGTAAAACACCTCCAGCTCCAGTTGGGCATCAGCAGCGGTGACATGCTCAAACAGATTTGTTTTGAGAGATTGCTCGATAATCGGAGCCGGAGTGTCCATATATTTCGCACCGAGTTCGGCGGCAGCTGTGGGATTCTGCTCAATCCAGTCAAGGGCATTGTGGAGTTCCGTTTGAATCAAATCCACTACATCAGGATGAGCGGCAACCAAACTGTTGAGCACTGATATACCTGCCTGGGGAAAGCGGGCTGCTTGCCCCGTGACCTCTCCCCATGCGTCTTTGAAATCCAAGCTGTAGGAGAGTTCCAACCCCTGCTCCTGAGCTTTTGCCACCACGTTACTGGCATGAGGTTCGGAGAATACCCCTGCATCAGCTTCTCCTGTCAATAAAAGTTGAGCTGTGCTCTGAAAATCCTGAGTGGATTGAATCGTTACGTCTTGGTCTGGCTGCACGCTGGACTGAGTCGCCAGAAACCGGAAAATCATTTCTGGCATGCCACCTCTGAAAGGAATCAGTACTGTCTTTCCGCGCAGCTCTTCCCAATTTTGGATTTCCCCCGTTGCAGACAGCAGGTGAATGTTGCCCCAGATCATCACATTCATCAGCTTCAGCGGTACCTGTTGTTGATAAAGCCCCGCAGCTAACAGTGTTGGATTGGCTGCGATCTGTCCCTGTTCTGAGGTCAGTAGGGCTTTCATCTGTTCATGGTTGCGGACACTGAAGAATTCGATGGAGGAGATCGCTTCCGGTAGGCTACTCATCTCTATGAGGTAAGCCAGAGGAATCGTCAGCAAAATTGGCGAGCCGCCAATGCCTAGAGATGGCAATTTGCCCTCTCCGGAAGAAGGGCTTGACTGGCCGCAGCCAGCGGCAATGGAGAGACCGAAGCTGGCACTCATGAATTTCAAAAACTGACGACGCTGAAAAGTCATGGGGTTAAGCTCCGAGCGACCGTAAAGTGGGGAGATTGAGGTTAAAGCTAGCAATGATTTCGGGGCGTGTTTGCAGCTCTGATAGGGTGCGATAGATGTACGCCGGGTCGCGCTGGTGTGGGGGTCGAGCATTGTCCCAACATGAGACGAGTCGTGCCGGGCATGGAGACAGTATGAGGAGGCGATCGGCCATCACTACTGCCTCCGCTAAATCGTGGGTCACGACAATGACTGCCGTTCGGTGCTTGTGCACCCAGCTCATGACTAACTGTTGCAATTGTTGACGAGTGCCCATATCGACAGAAGCAAAAGGCTCATCTAGCAAGAGCAGCTGGGGTGAAATAGCAAGGGCGCGCGCGAGATTGACCCGTTGTTTCATTCCGCCACTCAATTGGTGGGGGTAGAGACTGACTGCATCTGCTAGCCCAATGGTTTTCGCCAGGGATTGGGCCAGTTGCCATCGCGCGCGCTGAGGCATACCCCGAGCCTTTAATCCAAGAGCAATGTTGTCCAGCACTGTATACCAGGGAAACAAGCGCGGTTCTTGAAATACATAGGCAGTGGAGGTTCCCAGTCGCTCAACGGCCCCCTTATGGGGTGAGAGCAGACCTGCTAGTAGGTTGAGCAGAGTGGTCTTACCACAGCCTGACGGTCCCATTAGGGCAACAATCTCGCCAGGAGATACTGATAGAGAGATGTTTTCCAACACCAGTCGCGAGCCGTAGTGGTGGTAGATCTGGTGCAACAGCTGCCCCATCTCGAGCTACCCTCCTTTCCCGATGAAGGAAATTGCCTGCCAGGGTAACAGTCGCCGCTGTAGGCCCCGCATCAGGGTAGCGGAGGTTAAGACTAGGGAGATCGCTACTCCAATCCAGGCCATGACTTCGGCTGTGTCTAGGTTGGCCCGTGCAGTATTCAGCTCCGCGCCTATGCCTATGGGGGTGGCGAGCACCTCTGCCATGATTGCCACCCGCCAGGCGAGCCCCAACCCTGCGATCAGCACTGGCAGCAGGCGTGAAATTGCATACGGCCAGTCGAGCGCCTGCAAGCGGACTTTTCCTTCCAGGCGGTAGACCTGCGCTACGGTAACCAAGTTGGGGTCAAGGCCCATGACTGCATCTGCTACTCCGGCAAACACCAGCGGCCCCACGGTAACGGCGACAGTAAAAATTGAGTTGGCATGGCCGAGACCAAACCACACCATGGTGAGTACCAGCCAAGCAATAGGTGGAGTTCCCAACAGCGCCATAGAAATTGGCGCGAGGGTTGGCTGTATCCAGGGCTGCCGCCCTGCTGCTAACCCCAATACCCCTCCGATTGCTAGCGCTAAGCCAAATCCCATCAAGACATGGAACGTTGTCGCTGCGATCGCCTTCCACAACCGAGCTTGTCCAAAGAGGGAATATAGAGAATCTGCTACGGCTCCAGGTGTTGGCAAGATGACTGGGCTGTAGGTTCGGGCTCCCCACTGCCACAGCATTAGTACCAGAACTAATGTCACCAATCCCAGTCGCTGCGCTCGCCAGCGCGAATGTTTGACCGGTGAGGCCACTTTGGGTGTTGATACTTGCTTAGTTATCAACTTGTGAAAGACCATAGATACTTTGAAGCTTGAAGCGGTTAAGAAAACTAGCCAATCAAATTGTGTTTTCGGTCCAACTGTTTCTAGATGTAGTTCTGGACAGACAGCAGTGTCAGAAGTGTCCAGACGGTCTTTATGGAAAGCTCTAGAGAGTCAAGAATTTACCTGGTCTGAGTGATTAGTGAAAGGAGGAAGCTGTTGTGTGCCTGGGGATGCCTGACTTGATAGCGGGGATGAACAGAGCAGCTTACTTCATTGTTTCCGAAATTTGTCTACGACATTGTGTCTTGTTGCCCTCGCTCCCTAAAAATTACTTGCCATGTAAAGAAGGCGTAGCAAGTTGAAGTTTGAACTATAAGATTCAAGACCTCAATGGCTCTAATGGCTATGTCAGGGATTGACAACTTAAGTCGTCATTTCATAAGGAAGACACTGTTCTTCTGAGATTAGGTGAGGTGCCCTGATTTATGCAGCAGCTTTGAGGCTCGTCACTTCGTGCCAGCTCTGAAATCGCTGACTC
>JBFRWD010000054.1:0-11372 GCA_051439425.1 Synechococcus sp.
CTAGAAGAAGAGGAGGATGATTGGTAAAGCTCCTCCCCGAAGGACCTATCGCTTACCCAACATCATTTCCAAACGAGAGATTGCACTGACAGCAGTCTCTTTTACGTAGCTGTCAATCGCTTCGTCATTCGCAATTTCATTCAGCGTGTCTAAAATGCTTTCGTCTCGAATCGAGCTGAGGGCATTCACAATTGAGATGGCAACGGCAGGATTTTTCGCATCTTTGAGTCCTTGCAGCAAAATATCTTTTGCCGGTGCTCCAATCGCTCCCAAAGCCATGGCAGCAGTGATGTGCACTACCGGATCGGAGTCCTTGAGGGCGGCTTCTAGAGCATCGCTACCCACCTGCGGGAAAGGCTGGTCGGGATGGTTGACAGCAACTTGAGCCATGGCCTTCGTGCAGCTGGCTTTTTCAGTGGTATCCGTGCTTTCGTGTAACTTCTGCACCAGGAACGGTACCGAGTCTGGGCCAATGACTCCCAGCGTTTTGACCACTGCACGGCGAAAATCCGTGTTCTCTTCATCTAAATACCGGATCAGCTCGGGGATAGTGGATTCATCCCGAGTTTCCGCAATTTCATGCATGGCGCGGCTACGCATATTCGGGTTGGGGTGCTTGAGTTTTTCTAACAGAGTGTCGATAGACATTGCGGAATACTCGATTCAAAACAGAAATATATAGTGGTGGGCAAACATCCAAGCAGATGTCTAAAACTGATTGTCTTGCCCCGTATGAGCTTTTAGCCCAATCAGCCTCTCACCCTTGCTGCGGTTCGCGATATCAGCCCATGCTGGCAGAAAGTTGTCTGCCTACGACGATCGCTAACGGGAGAGTGCGGCTTGAGCTCGCGAGCGCAATAGGATGTCGTCAGCATCGATCAACGCAGCAATACCATCCGTATCCCCGAGCTGTTCGAGGGCCAGAATGGCACCGTATTGCAGGCCCCAAACGTTGGATTGCAATGCCTTGTTGAGTTCGGGGATAGCGTTCAGATCGCCAAATTCTCCCAACGCGATCGCAGCTGCAATCCGCGACTTTTGATATTGAGGGATGGTTTGATGCAACGCTTCGACCAACAGATCGTATGCCGGCAGATACTTCAACCAGCCAAAGGTTTTCAGCACGTGATAATTAGCACCGTAGTCGCTACTGGCCTCTCCTTTATAGGTATCGAGTAACGTTTCAGGAGCACTGTCAGGATAGAGTTCGACCAGGGTTTGGATAGCGAGGTAACAGCGACCAAAATCGGTGTTGAACAACTCGCGAATCAAAAAGTCCAGTTTTGGAGCTTGGTCGTAGCTGTGCACGAGGTCGATATCGTTCGGATTATCCCGCACGACTAGATCGAGATGCGGTTGAACGTCCTCAAATGTCAGTGCTCCGGAGGCCAAGCCGTTGGCCCCCAAAATGCGGAGGGCACGAAGGCGAAACACTTGAGATACCGGACAACGAGCAATGGTGGGAATGCCAGCGCTGTAGTTACTGTCGATTGCATCTTGGATGCTGCACCGACGGGAATTGACATTCGGGCTTTGGAACAACGCCAGCCAGCGATCGAGCTGGTCGGTTTCTCCATTCAGACTGTAAAGGGCAGAGATGGCCGCACTGTAGAGGGGCTCTTCCGCTGAATCCGCATATCGGCGAATTCTGTCTGTTGCCGGTTTGTAACCCAATTTGGCTAGAGTTCGAATCACCGTGCGCGAGATCTTGTCTTCGACATCGAGCAACGCAGCCATTTCCGCCAAGATCTCGGAGTCTTCCGTGCCAATTTCTCCAATCGCATTGACGGCGTTCTCTACCGTAAAACGATCGTCATCGGCGAGGCACTTGCGAATGTGGGGGAGTGATCGCTCAACTTCCAATCGTCCCAGGGTTTCGACCGCTTTCCGACGGGTGATGCGGTTGTCTAAGGATGGATGGGTATTTTCAACGGCCCGAATCAAAGCATCGATGGAGCGGTCGGTCGAATAGTTCACCAAATGAGAGGCGGCAATGTAGCGTACGTCATCTTCAGACATGTCTTCAATGGGTTTGTCCAATAAGGCGATCGCCTCATCTTCCGTCATGTCGAACATACGATAAAAACGCTTATCCATATCCCGCGATTCAGTACTACCGGTTAAGCCTAACGCTGCGATCGAATTAGGCGATTGACATAAAAACCTGGGGACTCCAGATTAACGAAAGCCCGCGCGGACAACCGTTTTTCCAAGAATCCCCAGATCGTTAGAACTAACGTTCTAAATTAGCGAACAAGTCGCAGTCTTGAATTCAAGACTTAAGCGAGGGAGTTGATCGCGTAGTCAAGCAGAGCGTTGTACTCGGTCAGAGCTTGAACGGACATGTCGCGAGGGGTGCAACCGCGGTTGCGAGCGAAAGTC
This sequence comes from Synechococcus sp., assembly GCA_051439425.1. GTDB lineage: Bacteria > Cyanobacteriota > Cyanobacteriia > Thermostichales > PCC-7336 > PCC-7336. The sequence continues at coordinate 2,383 of JBFRWD010000054.1, forward strand.
AGAGCAGCTACGTAGGGAGCAGTGGGCAGGCTCAGGGTGCTGTAAACTTCCTTCTGTCCAGCAATGCCCCACTCGTCCAGAGGACCGGTACCGCCTACAACCAAGCAGTACTGGATCAAGCGCATGTAGTGCTTGATGTCGCGAGCGCACTTAGCTTTGAAGGTATCGGTGGAGTTAGCTTCACCTTCGTTGTTCAGGTAGGGGTACTTAGCGATGCAAGCATCATAAGCTTCTTTAGCTACAGCATCCAGGTTAGAACCCAGCTTCTCAGCAGCTTCCATACGAGCAGCTGCACGTTGCAGGCTACCTTGTACGGACTCAAGATCGGAGGTGGAGGGGAAGCGACCAGCTGCATCAGCGGCTGCAACCACTGTGGTTACAACAGATTTCATAGTTTGTTAACTCCTAATAGATTTGAGAGAGCCGAGACGATTCGTCTCGTCTGTGAAATAAAGTGCTTAGAGCCAATGTTCGGCAAAGCCGTCTTAGCTGACTGCAGAGATAACGCGATCGAAGTAGCCAGCAGCTTCAGCAACCAACTCGTTGCAGAGGCCTTGATCTTCGCGGTTCTTCTTGAACTTAGCGCCAGCTTGAGCTTCGGTGTTGGTGCCGTTGATGTGAGCAGTAGCGCTAGCCTTCATGATTTGTACTGCGCGAGCAGTGGAGGTAGCGGGTACACCCAGAGCAGCGTAGGTCTCTTTCAGACCGTTCAGGCAACGATCTTCCAGAACGGAAGCATCGCCAGCCAGCAGAGCGTAGGTAACGTAACGCAGAACGATTTCACCATCACGCAGGCAAGCAGCCATGCGGCGGTTGGGGTAGCAGTTACCACCAGCTTGGATCAAGCCGGTGTTTTCGCAGATCATGCCAGCTACTGCGTCGGAAACGATGCAGCTTGCATTGCTAGCAACAGCGTTAACAGCGTCCAAGCGCTTGTTGCCTTCTGCAACAAAAGACTTCAGTGCAGACAGGTCGGTAACCGGGGAAGTGCTGGCATCAGCCGAAACTACGGCTCTGGAAAAAGCGTCAAGCATTGAGCTCTCCTTAACTTAAAAAGTGAATGCTTTTTATAAATGCTTGCTGGCCCAAAACTCGGACACTCCGCAAGCTGGAATCAACATAGGGGATGGTCGCGCCTACTGGAGGCAAAATAAGAAATAAAGCAACAATCCGTAACGTTCGACACCGAATCGAACATCACGGATTGCTGGATCGCCTGTTTGAAGGAACCGAGATCGGATGGCCCCGTCGATGAGCCAGATATACTCCGCAAAAGAGCGTTACGTATTAGTCCGACAAGAAGGAGCTAGAGCAAGAGCTGAATCGCATGCCCAGACAAAAGGGCGACATACGTATATATATGAACGATTGAACTATGGGGCCATGGGGGAAATACGACAGACTAGACAGTCGGGGTTCAGTAGCGTTCTCTTCAAGCCGTCTCTCGCATCAGGCTACAGAGACAAGTCGCTGACGATCGGACGGCAGATTGGAAGTTGAGAGCGATTGTTACTGAAGAGTGCAATTCCTTGTAGGAGAATCGCACTGCAATGGCGGGGCGCACCCCAATTGGCCCAGCAACAATCGCTCACTCAATCCTCATCCTTGCTGGGGCCACATATCCATATCACCCTTGATCATCTTTTTGACAACGTTGTCTTTGACCATCATTTGGCGGAGAACTTCAATCAGATATTGCTGAGCTTGTTCGTGGCTCATTTGCAGGACTTCTTGGGAGAGCACGTGCAACTTGAACTGCTGTTCCATGCTGAGATTGTTGTTGGATTCCATCGGTTCAACACTCCTTTGGCGGGCTAGTCGGTGCAAGGGTCGAGAACTGCAAGCGGTTAACCATCAAAGTTGATATCGAGGAATTAAAGAAGTCCTTAAATGGATGCAAGAGAGGTAAATAGGTCAAGTTAATATGAGTCTACCCAACAAAACTTAACATTACAACTTGGGCTTTATTAAGTGGCCGGACATTGCAGTGATTATGGCTGGGGTAGCTAGTGCATGTTGTGCTTAAGGCTACAAAATATAACTATTTTGTACTGAATTTCCCGTTGTATGCAGTCCGGAGTGGATTGGAGTGGAATTGCGGGGGATAGAGCCAGTTCTCATACATCGCTCTTCGTGGAATCAAGCAGTAGCTAGGCACGGTGATTCGTTGAACGATTTGGACGGCAATCTTTGACTCTGTGGCCATTTTGCCCCCGAAGAGGCTTTATCTTAAATGAGGGTGTTTAGCCCGTTTCAATTTGCAAGTCGCGGAGCACATAGTCATGAATGCAATGGAGTTTTTCGCTTTGAGTGCTGGTCGCTGGCGCTCCAATCGCATTACTCACCATCTGGCGTTCCGGCGGGCTGAAACGGGGGAACTGGAGGTCAATTTAGATACTCTCGATGCGGACGATCCAAGAATTGTAGAGCTGTGCCAGCAGCATCAGTTCGATCCGGCCAAGGCGATGGGAGGATGCTACGTACAGTGGGGCGGAAAGATGGCATGGGACAAAGAAGGCGCAGACGAACATGCGGGTTCGACAGTGATGGCGCTGGTGGCAACTGACGATGTGGGGCGCAGCGGGCGGCTATTGCGCGAGCAAGGGTATGCAGAAAAAATGCCCGTTGCTGGCTATTTTCATATGGATGATGATGACGGGTTGGTGTTAACCACCGAGTACGAAACGATGAGCGCTAGCGAGCGATTTTCGTTCTCAGGCAACGACATTCGGTTGCGCACCAGCACAGTGAAGCGGTTTGGTGGTTTCAGCACGGCATCTTTGTGCGTCGAAACTCGGATTGCTGAATCTGCTTGAGTATTTCGCATCTCTTGCTGATAACGTTTCTGATTCCGGATGTGCCAAGCGTGCAGCTAGCGAGAGTGGCTTTGTGTTTTTACCGAGTTTGCTGGAATTGCCTCGGACTCACACATTTTGTCAAAAACTGACGGCCATCTGGAAATATTACGTTCTGCTCAGTACCGAGAGCGACTCGCTAGTTAGGGGCAGTGGCCATTCCACAGCGGACATCGTTTCAGCGATGTCCAACCTAAGCTACGGATTGAAGCCTTTGTCCTAACCGAAGTAGCTAACACCTCTATACGTCGCGAAGATTATAAGATACGTATCTTTTGGTGTTACAGATTATTGCTTCTCCAATCTGCTGGCACGGTTTGCATAACTTTTACCCCTACCCTGATGTATGGATTGGTGGGTTCCGCGCGATACTCACTGTTTCAAAATGCTTACTTTATGCCCCTGCTCTTCAGTTCCTCGTGAAACGGCAGGATTCTTTTTTGCAAAGCCATACGAAAACAAGTATTTGGAGGTCTAAAGAGTATGACCATTCCCTTATTGGAATATCCAGCATCCTCTCAAAACCAGCGAGTGAAAGGGTTTGAGGTGGGCAGTGACGATCAGCCTGTTATCTATTCCGCCGAGAATCTACTGTCGGAATCCGATATGGGAAACCTGATCGATGCGGCTTACCGGCGTGTGATCAACGAGCAGCAAATGACTGCTAGCAATCGCAACCCCTATTTGGAGTCTCAGCTCCGCGCAGGCCAGATTACTGTTCGAGAGTTTATTCGCGGCCTCGCAACTTCAGATACGTTTCGGCGGCGCAATCTTGAGGCCAGCAATAACTATCGGTTCGTGCAAATGTGCGTCCAACGGTTGTTGGGGCGCGACACCTATAACGATCGAGAAAAGTATGCCTGGTCAATCGTTCTGGCAACGAAAGGCTTGCAAGGTTTTATTGATGCCCTTCTGTCATCTGACGAATACCTCAAAAATTTTGGGGATGACACCGTACCGTATCAGCGTCGGCGCATCATTCCTCAGCGTTCTGTAGGAGATATTCCTTTCGAGCATATGCCTCGCTATGGAAGCGATCGCCTAGCGACGTTAACGGCATTGGGCAATAACTACTCGGCGACAGGCATTGGAGCGGGTGGCGATCGATTGGCTTCTCGCCAGCGTCCGTTACCTCCATTCGTCAACAGAGTCGGTGGAGTTGTGGCCAAAGGCGGTGTCATTCTGGTTGGTGCACTGTTTGTCGCAGTACTGCTCGAGATACTGCAGGCTGCTCACTAGGCTTAATCAATTACTACGAATCATTAAGCCAGACGAGCCCTTGCATGGGTAATAATGCTTAAAAAGCCGGCGTTCCTTAAAATTTGGCGCCGGCTGCTTTAAACTCTGTATCAATAATATTCTTGCAATTAATGGAGTCTCTAACGTGTCCATCCCGTTATTAAGCTATCCATCTTCCACCCAGAACGCTCGAATTGCAGGTTACGAAGTTGCTGGTGACGACCAGCCCGTTATTTTCTCTAGCGAGAATCTTTTGTCCGATGGAGATTTCCGCAATCTAGTAGAAGCAGCCTACCGGCAGATTTTCTTCCATGCATTCAAGAGCGATCGCGAGCCCTTCCTGGAGTCTCAGCTTCGCAGCGACCAAATCACGGTCAGAGAATTCATTCGTGGTTTGTTGCTTTCCGACACATATAACAAGAGTTTTTACAGCCTCAACAGCAACTATCGCTTTGTGGAGCAGACAGTTCAGCGGGTACTGGGTCGCGATATTTATGATGAGCGCGAAAAGCTAGCTTGGTCCATCGTGGTAGCGACGAAGGGCAAGCAAGGCTTCGTTGATGACTTGTTGGGGAGCGACGAATACCTGGACAACTTCGGTGACGACATTGTTCCTTACCAGCGTCGTCGCAATTTACCCGGCCGCTCTGAGGGAGAGGTTCCCTTCAACATTAAGTCCCCCCGTTACAACGAGTACTACCGGGGAATTCTGGGCTTTCCTCAGATTATCTTCACTTACGATGCCGAAGCTGCGAAGAAGATTCGTACCGGCACCACCACTCGTGCTGGCGATCCGGCAGAGTACTTAGCCATGGCAAAGAGCATTGCTATGCGTGCCTCCGCAATGCAAGCTGTAACAGCCTCCAGTATCGGCGACTACATGAGCAAAGTCCCCTCTCGATCTCGCTAGTCTACAAAGATGGCTATCTGAAAATTGAGTTGGAATCTGGCCTTCCATTGACTCCCCCAAAAATTGGGGGAGTTTTTCGTGTTGTTCGCGCGGGCGTTTGTGGATGATGTAGCAATCCGCTATAAAGTCTGGAGTATCGAGATGCTTCAACGCCTTGATTTGCAAAAAGAAAATGCTCGAAAAACCCTCCATAGCGGATTGCCGGTTGCTATAGCCATTATTGGGCTAGCGCCTTTGTTGTACGAGCCAAGTCAGGGTGGCCCCCTTAATCCCCCCTCCTAGCAAGCCTCCAATACTCAATGACAACAACCAGTTGTGGCCGCTGAAGAATGCGGCATCAAACCCTGCAATCAGGTTAAATCCAGCACCAGCACCTAACGCGACGGCGCTGCCTAACAACCACCAAGCCGCGCGCTGCACAAAGCGTTTCAGGTAGAGCCACTGGATGAAGCCAATTCCAAGCCCACCTCCTGCTGCCACTATCCCCATAAAGATGTAATCAAGCCCTTGAACGTATGGAACCCAGTTGAGCGTGTCGCCCACTAGCGACATTAGAAATAAGAGGCCACCGCTGCTAACCCAGCCCAGTCCACACCCGATCGCCATTAATGGTATCCACCACCAGGCATGCGGTAACAGTCGACGCAACACTAGCCATTGAAGCGTCCCTAAGAGGATGGGTGCCCCAAGAAACACGATCCAGCCTCCCAAACTCTCGGGCAGTAGTTTTAGCAGCAGATTGGTGGCAACGAGAGCCACAGCTGTTGCTAAAGCCCATGCGATTGTGATGATTACACTTTGCCGATTTGTCAAAGAAGGCTTGTCCACCGTTGAGTCCTCCTGAGAGCGGGGGCGCAAGGTAAGGCATTGCGAAGGTAGTCGCGGGTTAGGTCGGTTGGACTCATGACTCTACCCGTGCAAAATGAAGAGCCAAACGTTGCTCCCAAGCTTACGGTCAGGAGTTGACATGATGGTTGACCTCTAAGCGCTAACAATACATATCGATCTAGCTCGATCGATCGACGACTTTTAGCGTCTGCAATCGGACGTCTTCAGGGCCATTAATGAAGCCACCTGCTTGGTGAACCAATAGAAGATATTTCACCGTTTCTTCTGTGACTTCTTCTCCCGGCACCAAGATAGGAATGCCTGGAGGATATGGAGAAATAATCTCAGCACAGACGTTTCCGATCGCATCTTGCAGGGGCACCTGCTTGATAGGGGAGAAGAAAGCGTCGCGGGGGCTGATGCGCTGAGGAGGAAGGGCCGGAAGCTGGATATTGGCCAACTGCTGAACGCGCTCGCTCATGCCACCGCTGGCAATCTCGGCCCGCTGTATACCCGCCAGAGCTTTAAAGCCACTGACGAGGCGATCGATATCCTCTTGGGTGTTACCAATAGAGACAATAAAGACCACATTGTGCAACGTCGACATTTCTGGTTGAACGTCGTGATGCTGGTTAATCCAATCATCGGCATCGAAACCGAACAGGCCCAGATCGGAGACTGTCACGGTTAGGCGAGTGCGATCGAGAGCATGGAAACCGGGGGTAGAACCCAATCGTTCGGTACCGAAGCAGTGGATACCTTCAATTTGATTCAGGCGGGTGCGGGCATTGTCTGCCAGAGCAATCGCCTCGTCCAATAGGGATTCACCGTGCAATGCCATCTGACGGCGGGCCACATCCAGCGACATCATCAGCACGTAGTTGGGGCTGGTGGACTGCAGCAGTTGCAGAATGTTGCGGACGCGGTTGCGGTCAATGCGATCGCCCTGGACGTGCAACAGCGACGCCTGGGTCATGCCGGACAGCACCTTGTGGGTGGACTGAACGACCAGATCGGCTCCCGACTCTAGAGCGGATTTAGGCAAGTCGGGATGGAAGGCAAAGTGCGGCCCCCAGGCTTCATCCACTAAAAAAGGTAGGCCGTGGGAATGAACGACTTGGGCAATTCCTTCGAGATCGCTAGCAACGCCGTAGTAGGTGGGGCTGACGCAGAGTACTCCTTTAGCATCCGGATACTTTTGGAGTGCAGCTTTGACGGAGGCGGGGGTGATGCCATGGGCAATCCCCAGATCGCGATCGTAGTCCGGCTCGATGTAGGCAGGGATGGCACCGGATAGCATAACTCCGGCGATCGCCGATTTATGACAGTTGCGGGGCAATAGAACCGTGTCTCCCGGGTCGCAGACCGCCATCATCAGGGTTTCCACACCGCAGGTGGAGCCGTTGACCAAGAACCAGGAGCGCTCGGCTCCGTAGGCTTGGGCGGCGAGTTCTTGGGCTTCTCGGATGACGCTGTCGGGGTCGTGTAGGTTATCCACTTCCGGCAGTTCGGTCAGGTCGGAGCGGAACACGTTTTCCCCTAAGAACTCAAGCAGTTCTGAAGAGATGCCGGTGCCTTGTTTATGTCCGGGGGTGTGGAAGGCGGCTTTGGGCAGAGCGGCGTAATTGCGAATGGCCTCGAATAGGGGGGCACGCGAATGGGTGTCGCGATCGCGGCGGGGCAGTTGTCGTCGGGCTAGGGGAGATGCAGTCAATTGTCGTCCTCACACACACCAAATCCCCGTAATTATCCATCGTGGCGGACCTTTGGGGACAGTTTCTCTATTCCGATTCAAGCTGGAGTTGAGCTAGAGCGCTAGGGAACAGGTGTTTTTTGGGCGTTTATACGGGGAGCGAGCTGCCTTTTGTTGGGATGGCGAGATTTAGATGAGAGGGATAAACGCCATACCGACTGTATTCATGATTGAGATGAACGGTATTGATGGATGTTGCCAAGTGTCGGCCATAGAATGCGGCACAAGCTTGAAATTCTCACCTGCAGTTGACTTAACAAACTGAGAGGTACGTCTTATGCAGAGGTTTCCGTTCCACAAGTTTCCATTTCAGCGTCTGCTGGCAACTCGCTCGCTAGGTTTCGCCAACTTGAACCCGATTCAATGTCTTGCGGTGTTGCCAGTGGTGGCTGTGGTCGCAAGTGGATGTTCCAGCCAGACCGACCCCACTGCTCCATCCCTCCCAGTTTCAGAATCTCCAGCTCAAGAATTAACAGATGGGCAGGCCAGCGATCCCCCCGAAGGTGCTCATGAGATTTTTACCGATACCGTTCTGTCCGGTGATGGGGTCGAGATTGCCTATGATGTGCGCGGGCAAGGGGACACAACACTTGTTTTTGTTCATTGCTGGTCGTGCGATCGCGCCTATTGGCAAGATCAGTTGGATGGGTTTGCTGACGACTATCGAGTGGTGTCACTAGATTTGGCGGGGCATGGAATGTCGGGCAATAATCGCGAGGACTGGACGGTGGCGGCCCATGCCGAGGACGTGCGGGCAGTTCTGGACACACTGGAACTGGACAACGCAATTTTGATCGGTCATTCAATGGGGGGCTCGGTGTCGGTGGTGGCGGCAGGATTGATGCCCGATCGCGTGATTGGGGTGGCGTGTGCCGATACGTTGCACGATGCAGATGCAGCATTCGATCCAGCATTTGCCGAACAGATTGCCACGCAGATGGAGGCTGATTTTATTGGTGTGCGCAGCGAGATGCTGGGCCAGATGTTTTTGCCCGACAGCGATGGAGAGGTGGAAGCCTGGGTAGCCGAACGGGGGGAGACGGCTTACGCGCCGGCGGCGATCGCCTTGATGCGGAATTTTGCGACGTTTGATTTGGCCGAGGCCATGAGCGCAACTGACGTCCCGATTCGCTGTGTGAATGCCAATGCGTTGCCACCGATGATTCCGGAAACGGCAGTGGAGACCAATCAACAATATGCAGACTACGATGCCGAGATTATGGATGGGGTGGGCCATTTTCTGCAGCTAGAAGACCCCGAGGTTTTTAATGCGTTGTTAGCTGAGGCAATCTCCGAGATCGAAGGCTAGCGTTGACTGATTCTAGTTAGCCCCTGTCGAGCGATCGGCGGGGGCTTTCGTATTTAATGGAGACTAATTTTCCCTAGAGCTTGGGTGAGCTAAGAT
>JBFRWD010000055.1:0-25187 GCA_051439425.1 Synechococcus sp.
GACGAAGAACCGTGCATGACCAAGTGGGTGTTGGGCAGACGACGGTGGATTTCTTCGATGCGGCTGATGGCCAGGATGTCACCGGAAGGCTTACGGGTGAACTTGTAAGCGCCGTGGCTGGTGCCGATTGCCAATGCCAGAGCATCAACTTGGGTGCGCTCTACGAACTCAACCGCTTCATCGGGGTCGGTCAGCAGTTGATCCTTGCTCAAGGTGCCTTCGAAACCGTGGCCGTCTTCTTTGTCACCCTGACCGGTTTCCAAAGAGCCCAAGCAACCCAATTCGCCTTCAACGCTAACGCCAATGGCGTGTGCGACATCTACAACGGTCTTGGTGACGTTGACGTTGTAGTCGAAGCTAGCAGGAGTCTTGGCATCAGCTTCCAGAGAGCCGTCCATCATGACGCTGCTGAAGCCTTGCTGCATAGCGGAGTAGCAGGTAGCAGGGCTATTGCCGTGGTCCTGGTGCATCGCGATGGGGATATGAGGATAGGTCTCAATCGCTCCCAAAATCAGGTGGCGCAAAAAAGTGTCGCCAGCGTACTTACGAGCGCCGCGAGACGCCTGCAAAATAACTGGGCTATTGGTCTCATCAGCAGCCTGCATGATTGACAGGATCTGCTCCATGTTGTTGACGTTGTACGCCGGGATGCCGTAGTCGTTTTCGGCGGCGTGATCCAGCAGTGTACGCAGCGATACTAATGCCATGTTCTCCCTCCAGGGACCTCTCTACTGCACTATTGCAATACTTATGGCTGATTTTAAGTCATCTTTAACGATGTTGATAACTTTTGTTTCTGGATATGTCCCGTCTGGCGGTAAAAATTGCGTCAAGAGAGACTGCAGTTGGATAGCAATGGAGCGGGGTAAATATCACCAAGATGCCGGTTGTTGCAAGGCTCCAAGGGAGACTCGGCGAGCGTTCGGGTGAGTTAGGTGGTTCTGACACTACCACCACTTTCTAGCCAGATATCCCACATTACCTAACTGAATTTTTACTCAATTAAACAGTGGATCGAGATCGGGCTGATGCCAAAACTTTGAGAGTGCTTGCATTTGCTCGTAGGTGTTTCGGGCTGTGGACAGGTCGGGAAGGGCGTCAAACGAGAAAAATCCTACATCATCCGTTTCGGCATTTTCTTCAAACTCGCTGAGACGTTCGACAATTTCACAGCGCATGAACACTTTGTAAATGTAGAACGCTCTGGGCATACGAGCAGATTTATTGCGATCGATGATGCCCAATAGCTTAGTGGCTTGGGCGATGTAGCCAGCCTCTTCGCGGATTTCGCGCACCACCGCTTCTGCCGGGGAATCCCCTAAATCTGCCCATCCACCCGGCAGTGACCACTTACCATCAATCTTCTCCCGCACCATCAACACATGACCATCGGTGTTAAACACCACGCCGCGCACATCGACTTTAGGGGTGGAATATCCAGTATCGGATTCGAAAAAACTCTGTACCTTGGAGAATTCGGTGTCGCTGTAGGTGGATAGAATTTCGTGGGCTAATGCTTCAAGCTTGCGACAGCGCTCGATTTCAAATTCGCTTGTACTGTATGCCAGTGCTCCTTGAACAGATGCCTGGATTTGGATTGCCCATTCGTACCAGCGGTGTTGGGGATCGAAAGACATGGGACAGAACTCGCTGAGGGCGTAAGCACGATAGCAAACTTTCTCGAACCCTGTCACCATCCTGTCAGCAAGTACAGCCAAAGCCCTGGCGATATCATCGCTGTGTGTCAAGTCCGTGAGGTGAGTATAGCGACGGTTTCGCATTGTTCTGCACAAGGTAACGGTCTTAAACTAACGATTTCGAGCGACATTTTGAGTTTGGACAAAGTTTCGCGTAATGCGCATTTCCAGTGGGGTATCCGGGCCGATCTCGACGACACGGGGCGCGACCAGATTGCCGATCGCCGCTCCAGCCGCCGCCCCCACCAGCACTTCCTCAGTCGCGATCGCCCGATCCCCTGTTACTCCGGCCAAAACAGCCCCAGCCGCTGCTCCAATCGCTGCATCACCCGCGATATTCGCCGGTCGAGTTTGGCGCGGGTCTTTGATGTCTCGCAGGATGGTGGACTGAGCCGAGATCGGAAACGTACGGCCTCCAACTGTCACTCGCTCGGCCCGGAAGCGCAGCCCCCCTTCCACCGGTTCTAAGCGACCTTCAACTCGCGATCCGAATGGAATGGCCACCTGACCGGTTTCGGAACGGACGACATCATCTGTCACTGCTGCAAAGGCGTGGGATTCTTTCGGGCTGAAATACTGGGTGCGATCGCTTCTGCTCAACGCTTGGAATCGCGTTCCGGCAACTGTGGTGTTAGTCACGCGCACCGATAGGGTTTGTTGGGAATTGGAGCGATTCGAATGATTTCTGCTTGAGTTATTCCTGTTCGAGTTATTTCTATTCACGTTATTAGAGCGGTTGGAGCGAACCATTGTGACATTCCGACTGCTCGTCGTACCGCGATTCGTCGTGGTGCTGGTGGTACTAGTGCTCGTAGCCACCGTCCGGGTCTGAGTTCCATCCAGTGCTCCCATGCGTTGCAGGCTGCGATGGGCAAAGGCTGCGACCTCGGCACGGGTTGCGGTGCGATTGGGTTCTAGCCAATTGGGGTTGAGTGGGTTAACCGTCAAATCCATGCGTGCCGCTGTCGCCAGCCCGGTAGTGGCCCACGAGGGAACGGCATTTGCATCCCGGAACATCTGCAGCCAGCGCCCAGTGCGACTGACCGGAACGAGACGATCGTTGTTGGCCGCCTGCAGGCCATTGACCATAACCACTAATGATTGGGCTCGCGTGACGTTTTGCTCGGGCCGAAAGTAGCCTCCGGGGTAACCGGCAACCAGCCCGCTGCTGTTTGCGGCAGCAATATGACCGGCAGCCCAGTGAGAAAACGGTACATCGCGGAAGGTTTGGGTGGTGGGGCCACCTCCCAGCTCGAAGACTTGATTGGCAATGGTGGCAAATTGAGCCCGAGTAACGGGGGCATTTGGCCGAAAACTGCCGTCGGGGAATCCCCCCAGTACTCCCATATCGGATAAATCGTCGATATAGTCTTCAGCCCAATGACCGTTGGTATCGCTAAACTCAGCAGCGTTTGCAGGGCCAGCAGCGATCGCCCCCCATGTCATCGCAGCCATGGCTAATCCTGCGGTCACGATTTTCTGAGTCAACCGTTTGGTGTAGGTGAGTCGTTTTGATTGACTCAAGAAGAAGACTTGGGCAACTTCAAACCAATATTGAGTAGCGCCAGATTGTTGATGCACGTGCTCTTCCTCCGATGGAATACGGAATGAACTGTTCACATGCTGGCGAGAAATGACTGGCCATGAAAAGGGGTGAAACCCTTGAAATACGGTGTTTTTCGCCTTTGAGCGCAGAAGTCTGCGGTCGGAAGATGTCGCGATCGTAGCGACGAAGTATTTGGCCTTGCGCTCGAATTACCTACGGAGGTATGGACAGTAGAAATAAAAAAATACCCAGGCGATAGACCCGGGCAAGAGCGACATTCATGTTCCGGTTACATATAACCAATCAACTGTGAATGATTTGTGAACGGAGAATGCATTGGAGTGAATTTAAGAATAGGGGTGCAAATAGAAAAGCCCAGGTGGCTAACCCAGGCAAGAGCAACATTTATCTTCTGAGTTCATCAATTCAAAATGGTGTGAATGATTTATGAATATCTATTCTTCTCTTTATCTGGCTTAGACAGTTGGCATCGCGGTATTCAGATGCTCGGGTCAACTGCACTGTTGAGGACTCTGACGTTTCCAAAGTGAACCAAAAAAAATACCCAGGCGACAAACCCGGGCAAGAGCGACATTCATGTTCCAGCTACATACAACCAATCAACTGTGAATGATTTGTGAAAAAGCCAGCCATTATGAACTTAGGTGGCTTGAAAAGTTGAATGGCTGGAGTGCAGCCAATGAGCGAGTGACATCATCCCATGTCCGACTGAACCTTACTCTTGGACAACGCTCATACGCTAGCGGGTACTCGATTCTTTCCGATTGTTTGACCCCCAATCAAAGCGATCGCCACAAATACCAACACCGTGCCAGCCAGCATGGGTGACACTTGCCCCCAATTGTCATACGTCCAACCAGCCGCTAATGGACCTAAAATCTGCGTCACGCTGCTGAGGGATTGCGTTCCCCCACTCAGCTTGCCCTGTTCGTCATCCGCCACGTTATTAGCCAACAAACCGCGTAATGACGGAGATGCTATTCCAATCCCAAAGGCGAAGAGGGCTTGAGTTCCGTAGAGGAAGTAGCCGCGTGGGCTGATGGCAACCAAGATTAAGGCCAAGGACACCATACTCATGCCCGCCAACAACAGTCGCATCTCCCCAAATCGGGGCAGAAGCTTGCGAATTAATCCCCCCTGAACAATGCTGGCGACAACTCCGACAAACACCAGAATGGCCCCCGATTCTACTGGTCCCCATCCGTAGCGATCGCGAACCAACACCACAAATACATTGGTAAATCCGGCGAAGGCCATGAAGAATGCCAAGTAGCCTCCCAGCAGCGATCGCAAATTAGCCCGTCCAAATAAATTGGCAAGCTGACGCAATGGATTGAAATCCTGCAGGGTTAGTGGTGCTGTAGTGCGCACTTTTAAGGACTCTGGCAAGACACAGTAGGCCATGATTCCGTTGCAGACTGCCACCCCTCCAGCCACAAATACCGGCAAGCGCAGGTCAATGCTGCCAAGAATGCCTCCCATCAACGGGCCGAAGATAAAACCAATTCCGGCAGCAGCTCCGATCAATCCGAAATTTTTGGTGCGGTCTTCTGGAGATTTGGACACATCGGCGATGTAAGCCTGCGCGGTACTGACCACTCCCCCTGTTAGCCCGTTTGTAATTTGAGCGGCAAACATGACCCATAGGGCATTGGCAATTCCGAATAGGAAAAACGCCATCGCCGTACCGAACGTGCATATGACAATGATGGGACGCCGACCGTAGCGATCGGAGATAGCACCGAGAACGGGGGCGGCAAAAAACTGGGCAATTGCAAAACTAGCCGCCAGCAAGCCAATCGTGAAAGCGTTACTGCTGTACTGCTCGACTAAGTAAGGCAGGACGGGGAATAACAGCCCCCCACCGATCACCTCAATGATGATGGTCAACACCACTACGAATAGTGGAGAGATGGCGCTCATAAGTTGCAGCTCGCAGATAGACAGACCGTAACTTTACAAAGCTTAACGTTTTTCGCCTCGTTTCCGCGATGCTTCGCATACCAACAGTTACCGACCTCGGCGTGCGTCTCGATCCACACTCGGTCTGAGCAAGCAAGCGATGCTTGAGCCTTGATGCTATGGAGATCGGCAATCCGCTATGGAGACTTTTCGAACCACTTTCCATATGTATCAAGGCTTTCAGCTATTTCCACACTCCAGACCTTACAGCGGATTGCTATATACAGCTAGAACTGCCAATTCTCCAACCCTAAGACCTCTCCTTCACCGGCTACGATCTCGCCAATTTCAATCGATCCGGGCAACAGTTCAAGAGCACGACCGCAGGTCTCCGCAGGAACCACAACGATATAGCCAATCCCCATATTGAAGGTCTTGAACATCTCCATCGGCTCCACCGGCCCCTGCTGCATCAGCCAGACAAAGTCTGCCGGAATCTCCCAACTGTTGGGGATAATGCGGGCGGATAGTCCGTCGCCAAAGCAGCGGGGCAAGTTCTCTGGAAAGCCGCCGCCAGTCATGTGAGCCATGCCGTGAACGGTCAATCCGGCCTTAAGGGCAGCGAGAATGGGTTGGACGTAGATCTGAGTTGGGGTGAGATAGGTATCTACCAGCGATCGCCCCCAGCTATCGGGAACTGTCGACCAATCTTGCTTGCTTTCGCTGACAATATGTCGCACTAAGCTATAGCCGTTGCTGTGGACCCCGGAGCTGGGCAAACCGATCAGGCGATCGCCAACTGCAACTTTAGAGCCGTCAATGATGTCCGTTTTCTCAACCACACCGACGCAAAAACCAGCGACATCATATTCTCCTTCGCCATAGAAACCGGGCATTTCAGCGGTTTCCCCACCCAATAGCGCACAGCCCGACTGCTCGCAACCGGTGGCAATCCCGTCCACCACTTCTTTCAACTGCTGCGGTTCTAATTTACCGGTGGCCAAATAGTCTAAGAAAAACAGCGGCTCCGCCCCCAGTGTCAGGATGTCGTTGACACACATCGCCACCAAGTCAATCCCAATGCTGTTGTGACGTTGGGAGATCTGAGCCAATTTCAGCTTGGTACCGACACCATCGGTTCCCGACACCAAGACGGGCTGGCGATACCCCTGCGGAAGCTCGAACAATCCGCCGAACCCGCCCAAGCCCTGCAAAACTCCAGGGCGCATGGTACGAGCAACGCTGCCTTTGATGTCATCCACAAACTCGCGCCCGCGAGCAACGTCAACGCCTGCTGAACGGTAGTCCAAAACTTGCAATCCTCTTAGCAACAACCTGGGTGTAAAAACTGAGATTGCCGCTCATCCGGATAACAACACCCACCCGTGTCTTTACCGACACCTGACAAGTTCTGTGATACGGTCACGGCGTTTATACCTAAGGCCTTTGCCGAACCCAACTTTTCGAAGTTGGATTACTGGCAGGAAAAGTCTCCAGGTCGATCTAAGCAGAATTCCGACACTCGTCCATGAATCCAAAACAAACTCTGGTTCTCTTCGCGTCGTTGAGTGCTGGGTTACTGATCCTGCCCGCAGGGATGGTGAAAGCGTCCGAATCCAACACCTCTTCTAGCCAGAGGCAGCCAGCGGCGATAAGTTTAGAGGGCGATCGCGTTGCAACTCTCGGTCCACTGAATACCGACGAGTCTGCCATAGAGGACTCTAGAGATTTTATCGAGACTTGGCTGAGGACAACGATTGAGGAAGAGCAATTTGAAGAGAGAGCTGTTGAGCGGGAGGGTACCGATACTGCTGCCTCTACGGCAAACGAGGCCCCAGTAAATACGAACACGGATGCCGTGTTGGAAGCAGCACGAGGTACTGCAGAACTCAATGAGCTGTTGGGTGGAAATGATGGGCCAGCATCACTCTACGCTCACGATCTATGGGGGCACGAGGCGGCGACGGTGTATTTGGAGGGGTTGCCTTTGGTTACATTTACAGCCGCTAACAACCCATCAGCTAATCCGGAGGACATGGCAGCTGATTTAACAGAACGTCTCAACCAGTTGGCCCAAAGCGAACCCGAGTCTTACGACATTGGCTTAATTGCGGGTGCTAACTACGCCGTTACGGTAGATGGGACTGCGGTGATTGAGATTGATGACACAGTGCAATCGACATTCCGAGATCGCGATCGCTCTGCAACTGCCACTAGCGTGGCAAATCAAATGCGCCGGACTTTACAAGGAACTTCCCCAATCGATGCTTCCGATGCCGTCGTTGTCGCTCGTGCATCTTCCGATTACACATCCAGTACCGTAACCGGAACTGTTGTTGGCACCCAGCGAGGATTGGCCTCTTGGTATGGCCCTGGGTTTGCTGGGCGCCTCAGTGCAAACGGTGAAATTTTCAATCCCGAGCACATGACAGCAGCTCATAAATATCTGCCCTTCAACACGATGGTGGAAGTGATTAATCTGATTACTGGCAGCTCGGTAGTAGTGCGGATTAACGATCGCGGCCCGTTTGTGGGAGAACGCATCATCGACCTATCGGCAGCAGCGGCTCGGTCGATTGGGTTATTACAAAGTGGTGTCGGGCCGGTTGAAATCAGGATTTTGAATTAGGCAGGCAATGCTCTACCAAGATATTGGGACGCGTTATTGGGCGATCTCGTCCAGCCATCGGGCATGTTCGGATGCTAGTGCGATAATTCAGGCTGAATAAGGACCGCAATACTATCAGTGGGCTGTGGTTGCATTGAAAATCTGAGTTGAGACGTATGTAGCGCTAGATTGGCTTATACCCAACAGTTTGTGTACTTGCTAAACACAAGGACTTCCACACAACTAGAATGATTGCGGCGACGATATCGGCTTTCCATACGTTGCCAGGATCGTCTATTATTGTTTATCTGTGAGCGTATTTGTACGGCACTCTAGCTTTGATTAGTTGTCCGTGTCGATCCAGTCTGACGGTATTACCAGATCCAGAGCTATATCTGTCGTCTCTGTCCTACCGATGTCTAGCGTCCACTTCTAGCTACCCCTTCCTGTAACCCCTAGTAAGAATCCAATGCCCGAAACATCCACACTACCTGCAGTTGGCTTTACCCACGAAGATTTTGCCGCTCTTCTCGACCAATACGACTATCACTTCAATCCGGGCGATGTTGTTGCAGGAACCGTTTTCTCGCTAGAGCCTCGTGGCGCACTGATCGATATTGGAGCCAAGACTGCTGCATTTCTGCCCATCCAGGAAATGTCCATCAGCCGCATCGACAACGCTGATGAAGTTCTGGCCCCCGGTGAAACTCGCGAATTCTTCATTCTGACTGAAGAGAACGAAGAAGGTCAGCTCACCCTATCTATCCGCCGCATCGAATACATGCGCGCTTGGGAGCGGGTCCGTCAGCTTCAAGCTGAAGATGCTACCGTTCGTTCCGATATCTTCGCCACCAACCGTGGTGGTGCATTGGTTCGCATCGAAGGTCTGCGCGGATTTATCCCCGGTTCTCACATCAGCACCCGCAAGCCCAAAGAGGAATTAGTGGGCGAAGAGCTGCCTCTGAAGTTCCTGGAAGTGGACGAAGAGCGCAACCGTCTGGTTCTCAGTCATCGTCGTGCGTTGGTAGAGCGCAAGATGAACAAACTAGAAATGGGCGAGGTGGTCATCGGTACCGTTCGCGGCATCAAGCCTTACGGTGCATTCATCGACATCGGCGGCGTCAGCGGTCTGCTGCACATTTCCGAAATCTCGCACAACCACATCGAAACCCCTCATTCCGTGTTGAACGTGGGCGACGAAGTGAAGGTCATGATCATCGACCTGGATGCCGAGCGCGGACGCATTTCGCTGTCTACCAAGCAGCTTGAAGTTACTCCTGGCGACATGACTCGCGATCCTCAGTTGGTGTACTCCACTGCTGAAGAGATGGCTGAGAAATTCCGCGAGCAAATGATGGCCAAGCACGAGGGCAGCGAGGAAGTGATGGAAGAAGAGTACGTTCCCGCCTAAGCTCTTTCAGCCCATCAATTCGCCTTGCTTAGTTTTACAAACCCTCCTCAGTTGAGGAGGGTTTTGCCGTAGACGAGAATTACCAGTTATTCAGACGTTGGCCTGATTCGGCAGGATAGACTGAAGCAGTTCGCAGGTGAAACTAACTTTATGCCAGAGTGGGCATCGCTACAAGACGACCTCAACTTTCAGCGCGCCAGAGAAAGCCTGCACAAGCTGATTGCATCCATCGATCTTAACCCTGCCGAGAAGGCTGGGTTAGAGCGGGATTTGAGCGAGTTGGAGACGTTTAGCAGCAAGCTCGAAAACGAAGTTATTCAAATTGCGGCCTTCGGGCGTGTCGGTACTGGCAAGTCTTCGCTACTGAATGCGTTGGTTGGTCAACCCGTGTTCGAAACGGGTCCTATTCATGGGGTCACCCAACGGCAACAGGCGGTTGAGTGGGACATTCATCGAGACACGATTCCGTATCGCGGACCTGCGAGCGATCGCCCCTTCGAGCAAACGAGCAATCCCAATCATTCGGGAGCCGCGATTGTGCGTGTTACTGCTCCTCACATCGGTGGAGCCAAGCTGCAGCTACTCGATACCCCCGGCATTGACGAAGTGGATGGGGAAGCCAGAGCTGATTTAGCCCGCCAGGTGGCTCGCCAAGCCGAGCTGATTCTGTTTGTGGTTGCTGGAGATATTACCCGTGTTGAATTTGACGCGCTGGCGGCGTTGCGGGAGGCGAGCAAGCCGATTCTGTTAGTGTTCAACAAGGTTGACCAATTTCCGGAAGCAGATCGCCTCACGGTCTACAACAAAATTCGCAACGAGCGTGTCAGAGAGATCCTGTCTCCAGACGAAGTCGTCATGGCAGCGGCGACGCCGAAAGTGGCGAAGCCGGTGGTGAATCGCGATGGCTCGCTGTCTGCTCGACTGGTGGATGCTCCGCCGCAGGTAGAGCAACTGAAGCTGAAGATTTTGAACGTGTTGCATCGGGAGGGGCGATCGCTGATGGCCCTGAATACGTTGCTGTTTGCGGACGAAGTGAATGAGGCGATCGTCAAACGTAAGCTGGAGATTCGTAGCGAGTTGGCAGAAAAGCTGGTGTGGAACGCCGCTCGCATTAAGGCGATGGCGGTTGCCTTTAACCCCGTTACCGTTCTGGACACGATTGGTGGGGCAGTGGTGGATGTGGTGCTGATCTTAAAACTGTCACAGCTCTACGGCATTCCCATGACTCGGACCGGCGCTACCAAGCTGCTGAAGACGATCGCGCTCGGGATGGGCAGCATTGGGGCAGGTGAAATGCTGGCGACGTTGGGGTTGGGATCTTTGAAGTCGTTCTTTGGCGGTGCGGCTCCGTTGACGGGGGGCTTGTCGTTGGGGGCGTATGCGTCTGTGGCGGCGACGCAGGCGGCAGTGGCTGGGGTGTCGTCGTATGCGATCGGGAAAGCGACGGCATATTACTTAGCGCGTGGGGCATCGTGGGGGCCACAGGGGCCGAAATCAACAATCGCTCAAATTCTCGAAACGGTAGACGATGAATCGATTGTGGCTCGCATCAAGGGGGAGCTGTCGTCCAAGATTCAGACCAAGCCAGAGGGGACAGAGTAAGGCCGAGGATCGACTGCAAGTTTCCAGAATTCAGACGATCTGGAATGCTGCTCGTATTCCAATGCTCAAAAAGGACTCCCTTGTGGGAGTCCTCCATCGCTGAAGTTGGAGTGTGGGTACTAGATCTTACGGGAGTAGTATTCCACCACCAGTAGCTCGTTTACAGGAGCGCAGACAGCTTCACGAGGGGGCATTTCTTTGATGCGACCCTTGAGGGCGTCTTTGTCGAATTCGAGGTAGTCGGGCAGGAACAGGCCGGGGAAGTCGGCGTAGTTTGCAACCAACTTGCGGGAGGTGTCGGTGTCGCGCACGGTGATGACATCACCCACTTTGCATTCGTAGCTGGGGATGGTGACCTTACGGCCGTTGACCAGGATGTGACCGTGATTGACCACCTGACGGGCGGCGGGGATGGTGGGACCCATGCCCATACGAAAGACGATGCAGTCCAAACGCATTTCCAGGAGCTGCAGCAGCATCAAACCGGTAGAACCTTTGGATCGACGAGCACGCTTCATATAGCGCACCATCTGCTTTTCGGTGACGCCGTAGTTGTAGCGAACCTTCTGCTTCTCCTCAAGACGAACCGCATATTCCGACTTCTTCTTGCGGGCAGCGCCGTGCTGTCCGGGAGGATTGGTGTTCTTGGGGCGCTTGCGGGTTAGACCGGGGAGGTCGAGACCGCCAAAACGGCGAACAACTTTCAGGCGAGGGCCTGTGAAGCGGGACATGCAGGGTTCTCCAGAGCGATGGTTAGAATATAGAGATGCTGCAGTATTCGAGCAGCGATCTATTATCCTACTCGTTTAGTGTCAGTCCGTACAGCTTGAATGCAAAAAAGTTTGTTGGCTATGCTCGATTAGGGAAAGCTCCCGGTTTCAGCCTATCCCGCCGGCAGGCCGACCCGATTAGTTTCGCTTGTTTCTCAATAGTTCTACTTCTCAATAGTTCGCGATAAGGAATGAATGATGAGGTTGATGCGATCGCTAGCAGCGCTAGCACTATCCATTCTGATTGCTGGCTCTAGCTTTATGCTTCCGGTGGTGGCTAGAACTCACCTAACGCTTGCCCAAAGCCAAGCGACGGGAGAGCCATTATTCGCCAATTTAGATAGCTCGGCTAACCAGTCGGTGATCGCCGATAACTTTGTGGTCCGGGCCGTCAAGCGGGTGGAACCTGCGGTAGTGCGGATTGACACGGAGCGTACCGAAACTCGTCAGGTGAGATCGCCGCTATCTCCGTTTTCTCGCGACCCGTTTTTCCGAGATTTCTTTGGAGAGGATTTCTTCTCGCAAATCCCTGAAGAACGGGAGTATCACACTCGTGGTCAGGGGTCAGGGTTCATTGTGGATGAGTCGGGCATTGTGGTGACCAACGCTCACGTGGTCGATCGCGCCGATACTGTCTCGGTGCATTTAACTGACGGGCGCACGTTTAAGGGGGAAGTGCGCGGAGTGGATGAAGTTCAGGATTTGGCGATCGTCAAGATTAATGGTTCCGATCTTCCGATTGCTCCGGTGGGGGATTCGGACGCGGTGAAGGTGGGAGACTGGGCGATCGCGTTGGGGAACCCGCTGGGATTGGACAGTACGGTGACTTTGGGGATTGTCAGCACGCTCGATCGCTCTAGCGCCGAGGTGGGTATTTCCGATAAGCGTTTGGACTTTATTCAAACGGATGCGGCGATTAATCCGGGTAATTCGGGCGGGCCGCTCTTGAATAAGAATGGCGAGGTGATTGGCATCAATACTGCCATTCGTGCCAATGCTCAGGGGATTGGGTTTGCGATTCCGATTGCGACGGAGCAGGCGATTCAGACTCGCTTGGTGAGGGGGGAAGCGATCGAGCATCCATATATAGGTGTGAATTTGGTGACGCTGACGCCGGATGTGCGCGAGCGGTTCAATAGCAATCCGAATGGGTTGTTTGTGGAGCGGGATTCTGGCGTGCTGGTAGTGCAGGTGGTTCCCGATTCTCCGGCTGCGGCTGCGGGGTTGCGGGCGGGTGATGTGATTGTGAAAATCGGTCGCCGAGGGATTGCTTCGGCTTCAGATGTTCAAGCGGCTGTCGAGTCGGTTGGTGTTGGCCGGAATTTGCGTGTTGAAGTTGAGCGCAATGGTAACCCGAGAACGGTACAGGTTCAGACAACGAACTTGGTAGCAAAAGCCGGATAAATTTTCTCAGTCGCTCCATGGCTGGTGCGAGGCGATGCTACAAATTCGCGTCGCCTTTTCTTTCGAAAATTTCTCCTCAACATTAGGGGGAAAACGAGACTAAGGTTAGTGGAGACTGAAGATCTTCGACAGTGATAGTTCGATCTAGCTTCTAAGGTAAAACTCTGGCATTACAGCAAGAATGACATCTGCAGAAATCACACTACCGGTTGAGGAAATAGCTGACTTTTGTCACAAATGGCAGGTGATAGAACTATCCTTTTTTGGCTCTGTCTTGCGCGATAACTTCCGCCCCGACAGCGATATCGATGTCATGGTGCAGTTCCATCCCGATGCTCGCCCCACATTTAGCACTCTCGACAAGATGGAAGCAGAACTGAAAAGTATCTTTCACAGAGATGTTGACCTTGTTACCCGTCAGGGCATAGAAACCAGCCGCAACTACCTCCGCCGTAACGAAGTCCTGTCCTCCGCTCAGGTGATATATGCAACGGGATCTTTAATTCCTGCTTGAGCCGTAATTCGCCGACTGCTAATCGTCGCTGAAGCCGCAAGACGAGTATCGGAAGCCAAACGCCAATCGCTGCCAAACATCTCGTGGCAAGAAATCAACGGTATGCGCAATCGGCTCGTGCACGAATATGACGACGTCAATCTCGATATCGTCTGGAACGTTATTCAGTCCGAGATACCGACATTAATTCAGGAACTGAAACCACAAGTCCCTCCGGAATCATGAAGGCGTTTACCGATCGCCGGCTTGCACGCGAATCAGCTTTTGCACCGCCCCCACCGCAGGATTCAACTCGTAACTTCTCCGCTTGGGATGCGACTCAAACGACGCCTGCTCCTCCTCAATCATCAACACATCCTGCTCCACCAACCCTGCCAACAACCCGCGCGCCGCATTAAAACAGCGATCCTTCACCCACCGCCGAAACCCCACCGGCAACTTGTGCAACCGCCAAAATGGCTTCAACGACGTGAAATGCATCAAGTACGCCCGAGTCTGCGTTTCGCTCACCGGACAAAACAAACAGACAATCTTGAACTCATCCCCCAACGTCGCCACCCAATTGGGATAGACATAACTGACATCCAACGGCGCAGGATGCAACTTGCGTAAGGATTTAAAAAAGAGCTGGCTGATGGAATAAATCTTGTCGATGGTGTAGTAACTTTCTGCATCGTAATGGGCATCCACCCGCCCTGCTCCAGACTCCAAACTAGCCAGCTTCGGATTGGCCCACGCCTGCAAATCGTCATGCAAATGCCCGTGATACATATCCATCAAATTCTCAATCAAGAAGGAAAAATGCGCCTTCACATCAACCGGCGTCACCGCCGCAATGTAATTCAAATGCTCCCACTCCGGTAACGGCAACGGTCGGCATCCATCCGCCAGCTCCACATCCCCCGGAAACACCCAAATAAACCCATCCTGCTCCAACACCGGAAAGCAACGCACCCCGCAGCGAGGCAACCGCTGCTTCTCCCCCAAATAGGGCACATCCACACAGCGCCCCTCCCCATCAAATCCCCAGCCGTGATAAGCACACACCAAGCGATCGCCTACCACCTGCCCGTGACTGAGCTGCACCTGCCGATGAGGACAGCGATTCTCCAACGCCCGCACCCCATCGCCATCCCGAAACAACACGATGGATTGATGCCACAGCGTGATCGCTAACGGGCGATCGCCCAACTCCACATCCCGAGCCACCGCATACCAATGGTTGGGATTAATCGCCGCCCGCCGCAACACAAATGGCTGGCGTGTGTCTTGTGGTTGGTCGATGTCGCGATCGAGAGTTACCGAGTCAACACCCCGTTTGTCCTCAAGCTTCACGTCCGAAATCTTGCGCAAATGAGCCGTCATCGCTTGCCCTCCTGCTCCCTCAAATCTGCAACACCCCTTCCGGCATCACGCTCATCAACACCCGTCGCTGCAACCCCTCCCGCTGCAAAATCTCATTCGTCGCCAGCAACCCACTACTCACCGCCCGCTCCATCAACCCGCACGGAAACGGCATCTTCACCCAATCCCCCGCAAACATCAAATTGGACGTAGACGTACCGCTAGTGGGTCGAGTGGCATTACTCCCCGGCGGGAACCCGGCAAAGTTCTTCTGATTAACCAACTCCCGATGCAGCATCGTCGCCTCCGCCAGCTCCGGAACAATTTCGTACAACTCCTGCTCAAATGTATCCAGTAAATCCTGCTGGGTGGGAAACTCCGCTTCCTTGTAGCAATAGGCGTGCAGCTCCACCACACTCCCCCCAGTCCGCTGCGCCCAGTCCGCATAATCCTCCTGAATGCGGTGGTACAGCGTAATGCTGTCCGTCAGCCGATATCCCGACAGCGACGTAAACGAACTAAACTCCCAGTCAAAATCTTGGTCAAACCACATCCGCGTCACTGCAAACGGATCGGCCACTTCCAAGCCATCCACCCGCTTCTGCAACGCCGTATCCACCTCTCCTGACGACAGCGAAAACAGATGCCGAATGCCCGGCACATCCGCCGCAAACACGTAATAATCCGTAGCCAGCGCTAGCTCCTCCTGCGGCTGCGGATCGCTCGCCACCAACTGCACTGCATTGCCCTCAGTTGCCACAGCATCAAATCGTTCTAAATCTCTCCGGGCCGGGCCGCTCACCACTTTCCCATCCCCATCAAACACCGCCCCATGACAGGGACAGTGGAAACAGCCATCGTCACCCGCCTGAACAGTGCATCCCTGGTGGGTACAAGTCAGCGACATCACCCCATTGCCATCTGAGGTCGCCGCATATTCGCAATCACCCGCCCCATAAACCGTTCGCCCATCCTCGCTCAGCAGGTTGTTACGCTCGACCCAAAAGGGCACTGCACTATTGCTTGTCCCGACGTGATAGTTCAGTCCTGCAATCTCCCCCTGTTCCCACTGCACTTCGCTGACAGTAGCTTCTGTCAGGATCTGTCCTCCATTGGCACGAATAGCATCCGCGATCGGCTCCACCAAGCTGCGCCCCATATCCTGACGCGACCCCTCAAACGCCAACCCCTCCGGATTGCCGAAAAAGTAGAAGTGGAAAAACTGCATCAACTCCCCTGCACTAAGGCGATCGGGGGCATTCAAACTAGATTTAGCAAACGGCAGAAAATAGAGGTCATACAAACCATGTGGGAAGTCACTTTTCACCCACTCCGCCACAGAGATATCGTCCAGCCGCTCGTAACTTTTTACCGGCTGGAATCCCACAATTTCCCGAAATACCTTCCAGTGGGAGAGCTTGGTTAAGTTGATGCCCCAGCGCAGCGAATTGCGGGACGACACCCCCAAATCCACAACATTCCACGGAAACGCCGAATGACTTGGCTTAAAAATCTCGGGCTTATACCCATCGCGATACACAACCGCATAGGATTCCAGCGAAACGAAATTCTTGCGAATCGACAGCTCCCGCTCGATGCTCTTGAGGTTGTAGTACTGAGGGAAAAATCCGTGGAAGCCATGCTCCATTCGCATTGACTCGTCACCCACCTGAATATCCCAACTGGCAATCTTGCCCCCCAACTGCGGCGCTTTCTCCAGCAGCGTCACCTCGAATCCCCGCTGACTCAATTCGTACGCCGATGCCAAGCCCGCCAGTCCGCCACCGATGACCGCGACCGTCTTGCGATCGCTCACCTTGCGCGGCAATGTCAGAGCATCCTGCTGATGCAAGCTGGGTTCAGGCTTGTGAACGCGGCTGTAACCTACCGTGCCAACAGCTGTAGACAGCCCTGCAAATTGCAAAAAGTGGCGACGAGATAGGGAGCGATCGAGTAAGTGATTGTGGAAGTGCATCTACAAAAAGACTCGATAGAGACACAAAAGAAAAGCGCATTAAGTAATGCTTAAAGTCCCGACTTCGCCAATACGATCCGCTGAACGTCAATGTGCGATCTTAACGGCAGCAAAATCGAGAAAAACTCTGCCTATAGCGTATCCTTTACTCCTGATAGTAGCTAGACGCCACCGATTGAGCGAGCCATACTGGCTAATCATAGAGAATACCGGGGGGATGGAGCGCTATGCAGCGATTTTGGGGCGAAACTCTTGCCGTTGCCCGCCGAATTTCAATCGAATTGCTACGCCGTCGTCGCAGTTTAATTTTTTGGGGAATCTTTCCATTAATTTTACTTTTGCTTAACGGTTCTATCTTGGCGGAGCGCCGACAAATTGAACTGGCTGAAGCATTAGGACTGGCAGCACCTGTCACATTGGTCGGAGCCGCACTATTTTTTAGTTGTTTGGGTGGCAGCGTCGCGATTGTGGTGGCCGAGCGAGAGCAACAGACTCTCAAGCGACTGTTCGTGTCTCCCCTCAGCGGTACGGCCTACTTCTGCGGCATCTTTGCAGCTCATTTTGCCATTGGTCTCGGACAAACGTTGCTAGTGGCGACCTCTGCTATTGTGCTGGGAGCAACGCTGACTGGCTCTCTCTCCTGGAGCTTTCTCACCTTAGTACTCAGCGTCCTCAGCTACGTCGGCGTCGGGTTTATCCTGGGTACTCAGCTGGCCCGCCGCACGGAAGACGTTAACGCCTTAGTCGCCACGTTTGGCGTTCCTTTACTGGTGTTAGGTGGCACATTTGTTCCAGCCTTTTTGTTTCCGGAACACCTGCTGGCGATCGCTCAATTCAATCCCATCTACCACATGAATGAAGCCATACTGGCAGCAACGGACGCTACTCCTGATTGGCCGGATTTTGCTCCCCATCTGTGGGTGTTGGGTTTATTCGCCGCTGCCTCGGTTCTCTTTGGTTGGCTATCCTATCGCCGCATGTTAATTCAGGAGCGCAGTTTGTAATGTTGCATCTCGATCGGGTGAGCAAAGCATTCGGAGATCGCCAAGTTCTCGACGCCCTTTCCTTTCACGTCAATCCCGGAGAAATCTACGGGCTGCTGGGCCCCAACGGTGCGGGCAAGACTACCACTATTAATCTGATTTGCCATCTGCTAAATACCGACAGCGGCAACATCACCCTGAACGAACAGCCCATCTCCCACAGCACCAAAGCCCTAGTAGGGTTGGCTCCGCAAGATAACCTGCTGTACCGCAGCCTCACCTGTGCCGAAAATCTCAATTTCTTTGCCCGAATTTACGGCCTCAGCCGCCAACAGCGCCGCCAGAAAATCGCCAGTTGCTTAGCAGCCGTTAACTTAACAGAACGTGCCGACAGCGTTGTGTCTACCCTCAGTGGTGGTATGCAGCGCAGGCTGAACATCGCGATCGCTCTCGTTCACAATCCTCAACTGGTCATCCTGGACGAACCCACCACCGGCCTCGATATCGAAGCCCGCCAAGACATCTGGCAACTGATCCGAAAGCTGAAGCAACAGAATATTGCCGTTCTGCTCACCACCCACATGTTGGAAGAAGCCGAACGGTTGTGCCATCGGATTGGGATTTTGAAAGCGGGGGCGATCGCAGCCGAAGGCTCTCTCGACCAACTGAAAGATTTGGTGTCGGCCCGCGAAATTGTCACCATTAGTACTGGAGAGCCGGAGCGAGCTATTTCTAGAGCTCGGGAGTTGGGGTGGAAGCACCGATTTTACGGAGATGAGCTGGCCCTTCTATTGCCCGAGCCACTGGAACTTCGCACTTTACTCGATCGATTGGCTGACATTTCCTTAGACTCTGCCATCCGACAGCCAGTTCAACTGGAACATGTCTACTGGGAAGTCGTCCAAACCGCCAAGCCCGCTACGATCGCTTGCTAAAAAGTAGCCCGAGCTCGATTGCTCTCACCCTCCCTTACTCTTGCGCTCACATCCATCCTGTCCCCCGTTGACAGTCTGAGCTGCGATCGAGATCTCATCCCCCCAGCGAGCACCATCACGCCGTATACCATCCGCAAAGCCTAGGGTGTACTCATCCCGTTGCTCGTTGAGGTAACACCATGAAATCGGCATTCCCTACCAAGCTCCCCCTCGCGACATCGCTCGTTGGCTGCGCCCTCGCTTGTATTGGTGTTGCGATCGCAACCGTACCGGTCGCCGAAGCTCGCCCGTTTGCAGAACTTAGCCGTCAATCCACCAGCCCCCAACTTCTCAACAGCCGCAACGATATCCGCCAGCTGGAGAGGGTTCGCTTACCGCAATACGACTACCAAGTGTTTGCTCCCAGTACTCCGACCAGCGGTCCCCAGGGGATTTGGAAATACGGCACTTGCAGCAATACCGTCCGGGTGTTGGTCAGCAACCTCAACGACGTGGACGGAGGCCAAGTGGACGTGACTTTGCGGGTCACCCATAGTGAAAAAACCCTCAATTACAGTCCTTCCACAGAAACAGTCTCGACCATTACGCGCATCGAAGAAGACTTCGAAGGAACTCGAACGATTCGCAGCATCGGGGCCAACGACCACCAATGGGTGGAGTTCTCGAATGTGTCCTTTCCCGATGTAGACAGCTACACGCTGACAGCATCCATCAGCCCCCAACCCAACGGGGACAATACCGATAACAACAGCCGGACTGTATCTTCATTCGTCAACCACAGCTGTAGCTGACGCGAGTCGAGTCTGGCAATCTGCCACTCTACAGCTCGGTCCCGTTGGTTGGTTCCCTGCCACTCCGATTCCATCCCCTTCGGAGTTGCTGGAAACCGACATCGCACACCGCTGTCAGGTCGAGAGGATTTGAATGGCTGCCACACTCATAGGAAGTGTAAGTGTGGCAGGACTGAGTAGGCTCAAATCCTGAAGCAGCAAGGAAATAGGTTCGAGCAATCTGCCTAACGGTTTACCCGACGCCATATGACGAACATCGCATCCGGTAGACCGCTCACCAAAAAAGGACCTCATTCGTTCGAGGTCCCTCCTTTTGAATTCAACTGCAGTTTGATTGACTCGGTTTAGACAGCACTGGAGCCACCAACAACCTCGAGAATCTCTTGCGTGATGCTCGCTTGACGTGCCTTGTTGTAGCCGAGGTTCAGCTGACCGATTAGATCCTTGGCATTGTCGCTCGCGTTATTCATCGCAGTCATTCGAGATGCCAGTTCGCTAGCGGCAGACTCCTGCAGTGCTCTGAGCAGTTGGCTCTCGATATAGAGAGGCAACAGAGAGTCCAAGATTTCCACCGGATCTTGTTCGAAGATCATGTCTTGAGGAGGAGCCGTCAAATCAACATCAACCTCATCGCGCTCGACCGCAAATTCCCCTTGCTTAACCAACATTTTGAAGACATCGTCAGTCTGTAACAGGTCAGTTGTTAGAGGCAGCAGAGTCTGAAGAACTGGGCGAGAGCTAATTAGCGACACAAAGCGGGTAAAGACAACTTCGACGCGATCGACCTTCTTGGCTGCAAACGCAGTAACTAATTCATCAGCAATCCCCGCGGCTTCTTCCGCCGTTGGAATCTGTTCCAGCCCTTCGTAAGACTTCACCACAGCAGCTTTGCGACGCTTGAAGTACTGGTTGGCCTTTCGACCCACCAAATGCAAATCGCACTCGATGCCTTTGCCTCTCAAGGTGGCAAGTCGCTCTTCTGCTTTCTTGATGGCGTTGGTGTTGTAAGCACCACACAGCCCGCGATCGGCTGTCACCACCAGTAGAGCAACGCGCTTGACCGTGCGGGTATCCATTAGCGGAAGTTCAACACTCTCAAGCTGTAGACGAGTCTGCAGGCGAAAGAAGACCTGAGCAAGCCGGTCGGCAAATGGACGGGAGGCATCCACCTGTTCTTGGGCACGTCTCACCTTCGCGGCTGCAACTAGTCGCATGGCTTCGGTGATTTTGCGAGTGTTCTTTACAGATTTGATGCGATCTCGAATAGCCTTCAGATTCGACATGACAGGTCTTCTCGATGGGGTGGCTCGGTATTGGTAGAAGGTAGAGAAAAAAGCTAGGCAGCTAGCGTCATTTTGTAGTCGCTCAGCGCTTGCTTAAGCAGCTCGGCAGCTTCGTCAGTCAGCTTTTTCTCAGAGGAAATAATTTCACCGTACTTGGGCTGACTGGTCGCCAAATAGGAAATGAAGCCCTGCTTAAAGTCAACTACCTTTTCCAGTTCGATGTCGTCCAAAAAGCCATTTGTGCCTGCGTAAATGACAGCAACCTGCTCTGCAACCGACAATGGGGAGTACTGTGGTTGCTTCAGAATCTCTCTCAAACGCTGACCGCGGGCCAGTTGTGCCTGAGTAGCGGCATCCAAATCAGACGCAAACTGAGCAAATGCTTCAAGCTCGCGGAATTGAGCCAGCTCCAGACGAATCTTACCGGCTACTTGCTTCATCGCCTTGGTTTGGGCGGCAGAACCTACGCGGCTTACCGAAATACCGGCGTTAATCGCGGGGCGTAAACCAGCGTTAAATAGGTCAGCTTCCAGGAAGATCTGGCCATCCGTAATGGAAATTACGTTAGTAGGAATGTAAGCGGAGACGTCACCAGCCTGAGTTTCGATGATAGGCAATGCGGTCATGGAACCAGCACCCAGTTCGTCGCTGAGTTTAGCCGCACGTTCGAGCAAGCGAGAGTGAATGTAGAAAACATCTCCGGGATATGCTTCGCGGCCCGGGGGACGACGCAGCAGCAAAGACATTTGACGGTAAGCGACGGCTTGCTTAGACAGATCGTCGTAGATAACCAGGGTATGCTTCCCCTCATACATGAAGTGCTCGGCGATCGCCGCACCTGCATAAGGAGCCAGATACTGTAATGCAGCCGGATCGTTAGCACTAGCATTCACGATCACGGTGTACTCAAGAGCGCCCTTTTCTTCAAGGGTGCCGACAACCTGGGCAACGGTAGAAGCCTTCTGGCCAACAGCGACATAGACGCAGATAACATCTTCGCTGGCCTGATTCAGGATGGTGTCTACAGCAACAGTAGTCTTACCGGTCTGGCGGTCACCAATGATTAACTCTCGTTGGCCACGACCGATGGGAATCATCGAGTCGATCGCAGTAATACCGGTTTGCAAAGGCTCGCATACGGACTTACGAGAGATGATTCCGGGGGCAGGGGATTCCAGCAGACGAGTGTTGGAAGCGTTGATGTCACCCTTACCATCGATGGGACGGCACAGCGGATCGACGACACGACCAATAAGTTCGGGACCAACGGGAACCTGAGCAATCTTACCGGTTGCCTTGACCGAACTGCCCTCTTGGATATCACGACCGATACCCATCAGTACTGCACCGACGTTGTCGTCTTCTAGGTTCTGTGCAATGCCAATGGTGCCGTCTTCAAACTCAAGCAGCTCACTGGACATAACCTTGTCCAAGCCGTAGATGCGAGCAATACCGTCACCAACCTGAAGTACGGTACCGACGTTGGTAACCTGAACTTCCTGGTTATATTGCTCAATCTGCTGCTTAATGACGCTGCTGATCTCGTCGGGGCGAATCGTAGCCATAGTGTCCTCGTCGACAGGGAGATGTAAGGGATAACTGCTATGAAAGTTGGAAAGCCAGACGGCGAAGCTGACCGCGCAAGCTGGCGTCGATGACCTGAGAACCAACGCGAATAATCACGCCACCAATCAAATCTGGGTCGATGCTCTCCTTAAGCTCGACACCGATGGAGCCGGTCAGACGTTTGACGCGCTCCACAACCGCTTCCTTCTGGGCATCGCTAAGAGGGGAAACGGACGTCACCTCTGCCAGTGCAATCTTCTGAAGCTTGCGTTGCAACGTCAGATAGTGCTCGCACACTTGCTCGAGGAAAATAATGCGGCGGCGGTCGGCCAATATCATCAGAACATTGGTCACCATCGGGTGAATGCTGTCACCAAATGATTGAGTAATCAGCGCCTTCTTCTGGTCAGCCGTTACTAACGGGCTAGCCAAAAAAGATGAAAACTCTGGAGTTTGGCTGAGAACAGCAAGGATTCCTCTTGCATCGTCACCGAATTTATCGACCATATTTTGACCGGTTGCGATCGACAGCATCGCCTCGGCATAAGGCACCGCCACCTGTTGGGCAATATCGCCAGCCATTCTAACTATCCTCCGAGAAGCTGAATACTGTTATCAATCAAGCGAGACTGGACGTCATCGTTCAATCGGCTGGGCAGATCGGCTTCAACTTTCTCCAAAGCCTTCTGAACAGCCTGCCGGCG
The DNA here is from genome assembly GCA_051439425.1 of Synechococcus sp. Lineage (GTDB taxonomy): Bacteria > Cyanobacteriota > Cyanobacteriia > Thermostichales > PCC-7336 > PCC-7336. Next base: position 23,057 of record JBFRWD010000055.1, read on the forward strand.
CAACTGCGCAACAGCCCGATCTCGCTCTGCTGCAATTTCTCGGTCGGCCGCAGCTTTCATTTTGACGACATCATCCTCAGCTTGACTGAGAATCTCCGCTTTCAATTTCTCTGCAGTTGCTTTCGCTTGCTCCAGAATTGATGCGGCCTCCTGCTGGGCTTTAGCAAGCTTGTTCTTTTGCTCGGACAACTGTAGTAGGGCAGATTTCTGCTGCTCCTCTGCATCTTTAATGGCCGAGAGAATGACCGATTTGCGCTCGCTCAAAATATTGCCGATGGCATTCTTTCCCAGGTAGATGAGCAGGCTTAAAACAACCAAAATGTTGAGGATGTTGCTGCCTAGGATGTCAAAATCTATTCCAAATCCGCCGGATAAGGCAAACATCATTGAGTCTCCAAATTACGGGGTCGCACTACACGGCGCTCAAAAGCTTGCTGACAATTCCATCGCTGAGGAGATCGACTTCAGCATCCAGCGAATTCCGAGCGGCTTCCCTCTCCTGCTCCACCTCTTGGCGAGCCTTGTCAACATCGGCTTGAGCACTCTGCTGCGCTTCAATCACCATGCGATTGCGAATATCGTTCGCTTCGGCTTGTGCATCGGCAATCACCATCTGTGACTTAACTCGCGTCTGGGACAACTCCTGCTTGTATTGAGCAGTCAGCGCCTCAGTCTCCGCTAGCTTGGCCTTCACATCGGCAAGGGTGCTCCTGACATAATCATTGCGATCGTCAATCGCTTTAGTCAGAGGACCAAAAAACAGCCCTTTCAATACAGTCATCAAGACTAAAAACTCGATGACAACGATCGGCAGTGTGGCATCGAAACCAAACAAACTAGCCTTTTGCTCGACAGCCTCTGCCGCAACGATTAAGGACCAATGAATCATGACTTTCCAAGAGCACTATTGAGGGCACTATTACAAATCGAAGTCGCGGCACCCGGTAGGCAACTTTGTCTAGCCCATTACCAAGTGCCACGCATTAGTTCGGTTTAAGCAAAGGGGTTAGCAAACAGCAGTACGAGTGCTACAACCAAGCCGTAAATGGTCAGTGCTTCCATGAAGGCCAAGCTAATCAGCAAGGTGCCGCGAATTTTGTCTTCTGCTTCGGGCTGGCGAGCAATACCTTCTACAGCACTACCAGCTGCAGTACCTTGACCGATACCAGGGCCAATAGCTCCAATACCAATCGCAAGAGCAGCAGCCAGAACGGAAGCAGCAGCAGTCAGTGAATCCATCGAAGTGGTCTCCTTTACTTCAATCGCAGTAACGCGATGATCGGTTAACGTGGTCAGAAATTGCTAGTAACTAATTACTAACAAACTTGTACAGAGGGAGGCTCAAACACAGCTTTAAAACTGCCGGTAGGCCACAAAAAGATGGAGAATCACGATAATTTAGTCGTGATGATCGCCATGTCCCTCGAGCGCTTCACCAATATAATTGGCACTAAGCGTTGCAAAAATCAATGCCTGAATTGCACCAGTAAAGAGGAAAAGAATCATCAACGGTACTGGAATAACTAGAGGTACCAGTAATACGATTACCGCAACAACCAATTCCTCTGCCAAAATATTTCCAAACAGTCGGAAACTGAGGGAAAGAGGCTTAGTCAAATCCTCCAAAATGTTAATCGGAAGTAGAATAGGGGTCGGCTCGACATACTTTTTGAAGTATCCGAATCCCTTCTTCCGAATGCCAGCGTAGAAGTAGGTAACGCTAGTCAGGAGTGCAAGACCTAATGTGGTGTTGATATCGTTTGTCGGTGACGCAAGTTCGCCCTCCGGAAGAGTAATGATTTTCCAGGGGAAAAGGTTACCCATCCAGTTCGAAACGAAAATGAACAGAAAGAGAGTTCCTACGTAAGGAACCCAGGGTCTGTATTCTTTTTCTCCAATCTGGCTTTTTGCCAAACCTTCAATGAATTCAAGAACGTATTCAAGGAAGTTTTGCGGCCCAGCAGGGATGCGCTCGATCGAGCGCGTTCCCCAGAAAACCAGGGCCAAGATGATAGCAATCGCAATCCAACTGCCGATCAGAACCTGACCGTGAATCGAATATTTGCCGATGTGCCAGTACAGGTGGTAGCCAACTTCTAGCTCGGCAAACGGTAAGAGGTTGGGCATGGAT
>JBFRWD010000056.1:0-21468 GCA_051439425.1 Synechococcus sp.
GGGGAAAAAATGTTTGTTGTTTTACTGGCTGGTTCCTTCTTTGGAATCGCCGCGATCGCAAATGAACTCCATGCAGAAATCAGTCCTCTTTCTACCATGCGAGCAGAGCCCGTCATGCTCGCCACAAACGACTACAACGAAACCCTCGTCTGGTACCAGCAACACTTGGGTTTTCGCATCAAACACGAGTGGACAGTTTCTGAGTTCCCCGACTTGGAGCTGGCCTACTTAGAGAAAAACGGATTCATCATCGAAGTGGTTGCCTCACCGCAGACAAGCGACCTCGAAGCTTCAGATGACTTCGCAGAACGACTGCAGCAGCCAGGAATCGGACATTTTGCCTTTTTCGTCGATGACGTAGATGCTGCGATTGCCAGCTTGGAGGCTCAGGGCGTTCAACCAGTCTTACCTCCCACCAGCTTCCCCAATAGCGGTCGTCGAGTTGCCTTTTTTGAAGATAACAACGGCCATCTCATCGAATTCCTAGAAGATCTCCCCCCGAGCGATCGCTAGTCCTACACGGACGGAGAACTGTAGAACACTACCTTGGAATGCAAGCCATGACTATCTCCACTCCTCTACAAACCATGCAAATGACGTTCAATCTAGGAGGTGACCTCCCTGTCAATCGCCTTGGCTACGGGGCCATGCGCCTCACTGGACAGCCAGGTAATTTTGGTCCTTACGCTGATTGGGAAGGAGGAAAACGACTTCTGCGTCGAGCCGTCGAACTAGGTGTCAACTTCATCGACACTGCTGAAGCCTATGGCCCAGGTGAGAACGAATCCATCATTGCCGACGCCCTATTCCCTTTTTCGCCAGCAACCGTCATTGCAACGAAAGGGGGTATCCATAAGCCAGCTCCGGATCGCATTCAAGCAGACGGTAGCCCTGAAAGTTTGCGGCGGGGAGTGGAGGGAAGTCTGCGACGATTGCAGCGCAATCGCATCGATCTTTACCAACTGCATCGCCCCGATCCAAAAGTCCCCTTCGCTGAATCTGTCCGGGCACTGGCAGCGCTACAGCAAGAAGGCAAAATTCGACATATCGGATTATCAAACGTCTCTCTCGAACAGTTGCAAGTAGCTCAAGACATCGTTCCAATTGCGTCGGTTCAAAACCGTTTCAGTCCCGTCGACCGAACTCACGAAGCTCTGCTGGACTTCACGACTACCGAGAACATTGCCTTTATCCCTTATGGCTCCTTGGGGGCACACCCCCTCAAGCGCGGCGCACCGCTGGCCAAGGCTGAAGGGGCGCTCGCTCGCATTGCTCAGCAACACGACGCGACTCCTACTCAGCTAGCACTGGCCTGGATGCTTCATCGAGCCCCGAATATCATCTTGATTCCAGGAACTACAACGATTGGGCATCTTGAGGACAATGTTGACGCTGCAAGTATTCAGCTCTCCAAATCAGAATTCTTGCAACTGGATCGAGCCTACCAAGAGCTGGCTGGCGGTTAGACCTCAGAGAGAAGCAGATTAAAATCGTGCACCAAATGTTTATACAGCATTGAGCGTGATATTTGCTTGCTCATTCCTAGTGCCCCCAATACCGTTGTAGATAAGTGATTTTCCGCTGAACTCCCATCATAAATATGGCCATCGGGCAAACTAGTCTTTTCACTCCACCGTCACCTTTAGCCGAACGCCTGCGTCCTCAGCTGTTAGATGAAGTCATTGGACAAGGCCACTTGCTCAAACCCGGCCGACCGCTGAGAGCATGGCTGGAGAGGGGGGCTCGCCGTTCCGTTTTACTGTGGGGGCCGCCGGGAGTCGGAAAAACGACAATCGCCCGCTTAGCATCCAGCTATAACAGTCAGTCCGCCTATCGAGAATTAAACGCAGGCTTGAGTGGGGTCGCTGATATACGCAAGTGCGTTGAGCTGGGACGAGAACGTGGCGTACTGCTCCTGGCCGACGAGCTACACCGTTGGAGCCGATCGCAAACAGAATGCCTGCTAGAAGCTGTCGAAAAAGGCTGGATTACCCTGATTGGAGCCACCACCGAAAACCCATTTGTCTCCATTGAACGAGCCTTGCTGTCCCGCATGCAAGTGTTCGAATTACGAGGACTAGGACCACAAGGACTATCCAAAGCCTTCGATCGTGTCCTTTCCCACCCAGAAGGCCTTAAGGTCACGTTTGACGATGATGCCAAAGACATCGTGCTGCAAAGTTGCGGCGGAGACATTCGCAGACTCTACACTCTGCTAGATGCCTGTAGCGAACTAGGCGATCGCATCACCGCCGACATTGCCAATGAAGTCTGTACATCTATATATGTGGGCTGTGACGATACCGTCTATTACGAATTGGTCTCCGCCCTCCAAAAAAGTATTCGCGGAAGCAGCCCCCAAGCGGCAGTATTCTACTTGGGGCGCTTGCTGGTCGCCGGGGCCGATCCCGTGCGGGTGGCTCGCCGAGTCTTAGTCACTGCCAGCGAAGACATTGGCTTGGCCGATCCCCAGGCGCTCACCATAGCCAATTCCGCCTGTCAAGCTGCAGCAACTCTCGGTATGCCTGAATGCCGCTACGCGCTAGCAGAAGCTGTGCTGTATTTGGCTCATGCTCCCAAGAGCAATCGGACGGCGGTGGCGATCGAGCGCGCCATGCAAGCTGGTCGCTATCCCCATCCCGTCCCACAGCATCTGAACCGCGATCGCGCCAAAGACTATCGCTATCCCCACGACTATCCAGGCGCGTATGTCGACCAAAACTACTTTCCTCACACCTTAAAGGAACGCGACTTTTTCGAGCCTTCCCACCGAGGATGGGAAGAGAGATATATCAATTGGCATCCTGCTGATATCCACGAGTAAGCCGCGACGAATCATAAAATGGCCATTATCCACCTCCTCTTGCGCCACTTTGCTTGTGTGCATTTGCCATTTCCAGACAGCGAGTTTCCCTTCGGTAGAATACGTCCTGGCGAATTGACACTCGCTTGAAGAATCGCCTATAACAATGGAGCTATGAAAGACGGAAAAGGTCCGGTTCGAGCCTCTTCCCCGGACTGGTGAGTCGAATAGATGTTGTATTGGCATATCATTGCCTACACTATGAAGCCTCCCCTTCGACCGTTCTGTCCATTGCATCCTCAGTCAAGGGGCTATAGAGATGCTAGTACCCGTCAAATATTTCTGCCGATTAAAGATACTCACTTTGCTGACTGGGGTTGGCTTAATGGGGATGGTGGCCTTTTTTAATCCTCCAGCGGTTTCTCAGCAAGCCGAGCTCCGTCAACTAGAGGAGTTTCTAGCCCCACCTCCCACCGCATTTCCTGAGCCGCAACAATTACCAGCAGCAGCTCCGCTTCCGGCAGTGGTCCCCGAACAGTTCTCTACTCCTGACAATACTGCTGCCCCGGTTCGAAATAATCCGTCCAATCCTCAAGTCCCTCAAGAACGTCCTTCTCAAGTCAGCAATCCTCGCAACCCTTCTCCCGCTCGCCCTGGAACCGAGCGGGTTGAAAGCTCGAATGTTGCAGTCAGGGCGACTAGTATTCCCCGCCTAGAATTAGGACCGGAATATGGAGAGGGGAACTTCATTGTGTTGATGACATACGATGGAGAAGATAGCCTTACACTTGCTCGAGAGTATTCGGCAGGTGCGTTTGTCAAACAGGTTGAGGGGGATCCGTACATTCAATTGGCGGTATTCGATCAACTAGAATATGCGCGTCACTTGGCGAGTCGTCTGCGCAACCAAGGGCTGTCAGTACTGGTAGCCAATTAATAGTTAGGCATACTAGAGCACATCTAGTCCGAATAGGCTTTATGGCATCTTTATTGCACCATATTTGCTGTTGCGAGAGACCTGCGTGTCTGTGGGCGGACTTGCCTCCACTGAAACTATTGACATGCAATTTGAGCAAGTTACTGCATGCGAGTCTCAAGACGGGATAACCTAGTGGTTCACCGCTAAGAATTACATTGGGTTCGGGAGCGACCTAGCAAAATCTGCAACATGCCTCTATGACTGAAATTGGTCAACTGCTAAAAAGTCGGTATTTGATTTCAAACCTTCTGAGTGGAGGAGGGTTTTCAGTCACTTATCTAGCGAAGGATACTCACCTACCTGATTACCCGGATTGCGTTGTCAAGCAACTCCGACTGTTAAGCAACGATCTGCAGCAGGTAGAGAAAGTTCGAGAGTTTTTCTTCAACGAAGCCAAAATGTTGAGGAAACTGGGAGCCATTCACGGTCAGATTCCCGAGCTGCTTGCATACTTTACCGACGAAGACAGCGAGAACTTCTACATCGTTCAAGAACACGTTCCGGGCAAAACACTCAAGCAAATCCTGGGAACCGACCTCAGGCTGACAGAGCCAGAGGTTATATACATTCTGAAAGAGGCTCTCGAAGTCCTTGAATTTGTCCACTCCTACAATGTTATCCACCTCGATATCAAACCCGACAATTTAATTTTGCGAGAGAGTGATTTCAAGATTGCTCTGATCGATTTTGGGTCGGTTAAGCAAGTCCGCACCCAGATGGCGACATCCAACAGTCTGACCCCCCAGACGACCACTCTAGGCACGCCCGGATACATGCCATGCGAGCAGTCGTTCGGTCGCCCTAAACTCAGTAGCGACTTCTATGCTCTGGGCATGGTTGCAATCCGAGCCCTGACGGGAATTCATCCGAAAGAGTTGGAGGAGGATTTAGCAACGGGTGAAGTGATTTGGAAAGAAAGGACTCACATCCGGCCCGAACTCAAAACCCTCATCGATCAAATGGTGCGCTACCACTTCAACCAGCGCCCTCAGTCAGCTTCAGATATTTTGATAGAGCTGGCTAAGCTTTCATCCTTCTATTCCGAAGATGTCACCTGTTGTTCGGCTCGTTTGAAACGGATGGTGGGTGGCAGCGACGAGCCTTCCCAAACCCCAATTAGCCATGACCCAACTCGGCCTAGCGATGCCATGAGGGCACGTTATGAAATGCCGACCATCGTGGCGTCTGAGCCTGCATCTCTAACAGATGCTCAGCAAGAATCTCATCAACATGCTGCTGCGTCGTCTCCCTCTTCTTCACCAACTCCTGCACTTTCGCCTACTTCCTCCTCTTCATCGTCCCCTTCGAAGCCCTCCCTTACTTCCATGCCACCAGGGTTAATCTCGAAGTCCGATCCCCAAGTAACGCGCGCACCATCCACAGCTAGCACACCCCGTTCCCAGCGAGCATCTGCCCAGCCGGTATCTACTCCGATTCCACAGGACTCCTTAGCCCCTGTGAATGCCTATCCAGATACTATTCTTGTTCCTCCTCAAACAAGAGGAACTGCTCCAGTAAATTCTGACACGCCGCCTTCCGGTGCGGCCGATCCGAGGTTTAAGGGAGATCGGTTTACTGACTCGAAGGAGGTGGAATATCTCCCTGACAGCGATAAGAGCTTGCGCCGTCAGTTCAAGATCAAAGTGGCTCCAGTGTTAGTCGTGACAACGGCAATTGGGTTGGGAATGCTGGCCACTTGGGGGGGAGGCCTCTATCTCGAACACCAGGCTTACACGGCAGAAGATCGCCAGCAATTGCGTCAAGCTCGTGAGTTGGCAGATAGCGATGTGGATCGGGCGATTGAAATTGCTAGAGGTATTCAATCAAATTCTCCGTTCTATCCAGAAGCAGTCGATCTACTTGAAGATTTGCAGGGCCAGCAAGTTCTCGCTCGGGAACGGGAGTTGCTTACTCAGGCGCGTGACCTATCGGTGACAGATTTGGAGGCCGCACTGACCACTGTTCGCGAAATTCCGTCGTCTTCGCCACTGTATGAAGAGGCTCGTTTGGAGGGGTTGGAATGGCAGGGACAGCTCTTGGAGCAGGACTTGGCCGGCAGTAGTCAAACGTTGGCTACTCTGGCGCCGCAGATTGAGATTCGCGCTGACGTTCTGTATTTGCAATATGACGGTTCCTCCGATGAAAAATTGATCGGAGAAGAGGGGATTCGACGGGTTGCGATCGCGACCATGTCTGTCGTGCGCTCCCGCTATACCGATTTTGACCAGCTGGTTGCATATCCCGAAGGAGAAAACATACAAGGGATGCTCGATCTCGATCTGTGGACGTCTTACGAGCAGGGTGAAATTAGCCTGGAGCAGCTCCTGTCACAAATCAAAGTGGGAGACCGTTCCTCTAATACTCCCGACCAAGTAGCAAGCTACACTTCAGGACGCTGGGGATAAGGTCGTATACTAACTCCGATACATAAAATATTAGATCGGTGTATAGTTTGGGAACGAAAAAACCACAGCTTCGCCCTCCTTTAGTACGGCATCTGAGGTCATGCCTGTCAGTCGCGTGCCTTACCACTTGGCCAGTGAAGTGGATTATGGCTCGTTCGCTGGGGCGTTTAGCAGTCTGTAGTTTTTCTGGGGTCACAGTTATCGCATCGCCTGCTGTTGTTTGGGCACAGCCGGACGAACTTCAGCAATTGGAGGATTTCCTTAGTCCACCGCCGACAGAGTCGCTTCAATTGCAGACTGCTCCAGCTCAGCCTCCTTACCCCGCTCAATCTTTGCCGGCTCAACCTCTTCCCCCAGCCTCCCCGATTCCTCATGCTATTCCTACAACCTCTGCCGAATCTACGGTGGTTACTCCTCCTTCTAGGCAGCAGCCCTTACCCAGTCAGCCCCTAGTCCAGCCTCAACTAGCAGTTCTGTCCCTCAATAGCCACAGCCCCGGAACATTAGGTAATCCTAGACAATTGCACGAGGGGTACTACCAGGATTTGTTTCAGTTTGAGGGGCAAATGGGAGAATTGATTCTGCTCAATTTAATTGGTAGCGACGATCCCAGAATGGAATTGGACCCTCGCTTGCAGTTAATTGCTCCTGATGGCTCAATCGTGGCTGAGGATGATAACGGTGGATATGACTCTGCCAGGGGAGATGCGCGCATTGTTCTCATGCTCCCCGACACAGGCTCTTACACGGTTGTGGTCACAACTGCGGATCCTGACGATCGCGGGCGCTACACCCTAGGATTGTTAGAAGTTGACGACCCCAGCCAGATTCAGTGATGATACGCATGCTGGCAAGTACTGCTATCACATCCTGAGACTGACAATTTTTCCCATTCTCTAGCTCTCATCAGATGTCGTGTGACCGGAGAGTGGGTTGATACCTTCAATCAACCTCTGATAGTACAAAATGCAGTCACTCAATAGGGGAACAAAACGCACTTCATCGTTTTCACGTCTCCTATTACACTGGGAAATAACTGGCCACCTTATTTCTCAATCGTGTTGTTACGGATTCTCTGACCGATCGAGATACCGTCAAGAACTCATCACTCTCTAATTGGTTGAACGGATTTATGGATGCAATCACTCTTGCTTGGACAGAAGCAGGCCAGCGAAAGACACAGACATTCGTCGATACCTACTCGACCAAGACCCCCGGAACGATTCGAGTCGGGCGAGACCCTGCTCAGTGTGATGTTGTGCTTCCCTCTCTGAGCGCTAGCGATCGCACTGTTTCACGACTTCATGTAGAGATTGCGTTCAACCCCACCCATTCATCGTTCTACCTGCGCAACCTCAAGCCGCAAAACCCCGTTCAGGTGGATGGTTCTGCCGTGACGAACGAAGCGGTTCTGCAAGAGGGCAGCACTATTCGCCTGGGCAAAGTGGAAGTGGAAGTGGCGGCGGTAGCTGCTGTGCCCGCGACGATTTTTGTCTCTGCAAGCGAGCGGCCCACACTGGTATATAAGCCTGCCGAAGATACGCACGTGGAGGCTGAACGTTCCGCACAACGACACGAAATTCAATCGCGTAATACGCCTCAAGAGCCTCGCAATGGAGTGACTGCTTTCGATCAACCTACCGAACTGGAGGAGCAGGCTGAGGTAAGTCACCAACTTAATGTGACGGAATCAGCAGACGAGCAGGTGTCTGCTGCGGAAAATGGCACTTCCCCCCCGACTAGTCAATCAATACCGGGTCAATCAGTAACGGGTCAGTCGAGTACGGCTGTAGTGCAGCCAGCTCTTAGCCCAGTCGATCGCGCACAAGATTTTCTCAACTCTATTCCCAAACCTTCGTTTTCTGTCCAGTCCTTACTCAAACCTGCTCCATTAGCGATTGGTGCGGCTGTTCTTGCTGCGGTCGGGTTGTTGCAATGGCAGCGTCTCAACACCATCACCAGTACTAAAGCATTTGTCAACAGTCGTATTATTTCGATTACTGCCCCTGTTTCCGGGGAGTTGCGCCTGCAAAACATCAATTCCGGGCAGTTGGTCCAAGAAGGAGTGCTGCTAGCCAATATTTTTGACCCTCGTAACATCGAGCTACAACGCACTCAGCAGCGATTAAAAAATGAACTAGAAAATCTAATCTATCGTCAGCAACAGTTGCAAGTGCAGTTGAATGACCGGCGCGAATCCTTTCAGCGAATTCAAGATGAAGCTAGTACTCAACAATCCCTCCAGCAAGGCTCGACCGAGTTCTTAGAGGCCGAGCTAGATGATGCCATCGCTACGGCCCGAGAAGCTCAAGCCAATGTTGTGCAAGTTCGGGATTTGGCAGCTGAAGGGACAATGACCGACCAAGAAGTTGAATTGGCTGAAGCTGCCCGGGATAGTGCTGAGGATGTCGTCAACCAACTGCGTGAGCAATTGGCCTCAGCGCGACGAGGGGATGAAACCGAACAGCAGTCTTCATCGGTTTCAACTGTTGTCGAAAATCGCAGGTCAGCTCTTCAAAATGAAGTTGCTAATTTTGAGCAAGTATTAGAAAACTTACAGGCTGAATCCGATGACAAACAACGCCAACTGGATTCCATTACCGACCGGCTTTCTCGTCAAACGCCAGCCAACATTACCAGTCCCACTGCTGGAGAAATCTGGACGGTAGAATACCAACCCGGACTATCCAACACGGTGGTAGTGTCTGGAGATGGCATTGTCGAGTTGGCGCAGTGCGAAGGGTTATGGGTTGAAGCTGTGGTTTCATCCCGCGATGCCACCAATATTTCCGTAGGTGGTGATGCCAGCATCTTTATTCCCGATGGGTTCCGCCACCAGAAACTTGATGGGGTTGTGCGGGAAATCCGCACTTCGTCCGAGCCTGTAATGGTGAGTGCCGATGAGGTGGCTATTTCACCCGAGAATTTGGGGCCTGGAGAGGTGGCAGTCATGGTGGATTTGAAGTCACCTGAAAACTCTGGGAATTTCTGCAATATTGGCCGCACGACTGAAGTTCGCTTCTCACGCAGTTAGGCTGGCTGAATTGAGGAGTTACCAAGTTCTGGCATGTGGCTGCTGGTTGAAAAATTCTGCTGGTTACGCGACTCGGCTAGTTAGGCAACTCAATAGTTCAGGGTTCCATAGAGACTCAAGTTAACCAAACTGCTGCTGAAGTTCTTCCGTCGTGATTGTGATTGTGCGCTCTTGGCCATTGCGATTGATAAGGAATTCAACCTCTTCACCTACAGCCCGTCCGGAGATTGAGCTTTGAACCTGGGCCGCAGTACTGACAGACTCTCCGTCTAGCGCGACAATCACATCCCCCGATCTCAGTCCTGCGGATGCTGCTGGGGAGCGCTCCAGAACATCAATCACCACAACACCTGATTCCAAACTGGGGTCAATTGTCAGGGAACTGGGGTTGGGAGATCTGGCAATCTCCTCTAGTAATTCGGCGTCAAGGGTGTTCATACGAATACCCACAAAGGAGCGCACGACTCGCCCGGCCGAAATGAGCTGATCGATGACGATCTGAGCCTCATTGACTGGGATAGCAAAGCCGATTCCTTCTGCCCCTCGGACGATTGCTGTATTGATACCCACCACTCGACCATCAATATCAATCAGCGGGCCACCGGAATTTCCGGGATTGATGGCAGCATCGGTCTGGATGAAGTCAATCCGGCGATCGCCGACACGGATTTCCTGGCTGGTGCGACCCAGTGCACTGACAATACCTGCCGTGAGACTGTTGCTTAACCCCAGCGGACTACCCAGGGCAATCACCCATTCCCCCGGCCGCAGCAAACCAGAGTCTCCGAACTCTACAAATGGGAGCGGATTATCGTCTACGTCGAGCTGGATAACGGCGAGGTCTGTTAAGGCATCTCGACCCACAACCGATCCGGTGAATTCTCGACCATCGGATAGAACGGCTGCCACCATGTCGGCGTTACCTACCACGTGGGCATTGGTGACAATGGTACCGGTTGCATCAATAAGAAAGCCCGACCCAGAGCCCCCAATAAAGTCTTGCCTGGGGTTAGAGAACCTGTTTTGTCCCCGATCGTTAGGGCCAAATTCTTCGAAAAACTGTTGGAGGCGATCGGAATTTTGCCCCCTACTATCAGGCACGATGGGCTCAATTTGGACGACGGCGGGCGCAACCTCTTGTGCTGCATCGGCAATGAAATTGCTGCCGTAGGTTCGGCCAGACTCGTCGGGCTCGTTGTCTAAGTCGAAGACCGGTCCCGAATCAGCCTGAGGTTCCTCTGTCTCGGGGGCAGTCGGTTCGGGTTCCTCGGGAGGTGGAGAACTACAAGCTGCGATCGCCGCCACCAAGGCGAATGCTAGAGGCTTGACCAACCGAGAGGAGGAAAAAGGCATGTGCAATCGTCGATAGCTGAGCCGACGCTTGAAGACTGTGGCGAGAACTAGAGGAATACTATCTTAGTTGATAGACAATTCCATCGTCCGAATTGGCAGTATCGATCCCTAGCAGTAGAGGTCGTCGGATACAACGCCGAATTCCGTGCCGGTTGGGAGCAGATGCTTGCCAATAGTACGCAAGACTCACGATTTCGAGATTTATCGGTTAATCCATACCGCCATACCCTGGAGAAGTCGTAAGGCCCGTTGGCGAGCACTGGGTTGGGTAAGCAGTCCTTGAGACGGACTCAACAGAAAGGCTGTGAAGAAACAGGCAAAAACCACCAGCACAATTGCAGCCCCGGAAGGAACATCCAGGTAATAGCTGGCGTACATTCCGGCAATGCTGGCAAAGGCTCCAATTGCCCCTCCCAGCACCATCATTTGATGCAGTTCCTTGACCAGGAGGTAGGCCGTCATGGCAGGGCCAACCAACATGGCAATGACCAACAAAATTCCAACCGTTTGCAGGCTGGCCACTACGGTTAAGGTAATTGCCGTGATGGTTCCAGCGTAGTACCACCGCACGGGCAAACCTGCGGCTTGTGCTCCAACAGGGTCGAGACTATAAAGCAATAGCTCTTTATAGAACAAAACAGTGGCGATGCAGATGGAGGCAGCGATCGCTGCTGTCAACCACAACTCCGACTGCGTCACCCCCAGAATATTGCCGAACAGCACGTGAATGAGATCGATCCGATTGGCCCCTGGCAGAACGCTAACTAACGTGACGCCAATTGCTAAAAACGTCGATAGCACTAAGGCCATGACGGTATCGATCTTGAGTTTGGATTGCGATTCAATCCAGGCCAGTAATAGGGCACTCAAAACACCGGCAACAACGGCTCCTACCGATAGGGGTAGACCGAGAACATAGGCCACTGGTAAACCCGCCAGCACCGAGTGGGAAATGGCATCTCCTAACATCCCCATTTGGCGAACCAGCATGAAGCTGCCCACAACAGAGCACAGGATGCCTAACATGACGCCGATTGCGATCGCCGTCCGCATAAATTCCAGCTCCAGTGGGGCGACGAGCCAATCCATAATTACCTGCGAAAAGCGACCCAAAATAAAATCAAGAGTTTACGGAAGTATTACACGGCGGCAGCTTGTAGCGGTTGGCCGTAAGCCCGGGTCAGATTATCGACAGTCATAACGTCTGTCCGAGGACCGATCGCCACTAAGTTCTTGTTGAGCAACACCAATCGGTCAAAATGATTCAGACTCTCGCCTAAATCGTGATGAACCACCAGTAGCGTTTTAGCTCGCTCTTTCAGTTCGCGGAAGATATCGAAAATAATGTCTTCCGTTCTGCGATCGACCCCCGTAAACGGCTCGTCTAGGAAAAAGACATCTGCTTGTTTGGCCAAGGCTCGTGCCAAAAATACCCGCTGCCGTTGCCCTCCCGATAGAGCGCTAATTGGGCGATCTCGCAGATCCCACACATCGACTCGTTTTAATGCCTGTTCTGCCAACTGAAGCACTGCTTTTCCCGGTCGCCGAAACAGTCCGGTTTCTACCGTCTGGGCGGTCATGACAAAGTTCCAGACGGAAATAGGGTAATCCCAGTCGATTTGCGATTGCTGGGGAACGTATGCCACCCGAGATCGCTGGCGAGTCAAGGGGCGATCTCCTAACAGGACAGTTCCATGGCTAGTCGGAATCAAGCCGAGCATTGCTTTGAGCAGCGTACTTTTTCCCGCTCCATTTGGCCCCAAAATACCCAGAACTTGACCGCCATCGGCAGTGAAATTCACATCGTCCAGGGCGTGAATACCTCGGTACTGAACGAACAAGTCTCGCACGGAGAGGCGATCGATATTCAGCATTGCTCTACCTCCTTCTGAGTGGCGTCAGACCGAACTCGGTCGTGTGTGAAGTCCGAGGAATCTACCTGTTCGGTATATCGAGTTGCTCAAATTCGACACAGCGTGCAATGACTGAAGGAACCTTAAGCCCAGCAGTACTGACAGCAACAGATGGTGTCGTAGCCCAGACAATAATGACGAGAAAATGACCCAAAAATGAATCAAATATGAAAACAGCATACCAAACTCACCGTTCATTGTGCAGAATAAAGATGAAACGATTATGAAAACGTGATTGGTATTGGGTCGACACACTTAGAGACCATATTGGTGTGGCCTGGGCTGCTGCTTCATTTCATTGCACCAATCGAAGGTTGAGCCTTTGGGCAAGGGATATAGGAAAGGTTTTATGGCATTTGAGTGGCAACGTTTTAAACGCTCCATAGCACTGATTTCTGGGATGGGGGCTGCGGCAATCGCACTTGGTTGTTCATCTGGAGGAGCAGACAACTCGGCGACAAGCGTAGGTAAACCTTTGGTGGTGGCGTCCTACAGCGTGTTGTGCGACATAACGTCTCAGATTGCTGAAGACACAGTTGAGTTGGACTGCCTGATTGATTACGACCAAGATCCGCACACCTATGAAGGGACGCCATCAGACCGACGGGCGATCGAGCAGGCGGATTTAATCCTCTATGCAGGCATGAACTTTGAACCCTCCATTATCCAGATGGTGAGCGCGAGTTCAAATCCCTCCGCCCAAATTGCCGTTCACGACCAGTCGGTGCAAAATCTCATTGAATACAATGCTGACGGGCAGCCGGTGCCAGATCCTCACATTTGGCACGACGTAAACAATGGGCTACGCATGGTGGAGACCATTCACGATGCATTAACAACGCTTTCTCCTGAGAACTCCGGGGTGTATGCCGAGAATAGCGAAGACTTGCAGGCCCAACTGCGTGAACTAGATGCTTGGATAGTCGAACAAATTCAGACCATACCGGAAGCGCAACGACAGTTAGTAACCACCCACGATGCGATGAGTTATTACTCTCGCGCCTACGGTTTGACAGTTGCCGGAACGTTGTTGGGACTGTCTCCCGAAGAAGAGCCTACAGCCGCTCGGGTTAGCGAACTGGTCACGAGCGTCCGAGAAATCGGAGTTCCAACTCTGTTTGCAGAGCTAACGACCAACGATCGCGTCTTGCGCACCGTGGCGGCAGAAGCTGGTGTGCAGATTTCGGATAATGTTTTGATTGCTGATGGGGTTGGAGCACAGGGAACTCCTGAAGGCAGCTATCAAGGAATGTTGGTCTATAACACTTGCACGATTGTGGAAGGGTTGGGGGGAGAATGCGAATTAGGCCCGTAGTATGGGGTCTCAGAGAGATGAAACGTAGACAATCTTTAAATATGTTTAGTCATCGACTACAGATATTGTTGGTTTTCTCGCTAGAAATATCCTGCCTATATCTGTGCGCATAGAATTGGGAAGAGGGTTCGAGGTCAGGGCTGTAGAGCCTTGCAGGGCTTTTCTCTCCGCGAAAAAAGACGCCAGTGATGGTACGACTCTTGGCTGGTTTTTCAGAATATAGTCTGTATTAAACTTAATAATCGTTTGGTTATGAACTCACCTTTTTGGCGGGATCGGAGCTGCCAAAGGGTGTAGGTAGTAACAGCTACAACCTCCCCACATAACATGTTGATAGGTTTGCAACCGCCGCCCTGGGCGCACGTTAAAGCTACTACGATTGAGTTTGAGAATTGTCTGAGATGCAATCACGATTGCCTCTCTTTCATATCAAGAACTGCGATTTTCAATCGTTCTAGAAATAGCAGTGGTGCAGGGGTTCAACTCGATAAGGAGTTCTGAAGTGACGTCATTGCACATTCAGATAGTCGATGGAAATCCTCATTTGCAGACGCTGTTGAGCTGGCAACTTCAGCAAGCTGGGCATGTTGTCCATGCCTGTAGTAGTGCGGAGCAGGCAAAAGCTGCTTTACGTAAGCGACTGACCCATATTTTGGTCGTAGATGGTGATTTGCCTAATAATGCCGGAAAGGGGTTATGTGCATGGGCCTATCAGCAGCTTGATATTGCAATTTTGATGCTGTCTACTAACGATGGGGATTCCGATATCATCAGTGGTCTGCAAGCGGGGGCTGATGATTACATGATCAAGCCTATGAGTATGCAGGTATTTGCTGCGCGTGTGGAGGCTCTGGCTCGGCGTCTGAATCGCAACACTCCGCCATCTAGCCTTAACTATTCAACGCTCAAAATTGATTTGGTGCAGCGGCAGGTTACGGTTAGCAATCGTGCGATTGAGCTGACTCCTCAAGAATTCAGCCTTCTGTTTGTGTTGGCGCAGGCTGCTGGAGAGCCGCTGTCACGATCCGAGCTGTTGCAGCGAGCGTGGCCGGATGCGATCGACAATCCCCGCACGGTGGACACGCATATTCTGTCGTTGCGCAAAAAGATAGAGGCCAATCCTCAACAGCCTCACCTGATTCAGACGGTGCGAAATGTGGGGTATCGCCTCTATCCAGATGGGGCACCGGTCTCTAATGGCGCTTCCCCTCCTCCTCTGGCACAGGTGGCGCGAGTGGCTCAACCAGCGATCGCTCGCCATTAATTCTGCTTCTTAGGTTGCTGACTACCTTGCCAATCTGGGCAAGGCTAGAGTTTTACGGTTTCAGGTTTGTCCGATCGGGGGAAACTGTCCGTTTTTGTGAGCGATCGCCAACTCCCAATAATGCTTTGCATGAACGATTAAGTCAGCAATCTCATCATCTGCCAGCCTGCGGCGAGGCTTTGCCGGTGTACCCACCACCAACGTTCCGGGCTCGACTGACTTGGTGACAATGGCCCCAGCCCCCACAATGCTGCCTGCCCCAATCCGTACCCCATTCATCACGATCGCCCCCATCCCAATCAAACATCCCCGTTCAATATGGGCCGAATGAACGATCGCTTTATGGCCAACCGTGACAAACTCATCCAACACCACCGGCTGCCCTTCGTCACAATGAATCACAGCCCCATCCTGCACGTTGCAGCACTCTCCAACTGAAATCGACTCGATATCCCCTCGCAACACGGCCCCAAACCAAATATTGCTGCAGGCTGCAAGTGTGACATCTCCGCAGACCACAGCAGTAGGCGCGATCCAACTTTGGGGATCGATGTGAGGAGCTTTTGGCGATGAGGCGGCGGACATATTGCGACACACTTACGTTCTGACAATTCATCATGCGATCGAAATTCTGCATCCCATACGGGAAGAAGTTTTTAGGCGATCTCAAATACGGTAGTACTAAAAACAGTTGTGTTGCAAAATTCGGCTTGACTCAAGCGAGGTGCTAGTCTGAGCCCTTGTGCCCTGCCTAATTCGCTTAATTGATGCCAGCAGATACTCCGTTCAAATATCGTCATTCCCCTCTGTCAATCATCATCATGGCAGTGAGGTGGTACGTGAGGTATCGACTGAGTTATCAAGACGTTCAGGAACTGTTGGCTGAAATGACCTCGGTACTGTCTCAACAGACTCATCAATGTGGAGAGCTTGTATTTCGATAAGCAATATTCGCTTAGGTCTCCAATCCGGTTCCCGTTAAACAGGTGCCTTCTAACGTAGCCCCTGCGATCGCGCCCCTATCGAGGGTTGCACATAAAAGATTGGCGTACGATAAATTCGCCCCAGTTCCAATCGCACCGACCAAGTTTGACTCTTCCAAATTCGCTCTGAGCAAATCTGCCCCAGACAAATTGGCATTGCTCAAGTCCACCTGCTGCAACACCGCTTCAATTAAATTCGCTCCACGCAAATCGGCCCCCCGAAAATCAGATAGCGTAAGTGTCGATTTACTCAATGTCGCGCCGGACAGAAACCCTCCGGAAAAACTCACCTGCACTCCTGCCGCGTCCAGCAACAAAGCCCCACGACAATCTGCCCCGCGAAAATCTGCGTTGGACAGCTTTGCTCCCGTTAAATCGGCCCCTCTTAAATTGGCCCGGACGGTAGCACCCGTGAGGTCGGCCCCTGCTAAGTTCGCACCGGTCAAATTCGCACGGGACAAATCGCAGCCTGCCAATTGAGCCCCTGCAAGGTTCACGCCTGCCAATTCGGCATCGGCTAGATTCGTAACTTCCCCTCGGAAAATCGCCGCTATGTCCAGATCGCTGGCTGGTGCTATCGGTTGCTCTGCCACTAGTTACCCTCAACCAAAACGGTGCCCGCTCCTTACTATGCCACTTCCGACTTTGGCTGACCCGTCTTTAACTGGGGTCCATTTGCCTGTGGATCGGTCATTGGTGGATCGATGGCCTCTTCCAGCCATACTGTTGGGCTTTGGCTGGGTTGCTGAGGTAGCTGCAGCATACCAACCTCGGCCAAGCGGACTACGGTGGTGAGAGCCGTCACCAGTTCGGGATCAAACCGAGAGCCACTGAGTGCCTCACATTCCGCCAATGCATCGTTAAGGGACATGGCTTCGCGATCGCCACGGGGTTGAGTCAGATCTTGGAAAAACGCGACCAAACCGAGAATGCGGGAGCCCAGCGGAATGTTAGTGCCTTTGAGACTATCTGGCAGACCGCCGCCGTTCCAATACTCCAGTTGATGCTTGACAATCGCAATGACTGACTTCAGCTCGGGCATGGATGAAAGCAACTGCGCCCCAATCGAACCGCGATCGCGCCAAAACGTAGGGCTACGCTCGTCCAATTCGGACGCGGGGAGAGTAAAAACCTCGGCGGGTGCTTCTGACAAACCGATACGAAAGAGTAGACCGGCTAGACGCAAACGGCGCAGCTCAATTGTGGGAATATCTAAAATCTGTCCGATAGTCTCCGAGAGGGCGGAAACTTGAAGGGATGCAACGGAGTTAAACGGGTCACGCTTGTCCACCCGCTGTGCCATACGCAAAAATGCCTGCAATTTATTGGCCGTAATATTTCGGTTGAGCCGTTTTGCCTGTCCCTCTAGATCCCATAGCTCGCGGTTTTGACGGTGGGTGGCAACCAGCTGCTCCTGGCTACTTTGCAAGTAGGTGACAATGCGCGAAACCACACCACTCAAATCTGCAGGGGGGCAATCGGTACAGGTACCAATGTCTGCCATCTGAGTTTTCAATTGGGCGGCGAGTTCGGGATTGTAGGGTTCAATTCGAGATATTGCGATCTCTGCTGCTTCGCTGACTAAATCTTGCTCGAAGGTCCAGAGACCGTAAAACTTGCGCTCGACATCTTGGCCAGGCTGCATCCCCTCCCAGTATTCCGCCGACTCCAGCTCGTGGCACAATACCATCGCTGAATAGTTAGGGGCCAAAATAATGAGATTCCACTCCTCCACCCAGCTATCCGCCGGATCTAAGTCGACGAGCGTAACATTATCCAGCTCACCAGTCTGGTGGGTGTGAAATCCGCTATCGGCAACCGCAGCAACGATAACGTGCCGAGATTTTTGAGCGATCTCTAAATAGCGATCGGCTTCTTGCAGGTACCACTTCCCCCGCTGAAACGTGACCAGCACCAGTGGATTGCTATCATCGCTACCCTCAGAGGTCTGTAGAATGTGATCCTCTAGAGCATGACAGAGGGCCACCAAAGTATTTTTGAAATAGACGCCAAAGCTGGAGGGTAGACGCTCTTCAGGTAAAGACGCCTTCAGCTGATTGAGAGTGGACTCCGGACGCATTGCTATGGACGGTGCTAGTGGTGTTGATTGTAGGATGTCATATTATTCCAGACCAACGGAACTACAACCAGCAGATTGACACGATTATTTGATTTCCATAGATGAAAGCACCTGTCTCGATGGCGGCGAAATATAGTAATTCGCTGTAAGGTCTGGAGGGTTGAGACCGCGAGAACAACTAATTTTCAAGGGAAAGTGGTCTGGGAAGTCTCCATAGCGGATTGCCGATCGCGATAGGTACCAGCGCATGTTGGGGGAGTTTGCGGATGTTCGGGTCGAGACAAATGGAATGGGGGAGGAAGTTTTGCCGATCAAATTCCTAGCGAAATAACGGTGGGAACATCATGTAATCCTGAAGACGTGCCCATTTCGTTAATGGCGTGCTCTTCATCGCTGAGGTTGGATGTGCCGGCAAATTGAATGCACTTGCCTTGTTCCAAGGCGACGATGGTCCGAGTAATCGAGTAGATCGAGCACTTGAGCCGTGCAGCCAGTTCCCACAAGGTGCAATTGTTATCAATCACATTTGGCAATCCGGAAAAATTTGTACCAAATGTCAATTGAGCCAGCATATCCGGGTTGATGACGGTAGGGACTGAACTGGGGGAAATTGCTTTCCAGCCTTTTTGATCCCAGCGCTCAACTAGCTTCGCCACATCTGGCCACACTTTATTGATGTTGATAGAAACTAGCGGTGCTTCCTCAAACGTGTCAAGCGACTGCCAAGTCATCTTGTAGTTGTTAACGGCAGAGTTGCCTTCGTGGTTGAGTTCTTGCAGTGCCACCTCAAATAAGATTTCGCAGACACTACTGCCCAGAATTTTGATTGCTCTGGGTTCGGCGATCGCGTTTTTCACGATCAGCTCGTTCAGAACCAAGTAATTCCATTCGTTTTCTGGGTAACGAAACTCCCCTTGAGGAAGGTTCGAGCGATAGCGCGCCACTTGTCGTTGCCAGCGCTGGAGGGGAAACATGCCGCCAGCGTCTGCCACAAGGCTGCCTGCCAAAAACAGTAACCTCCAGGCGGTTCCGTTATTGTTTGTGATGTTGAACACGCCAGTGAAATCAGGCTGAGAGCACAGCTTCAGATAGGTACTGAGTGTGGAGCAGATGGCAGTAGGCATGACAGGTGAACCTCAGGGCGAGCCAATGTCGTTAAGTATATTTAGCGACATTGGCGTGAAAACTTCGTGAAAATAGCGACGTATATTCGCTGACGTCGCTACTAATAGTTCCCAGAAGATCGTGATATTTTCATGCAGTGTGCTGGGATGAACAGTGATAATACGGAGAAAACTCCCCGATTCTCTATGTGTCTTTCGCTAAATGAAGTCTCCGTAAGAGACACAAATGAGACATCGGCCTTTCTTTTGGATTCGAACGGCCGATCCCAGTGTTTTTGACGATAGTATTGGCGCACAATGAAATCAAAACTAGGCGTTCTATTTGTTTATGAAGCCTCCGTAATTTCCGGATAACCGCTGATTTGGCTGAAGCGGTGAAATAGATTAAGGGGGCTAATCTTAAAGAAATAAAGTTTGGATAAACCATTGCTCGGCATTTCTTCCACCGATCGATCTGTTGCCTTCAATTTGCGCGAGACAGTATGCGAACTGCAGTCCAATCTTGTGGCATGGAGGCGGCACTTCCATCGGTATCCCGAGCTAGGGTTTGAGGAACGTAAGACTGCAGCATTTATTGTCGATCGCCTCTCGGAGTGGGGCATTGAACACGAGACTGGTGTAGCCGAGACGGGGATTGTTGCCATCGTGCGTGGAGAGCACGATGGCCCCACTATAGGATTGCGGGCTGATATGGACGCTTTACCAGTGCAGGAGGAAAACAAGGTTGAGTATTGCTCCCGACATGATGGGCGCATGCATGCCTGCGGCCACGATGGACATACAGCGATCGCATTAGGAACGACCTATCTTCTGCACCAACATCGGGCGCAATTGCAGGGGACGGTCAAAATTCTGTTCCAACCGGCAGAGGAGCGACCAGGGGGGGCCAAACCCATGATTGAAGCTGGGGTCTTACGCAATCCGGATGTTGAGGCAATGGTCGGACTTCACTTGTGGAACAACCTGCCATTGGGGACAGTGGGGGTGAAGGAGGGACCTTCGATGGCCAACTCCGATGAGTTCTGCATCCATATATTTGGTAAAGGGGGGCATGGAGCTATTCCCCACCAGACAGTGGATGCGATCGCCATTGGTGCTCAGGTGGTAACGGCACTGCACACCATCGTGTCGCGCAACGTTAATCCCCTCGAATCTGCCGTGATCTCGATTGGCAAGTTTGAAGCGGGCAATGCGTTCAATGTGATTGCCCCACGCGCTGAAATGTGGGGTACGGTGCGCTGCTTTTCGAAAGAGATGGCAGAGTGGCTACCGCAGCGGATCGAGCAGGTGGTGGAGGGTATTTGTCAGGCGCATGGCGCAACGTATTCGCTCGACTATCATTCGCTATACCCAGCGGTTAATAACGATGTAAAGATTGCCGAGCTGGTTAAGCAGAGTGCGATCGCCGTGTTGGGGGATGCGGCTCGGGCGGTGCCGGAAATGACGATGGGGGGGGAGGATATGTCGTTCTTCTTGGATGCGGTTCCAGGGTGTTATTTCTTTTTGGGCTCGGCCAATGCTGCCGCCGGACTCAATTATCCCCATCACCATCCTCGGTTTGATTTTGACGAAACAGCACTGGGGGTTGGGGTGGAAATTTTTCTGCAGGCGATCGAACGCTACACCTGCAGCCGGCTGGAGTAGTTTCTCCCAGCGGTAACGGGCTACTTTATATCCTCTTAGCTTGATAGCCAATGTGAGCGAGGTTGAGGTGAGGGTGCCAGGCGTCAGCCAAACGGTCGAGTAGTCGATCGCGCTCCTCGCTGAAATGGCCCTCTACTATCGGTAGCGACCTCAATCCTTTCGTGGCTCTCACTCGATTCAGCCAATGCCTGCGCCAAGCGTGGTTATCAAACAGTCCGTGCAAGTAGCTGCCCCATACGCGATCGTCTGATGAGACACAGCCCAATTCGGGACGTTCGAACATCGGGTTGGCACCTGCGCCAAATTGCGTGCGACCTTGGTGAATCTCGTATCCGGCGATGGCCATTTCCCCCATCCAGCGGCTGCTGGTGGAAACCTGCTGGGTCACCTTATCGCCCGTAAACGTAGTCTCTAGCGGCAACAGCCCCAACCCACTAACCGTTTTGGCCTCCCCTTCAAACCCCTCAGGGTCGGCGACTGACTGCCCTAACATCTGCATCCCACCACAAATACCGGCGATCCCCCCTGAAAACCGCCGCACCTGCTCCGCCATTCCCGATGCCTGCATGGC